>DATAWD010000031.1:0-21836 GCA_036267395.1 Acidobacteriaceae bacterium | reverse complement strand
GCCTACTTCGCCTATCCTGAAATCGATCCCGCCGTCTACGGTATCCACTGCAACATGCTGCCCACGACCGACACCGGCTGGGGCAGCGACGCCTCCATCGTTCCCCCTGTCATCCATGGCCCCGTCTTCATCGGCGCCGGCGACCTGAGCGGCTGCGAATGGTCCAGCAGCCAGCTGAACCCCTACCGATCGTTCCAGCCCGTCAAGCCTGTGGCCTCCATTGACTACGGCGTGTTTGTCTATCAGGGAAGCTTCGCGGTCCCTCAGGCCGCCGCGCTGAGTCGCGTGCAGCACGCCGGAGAATTGCTCCGGCAACACCATCCGCAACAGGCGCTGGTGCTCGCCCGCGAGGCCGCCTCCCTTGATCCGGGAGACCTTTTTGCGGAAACCTCCCTCGGCGATGCCGCATCCGCCACCGGACAGACAGAGGAAGCCCGCACCGCCTTTGAGTCCGCCATCCTGCGCGCAAAGCGTCTCTCGCCCGACGCTCAGAAGCTCTATCTGCCCGACCTCCAGGCGAAACTCAGCAAGCTGCCAGCGGCGACAGCAAGCCGGTGATGGTTGCTGACAGCCCGCAATCGTTAGCTTCAGGCATCCGGTGAAGGCTTGGCGGCCGTGTTCCACGAGTGATAAATCGCCAATGCGCGCTTCCAGCTTCGCAACTCTGGAACCCTGGCTTGCCCGTTTTCACCCCCTTAAGAATTCCGGCCAATCCGGGTCGACGGCCCTCCGCGCTTTCGCTTCAGTTCCCGCACAGGCATACTCCTCTACAGGAGGGTAATGATGAACCGCAGGTGGTTATCGATGGCAGCGCTCGGCTGCGTCTCGTTCTCGGCGATGGCCCTGGCCCAGGCGCCGAACACTTTGTCACCGCAGGAAAAGCACGACGGATGGCAGTTGCTCTTTGACGGTCAGGACCTGAAGGGATGGCACTCGTACCTGCAGAAGGGAACGGGCACCGACTGGTCGGTCGTCGATGGTTCAATCCAGTTGAAGAAAACCAACCAGGATCCGCCAGCCGACTTTGCCGACATCGTGACGGACGGAGAATACACCAACTTCGACCTCAAGCTCGAGTGGAAGGCACGCCCCTGCATCGACAGCGGCGTGATGTTCTACGTGCATGAAGCACCCCAGTACCACAACACCTACGACACCGGCATCGAGATGCAGATTGCGGATCTGGCCTGCACCGTTCCGGACAGCCGCGTCCTGATGGAACGCTCCGGCGATATCTTCGACATGATCTCCGACAAGGTGGAGTGGGTAAAACCTGCCGGAGAGTGGAACCAGTTTGAGATCATTGCCGACAACGGGCACCTGCAGCTGTTCCAGAATGGCCACAAGGTGATCGACACCCGGTTGTGGGACGACAACTGGCAGCGATTAATCGCCGGAACCAAGTTCGCCCGGTTTCCCGGATACAGCAAGTACCACACCGGCCACATCTCTCTGCAGGGAACCGAGCCGAAAGGTGATCCAGGAGTGAAGCTCTGGTTTCGGAACATCAAAATCAGGAAGCTGTAGACGCTTGACGCTATGCCGCCCGATGCTCCACCCTTGCGCGTCGTTCTGCCCCAGGGTGGATAGACCATGAACCTGGATCATCAAGCGCCGGCAAAATCCCGATCCCGGTGAGCGCATCGTCGCGGTTGCGCTCACCGGCACGGAAAGCACCGGCACAATTCCGATCGCTACCCGGAAGTCCGCCTCGGTCCATCGATGCACGGCCGTCCAGTTGCCGCCTTCCCAGCCGCGCGGTACCTCCGTACCGTCCAACCCGCCGATTCTTCTTGCTTCTTAACTCCGCCAGGCCCACACTCGAAAATAAGAAAAGCTCTGTTCCTCGCGAACAGAGCTTTTTTCTTGGTCCGCCCAGGCGGAAACCAGCTCTTTGAGATCGCCGCTGCAACTTGAGGCGCGCCCGAATCCCTCTGCGCCCCTTAGGTGAAATCCGGAAAAAGCACCCGCCCGGCTCCCATTCACCCGGCTGTCGGTCACCAGCTCTGGGCCCCCATCTCTGGGCCAAGTCCTTTACTTTCCGCACATGCACTTGAGGCCCTCGCTAACTACCCTGTTTGCCACACATAACAAGAGTGCCGTTCGTAAGTACTTTGTTTGTCACACATAACATTTTGTGAAGTGGTTTTTTTACGCGATGATGGCCAGAACATCCCCGGTCCCCACCGTGTCGCCTGCCGAGACCTTCAGCTCGACCACCTTGCCGGCCTTCGGCGACTTCAGTTCGTTCTGCATCTTCATCGCCTCAATCACCACCACGCCCTGATGCGCCTCAACCTGCGCGCCCCACTCCACCAGCACCCGCACCACGCGCCCCGGCATGGAGGCCTTCAGCGTCACCGGTCCATCGCCCGCGCCATGCCGCCGCCGCGCCTTCAGCGACCGCGGATCTTCCACCCCGTACGCGATCCGCTCCGCGCCCAGCAGCAACGCCGGCTCCTCCGCATGCGGATCGAGCACCACCCGGTGCGACTGCCCGCCGATCAGCAGCGACAGCACACCCGGCCGGACCATGTGAGCATCCGCCTCGATCACCTCGCCATCCACGCGGATCGTCCACTGCCCCGGAGCTTCGCCCAGTTCCACTTCGACCCCCCGGCTCTGCCCCGCGATTTCGATCTGAAGCTTCATCCGCGATGGCTCTTCCAGACTTCGCCTCGCGCCGCCGTCTTCCACGCGCTGGCCTGCGGACCGGCGCCGTTCAGCGCATGCCCGTTGGTCGGCCTGGCCGCTTCGAAGAGCGCCGCCGCCGCCAGCGCCGGAATCGGCACCGCTCCGTCTTCCTTCTCCACCTGAGCGATCGGATTCGCCGCCAGCAGCCGGTCAAGATACCCGGTATCGATGCGCGCCGCCCGAAAATCGGGATCGCGCAGAATGCGCCGGAAGAGCCCCAGGTTCGTGCGGATCCCGCCGATCACGTATTCGTCCAGCGCCCGCAGCATCCGCGCAATCGCCATCTCCCGCGTGGGCGCGAAGGCGATCAGCTTCGACAGCATGGGGTCGTAATCCATCGGCACCACCCAGCCTTCGTAGATGCCGCAGTCCTCGCGAATGCCCGGGCCGCCCGGCTGCAGCAGCCGCGTGATCCGCCCCGGCGACGGCATAAACCCGTTAGCTGGATCTTCCGCGTAAATACGGCACTCGATGGCGTGGCCGCGCAGGTGAATGTCGTCCTGGGTGAACGGCAGCGGCTCGCCCGCCGCGATCCGGATCTGCAGGTGCACCAGATCGTGCCCCGTCACCAGCTCCGTCACCGGATGCTCCACCTGCAGCCGCGTGTTCATCTCGAGGAAGTAGAAGTTCTGCTCCTCGTCCACCAGGAACTCGATGGTCCCGGCGTTGGTGTAGCCGGCCGATTGCGCCAACCGTACCGCGGCCTCGCCCATACGCCGCCGCAGGTCCTCGCTGACCACCGCCGAGGGCGCCTCTTCGATGACCTTCTGGTGGCGCCGCTGCACCGAGCATTCGCGCTCCCCCAGCGAGACGCAGTGCCCGTGCTCGTCCGCGATCAACTGGATTTCGATGTGGCGCGGCCGCTCGATCAGCTTCTCGAGATACACCTCGCCGGAACCGAAGGCGCGCTCCGCTTCGCTGCTGGCCGCGACGAACGCCGAAGGCAGATCGCCGGGATTGAAGACTGCCCGCATCCCCTTGCCTCCGCCGCCGGCCGCCGCTTTCAGCATCACGGGGTAGCCCACGGCAGCGGCAACGTCGAGCGCCTCGTCCGGCGAAGCCAGTCCATGGACGCAGCCGGGGGTGCGTGGCATCCCGGCCTGGTCGGCCGCCTGCCGCGCGTTGGTCTTGGATCCGAGCATGCGCATGGCCGACGACGGCGGCCCGATGAATTTCACGCCGGCGCGTTCGCATGACTGGGCAAAGTCGGCGTTTTCCGAGAGGAATCCGTAGCCCGGATGGATGGCATCGGCGCCCGTTTGCTGCGCCAGTTCCAGAATTCGATCGCCGCGCAGGTACGATGCAACGGCGGGAGCGGGCCCGAGCCGCCACGCCTCGTCGGCTTCCAGGACATGCGGCGCGCCGCGATCGGCGTCGGAGAAGACCGCCACGGTCCGGATGCTCAGCTCGCGGCAGGCCCGCAGGACACGCAGAGCGATCTCGCCCCGGTTCGCAATGAGAACTTTGCGGAACACAACGATACAGGGTACAGAAAGTCGAAGAGCCGCGATAGGGAGAAAGAAAAAGCCCTCGCTCGCGCGAGGGCTTTGTTCAGGTTGAAGCGCGGTTTACTTCATCACCACGCCGCCGGCGGCCTTCTCATTGGCCTTTTCTTCATTGGCCTTGCGGGCGCCCATGGCCTTCTGCACCCAATCCTGAGCCTGGGCCAGATCCGCCTTGCGGGCAGCGTCGTCAGGGCAGTCGGTATCGGCCTTGCGGCGATACATCAGGTTCAGATATTGCATGGCGTCGTCGTAGTTCGGACGCAGGTTCACCGCCTGCTGCAGGGAGGTCAGGCCATCCTGGACCAAAGCGCTGTTTTCATCCTTGATGGTCTTGCAGACAGCCTTCGGCATTTTCGGATTGCCCTGGCCGTCGTCCTGCATGCCGGCCGACTGAAGCGCCTTCACGGCGTTCTTGTAGGCCATCGTCCAGTCGATGACGCCGACGGTGTACGCCGCCTCGGCATCCTTCGGATCGGCCTGCAGCACTTTCATCTGCCACTTCTTGGCTTCGTCCCAGTTGTTGAGGTCGAAGTTGAGGGCGGCAATCTGCTTCATGCTCGTGATGTCGTCAGGATGCTCCTGCAAAACCTGCATGAAGCCCTTGATAGCCATGTCCGCCGTCTGCTGGTTGTCCGGCGTGTGCAGGTTAGGCACCACCTGCTGGGCATAGGCGGTAGCCAGATAAAGACGGGTCATGGGATAGGTAGGATCGAGGTTCACGGCGCGCTGAAAGTGCTCGATGGCCTCTTCATACTTGGCTTGTTTATAGGCCTGCACTCCCTTGTTGAGCTGATCGCGGGCTTCCAGGCGCTTGCAGCCGGTTGCAGAGCCGACCACCAGGATCGTGGCTACGGCCAGCACCGGTAAACGTGCGATTCGGTTCATGCTGTCTGTCTTCTCCTTCAGCTCGCCAGGAGCCTCAAAACCAGGCGCAAAAAGCGTTGATGAAAGCGATTGTAATCCGTTCGCCGTTTCAGGCAAGATCACCGACGGTTTGCCGCGCTGGTAACCAGCGCGGCCAGGCAGAAGCCCGGCTTATTGGCCGGCTTCCATCTTCGGCGTAATCAGGCCGATGTGATCCACTCCCACCGCATGTCCGATATCGATGACCGAGGCGACGGCCTGGAAATCCAGATTCGGATCGCCCTTCACGAACATGACCTTTTCGGCGCGCACGGAAAAGATCGTATTCAGTTCGTTCTCCAGGTCACTCTTCGCGAACGGCTTGTCGTTGATCATGTAGTTGGGATTGCCACCGGGACCGGACTGAACCTGGACCACGATCGTACGGTCGTTCTGCTGTTGCTGGTCAGGATGCTTGGGCGGCTGGGGCACCAGCGCGTCCAGGCCGCGGGGTGTGACCGGCACGATGACCATGAAGATGATCAGCAGCACCAGAAGCACATCGATCAGGGGCGTTACGTTCGGTTCGGCGTTCAGTGCACCGCCGCCGCCTACGCTCATTGACATAGTTCAGTTCCTCGCTTCTCCACGCTTCCGTTCGTGCGTGTCGTATTACTGGCCGCCAGAGGTTGTCGGAGCCGGGGTGGTTGAGGTCGGTTCCGTCTGTAGCTGCTCGGTCAGCATGCCCACTTCCTCGACGCCCGCGGTGCGGACTGCATCGATGGCATCCATCACGGTGCCATAATGCGCACGCGCATCGGCGCGGAAGTAGACAATCTTGTTGGTCTTGTTCTCCAGGTCATCCCGGACTTCGGAGCCCAGATTCGAAATGCTGGTCTGGTTCTGCCCGAGGTAAACCCGGCTGTCGCGCGTGATTGCCACCACCACCGCGTCTTCCTTACTGGCGTCTTCCATCGGGGTCGCGGTCGCGCTGTGGGCCAGATCGACGTTCACCTTGTTCTGGAGCATCGGGGTGATGACGATGAAGATGATCAGCAGCACCAGCATCACGTCCACCATGGGTGTGACGTTGATATTGGCGTTGACTTTGGCTCCCTCGTTCCTTACTGCGATTGCCATTTCGTGTATGCTCCGTCGATCAGAGTTCTCTTGTTGGAACCGCGGTGATCAGGTGCCGGGACCGAACTTGAAAGTCGGTCCCGGCCAGGTGATTCCCGCTGTATTCCCCGCAATTTACCGCCGGCTGTTCTGCTTGATGAAGTAATCGATCAGTTCGCTGGAGGAGTTATCCATTTCCACGTCGAACGCCTCCACGCGGTTCGTGAAGTAATTGAACAGCCACACTGCCGGGATGGCCACGAACAGGCCCATGGCGGTGGTGACCAGAGCCTCGGAAATACCGCCGGCGACGGCGCCGATACCCGGCGTTTTCTGGGTGGCGATTTCCTGGAAGGCCTTGAGAATGCCGGCGACGGTGCCGAACAGTCCCACGAAAGGCGCGGTGGAGCCGATGGTGGCCAGGCTGCCCAGACCCCTCTTCAGCTTGGCGTGCACGATGGCCTCGGCCCGCTCCAGAGCGCGTCTGGAGGACTCGATCTGCTCGACGCTGACAGCGCCGCCGCCACCGTAGTTGCGGAACTCCTGCAGGCCGGCGGTCACGACTTCGGCCAGATGCGACTTCTTGTTGCGGTCCGCCACTTTCACGGCTTCGTCGAGCTTGCCCTCTTTGAGAGCGCCGGCCACGCGCGGAGCGAATTCACGCGACTGCTTGCGGGCGGCGTTGAAATAGAGCCAGCGGTCGATCATGACGGCGAGCGACCAGATGGACATGATGAACAACACGAACACGACTCCACGGGCAAGCCAGCCCATGTTGTTCCAGAGGTCGATGGGACTGAATCCGACGGTCTGGCCCTCCTGGAAGAAGCCGAGAGAAGCCGGATTGGCGATGAGAGTGTGGATCTGAGCGAGAATCACTTGAATCTTTCCTCCTGAGGCAATGCTGCGGTAGGTGCCAAAGAGCGCTGACGGAATACTTCTCCGCAAAAAAACGGAGAAGCCGGAAAAAGCAGGTCGGCCGCCCTCAAACCGGAGCGGCCGGCCAGAGCGGCCGATCAGCCGCCGAGACTAAAGACCACGTTGACCTGAGTTTCGACCTCCACGGGATCTCCGTTCAGGAGGTACGGCTTGTATCTCCAGGTGCGGACAGCTTCCTCAGCCGCTGCCTGCAGCATGGGGGGACCGCTGATGACCCGCATATTTTCGATCGTTCCATTCTTGGCGATCGTTGCCTGCAGAACGACGGTTCCCTGAATTCTGGCTGCTTTGGCGATGGCCGGATACTGGGGCATCTCTCCGCCGATGCGGTTGCCGGCCATCACGCCGGAGGAAACCGCGATCTTCTTGGGCGGGGCTGCTTTCACGGTCTGAGCGGGGCCGGTTCCCAGGCTGCCGAGAACGCCACCCATCACGCCGCTGCCGGAACCCATCCCTTCCATGCCCGCCACGCCGGCCGACGGAGGAGCTGCCTCTTCCTTCACAATCTTGATGTCATGAGGAATCTTGGGCACGGTGAGCTGGTTATTCAGGATCTCCGAGACGACCCGCTGGACGTGCACCGGCTCGGGCGGCGGCGGCGGAGGCGGGGGCGGTGGCGGTGGCGGCGCGACCAGCAGCGTTGCCATCATCGCCTTGGGGAGCGCTTCCGGATAGATCAGCGGATACAGGATCAGAGCGGCAAGGACTGAACTATTCAGCAGCAAGCCGACAAGGGTGTAGTACTTGCTCTTCGTCTTAATCTTGTGCGCAGACTCCAGGAGGACGTCCTCAAACATGGCCATGGCCTACCTCGGACCTTTCAGTAGTTGACACTTCCTATAGACACCACAGGGTCCCAAAAATGTTCCTGACGCTCTCCCCCCACGCTCGACTGCGGGCGCTGAGAGCCCCAAGCGAATTTACGGGGAGGGTTACCGCCTGACAAACCAGTTCTCGTTCTATACCACAACCCGAGGGGAGGATGCAGCCTGCCGCGGTTCCGGATGGCCGGCTGGTCCTGATTAGGATGCCGAATTCCGGAGCCCCGCAGGAATGGCAGCATCATACCCTGGCTTTCCTGGCCGCGGGTAGAGCCGCGGTTTTTCCCCGCCGGGCGCGCCAGTCCTGATAGGCCACCAGCATGGGGGCGGCCACCGCAATCGAGGAGTAGGTGCCGATGAGAATGCCCACCACCAGGGCAAACGAAAACGGGTGCAGCACCTGGCCGCCGAAGACGAACAGAGAAAGCACGGTGAGGAAGGTCAGCCCCGAGGTCAGTACCGTCCGGCTCAGGGTCTGATTGATGCTGCGATTCACCAGATCGGACAGCTTCTCGCGCCGGCTGAGGCGCAGGTTCTCGCGGATGCGGTCGAAGACGACGATGGTGTCGTTCATCGAGTACCCGATCAGGGTCAGGATGGCGGCGATTACCGTCAGGGAGACTTCCATATCCCTGAGGCTGAAGGCCCCCACCGTGATGAGCGTGTCGTGGAAGCAGGCCACCACGGCAGCCACGCCATAGATCAGCTCAAAACGGAACCACAGATACACCAGCATGCCGCCCAGAGAGTAGAGCGTGGCCAGCTCCGCCTGGTGTTGCAGCTGTTTGCCGACCTGAGCGCCAACGATCTCGACGCTGCGAACCGAAAAGCCGCCGAGGTAGGCGCCCTCCTGGAGCGCGGTCAGCACGGCCGGATCGACCACGCCGCGCAGGTCAGCGATGGAGTCGATGATGCCGCTGTGACCGCTGTCGCGATACTGCAGCACGGCGCTGGCCTGCGCTGCATAGCGGGTCTGGGCGTCGGGGCTGTTGGCCAGGTGCTCGGGATCCTTCTGCAGCAGCCAGTCCGTCAGCGCTTCGCTCGTGACGTTGTCGAGGTCGATCTTGCCCTGATTATCGGTGCCGGCCGAGGAGTAGTGCCGGCTCAGAGCGGCCACGATTTCCGTGCGTCCCTGGTCCAGAGCGGAGTCGCTGGTGGCTCCGCGCGAGAGGGTGATGAGCACCTCGTTGTTGTCGGCCGGGCCGTACGTGGTGATGCGCGGATCCTTCAGGCCCGCCTCATTCGCCGCATCGCGGATGTGATCCACGTTGGGCTTTTCGGCGAACTTCACGCGCACCACGGTGCCGCCGCGAAAATCCACGTCCAGAGGCAGATGATGCCAGAAGAAAATGGAGAGCAGGCCGGCAATGCTGAAGATGAGCGAAAAGCTCAGGAAGTACCACTTCTTGCCCAGCCAGTCGATTCTTGGGTTATGAAAAAATTCCACGAAATCCGCCTATTGAAAATCTCTCGAAGCCGAACAGCTCAAATCGAGATGGGTTCGCCGTGCAGTTTGCGGCTGAGGTGAGCGTCAAAGATGACGCGGGAAACATAGACCGCCGTAAACAGATTGGCGAGCAGACCGAAAGTGAGCGTCACGGCAAAGCCCTTGACCGGGCCGGTGCCGAAGATGAAGAGGATGGCAGCCGAAACGATGGTGGTCACGTGGGTGTCCACGATGGTGGTCCATGCGTGGCCAAAGCCCTGATCGACGGCCGCCGCCGGCGACTTGCCCGCCCGCAGTTCTTCTCGGATACGTTCGAAGATCAGCACGTTGGAGTCGACGCCCATACCAATGGTGAGGATCACGCCGGCGATGCCGGGCAGCGTAAGCACGGAGCCGGTGAAGCCCATAAAACCCAGCAGAATGACCAGGTTCAGAAAGAGCGCCAGATCGGCATTGATGCCCGCGCCCTTGTAGTAAATCAGCATGAACACCCACACCGCGAGCATGCCGACGACGGAAGCGATCACGCCCTGGCGGACCGAGTCGGCGCCCAGCGAGGGACCAATGGTCTGCTCCTGCAGGAAGGTCAGCGAAGCCGGCAGTGCGCCGGTGCGCAGCAGCATGGAGAGGTCCTTCACGCGCTGCTCGGTGATGCCGCCGCCGGAGATGTTCCCCTGGTCACGGATCTGCCCCTTGATGACCGCGACTTCCTGCACGCGGTTATCGAGGACGATAGCCATGTCCTTGCCGATATTGGCCGAGGTCCAGGTGGCGAACTTGTCGCCCGCGGCGCTGGTCAGATAGAAGTCGACTTCCGGCTCATTGGTGTTGGGGTTACGGCCGGGCTGGGCGTCGCGAATGTCGGTGCCCCCCCAGACCGGCAGCTTCTTCAGCTCATACCAGTCGGTGCCGCTGCCCTCGCTGGCCGCGCCACCGACACTGGGCAGCAGCTCCGAGTCAGGAGGCACGTAGCCACCGATGGCCTGCAGGGCCGTCTGCTTGTCCGGCCAGGGACCGCCCTCCACCGCGTGCGCTTCGAGGCGCGCCGTGGACTGGATTACGTCCTTCACCCGGCTGAGATCGTCCACGCCCGGCAGTTCCACCAGAATCTGGTAGCTGCCCAGCTGATACGGCTCGATAATCGGCTCGGAAACACCCAGCGAATTGGTGCGCTGGGTGATGACCTCGATCGCCTGGTCGAGAGCACGCTGCTTCAGATCGCTCTCGACGCTCGGCTTCATGGTCAGCGTCCAGGAGTTGTTCACGCCTGGCGAGACGTCGTAGCGGGCGCTGTAGCTCGTTTCGAGGATGGACCGCACATCGTCGTTATGGGCCGCGGGGACACCGGTGATCTGGATATAGTCCACGCGCTTCGCATCGGGCTTGCTGACCGTGGCGCCGGTGACGCCGTTCTTCTGCAGATCCTGTTCGATCCCGGCCACGTCCGTGTCGGTATCCGCGCCCACCGCCTCATCCACCTGCACCTGCAGGATGAGGTGCATGCCGCCTTTGAGATCGAGCCCCAGGTGGATGCGATCCAGCAGCGACTGCTTGAGGGCGGTTCCGGAGAGGCCGTGAGGCATGCCGAAGATGCCGTAAACGAAGACGATCAGTATCGCGATGATCAGGAGGGTCTTGGACTTGAGGTTCTTTTGCATGGAATCTCTACTTCACTTCATCCTGCTGGGTCACGGACGCTATGGCGCTCTTGGCGACTTCGATGCGCAGGTTATCGGGGGCAACGCGCAACTGAATCGCGTCTTCCTTAATGGAGAGAATGGTGCCCTTGATGCCGCCGCTGGTCGTCACGCGGTCGCCCGGCTTCAGGCTGTTGAGCATCTGCTGCCATTTCTTCTGCCGGCCCTGCTGGGGACGAATCAGCAGGAAATAGAAAACCACAATGATGAGCAGGAAAGGCAGAAACGACGCAAGTCCCTTCGGCAAAGCGAGAGGAGCCAGCAAAATGATGGAGGTCAACGCGCAGTCCTTCTGGCCGGACGGAAATGGAGCCCGTCTGCGGCGCACAGCAAATCAATTTCCACGGAAAGGTCCCGAGGAGCGCGTCTCATTACGCAGGCACTCGCGCCCAGGGACTGGATACCTGGAAATGGCCTCCCGCCAAAGCATGCACAACTGCCATTCTCCACTGGGAAGCCTGCTTCATAGAATCGCGTACCCCCGAGGGAGTGTCAAGGAGAAGACGACCGGGCTCCATGACGCCGGGCCCCTTTCCCCGTACAGATTCGCCATTCGGGACCCGGTTTCCACACCACAGGCCGCCTTCCGCGGACCTACACTGGAGTCTCGTAACCCGCCAGGGGAGGGAGAGGATTCATGGGCAGCGCGCCGACGCCTGCACATCCGGGCGTGCATCCGGGACGCATTGAAGTCATCACCGGCCCGATGTTTTCCGGGAAGTCCGAAGAGCTGATCCGCCGCCTGAAGCGCGCGCAGATCGCCAAACGACGGGTGGCCTGTTTCAAGCCGAATCTGGACGTTCGCTACCACCGCAATGCGATCGCCTCGCACAGCGCCCAGACGCTCGATGCCCTTACGGTCGCCAATGTGGACGAGCTGCAGGCGGTTCTGCTGCCGATGCTGGACGCCGTGGAAGTGGTGGGCATCGACGAGGCGCAGTTCTTCGACCCGTCTCTGGTGGGTCTGGCCAATCGCCTGGTGCACACCGGGCACCGCGTGGTTCTCGCGGGCCTGGACACGACCTTCACCGGCGAACCTTTCGCGCCCATCCCGGAGCTGATGGCGATTGCGGATGAGGTGACCAAGCTGTCGGCGGTGTGCATGCAGTGCGGCGCGCCGGCCATCCATACGCAGCGGCTGGGCAGCAATCAGTCCCTGGTGCTGGTGGGGGCAGCGGGTGTGTACGAAGCGCGTTGCCGGGCCTGCTTCCGTCCGTGGGCCGATGACCATGCACCGGAGCAGCTGGAGCTGCCGGTCAGCGCGGGCGCCCGGTCCTGAAACCGGGAACCCGCTGCTTCTATTGGGCCGAAGCCGTTGCCGGTGCCTGCGTGCTGGACATCTTGCGCAGGTAAATCACCAGGTTCCAGACCTCGTCCGTCTTGGCGCGCGGTCCCTCCGCGGGCATCTGGCCTTTGCCGTCGTGGATGATGTAGAAAATCTCCCCGTCGGTCATCTTGCTGAGCGACGTGGCGTCGCGATAATCGCGCATGGTGAGCTTCTGCTCTGCGGCAACATCGCCCTTGCCGTTGCCGTTATCGCCGTGACACATCGCGCAATCCCAGCCGTAAATCTGCTTCGCGCGCGCCTGTGACTCCGCCGTCGGCTTCACCGGATTGGCCTTATTCATCCACTCATCCGGAATGGCTCCCGGCGCTGTTGGAGCCGCCGGAGCCGCCTGCTGTCCCGCGGGTGGGGCGGGAGAAGTGGACGGGGCTTGCTGACAGAATGCCGGAGCGAAGAACAGTAGCACCGGAATCATCAGAAAAGGCTTCAACATGGCAGCCTCCTGACACTGCTATTAGGGAATTCCCGGCACTACTGTACGCCCGCGGGACGACATGGGAGCAAGTTTTTCCAGGGTGTCGAGGTATTAACGTAACCACGCGAGCAGCAGGCGGTGTCCTCAGGAGTGCACTTCCATGCACCCGCCCCAGCGCGCCCCTGGGATTAGTGGGAGTACCGTTCCTCGCCCACCGGCAGCGCGATGGCCATCCGATTCTGCTCCGGCGGCAGCGGGCAGGTGGCATAGGGCGTATAGGCGCAGGGAGGGTTCTCCAGGCGGTTGAAATCGAGCACAATATGGCCCGGCTGCTCCAGCCCGTGATCCGGAAAGCCGGTATAGAGGAACCGGCTTGCGCCGTAGGTGGTCGTATGGCTTGTCTCATCCCGCACAATGAAGAAGAGTTGTTGGGCCTTCGGTCCCTCAAGAACGGGCTCGAGGCGGATCGTCTTGCCCTCCAGCGTGAACTCGGCCAGACCCGGGGCCGGCATTTCGATCGTGGTCCCGATCACCGTAGGGATCTTCTGCATATGCGCGGGAACCCAGGGTATCCAGCGCGCTTCCACGCAGTAACGCGGGTTCGGCGCATACCAGCGAAGGCCGCGGAAGTGCACCCGCGTCGGCGCCTGCGTATCCTTCACGCGCAGCGCATAGCGGTCGCCGCGATGGATGACGAAGAAGGTCAGGGTGCCATCGGTCAACTCGTGCGGCTTCCGGTCGTTGCCGGTCAGCAGGGTCGGCTGCGCCGGTTGGCCGTCGATCCGGAGCGCGGCAGGGAATCCACCCTTCGGAGCCAGCAGGCGCACCGCATTGCCGGAAAACTGCAGGATGCCGAGATGAGGCGCGGTGGCGCCGCTGAGGCGAATGCGGTTGTCCGAAGCCGCACCAAAGGAGTTCTCGCCCGGCTCGATCCAGTCCAGAGCGACGAGGGTGAGCCATCCGTCGGGCGCGGAGAGCCCCTCGGCGTGGGCCGTCCGCCAGGCCAGCAGACCCGATCGCCAGTCCGTGCTGCCGGCGAAGACGCGAGGGACCGCGATTCCGAGGACAAGAAAAATGATGGAGGAGACGGCAACAACGGCCAGGTGAATGCGCGACGGCAAGGAAGTCATAGCAGGCGACTCTCCGGGAAAGGTTCCGCAGCAGCGGGGCCGGTCAGACTGCAGGATGAAAAGGGAAAAAGGAAGGACGCGAGCGCAGGTTCAGCGACAACAACAGCCGCAACAGAGGCCGCCAATAGGCAGACAGTGGCTCACGAGGACAGAGTAACGTGACTGAATCGAGCCGTCAAAAGCGGTCGCCGCGAACAGGAGGAATCGCGAGCCTCGTTACAATCTTCAGGTGTCCCTGCAGTTTCATATCCATCAAACCCATGGCTCGGGCCGCCGCGCCACGCTTTCCCTTGCGCATGCCGCCGTGGAGACGCCGGTGTTTATGCCGGTCGGCACTCAGGCCACGGTCAAGGCCGTTCCGCAGCATTGGCTGGAGGAACTCGGCGTTCAGCTGCTGCTGGGCAATACCTACCACCTCTACCTGCGCCCCGGTCACGAGCTCATCCGGCGCCTGGGCGGCCTGCACCGCTTCATGAGCTGGGATCGCGCTATCCTCACCGACTCCGGCGGCTTTCAGGTTTTCAGCCTCAGCGATCTGCGCAAGGTCACGGAAGACGGCGTCTCCTTCCGCTCGCACATCGACGGCTCATCGCATTTCTTCTCGCCGGAGCACTCGATGGATGTGCAGATCGCGCTCGGCTCGGACATCGCCATGGCTTTCGACGAGTGCACGGAGTATCCGGCGGATTTCAGCCGCGCGCGAGCTTCCCTGGACAGGACGATGCGCTGGGCACAACGCAGCCTGGAGCATCACGAAAAGCACAAGCATGAAGTTCCCTGGAACACGGACTCTCCGGGCGCGCAGCCGCTGGAACGCCGCCTGGACGGCCAGTCCTTGTTCGGCATCGTCCAGGGCGGCATGTTCCCGGATCTACGGCGCGAATCGGCAGAGCGGCTGGTGGAGATGGATTTTCCCGGCTACGCCATCGGCGGCCTCAGCGTCGGGGAGCCGCGCGAACTGACGCGGGAGATGATTGCGACCACACTGCCGCTGCTCCCCGCGGACAAGCCCCGTTACGTGATGGGCGTTGGCTATCCCGACGAGATTGCCGAGTACGCCCGCATGGGCGTGGACATGATGGACTGCGTGCTGCCCACGCGCGCCGCGCGGCATGGCCTGCTCTTTACCTCAGAAGGGCGGATGAACATCAAAAACCGGCAGTACGCCGAAGATCGGAATCCGCCCGACCCGGCCTGCGACTGCATGGTTTGCCGGCGCTACAGCCGCGCCTACCTGCGGCATCTCATGACCGCGCAGGAGCCACTGTCCGCCGTGCTGAACACCGTCCACAACCTGGCGTTCTATATGGAAACAATGCGGAAGGTACGGGCGCAGGTTGCCGGAGATCAGGCGGGCGCGGACGAGCTCCGGAGATAGCGGTCGAGGCCGGCGCGTTTGGCGTGCGCGGCCATCGCGGCGGTGATCTCCAAAGCGACTGCCAAAGCGGCACGGCCATCTTCCCCGGAGACGCGCGGCGCTGAGCGCGTCCGCACACACTCCAGAAACGATTCGATCTCCAGACGCAGCGGCTCACCCGCGGTGACTGCCGGCTTCTGGATGTTCAACCCCGGCAGGGCCGCCGCTCCCGCAGCGACTGCCGCCGCCATCTGCGCGGGATCGGCGTGGGCCGCGCCGGAGACGTCGATCACCAACAGATCCTGGCGGGCGTAATCCACGGAGACGTATTGGTGTGGCTGGAAAAAGCGCAGCTTCCGCACGCGCTCCGTGCTGACGCGGCTGGCCGTGAAGTTGGCCACGCAGCCGGATTCGAACTCGATCCGCACGTTCGCGATATCGACCTTCGAGGAAAGAATCGGCAGCCCTACCGCGTGCAGGGAGCGAATCGGCGAGCGGACCAGGCTGATGACGATATCGAGGTCGTGGATCATCAGGTCCAGGACCACGTCCACGTCGAGCGAGCGCGGGCTGAAGACGCTCAGCCGATGAGCTTCAAAGAACATGGGGTGGTTCAGGATCGGCGCTGTCGCCGTCACCGCTGGGTTGAACCGCTCCAGCTGGCCGGTTTGCAGGATGCGGCCCTCGCCGGCGGCTCGATCGATGAGGCGATCGGCCTCCTCCGTGGTGGCAGCAATGGGCTTTTCAACCAGGACATCGAGACCAGCGGAGAGCAGACCCTCGGCCGTTTCCGCATGCGCCGAGGTTGGAGTGCAGACCGAGGCGGCTCCGCAGGCAATCTCGCCGCGATCCCGCGCGGCCAGAAATTCCGCCAGCGAAGAAAAGACGGGAGCGCCCCACTCGGAGGCGGCCGCAGCGGCCCGGGCCCCGTCCGGTTCCACAATGGCTGCCAGTCGCACCGGCCCTCCATCCCGCTCCAGCGCGCGATAGACCCGGAGGTGATTGCGGCCAAAAGCGCCGGCGCCGCAGACCAGGATCCCGAGATGAGATTCGGTGTCCAAAGAACTTATGCGGATTTCCCTTCAACGGCATGCAGGCAGCGTCCGTAGAGCTCCAATAGCTGCGCGACCTGATCCTCGGGTTTGGCAGAGCCTCCGGCTACGAATCCCGTGGAGCCTGTGCTGGCCCGGCCAACGCCCGCGCTGGCGGCGACAAACTTCAGCAAATCAAGCGCGATATCTTCGTTGCGCCGGGCGCCGTTGCCGGCAGGGGGAACCTGATCCATAAGAAAGCACCTCTATGGCCCGATGCTATCAAAGGCAGGGCGAGCGGGAGCGGTCGCCATCAGACCTCGGAAAGGCACAGGCACACCCGTCCCACCAGCAGGTCCGCGGGCGATTCGTGGGGGGCCAGCTCGATCACATCCAGCGGCGAATCCAGAGCGCGCGGGCGCAGGACCAGACGGCCGGACTCGAACGCCGCGTGCCGGAAGACCATTTGCGCGCCGATGCGGACGCCATACAGGTTAGGGTGGGGCGGCTTGCGGTTGACCAGGGAGTTGTAATGGCGGTCCAGCACCACCAGCGAACCGGTGCGCAGCACCGGGTCCATGGGAAGCGCCTGGGCTGCGGTCACCCGCACGCCCACAAAGCGGTCCCAGCTGGCGCGTCCCACGACGCGGCGGGCGGGAAAGCTGGCCAGCCAGTGCTCCGGCAGCTGCAGCCCGCCCAGCACCGCCTGGGCAGAAATGTGCGGCGTGTTCATGGCGGCCGCCGGCGACACGATGGGGACGGTGTCGTGGGGCTCCAGGCCACGGGTCAGCGCGCTGGGCTGAGACGTGCGCCCGCTCACGACCAGTTCTTCAACGCTCAGGGCGTGCGCCTCCAGGACCCGATCCAGCGCCGTCAGGCTCAACCGCCGCCTCCGGTGCAGGAAATTCGAGATGTGGGCCTGGGCCAGACCCGTCCGGCTGGCGAGCAGAGCTCTGCTGAGCAGGCCCTGATCAATGCGGCGCCATGTCTCGAGCCGCAACCGCTCATGTAACTCGAGGAGTTTCATCTTTACGATTTTTCAGGGAGCAAAAGACCTGTTACCTCAGGTTTTGCAGAAAGAAACACAAATCGAGAGATTTCCCATGAAGCAGAAAGCACTGCAGTACTCAGGTCCGCGACAACTCGGGAATCGCACCCAGCGGTGATTGAACGTGGCTCCCGATCGATTTAGTTTCGGACTACTTTCGCCAGTCAGACATAGTACTTTCGCTCGCCCAGGCCGGCCTCCGGCCCGCGGGAAAACGTCGCTGGACGAGGCTCAAATGCAGATCTGCGTCTCATTCCCATCACGACTGACAAACAAAGGCCAATGCCGGACCCAATCGACACGGCAGAGCCTTTCCTCCCCCCAGCTCCAACTCGTTCCCACGGGAGCGCTGTGGAGCTTTCCAACTCTGGAGAAATTCATGATGTACCTGCGTATCTTTCTCAAAGTGTGTGAGGGGTGCGGTTCGCTTTGGTTCCGCGCCCAGGACAGCCAGGAGATCTACTGTCCGGCCTGCGCTCCGAGGCTGGCGGCGCTTCCTCCCTCAAAACGGTCCCGCAGCAGCGTCCGCCGCGGCCTTAGACGACGCTGCACGGCAGGAAGAGGTGCAGCATGAGTGCGGCCCTCGCCCTTCCTTTCGTTATCCCGATGGCTCTGGCGGTCGCGGAGCCAGCCCAGCCAGCCCCGCAACCCAGCCTCGTCGACGGCCGATCCGAAAGCCGGCAGGGAGCGCTGATGGTGCTGCACCGTTACCTGCAGACGTCCATGCTCGTAGGCCGCTCACCCTGCCTGCTCGGCAACTATGTTTTTCGAGGGCGGGTCAGCAGCCACCGCATTCCCAGCTTCGAAGATGCCATCATTTTCCTCTTCGACGTGGAGAAGTGCCTCAAGCAGCTGGACGCGTTCTCCCGGGTGGTGATTGCCCACATTGCCCTGGAGGATTACAGTCCTGTCGAAGCGGCGCTTTTGACCGGGGAAAGCAAGCGAACCATCCACCGCGTTTACGGCGCGGCGCTGGAGCGGCTGGCCGAACTTTTCCGCGAGTATGAGGTTTTCGGTCAGTCTGTGGAAAACTTGTCAAGGGGGGGTCGGGCCTAGTCATGACCCAACAAAACAAAAGGCTTACAAGCCAAAATAGTCGGCAAAACCTGGCACTAAATCGGCTCGAACTTGCTATTCTGAACTGGTAATTATCCCTTGACAACAAGTAGAAGATTTGGGATACTGTCTTTGCCATGAAAGACCGCAAGAAGCAGCGCCAGAGCATCCCGGGGAACCAGAAGTACACGTTTCAGGACTTCAATACCGAATTCCCTGATGACGATGCCTGCCTGCGCTTCATCGCAGAGCAGAAGTGGCCCGATTGCCGGACTCTGTGCGAGAAGTGCGGTGTGGAGCGCAAGCACTACCCGGTCACGGGACGCAAAGCCTACGCCTGCGACCACTGCGGGAACCATATCTACCCGATGGCCGGAACGATCTTTGAGAAGTCCACCACGCGCCTGCGGACGTGGTTCCATGCCATGTACCTGATGGGGCAAACGCGCTGCGGCATCTCAGCAAAACAGATCCAGCGCGAAACGGGAGTGACATACAAAACGGCATGGCGCATGTTCAAACAGATTCGCATCCTGATGGCGGAAGACATCAGACTGGAGGGATCGTCAGTTGAACTTGACGAGATGTACGTGGGCGGCAAGGACAAAAACAAGCACGTTGGCAAGCGCATGGACAGCGGTCGCCCAGGCAAAGACTCCCCGAAAACGCCTGTATTTGGCATGGTAGAGCGCGGCGGACGCGTGATTGCCCGCGTTACGCCGGATGTGAAAGCGAAGACCCTGTTTCCGATCATCAAAGAATGCGTGCTGCCTGCCAGCACCGTCTACACGGACGAGTATCCGGTCTACGGCTGGATGAAGATGCACGAACACGGTTACGTCCATCATCGCGTCCAGCATCAGCAGAACGTCTACGTCATGGGCGATGCCCACACGAATTCGATTGAGGGATTTTGGAGTCTGGTAAAGCGCGGGATCGGAGGCGTCTACCACTCCGTCAGTCGGAAGTACCTTCAGTCCTACCTGGACGAGTACGCTTTTCGCTACAACCGGCGGGATGATTCTCAGCCGATGTTCGTTTCCCTTTTGGAGCAGGTTCGCGATAAGGCGAATTGACAGCCTTACGGATCATGGAGTGAAACTCTGACCGCGTAAACGGGACCGAATCGGCTGATCGCTCTTTCGCCTTCATGTTCTTAGGCTAGCATTTTCAGCGATATAATACCCGTGGACCCGTAGCTCAGTGGATAGAGCACACTTCTGACTAAAGTTGAGGTCGCCAGTTCGAGTCTGGCCGGGTCCGCGCTACTCCCTGTTCTTGACAAACCCACCCCTAATGGCCTAGTCTTGCTCTAGTCAGAAGTGTGATCTAGATTCCACTGGCTTTTAGCCTGCGGATCTCGACGGGGGTTGAGCTGATGTAAAAAGTCGCTCAGCCCCTTTAATTTTTCCCTTCTATCGTTGGCGACGCGTTCCCCTCTTCGTTCTCTCCGGTCTTCTCTTCTTCCATACGCTCAAAAAGGGACGGAGTCCTCAATCGTGTAATCAGTTCTTTCACCTCTGGAGTGGACTCAGGGGGCGGTGTCGGTTTGCAGATCGTCACATCATATTTACCGATAATGGGAACGGCCAGATTGAGAAGGTCGGTCTTCCGTGTCCGCTTTCCGCACCCATCGTAGGTGTGCAGCGCGGTTGCTTGGAATTGGATGGCGGTGGCGATATGAATAGAATCGGGCACCGCGATTTCGTCACCATTGATGCGGTAGTGGTTCCTGATTTCCCGGGCAATCGACGCGACACGACGCGACACGCTGACCACCTCTGCATTTGATCGCTGAAGTAGGTAGTGGCTCAGTTTGAAAGTAACCCGACAAGCTCGCTCATCTCCCAAGCGTGATTAGACAATCCAGCCTCCATCGCGGGTGTCACGCGCAGCGTTTGATGGATGCGGACAAAATTGCAATACATGAAATGGAGGCCCACCGCATAAGCATGATTCTCCAGCTTCTTTGAAAACCCATTCGTCAGCCGAGTGAACCGGCGCATCGACATCCGCATAGTGAGGTTCTGGCGTTCTACGTAGCTCGTGCTAACGTGCTTTGGATTGGGGATACCGCTGATGGTTTTCATGTCGCAGCCGATACAGGCTGCGGGGGAATAGCGGCGCTGTTCTTCGCTTGTCGGAGCGCCAAAAATCTTATGGAGCATTGCGTAATCCGCATCGCCGCCGAACGCCTCTTCTACGGCCTTCAGGTAGGGCTTGTGAGCGTCCGTGGTGATCTGCGGGGTTCCGGCAATCCTAGCGGCGCAATCCATCATAAAGTCCCGCGCCCAACCGGCTCCGCGTCCGCCGACTAGGTAGGACACAACGAGTTTCGTGTCGGCATCCAACCCAACCCAAGTCCAAACGTCCCCCCATCCGATTTCCTTTTTAGCAGCGCTGACATTACGAGCCTTCGCGCCTACATAGGCCCAAATTTCGTCGCACTGAAGACGCTTGACCTTTACATTACGGACTTTCTCATCGTGATATTCCATGCACGCTTGTCCCAGATCAACCAAAAGTTTCGTGATTGTGTTTCGGGCAATGCCGGTCATCCGAGACACGGAGCGAAGGCTGTTCCCCTCAACGAGCGCCGCCACGATCTGAATTCGTTCGCTCTGTGAGAGGGTATTCATAGTGATAATTATGCTTGAGCGATTATTAATCGTCAAGCATTTTTTGCAATTAGAGAGAGATTATGTTACTTTAGTAGTACGAAGGTGACTGGCTTTATTGGTATTCCCAAGTTGCTCTTTTCCATATATTGTGGTGCGTTACGGGTGAGCAACCAACGAAAGCAGAGAATCATCGCATCCGAATCTTGGTGAGAGTTGTCCAACAGATGCTGGAGCCTGTATGGACATAAACGTGCGCGCATTCCGGACAGTGCAGGCTGCGCTGTCTGAACCCGCTGAACCGGACAAGCGAAAAGAGGCCGCCCGAAAAGGCGGCCTGCTTGGTGGTCGCTCTCGTGCACGCTCAATGAGTGCTGCGCGTCGAAGTGAAATCGCCAAACAGGGCAGTGCGGCCCGCTGGAAGCGGTCTACTACCAAGTAGCGAGGCGAACTATGGAAACGGTCGAGGAAACTGCGGCTACTCAAACCGAGACGTGTGTAGCGATCTTAGATGAAGCAGACGCGAACCACTGCGCGGAGTGTGGGGCGCTCCTCCTTCCCGATGGCAAGCCAGCGCTGGAACTGCGCTGCTTTGTACGTCCCATCGGGAAAAGTCGTTATCTGGCTGAATGTATCGATTTAGACTTGGGGGCTGAAGCGGACACCCTCGAAAGGGCCATGGGTGGTCTCAAGGATGCTATCGTTGGCTATCTGATGGTGGTGCTTGAAGGGGTCCAGACAGATCAGGAACTCCCTGAGGCTATTCTGCGC
>DATAWD010000030.1:0-83847 GCA_036267395.1 Acidobacteriaceae bacterium | reverse complement strand
GGCTCGTTCAGCATGTCGTACCCCAGCACCGCCGGATTACTCCGATACCGTTGCGCAATCCGCTGCCACGTCGCCACCAGAGTTGCCTGCGCCTCCGGGCTTGAGTACAGCCAGGGATAGCCCCAGCTGTCGTCGATGTTCGCTCCCGTCTGCCCGCCCGGTGCACAGTGCATGTCGAGGATGACGTAGATCCCGTCCTTCTGCGCCCACGCCATCAGCTGATCCAGCAGCCTGAACCCCTCGGAATCGTCGCTCTGAAAAAACTTCCAGTGCAGCGGAACTCGAACTGAGTTGAATCCCATCTTCGCGATCTGATCCACATCCGCTTCGGTGATGTAGTTCGCGCGCCATTGTTGCCAGAACCGCTCTGCCTGCGCCGGTCCCAACAGCTCCCGCGTCAGATCCTCGATCTCGCGCGGCGACTGCGGCCCTCCGTCGAAGTGGAACATGTACCCCTCCACCTCGAACCAATTCCCCAGGTTGATCCCGCGCAGCAGCAATGGATGCCCGTCCCCATCCACCAGCTGCGTCCCCTGCGTGTGCACAAAGCCCTTCTTTGCCGGCTGCCCCCACAGCATTGCCGGCACCAAAAGCAACGCGCACAACCACCCAACCACCCAACGGCTCACAGGATTTTTCACGCGAACCAGCCTACTCCATCGGCCCGGGTTCCCCACCTTCTCGCGCGGCACTCTTTCGCGCGCCAGGATGGGATAGTTCCCGCTCCAGCAGCCTCATCCCCGGGTGCCCCATCCTTGTCGCGCGGCGTTGGCGCGACGGGGTGGGGTAGTTTCCCACGCTGTCCAAACAAAAGCGGCTGGCCCAATGCCAGCCGCCTTCTAAACTCCAAACTCTGAATCCTGGCCGTCCTACCGGACAAACGCCATAATCGCCTGGTTCGTCGCCAGCGCTGCCAGATACGCCAGCACGCTCATGTAGCAGAACTGCAGCGCCGGCCACTTCCAGCTGTTCGTTTCCCGCCGCACAATCGCGATCGTTGACGTGCACTGCATCGCAAACGCGAAGAACACCACCAACGCCATCGCTCCGCCCAGCGTCAGGTCATGCCGCAGCGCCGCCTGCAGCCCCAGCGATTGCGTTGCCGGATCCGCCCCGTACAGGGTCCCCAGCGTCCCCACGATCACCTCGCGCGCCATCACCGACGTCAGCAGCCCGATCCCGATCTTCCAGTTGAAGCCCAGCGGGCGGATCGCCGGCTCGATAAAGTGCCCCACCCGCCCGATCAGGCTTTCTCCCAGGCTCGTTCCCGCCGGCAGATGGCTCAACACCCACAACACCATCGTCACCGCCAGAATCACCGTCCCCGCCTGCTTCAGGAAGACCTTGCCGCGATCCATCAGCCGCAGACTCAGCGACCGCACCGTGGGCAGCCGATACTGCGGCAACTCCAGAATGAACGGCGCCGACGATGCCCTCAGAATCGACGATTTCAGCAGCCGCGCCGTTCCCAGCGCCGCCAGGAATCCCAGCACGTACAGCGACAGCATCACCGCCGCCCGCATCCCCAGAAAATCGCCCAGCAGCGGCTTATTCGGAATGAACGCGGCAATCATCAACATGTAGATGGGCAGCCGCGCCGAGCACGTCATAAACGGCGTTACCAGAATCGTTGCGAACCGGTCGCGCTTGTTTTCGATCGTCCGCGTTGCCATAATCGCCGGCACCGCACATGCATACGCCGACAGCAGCGGGATGAATGCCTTCCCGTTCAGCCCGATCGATCGCATCACGCGATCCGCAATCAGCGCCGCTCGAGCGAGATATCCTGAGTCCTCCAGCACGCCGATAAACAGGAACAGCAGCAGGATCTGCGGCAGGAACACCAGCACCGAAGCCACGCCCCGCCACACACCGTCGATCAGCAGCGATTCCAGCCAGCCGTGGCCCATCAGCAGGCCAACCTTGTCGCCCACCGCGTTCAGCACGGCACCAAAGCCGTCGCTCAGCGGCTGCCCAATGGCGAACACCACCTGGAACACCGCAAACACCACCGCCAGAAACACCAGCGGACCCCACACCCGGTGCAGCAGCACTCCATCAATCCGCTTTGTCCACTGCGACGACAGCGGCGCCTTGTACTTCGTCCGCGTGCTGATCCCCGTCGCCCATTGCCGGTACGATCGCGGATTCCCCATCACCGGAAGCTCAATCCGCGACGCCGCCGCAACCTCGGGCTCCGGTTCGGCTTTTCTGTTCAGGAACTGCGTGACCGAATCCAGGCCCGTGCCCCGCGTCGCGCTGATCTTCGCCACCGGCACGCCCAGTTCCTGGGCCAGCGCCAGCGTGTCCACGCGCCCGCCCCGCGCCTCCATCAGGTCGCTCATGTTCAGCAGAACCAGCGTCGGCAACCCCAGCGCCAGCACCGGCGCCGCCAGCATCAGTTGCCGGCGCAGATGCAAAGAATCCAGAACCAGCAGAATTGCATCCGGCGTGGGCGTTCCCGGCATTTCCCCGCGCAGCACTTCCACCGCCACGCGCGCGTCCTCTGAATAGGTATCCAGCCCGTAAATGCCGGGCAGGTCGATTAATGTCAGATCGCTGCGCCCGATCCCGTTCAGCCGCCCGATCCGCTGCTCGACCGTTACTCCGGGATAGTTCGCGACCTTCTGCCGCAGTCCCGTCAGCCGATTAAATAAGGTTGATTTTCCGGAATTGGGCGGCCCCACCAGCGCCACCGTGCGAATCTTGCCCGCAACACGCGGCTCAATCGGAACTTCAATCGTCGCCGTGCTGCAGCAGTCGCTCATCGTTTCCCTGTACCCTGCCCTTCGTATTCGCGAACGCGAATCGCCTGAGCTGTCTCGCGCCGCAGCGCCACTTCAAATCCGTCGATCCCATACACCGTCGGATCGCCTGCCGGTGCCCGCCGAACCACCACCACCCGCGCCTCTGGAACAAACCCCATGTGCATCAGGTGGTGCTGGACCTCCCCGGGCAGATCCAGGGCTTCCACCACCCCTATCGTTCCAATGGGCAATTCGCTCAGCAGACTCAACTTCCACGCTCCGGACAGGTCGAAATCCTCTTCAACCAGCTCCGCGGCATCGGCCCCAATTTCCGATAATAGCGCAATTGCGACCATTTCGCTCCTATATTGGGAAGCATAAGGTCGCACCCATGGATGTTTCCGTGATTTAGGTCACACGTCCCCCTGTTGCAACCCCCACCTTCGTGCCAGTTCGGGAACCTTTTCCGATACCGGCGACCGATCAGAAATACCCCGCACCTCCTGTACCATCGAACAAGTCCCTTGATTTCCTGTCCGTTTTGAATGACTTCTGCTCGGAGCCTTCGCTGCACATGTCAGTACCTCTTTATTTTCTTAAGTTTGCATCGTTTTTTCGTCCCCACACCCACCTCCTCGCCGCCCTTCTGCTCCTGACGCCCCTCGGTGCCCGTGCTGCCGCGGACACTGCCCTCGACGGCCCCGCGTCCGGAACGCATAAGTCCGCGCCCGCTCTCGATACCATCACCTTTACGAATGGGGATCACCTCACCGGGACTCTGGTCCGCGCCGTCGGCAACGAAGTTGTCTTCCATAGCGAGATCGCCGGCGATATCACGGTCAAGTGGGACAAGATTCGCGAGCTCCACACCGCCTCCCGCCTCGCCGTTCTCCCCAAAAGCGTCCTCCTGCGTCACGGCCATCTGCCCGCCGGCATTCCCCAGGGCACCCTCTCGGTCGCCGATCAACTCATCACCGTCAACCCGGAAAATGGCGCCACCATCGCCCCCATTCCCGTCAAAAACGCCGTCTACATCGTCGATGAGACGACCCTCCACAGGCAGATCACCGGCCACCCTGGCATCCTTGCCGGATGGAATGGCAACGTCACCGCCGGTGCCACCGTCGTCCAGGCCACTCAGCAGCAATACACCTTTGCCGGTTCGGTCTCCCTTATCCGCACGGCGCCCACCGTCAGCTGGCTTGACACGCATAACCGTACCTCAATCGATTTCAGCGGCTCCTTCGGCAAAATCATCCAGGCCGCCTACTCCAGCGATGGCGTTATGACTCCGGCCAGCAGCTCGAAAAGCTCCATCTACCACGCCGACGCCGAGCGCGATAAGTACTTCTCGCCCCGGTTTTATGTCCTCGCCCAGGTCGCCTTCGACCACAATTTCTCCCAGGCTCTCGATCTGCAACAGATCTACGGCGCCGGCATTGGCTGGACCGCCATCAAGCGTCCCACCCAGGAGCTTGACCTCAAGTCCACCCTCCAGTACGAAGGCCAGACCTTCATTAATGCGCCCGCCGGCCAGAATCAGAACCTCATCGGTTCCACCTTCGATGGCACCTGGGCCGCCAGGCTTCCTCTCAAGGTCCAGTTCAAGCAGGAAGTCTCCTGGATTCCCGCCTACAACAACCCCTATGCCTACTCCGCCGGCGAAACCGATTCCCTCACCATGCCCTTCTTCAAGAGCCTGGCCTTCTCCGTCGGCTCCAATGACAGCTACCTCAACGATCCCCCCGCCGCCGTCCCGCCCACCCGGCGCAATTCCTTCGAGTTCACCACCGGTCTCGCCTACACCCTCAAATCGAAATACTGACGAACAATCGCAGGCAATCAAAAGCCGGACCCGCGGGTCCGGCTCGCAAAACTCCAATCCCTGAACTCTGCTTCACTGCGCCGGCACGCTGAAATCCAGCGGTTGCTGGATCAACGTCATCACCCCAGGCGGCAGCGGCCCCGCCGCCTGCTTCAGCAGCAGGCTCACCTGCCGGATCTGCGTCGCATTCAGCACCTTGTCAAACGACGGCATCCCCGTCAGCCGGATCCCGTTCGCCACCTTCCACTCCGTCTCGCCCACCGGATCGTCGCTCACGCCCACCACCCCGCTGTGCCCATGCGGTGCCCACAGTTGCGGCGCCTTCGGATACATATGCGCCCCGAAATCCGACGCCCGCCCGTACACTCCGTGGCACGCCGCGCACTGCTGCCGGTAGATCTGCGCCCCCGTGGTCAGATTCGTCTCGCTCGCCTCGATCGGCGCGCTCTTCGGCATCTCTTCGTCGATCCGGGCATGCAGCGGCCCCCTCACAATCTGCTTCTCAAAGGGGAACGGCGCATCGGCCACTGCCACTGGCGGATGTCCCAGGTGGAAATACACCCACACGCATGCAGGAAGGATCAGAAGTCCCAGAATCAGCCCAAACAGAAATCGCATGCGCCTCGTCAGCCCTCAATTGCGAAAGATAACAACCGCCTTTCTCGGCATCCTTGCATGCGCGTGAATTTTCCGCAATCGCGCCCCGCTCGGGCCCTCCCGTGCCCTGTGAGGAAATGCCGCCCCGCTCCATGCCCCGCAAATGGTTTAATAAAGAGAGCAATCTTCTTCTTTACCGGTAGTGGAGGCATTCAGGTTCATGCATTCGCGCAAGTCTCTCGGATACACCCTGTATCCGCTTCTGGCTGTTCTTCTTCTCGTTCCGTTCACCCTGCGTGCCCAGAGCACAACCTCCCAGGATCAGAATCAGAATCCGTCCCAGGCCTCGCCCGCTCCCATTGTTCCCCCGGAGTCCAGCCAGCCCGCGCTCCAGGAAACCAGCCCTGAACAGCGCGCCCAGGTCCTCCGCGAAGCCCAGGCCCGCGTCAACGCCCGCCGCAAGATCCGCATCCGCCAGATCATCGCCGATACCTACAGCCACAAATATGAGCTGACCTTCGGCGGCGCCTATCTCCGCTTCCATCCCGGCAAATACCTCCAGCGCATAAACGAACCCGGATGGCAGATCAGCATCACCGACTTCCGCTATGGCAACTTCGGCCTCACCGCCGATTTCCGCGGGTACTACGGCACCTCCTACGTCGGCCCCAACCCCTACTCCGTCTTCAATCCCAGCATCAGCCAGTACACCTTCCTCGGCGGAGGCACCTACCGCTTCTTCCGCGGCCAGCACTGGACCTGGACCGCTCAGGGCCTCGTCGGCGCCGGCCACGGCAACTTCGGCACCGGCACCAACGGCCTGCCTCCCCAGCTCGTCGGCCTCTTCACCGACTCCACCGCCCTCAACGCCGATGCCGGCGTTTCCGCCGACTACAACCTCGGCCCCGCCCTCGCCATCCGCTTCAACGCCAACGATCTCTTCACCGACTACAACACCACCTTCAAAGAAAATCGCGGCGGCGGCCTCGGCATCGTCTACCGCTTCGGCCGCCGATAGCTGGCCTCCATCCGAGTCCAGCTCCGGGCGCGAGCCACCCCGGGCACTCGCCCGCCTCCACCCTCCAGGGACTGAAGCAGCCCCTCGCCCACCAACCCGGCTCGCGCCAGCACCCTGCCCCCTGTACCCAGTACACTGCACCCTGTACGCTGCCACCCGGTGTTCCCCGTCACCCGGCCCACTCCCCCCATCCCGTTACAATGTCCCTGAGCCCAGATCACCTCGGCCACTACGCGAGCCCATGTCCATCGCCCTGCTCACTGCCACCACCGCTCGCCTGCTCTCCTCCTCCGCGCAGAACCTCGCCCTCTTCTTCGTTAAAAACGACTTCCGCCACTACCTCCGCACCCACTACGGCGACCACACCTTCCAGAACCTCTACCACTGGCAACTCTTCTCCTTCGACACCCTCCTGCTCACGCCCTATTTCCTGGTGATGATCGTTCTTTCCGTCTACGGCATCCACCGTTACAAGCTGGTCTGGCAGTACTATCACCACCGGAAGAACGCCACCCACGCGCCGGCCCACCACTTCGAGCAGCTGCCCCGCATCACCATCCAGCTCCCCATCTTTAACGAGCAGTTCGTTATCGACCGACTCATTGAGTCCGTCTGCGCCCTCGACTATCCCCGCGATCTCCTCGACATCCAGGTCCTCGACGACTCCACCGACGAAACCAAATTTGTCGCGGAAACCATCGTCCAGCGCTATCGGGCGATGGGGCAGCCCATCTTCTATCTGCACCGCACCGACCGCACCGGCTATAAGGCAGGAGCCCTCCACGAAGGCCTCAAAGTCGCCAAAGGTGAATTCGTCGCCATCTTCGACGCCGACTTTGTCCCCCCGCGCGACTGGCTCTTCCGCGTCATCCACCATTTCGCGGAACCGCAGATCGGCATGGTTCAGACCCGCTGGACGCACCTCAACCGCGACTACTCCTTCCTCACCCAGGTCGAAGCCATCCTCCTCGACGGCCACTTCGTCCTCGAGCACGGCGCCCGCTCCCGCTCCGACCTCTACTTCAACTTCAACGGCACCGCCGGCATGTGGCGCACCTGCGTCATTGCCGAGGCGGGAGGCTGGCAGCACGACACCCTCACCGAAGACACCGACCTCAGCTACCGCGCCCAGATTCTCGGATGGAAATTCAAATACCTTCAGGACGTCGAGTGCCCGGCCGAGGTCCCTATCGAGATGACCGCCTTCAAGACCCAGCAGCAGCGCTGGGCCAAAGGCCTCATCCAGACCTCCAAAAAGATCCTGCCCCGCGTCTTCCGCTCTGACGCTCCCCTCCGCGCCAAAATCGAAGCCTGGTATCACCTCACCGCCAACATCAGCTATCCGCTCATGATCGTGCTCTCCGTGCTTCTCATGCCGGCCATGATCATTCGCTTCTACCAGGGCTGGTGGGAGATGCTCTTCATCGACTTCCCGCTCTTCCTGGCCTCCACCTTCTCCATCTCCTCCTTCTATCTCGTCTCCCAGAAAGAGCTCTTCCCCCGCCGCTGGTTCAAGACCTTCCTCTATCTGCCCTTCCTCATGGCC
This sequence comes from Acidobacteriaceae bacterium, assembly GCA_036267395.1. Lineage (GTDB taxonomy): Bacteria > Acidobacteriota > Terriglobia > Terriglobales > Acidobacteriaceae > Palsa-343. The sequence goes on along the minus strand of DATAWD010000030.1, from coordinate 76,114 downwards.
CTCGGCATCGGCCTCACCATCACCAACTCCATCGCCGTCATGGAAGCCGTCTTCGGCATCCAGAGCGCCTTTAAGCGCACGCCCAAGTACCGCGTTCAGAAGCGCGGCGAAAAATCCCACGGTGCAAAGAAATACCGCAAGCGGCTCGGCATCATCCCCTTTATCGAGCTCCTCATCGGAGGCTACTTCGTCCTCTGCATCTGGTACGCCGTCGCCAACGAGAATTACTTCACCGTGCCCTTCCTGCTCCTCTTCGTCATCGGATACCTCTACACCGGCCTGCTCTCCCTCTTCCAGGGGCGCTTCGAGCGCTGGCGTTCCGGCGCTAACCTGGAAGAATCCGCCCCCAAGCCCTTCCCCGTCGGCGTCTGATTGACACGACCGGCTGTCTGCCGGTGCCCGTGCCGAAACCGGGAAACTGCCTCTCTAATCGGCGCGCAGAGCCGTTACCGGATTCACGCTCGCCGCGCGCTGTGCCGGAATCAGGCTCGCAATCAGCGCGCTGAACAGCAGAATCGCGGTGGCAAGACTCAGAGCCGCAAGATCCACTTCTCCCACCCGATACAGGCTGGAATGCAGCAGCCGACTGGCAACAAGAGACAGTGCCAGACCCAGGGCGATCCCAAGAGTGACCTGCACGAAGGCCAGACGCAGCATCAGCAGGATCACGTTGATCCGTGTTGCTCCCACGGCCATGCGCACGCCGATCTCCACCGTCCGCCGCGCAACCGCGTACGCCATCACCCCGTAGAGACCGATCGACGCCAGAAGGATAGCCAGTCCGCCAAACATCGCGCTCAGCTCCGCCACCGTCTGCTGCTGGTCGTAGTGCACATCGATCTGCTGTTGCAGCGGGTGCATATCGACAATGGCGAAGTTGGGATCGACCTCAGCGAAGACCGTGCGGATTTGTGGTTCCAGCCGGCCCATGTTGCCGCTGATCCACAGTTGCGCTCCATCGATAAAATGCGTCCACTTCTCGTTTTCCTTCAGCGCAGGATCGGTGTAATGAATGCTCTGCGCAAGCGCACCGAACACCATGGGCTCGGGTGGCAGCGCAGCGCTGGCGTATTTCGCATCGCGAACCACCCCCACAATGGCAAAACTGTCGCTGTAAGCCGGCTGGTCAAAGCCGAAATGGCGGCCGATGGGATCTTCCTTCGGGAAAAACCTGCGCACGAACGCCTGGTTCACCACCGCCACATGCTGCGTATCTTCCCGGTCGGAGAGCAAAATGCCGCGGCCCTCCACCACGGACTGACCGATCGTCGCGAAATAACCCGGCCCGACGCGGTCGTAATCCACGCGGTGCGCACTGTCACTGGGTGGCACGCCTTCCCCTGGCTTCACGACGTAGTCATACCAGTGCCCGCTCATCGGGCTGTCGAGAGCCACGCTCGCACTGCGCACTCCCGGCAGCGCCTCCAGCCGTATCGTCAGCTGCCGGTACAGCCGGTCGAGGTCGGCCAGGGTGTACTTCGCCAGCGGCGGTTCGATGGTCACGATCTCACGGTTACGGGCGTCAAAGCCGAAGTCCTGATCGCGCAGATGATGGATGCTCTGCGTGAGCATGCCGGCGATGGCCACCAGCACCAACGAAGTCGTCGTCTGCAGTATCACCATCGCCTTTTGCGGCAGCCCTGCGCTTGTCCCCATCGTGCGCGTCGCGCCTCGCATGGAAACCATCGGGTCCGTATGAGCAGCGAACCACGCCGGCACCGTCCCGGCGATCACACCTGTGATGATCGATAAAGCCACACAGAATCCGAGCATGGGCAGCGACGGGGTGACATGCACCGGAACGACCACGGCGTAGCGAAAAGCCAGCCGCACCACGAGCCCTGCTCCAGCCCAGGCGACGGCCACACCCAGAGCACCCCCCAGAACGGCGAGCAGCAGGCTCTCGGCGAACGACTGCCGCAGAATCCGTCCCGTCGATGCGCCCAGCGCCCGTTGCAGAGCGATCTGCGGACGCCGTGCCATGCCTCGCGCTAACAGCAGATTGGCCACATTGACGCAGCCGACCAGCAGCACCGCCACGCATATCCCCAGCAGGATCCGCAGGCTCCGGCCATACGAATCGCGCATCTCGCCGATCCCCCGTCCCCCGGGTCCGAGGCGAATGACCTGACGCGGGAGCTGATCCTTCAGCTGCGACTCAAACTGCGGCGCGAGCGCGTCTTCGCTCGTGAGCCAGTGCCGCAAATCGGCCGTCAGACGCTCTGCCACCCCTGTGGTGGTCGCACCGCCCTTCAGCCGGCCAATCATCCGCAGCCATGCCATCGAGGGGATGTCGCAGTAGGGAGCCTCCGCATCGGTGAGGTAGTCGACCGAGAGCGGCACCCACAAATCCATGGGATGACCGGTGAGCGTGTCGCCGAAAAAACCGGGCGGCGCCACGCCGACGATCGTGAAGGGAAAGGTCTCTATCTGGAAAGTCGCGCCGATGATCTTCGGATCGCTGCCGTAATCCTGCTGCCAGGTGCGATAGCTCATCACAGCCACCGCCGGAGCGCCGCGCCGGTCGTCTTCCGGCGTGAACATGTGCCCGGCCACAGCTTTCACGCCCAGCGTCTGAAAGTAGTTGCCGCTTACATACTCGCCCATCAGGGCGCGCGCCTGCGCACGGTCCTGGCCGTAGCGCACGCTCAGCACGCCCGGTTCCGCCTGAAAGGCCGCCACCTCGTCGAACTCCGGCTGCATGTCCGCTGCCAGTCGCTTGTAAAGCTTGAAAGAATAGAGATCCCAGTCTCCCTCCATGCCATTCATCAGGCAGCAGGTCTTGCCCGTGCCGATTTGGTAGAGGTGCGAGGGATCCGTGACCGGTAAGGACTGCAGCATCACCGCGTCGATCAGCGAGAAGATCGCCGTGCAGGCGCCAATGCCGAGCGCCAGCGTGAGGACCACGGTGACCGTAAACACAGGGGCCAGCTTGAGCCGCCGCAGCGCATGTTGAAGATCGGTCAGTAATGTCACGCGCTGGGCCTTCCGGACATCAGGATCGGTCCTTTATATCCTTTACCCTGCTACCCCTGCCAGAATCCCCATCACACCCGCACCCCCTCCCCCACCCCCACCTCCACCCCCGCGACCGCGCCAGGTTCACCCCACAGCAAGAAGCAAACTCCTGGAATACATGAACTCCAACGCGAATCACTCCGCGCTCCGCCCGAACGTACTTCCACGGGACCGATTTGAAACCCACCTCACCCTGCGCATCGTCCTTTCCGCAGCGAGCCTGGCTTCACCAAAACCCTACTGAATCCGCCCCACCGCGCTCATTCCGAATTGAACGTCGACCCTGCCGTGACCTCCGTACCCTACTCACCCCGGATTTCCCTTGCCTTCACTCTCGGAGCACCCTTAACCTGATTCACAGTGGGGATTCTCCGCCCAGGCGGAAAATCCCCATCGGCGTCTCGGGCTCATTGGATCCCCGAGTCACCTGAGTCTGTATTCGCTCTTTGAAACTTCGATAAGCGCGATAGATAAGCCACGCAATATCAATCAACTACGCGCTGGACATGCGCGACATCTTTAAATTAAGTTAAGAAGCGCAGAAGAGGCCTCCAAGAGGGTAATACCCAAAAGGTATTACCCTCCAACCCCTTTGATTCGAGCTTGTTGCCACGGTCCATCCCCTGGGGGGTGGGGGGTACACTGCAATCGATCATGACGACCCGACTTTCAGGCCAGTCCTCAGGTCTTCCATCCGCCCTCACGCCCCTCGCCCACGGTGCCCTGAATCGCTGCTTCGGCTGCGGGCTCGAGAACCCTTCCGGCCTGCGCCTTCGCTTCTTCATCGATGCCGACCTGAACATCGTCTGCCGCCTCCGTCTCGCCGGCCGTTTCGCCGGTCCGCCTGGACACGCGCACGGAGGCATCATCGCGACCCTCCTCGACGAGGCCATGAGCAAGGCCAATCGCGCACGCGGCATCGTCGCCATGACCCGCGCTCTCGATGTGCAGTATCTGCGTCCCGTTCCGCTCGGCCAGCCGCTCGTCCTCACCGCGCGCCACGTCAGCACCACAGGGCGCCGCCATCACATAGAAGGTGCCCTCAGAGACACCTTTGGACACGCTCTGGCCACCGCGACGGCTGTCTTCGTCACCGTTCCGCCCGACCTGCTGCACCGCTTGCAATCGGCTGCGGTCGACAAAGAGACACAGCGCGGACGCACAGCAACTCTCCGGCGTCCGCGCTGACGACTCGTTCTTACTGCACCGCGAACGGGACTGAGGCGCTGTGATCCTCCCAGGTAAGGGTGATCATCCCCTTACCATTGCCTTCGTCTTTGATCGTCCAGCGCAGGTCTTCGACCATCTGTGACGGCTTGCTCATGTGCATCCTCGTCTTGCCCAGATCCTGGCTGCCGTCGTACTTCAGGCCCCACTCGCCGGTTTGCTTGTTCACGATCAGCTCCCACTGATCGGGATTGGCGATATCGACGAACAACGTGTATTTGCCCTTCGGCACCGACACGTCGCCGATCTTCACGTCGGCATCCGTGTCGAGCGTGGTCGCCGAGTTCGCGCCCGCGCGCCACACCGGATAATGCGGATCGTGGCTGATGAGACCGTCTTTCGTGAAGATATGGCCCTCACGCCCACGCACACGAGGCGCAGAATAGGTAATCGAAATCGTCTTTCCGTTGATCGTCGCGGTGGCCTTGGCGGGTGGGCTCAGCACCGGCTTTTTCTGCGCGGGCAAGCTGACGGCGATGGCGAGAATACTAAGGCCCATCAGAAAACGCTTCATGAGAATCATCTCCTTCTGAATGCCGCCCCTGAGAGACGGCGCAAAACACGCCTACGATTGTCGCACCACCGATGCGCTTCACGCCCGAGCCATGAGCCCGTAACCCGGTGATACACTGGCTCCTTTGCTGGCTCCCATCCTCTGCCTCTCTTAGGAATCACCATGCCTTTGCGCTCTCGCTTCGGGACCCTTGGGTTCGTGGGGCTGCTGGTGTGCGCCGCTTCCGGCCTCACTCTCGCCCAGACCACTCCGCCGCAATCCCTTCCCTTCGCGGGACCTTCCGGTCCGCAACAGGCGAATGACGAAGGCCGCACCGAATTGCCGATGGTCGTCCGCCGCAGCATCGGCTTCCGCGAGATTGGTCCGGCGATTTCCGGCGGTCGCGTCACCGCAGTGGTCGGCGTCGCAGGCAAACCGGGCCTCTACTACGTCGGCGCGGCGGATGGCGGCATCTTCCGTACCGATGACGGCGGCACGACGTGGACGGCACTCTTCCAGCATGAGAGCGTGGCCTCCATTGGAGCTCTGGCCGTCGATCCGCAGAACCCTGGCGTTCTCTGGGCCGGAACCGGCGAAGCCAATGTCCGCAACGACGTTTCCTTCGGCAACGGGATCTACAAATCCACCGACGGTGGCGCGCACTGGAAGCGTATGGGGCTCGAGCATTCCTTCCAGATCTCGCGGATCGTGGTCGACCCGCATCACCCGGACACGGTCCTCGTCGCCGCCATGGGCAGTCCGTGGCAGGACAGCGAAGACCGCGGCGTCTACCGCACCACCGATGGCGGCGCCACCTGGCAGAAGGTCCTCTATGTGGGACCCAGCGTGGGCATTGCGGATCTGGCCATGAACCCCGAGGACCCTCAGGTTCTTTTTGCCGCCGCCTATCGATTTCGCCGCACACCATGGAGCTATTCCGACGGCGGCCCGGAAGACGCCATCTACAGATCCATCGATGGCGGAACCACCTGGCAGCGCCTGAGCGGCCATGGGCTGCCGGAGAAACCAGTCACGCGCATCGGTCTGGCCATTGCTCCCAGCGAGCCGAACGTTGTCTACGCGGTAATGGGCTCCGACGAAGGCGTGCTCTGGCGTTCGGACGATACCGGCCAGCACTGGGACCTGGTCAGCAAGAACCAGGAAGTCGATGTCCGGCCCTTCTACTTCTCCCATATTGCCGTCGACCCGAAGGACCCGAATCACCTTCTCGCGCTCTCCAACGATCTCGAGGAATCGAGCGATGGCGGCCGCACCTTTCACGCCATTGCCAAACAGATCCACGGCGACCATCACACCATCTGGATTGACCCCGATGGCAGCGGACGGATCATCGAAGGCAACGACGGCGGCATCGCTCTTTCCCGCGACAACGCCCGCCATTGGGCGTTCGTGCATAACCTGGCGATCGGCCAGTTCTACCACGTGAGCACCGGCAGCGGACCCTTCTACTCCGTCTGTGGCGGCCTGCAGGATAACAGCGCCTGGTGCGGCCCCTCGCGCAGCAAGGACCCATCCGGCATTCTGGATCGCATGTGGTTCACGCTCAACGGCGGCGATGGCATGTTCGCCATTCAGGCATCCGATAATCCTGACCTCATCTACAACAGCACGCAAAATGGCGTTTGGACGACCTTCGACCGCAGTGAGCAACAGGCCCATGACATGGAGCCCTATCCGCGCGATATCGCAGGTAACGGTGTCGCCGATCTGCCCTACCGTTTTGCCTGGGACGCCGGCTTCGCTGTATCGCCGCAGGATGCAAAGGTGCTGTACGCAGGCGGCAACGTGCTTTTCAGGAGCGAGGACCGAGGACGTACCTGGAAACCCATCAGTCCGGACCTGACCCGCAACGACAAGGCGAAGCAGCAATCGTCCGGCGGCCCGATCATGAAAGACAACTCCGGCGCCGAGGTGTATGACGCGATCCTGAGCATCACTCCCGCAGAAAGCGATGCCAAAGTAATCTGGGTGGGCACGGATGATGGCGAGGTTCAGGTCACCCGCGACGGCGGCGCCAGCTGGAAGAACGTAACCGGCGGCATTCCTGACCTGCCCCCCTGGGGCCGTGTGGAATCGATCGATGTGGCGCCGGACGATCCTGGCCAGGCCGTGATCGCCGTGGACCGCCATTTCAGTGGCGACTTCAAGCCCTATCTCTTTCGCACCACCGACTACGGCGCGACGTGGTCGTCGATCAGCGGCAACCTGCCCGACGACATCTGCGCGCATGTGGTGCGACGCGACCTGCACAACCCACGCCTGTACTATGCCGGTCTCGAAAATGGTCTCTACGTCTCATGGGACGCGGGCGAGCACTGGTATCTCTTCGGCCTGGGTCTGCCCAACGCCGCGGTTTACGATGTGGCGCTCGACGCCCAGCAGAACTCTCTGGTCGTCGGCACGCACGGCCGATCTGTCTGGGTGCTGGACGATCTGACACCCTTCCAGCAGTTCACTCCGGCGATCGCCCACAAAACAGCCCACCTGTTTACGCCGCCGACCGCCGTCCGATTCTGGCCCTGGTCGCAGGTCGAACCGCTGGGCGATGGTGCCTTCTATGGCAAGAATCCTTCCTTCGGCGCTGAGCTTAGCTACTTTGTCGAACACGATGAACAGGAACCGGGCAAACTGGTGATCACCGATGCCCAGGGTCACGTCGTCCGGACGCTGAAAGGCACGCACACACTCGAACCAGGCGAAGCTCCGCCCGAGGAAGGCGATCTGCCACCGGCCGCTGAAACGCAGGCTCAACCCGAGTCCCCGCATCCAGAACAGCAGGAAGCAAAGGCCGCGCATGGGGCTGGCTCCTCCCAAACACAACAGCAGCAACCAACCACTCAGGCGGCCAAAGAAGAGGTCCAGTCTGAGGGTGCAAAAGAAATCCCCTGGATCCCGACGAAAGAAGGCTTGCAGCGATTCGCCTGGGATCTGCGCGCCGACGGTCCCGTCCGCTGGCAGGCCGGCAAAGAATTTCTCAAGGGGCCGCTTTCCGGAGCGCTCGTTCCTCCGGGCGAGTACACGGCCACGCTCACCATCGGCGGCCAAACGATGACCCAGAAGTTCACCGTCGCCAACGATCCCGGTTCCCACGGAGATGCTGCCGGCATGGAACAGCGGTACCATCTGAGCGAAGCGGTGCTGCACGAGATTTCGCAGCTCGACGTCGCTCTCAACCGGATTGCCGCCATTCAGGCTCAGCTCGACGCACTGCGCGTCGTCGTGAAAGACACGCCGGACGAAAAGAACGTGAACGCCGCGATTGAGACGCTGGAAGCGCAGATGAAGACGGCGGAGGGGCAGATCACGAGCAATCCAGGCGCGGCCGAGTCCACCCTCCGCGTCCCCGACCAGGTTCACGAGCATCTGCTGGCTCTCGATGGAGGCCTGGAAGGCGAAGACGATGCGCCCACGGCCGCCATGCTCGACCAAAAGAAGCTCCTCGATCCTGAGTACGACGCGGCATTGCGGAAGTTCAACGACTTCCTCAAGACCGACGTTCCGGCTTTTGATCAGAGGATGGCGGACCACCACCTCACCGGTGTCGTCGCGGGGCCGCCCGTGGAGCCGTAACCCCCGGGAGTCTGATTCGCCGGAAGAGACGCCGCTGGTCGATGCGGCGTCCCCTCTTAACACCGCGGTTACCTCGCGGCAGATACAGTTGTCACTCGCTCTGTTCTTTTTTCATTGAAGGAACCCCGGCGCGACACTAAGATGCCGCTGGGATTTCTTTGGAGGACACGAACGATGCTGTTGAAGCGGTTTTCCGCGCACGCCCTGGTTTGCATTTCATTGTCAGTTCTCATCGGCGCTTCCCTCGCGGCCCAGACGACTCCGTTCAGCCAGCAGGCGAAGCAGAAGGCTGAAGTTCTGCTGCGGCAGATGACTCTGGACGAGAAGGTGGGCCAACTCGATCAGGCGGCCGGCATCGTGTTTCCTGGCGTTCCGGGTGACAAACCGGACGACCTTATCACCCAGGGCAAGGTCGGCTCAATCCTATGGCTGACCGATGTGAACCAGATCAACCGGCTCCAGCATCTTGCGGTCGACAAGTCTCGCCTTCATATTCCCATTCTCTTCGGATTCGACGTCATCCACGGATACCGCACCGTCTTTCCCGTCCCGCTGGCCATGGCCTCCTCCTGGGATCCCTCGGTCGAGGAACAGGCGCAGCATTGGGCCTCTCAGGATGCGCGGGCCGCGGGCATCGACTGGACGTTCACGCCCATGGTCGACATTGCGCGCGACGCGCGCTGGGGCCGCATCGTGGAAGGCGCGGGCGAGGATCCGTATCTTGGCGCCGCGATGGCACGGGCGCAGGTGCTCGGCTTCCAAGGTGCGCATCTTTCACCCGAGAGTGTGCTGGCCTGCGTGAAGCACTTTGCCGGCTACGGCGCCGCCGACGGCGGACGCGATTACGACTCGTCCTACGTGCCCGAAGAGCTGATGCACAACGTCTATCTGATTCCGTTCCATGCGGCGGAACAAGCCGGCGCCGGCAGCTTTATGAGCGCCTACATGGATCTGAACGACGTGCCCGCGAGTGGCAACCACTGGCTGCTCACCGACGTGCTTCGCAAAGACTGGGGCTTCCAGGGCTTCGTTGTGTCGGACGCCTTCGCGGTGGCCAGCCTGCAGGTGCACGGCCTCGCCAAAGATCCGGCCGACGCCGCCTACAAAGGCATCACCGCCGGCGTGAACATGGATATGGCCAGCCAGACCTACACGCACAACCTTGCCAACCTGGTGAAGGAAGGCAAAGTGAGCGAGGCGTACATCGACCAGATGGTGCTGCCGATTCTCGAAGCCAAAGTCGATCTGGGCCTCTTCGACCACCCTTACGTCGACGCGTCGAAGGTGGACGCAATGCTCAGCCGGCCTGCGGGTCTTGTCCTGGAACGCAAACTGGCAGGAAGATCCATGGTGCTTCTCCGCAATGAAGACCACACACTGCCGTTGTCAAAAGACCTGAAGAAGATCGCCGTGATCGGTCCGCTTGCCGACTCCGGGCATGACATCGAAGGGGGATGGACCGTGGAAGGTCTGTTCGGATCCGGAAGCAAGAGCCATCCCGTCACCGTCTATGAGGGAATCAAAAATAAGCTCGGCGCCGATGCGCAGGTCACTCTGGTCGCCGGCCCTATGCCTTCGCGCGTGTATCCGGGCCTCCTGGACGTGATGGCCCACAGAAAGCCGATTCCGCCGCCGACTCCGGAGGAAACTGCTGACTGGATCGCGAAAGCCAAAGCTGCTGCAGCGGACGCCGATGTGGTCGTCGCCGTCATGGGCGAAGCGGCCAATATGAACGGTGAAGCCTCGTCGCGGGCCACTCTCAATCTGCCCGGCATTCAGGAGCAGATGCTGGAAGCTGTCGCCTCCACCGGCAAGCCGGTCGTGCTCGTCCTTGAAAACGGGCGGCCGCTCGACATTCGCTGGGCGTCCGAGCACGTGCCCGCCATTCTGGAGGCTTGGTATCCCGGCACCCAGGGCGGTAACGCTGTGGCCGATGTTCTCTTTGGCGACGTGAATCCCGGGGGCAAGCTGCCCGTCAGCTGGCCGCGCGTCGCCGGCGCCGAACCTCTCTACTACAACCACAACCTGACCCATGAGCCTGAGGACCGGCCGGGCTTCACCTCGCGCTACTGGGACATCAACTCAAAGCCGCTCTACCCCTTCGGCTACGGGCTCAGTTACACCACCTTCCAGTATGCGAACCTCCGTCTGAGCAAAACCAGCATGGGCGCGGGCGACACCGACGGAGTGAGCGTGGACGTGACCAATACCGGCTCGGTGGCAGGCGATGCGGTTGCCCAGATTTATATCCATCAGCGCTACGGATCGGCCTCCCGGCCCGTGCGCCAGTTGGAGGGATTCAAGCGCATCGCTCTCGATCCGGGCGAGACCAAGACCCTCACCTTCCCTCTGGGACGGCACGAACTGCAGTTCTGGGATCCTGAAACGAAGCAATGGGTCGTGGAAGCCTCGGAGTTTGATGTCTGGGCTGGAGGAGATTCCAGGGCCAGCCTGCACGCTGATTTTGCGATCACGCAGTAACGCGCCCAGCCGCGCCAGGCTTACTTTGGATACGGGAGCCGCCAGTCTTCCTTATCGGCTAAGGAAGACTCGATATCAGCATTCGTCGGGGGCGGAATTGGCTCGGCATGACTGGCGCGAAGCCCACTTCACCATTCGCATCACTGGATGATCGACCTTGCCGCGCAGACGTCTGCCTGCGACCTTCCTGTATACTACGCGCCGAATAGTCGGCATTTTCTGCGAGAGGTCATGACTGGATGATGCGAGTGTCCTGGGTCGTTTATGGAGCACTGATTTTCCCCCTTACCCTGGCAACTGCGCTGAGCGCGCAGGCGCAGGTGAATCCCAGCCTCTATACCGGACTTCAATGGCGGGACGTCGGTCCTTTCCACGGCGGACGCATCGCGTCCGTCACGGGCGTCATCGGCCAACCCGGCACGTTCTACATGGGCACTCCCCAGGGCGGCATCTGGAAAACCACCAGCGCCGGCGTGACCTGGTTTCCGATCTTCGATCAGGAGCCCTCGGTGGACAGCGTCGGCGCCATCCAGGTCGCCCCCTCGGATCCCCGGATCGTTTATGCCGGGGCCGGCGACCCCATTGGCGGCAGCCTGGGCAACGGCATGTGGAAGTCGATCGACGCCGGCGAAACCTGGCAGCACATCGGCCTTGAGGACACGGTAAAGATCGACCGCATCCTCGTCGACCCCACAGATCCCAACCTGGTGATTGTCTCCGCCCTGGGCGACAGCCGTCATCACGGCGGCGGTGTCTACCGTTCCACCGATGGCGGCCAGAACTGGACCAGCGTCCTGAAGCCCGAGAATTATGACGGCACACGCGACCTCGAATACGCCTACGACGATCCCAGCGTGATGCTGGCGGCCACGCAGGGCACGGGCGGTTTCGGCTTCGGGGCCACCAATGAGGCCAAAAAGAAGCCGCCGCTGGTCTTCAAATCCACTGACGAAGGCAAGACGTGGACAGAGATCAAAATTCCGCCCTTCCCCGGTCGTGTTGCGGTCGCGGTGGCCATGCACACCCAGGGGCAGCGGATGTACATTGTCGGCAACAACATCGAGAAAGGCTCGGGCCTCTACCGTTCCGACGACGGCGGCGCCAACTGGCGGCACATGGCGGGGAAGGATCTCCGCATCAGTAACGGCCAGGGGTCGTATAGCAGCGGCGTCTTTGTGGACTCGCAGAACCCGGACATCCTGTATACGGTCAGCACCGCCATGTACCGCTCCACCGATGGTGGCGCCACCTTTGAGCCCTTTAAAGGTGCTCCCGGCGGTGAGGATTACCACAAGCTCTGGATCGATCCCACCAATGGAAAACGGATGCTGGTCGGCTCCGACCAGGGCGCCACAGTGACTCTGGATGATGGCAAGACCTGGAGCCTTTGGTACACCCAGCCCATTGCACAGGTCTACCACGTCGCAACGGATGATCGGTATCCATACCGGATCATCGCTGCCCAGCAGGACACGGGCGCGGTAATGATCAGCAGTCGGGGCAACTGGGGCCAGATCAATTTCACGGACTGGAGCCCGGTGCCATCTTCCGAGTTTGGCGTCATCACCCCCGATCCGAAAGACCCGAACATCCTCTACGGCGTCGGCTACGGGCCTGGCGGCGGCGGCAGCGGCCTGATCAAAATCGATATGACGACCGGACAATGGCAGAACGTTGCGCCCAATTTCGGCGCCGATGCCACCCGGTATATCGCCTACCGCGATTTTCAGAAGAAGTTCGACACCGCTTTTGAACCCGATGTTCTTTATGTCGCCTACCAGTGCCTGCTCGTCTCACGCGACGGCGCTCATTCGTTCACGGCCGTCAGCCCGGACCTGACCACGGCCAAAGGTGCGCCTGAGGTTGCCTGCGGCAAGGAGCCACAGCCCAAGCCCAGGCCAGCAGCAGCCCCCAAGCCGGCGACCGCGGCCGAGCCCAAGCCCGCGAACGCGACCACACCGCCGGCCGGTAGCCAGCCGCCTCCTCCACCGCCGCCCTCTATTGCGGACTTCTCCCTCTCCAGGATCAAACCGGGTGTGATCTGGACCGTGAGCACCAACGGCCAGATCTACGTCACCCGAGACCATGGCAAAGTGTGGGCCAATGTCAGCAACATCGCCGACGTGCCGCCCCACACCCAGTTCAATACCATCGAGGCAGGCGGCGACGTCAACACCGCGTTCCTCTCCGGCCGCATCGAAGCCGAGCGCGGCAAAACCCTCCCCGACAGCGAAGACGCCGACGTGCCGCTGATCTGGCGCACCACCGATGGCGGCACGACGTGGACGAAGATCGTCAACGGCCTGCCCTCGGACGAGCGTACCGGCAGTTGGGTGAACAGCATGCGTGTCGATCCCAAACAACCCAACCTCCTCTTCGCCGGCACCGAAACGACGGTCTACGTCAGCTTCGACAGCGGCGATCGCTGGCAGTCGCTGCGCCAGAACCTCCCCAGCACCTCGATCCGAGGCCTGGATGTGCATACCGATCATCACGAGAACGACCTGGTGATCGGCACCTATGGACGCGGCTTCTGGGTGCTCGACGATATCACTCCGCTGCGCCAGATTGCCACCGAGACGCAGCGCATCAGCTCATCGTCCGTCTACCTCTTTCCGCCCGAAGACGCCATTCGCGCCCGTATCAACAGCAACTGGGACCAGCCGTTCTCCATCGAAATGCCCCATGCTCCCAACGTGCCGTACGGTGCGCTCGTGGATTATTACCTCAGCCAGCGGCCCAGCGCGCCAATCCAGCTCGAGGTGTTCGACGCGCAGGGCAATCGGGTGCGCACCATGTCCAGCACCTTGCCGCCACCAATCGAAGGCGCAGACTATCCGCGCTATTGGCTGGCCGCCCCCGAGTCGCGCGCCCTCAGCAGCCACGTCGGCCTGAATCGCATCAACTGGAATCTGCAGTATGACGACCCGCCCGCGCTGCGGCACGATCTGGAAAATCAGATGAACATGGTGGCCGGCTCTACTAATCCCGGACCGCATGGGCCGCAGGTGATCCCCGGGGTTTATACCCTGAAACTCACCGTAGACGGAAAGGTCTACACCCGCGACGTCACCGTTGTGAACGATCCGCGCGTCGGCCAGAGCCCTGCGCTCATGGCCGCGCTGCGCATCCAGAACAGGCTTACGCAGCTCTCCGTTAAGGGCATGAAGCAGAGCTACGACGGTCATCAGGAAGTCGAAGGCGTCAAAGATCAGCTTGCTTCAGTCATGAAAGACAAGCTCCCGACGGATGTAGCCGCGCAGGCAAAGACGCTCGACGCCAGCCTGACGAAGCTTGGCGGCGTGGTCCCGGCTCCTGGCTCCTTTGGCGGACGCCGTGGGACTCCCGATCCGAAGGCGCTGCAATCCTTCGTGGAGTTAAACGATGCCTACAACACCATGGTCAGCATGATGCAGGTCGGCCTGGATATGGCGCCTACCCCCACCCAGATTGCCACCTGGGAGAGCGACTGTAAGAAGTACAACCGGACGGTGGCCGCATGGAAGGACATGCACCAACAGATCACGGGCTTCAATGCGCTGCTGGTCAAGAACCAGTTACACGAACTCACGCTCGTGCCCACAAAGCTCGCCGACGAGTTGTGCAGCTTCGGCCCCGACGCAGGACGAAAGGTCAGCAAGCAGACGACTCCACATTGATTCCCAACCGTTGACGTCGATCGCCCCTTTAAAGCTCCGGTAGACCTGCATCGCTCCGTGCGCGCATGAGCCTGTCCGCGACCTGCCTGAAGCCGACGGTCCGTCCGTTCACCTGCAGCGTATGTCATGACCAGAAGATTACTTTCGTCATGAGCGCCGCTCGGTTTGACTGACGTGCGTCCACTTGTTGGACTATCGTCCATTTTATGAATGCACGTGCAGGTGACCTGCGGACACGGCGGCGCGAGCAGACGCGTGGAGAGATCGTTCGCACGGCCTTTGAGTTATTCGGACGGGACGGGTACGAGCGGGTGTCGATGGACGCGATCGCTGCCGCCGCGGGTGTTTCGCGGGCGACCCTGTTCAATTACTTTCCGCAGAAGGAGTTGATGCTCCGGGAGATTGCGGCGGCGCGGGCGGCGAAGCTCAAAGCCGTCGTGGCTGAGTTTGCGGCGAGCGGAGAGATTCCTGCGTTCGAGGCGATCACCGCGCTGGTGTTGAAGTTGGCGGCGGAGAACGCCCGCATCACCGGACATGCGAAAAAGCTAATTCTGGCGACGATGTTCCAACAGGCGTCGACGGGGTTGTTGCTGGCGGCGCGGGAGGAGGCGATCGGCGTCCTGGCCACAACACTGCGGAAGATGCCGGGACGGAGGATGCCGGCGCGGCTGGCGGCCGAGACTCTGTTTGCGCTGTTTATCGCGACCATGCTGGAGTGGCTGATGCGGGAAAACGCACCGCCGGCCTGGTTGATGACGACCCTGCGCAACCGCCTGCAGGCACTGAAAGAAGGTTTGGCATGAAGAGGCGCCTGGTATTAGCAGGAATAGCCCTCGCGCTGGCGATTGCCGCGTTCTGGATCCTCACCACGTGGATGGGCCGCCGGGCGCGATTCGAGTACGCGGGGACGGTGGAGACGCGGGAGATCGAAATCGGTTCGAAGGTGGGCGGCCGCGCGACCGAGGTGCCCGTCGAGGAAGGCCAGTGGGTGAAGGCGGGGTCGGTGCTGGTTCGCTTCGAGTGCGACGAACTCAAGGCGCAGCACATGCAGGCGGAGGCGACGCGGCTGCAGGCCCAGGCGGATCTGCAAAAGATGGTGCGCGGGAACCGCCCCGAAGAAATTGCCGAAGCGGAAGCGACGGCGCGGGCAGAACAGGCGGCATTGGAGGAGGCAAAGAACGGGCCGCGGAAACAGGAGATCGATCAGGCCAAAGCGGATTACGCGGCAGCACAGGCCGACGCGGCGAACGCGCAGAGCTTCTACCAGCGCATGGCGCGCCTGGTAGCGAGCGACATCATCTCGAAGCAGCAGTTCGACGACGCACGGGATCGGAAGGATGCGGCGGCGCAGCGGGCAGAATCGGCACGGCAGAAGCTCGCTCTGCTGGAGGCGGGAACCCGGCTGGAGGATCTGCATTCGGCGGAGGCGCGCTACCACCAGGCGGAGGCAGCGGCGGTACTCGAGCGGCGGGGATTCCGGATCGAGGATATTGAGGCGGCCCGAGGACGACTGCTGCAGGCTCAGGGACAGGTAGACGAGTTGAATGCACGCCTGCGCGAGGCGACTCTCACGGCTCCGGCGGACGCGGTGATGGAGACGGTGAGCGTGCGGCCCGGGGATCTGGTGCCGGCGGGGCGGATCGTGATGACGATGCTGGAGGCCTCCCAGCTATGGGTGAAGGTGTACGTGCCGGAGACCGATCTGGCGCTCGTGCATCTGGGGCAGAAGGCAGCCGTGCGGGTGGACAGCTATCCCGGCCGAGCTTTCACCGGAACCGTCGGGCAGATCGCATCCGAGGCGGAGTTCCTGCCCCGCAACGTACAGACAAAGAGCGATCGGGAGCACGAGGTTTTCGGCGTAAAAGTGTACGTCGACAACGCCCAGCAGGTTTTGAAATCGGGGATGTCGGCCACGGTGCGCCTGCAATGACCGCGGTGATTGCAGCCGATCATCTGACCATCCGGTTTGGCGCGCTCACGGCAGTGAACGATGTGAGCTTCGAGATCGGGAGGGGAGAGCTCTTCGGATTTCTGGGGCCGAACGGGTCGGGCAAGACGACGATCATCAAAGCCCTGTGCGGGCTCCTTCAGCCGTCGGCTGGGACGGGCTGGATCCTCGGCATGGATATTCGCAGAGATGCCGCGGAAATCCGGCGGCACGTGGGATACATGTCGCAGAAATTCGGCCTCTACGAGGACCTCACCGTCGCAGAAAACCTGGCGTTCTATGCGGGGATCTATGGCCTCGACGGCCGGCAGGCGCAGGAGCGAACGGAGGAGGTGTTGCGGCTGACCGGAATCCGGCCGTATCTCGCGCGGCGGGCGGCGCAGTTGTCAGGAGGGTGGAAGCAGCGGTTGGCCCTGGCATGCGCCATCATCCACTCGCCGGAGGTGGTCTTTCTGGACGAGCCAACCGCCGGGATCGACCCGGTCGCACGGCGGGCGCTGTGGGATCTTCTGTTCCAGCTTTCCGGCCAGGGCGTGACCTTCTTTGTCACCACACACTATATGGATGAGGCGGAGCGATGCGGACGGGTGGGATACATCTACCTGTCGGAGCTGATGGCGCTGGGCTCAATTGCGGAGTTGCGGCGGCTGCCTGAGGCCAATCCGGCAGGAACGGCGCGGGTGCAGATCGATGTGGAGAATGCGTCGGCGATCCTGGATGGGGTGCGGCGGATGGAGGGTGTGCGGGAGGCGACGATCTTCGGGCACGCGATCCACGCGCTGGTGGAGACGACGCACCTCGAGGGTTTGCGGGCGGCATTGCCGGGAGCGCGGGTGGAGACGATCGAGCCGTCGCTCGAAGATGTTTTTGTGACTCTGACGCACCGGATCATGGAGGTGTCGCGATGAAGCAGCACGGCCTCTTTGGAGCGCGATTCCGGTTGTTGTTTCGCGGGCTGGTGCCGGTGTGCCGGAAAGAATTCCTGCACCTCACGCGCGACCGGGGAACCTTGTTCTTCGCTCTTTTGATCCCGATTCTGCAGCTCTTCCTGTTTGGATTTGCAGTCGATACGAATGTGCGGCAGGTGCCGACCGTGGTGCTCGACGATTCGCACACCCAGGAGAGCCAGGATTTGATCGCGCGATTTGCAGCCTCGGATGTGTTCGCGGTCCGAGGCAGCGTGCAGTCCCCGGCCGAGCTGGATGAGGCGATTCGCGCGGGTAAGGCGCGGGTCGGTATCCGGATCCCGTTCGATTACGCGCGGCGACTGCAGGATGGCACGACCGCGAGCGTGCTGGTCCTGGTGGACGGATCGGATTCGACCGTCGCCGGGCAGGCGATGAGTTCTGCAACCGGCGTTGCGCTTGAGCAGTCCCTCGCGCTGGTGCTGCCCAACGGACAGCTGCCCATCGACGTCCGGCCGTCGGTCCTGTACAACCCGGCAACGCGGGCGGCCAACTTTTTTGTGCCTGGATTGATTGCCATCCTGCTGCAGGTGATGACGATCCTGCTGATCGCGCTGAGCCTGGTGCGGGAGCGGGAACGCGGGACCCTCGAGCAGCTGACCATGACGCCGGTGGCGCCCCTGGGTCTGATGGTGGGCAAGATGATTCCCTACGGGGTGTTGGCGTTTGCGGAACTGTGCGCGATTCTGGCCATTATGCGGGTGATCTTCCTGGTGCCGGTGCACGGGAGCGTGCTGTTGTTGCTCGCGCTGTCCCTCCCCTTCCTGCTGACGGTCCTGGGGCTGGGCCTGGTCATCTCGACCCTGGCGCAGACGCAGGCGGAGGCGTTTCAACTGGCGATGGGGACCGTGCTGCCGTCGGTCTTCCTGTCGGGCTACATTTTCCTGATCGAGAACATGCCGCTGTTTTTCCGCGGCCTGAGCCGTGTAATCCCGGCGACCTACTACATCCGAATCCTGCGAGGGATCATTTTGCGAGGGGCCGGTATCGAGGATCTGTGGGTCGATGCGACGGTGCTTACTCTGATGGGGTGCGCGGCCATTCTGCTGGCGGCCCGGCAGTTTGTGCGGCACAGCGCGGGGTAAAGCTTAACGCATAGGTTCTATGGCGGAGAGGATCACCATCCTCCTCGCTCGGGTTCTCAGCGGCGAGTTTCGCTGAACCGGCCCATCACGGCGAAGGCAGGGTGCTCTACGGTTGCACACCAGGCCTCTCGAGGGATTGGCGGGCGTGAAAAGCCGCTGGGCCGTTTCTCCACGGTGCGGCCCGGCGCTGAAGCGCCAGGCATTTCGGTCTCAGGAGTTAGGAAGGCACGCATTGAACTCGATGGGGGGGAGGGCTTCGACTGCGCTGCGCAGAGAGCGCTCCCACTGCCGATGAATGGAGATCAGTTGCTCGTCGTCGTCGGCAAAGCGGCGATAGTTGCCGAATTCCAAATCGTTATTGCGGTACATGAGCATCTCAATAGGAGGGCCGACCGTGACATTGGAACGCATGGTCGCATCGAACGACAGGAGCGCGTATTTCGCAGCCGCGGCCAGGGTGGTTGAACTGTAAACGACGCCCCGCTCAATGATGGGCCGACCGTATTTGTATTCTCCGATCTGCAGAAACGGAGTCTCCGTCGTGACGGTCAGCGGGTTACCCTGCGGATAGATGAGATAAAGCTGCGGTTCCTCGCCTTTGATCTGGCCGGCCATGAGCAGGTGGATGTTGAAGTGATATTCATCCTTTTCCAGCGCGTCGCGGTCCAGTTCCGAGATCCTGCGAACATATTCGCCCACGCAGCGGACCGCGTCGTAGAAATTGACCACGGTGGCCAGTCCTGTCCCCCCACGAAAATCTCGCCGCAGCAGGGTCATCACCGACTGGGCGAGCGACAGGGAGCCGCTGCTGAGGAGGGCAAAAGCACGCTCCCCGGGAATAACGAAGGTGTGCATCTTCCGGCAGGTGTTTACCTGATCGTAGCCTGCGTTGCTCCTGGAATCGGAGGCGAGCACCAGGCCTTCATGGGTTCTGATTCCTACGCAGTACGTCATCGTTTCTCCCGATTCAGGCAAAATACTTGCGCAACAGCGGCGGTAGTAGTACTAAATAGTGAACGCTGACGTCCCTTGTCGCACCTCAGCCGCCACTTTGTCCGTCAATCCACTGCAGGGTAAGGACAGGATAGCGCGATGCTGATCCGTCTGGGCTACGACATCGAGTTCGACGTCCCTCACGGGGCCACATTCCTCGCGCTCCTCCGCGTTCATCCCTCACGCCAGCCCGATCTCGACCAGCCGGACCTGGTGCAGGTCTCGCCATGTCTTCCCGTCGAGAATTACGAGGACGCCTTTGGAAATCTCGCCGTTCGTTTCCTGGCCCCGGCGGGCAGGCTGCAGATATTCTCCTCGGTGGTGGTGCGCGACTCCGGGGCGGCGGATCCGTCGGATCCTGACGCGCGTGAAGTCCCGGTTCATCAGCTACCCTCTGAGACGCTGCGCTACCTGACGAACAGCCGCTACTGCGAAGTGGACCTGATGTCGAGCATAGCGGTCGACCTCTTTGGCGGCTGTAGTCCCGGATGGGGACGGGTGCAGGCGATCTGCGCGTGGGTGAAGGCGCATCTCGCCTTCGATTACATGAAAGCGCGACCGACGAAGACTGCGCTCGATGTTTACGCAGAACGGGTAGGGGTTTGCCGCGATTTTCAGCACCTGGCCATCACCTTCTGTCGCGCCCTCAACATCCCGGCGCGCTACGTCACCGGATATCTCGGAGACATTGGAGTGCCCGTCGCACCGTACCCGATGGACTTCAGCGCCTGGTTCGAAGCCTTTCTGGGTGACCGCTGGTGGACCTTTGATGCGCGGCATAATCGCCCCCGCATCGGCCGGGTGGTGATGGCGAGGGGACGGGATGCCACCGATGTGGCCATCACAACAACCTTCGGAGAAACGACCCCGACTCGATTCACGGTCGTCACGGAAGAACTACAGGAGGCCGCATGAACGCAGCTTTTCCTGTGCCTCCTGATGAGGCGCTTTCGGACTATGCGCTGGGGGACGCGTTCGACGAGATGTTTGCCAGCAGCGGCGATCCGCGGCCGGAGTATCAAGAGTTGCTGCGCTCGTTTCTGGGGATGCCGGCAGAAGACCTGGCAGCGCGCAAGCGCTCCGCCGACCTCTCGTTCCTGACCGAGGGCATCACGTTCACCGTCTACGGCCGCGATGAAGGAACCGAGCGCATCTTCCCTTACGACCTGCTGCCACGCATCATCTCCCGCAGCGAATGGCAGTCCATCGAGAAGGGGCTCAAGCAGAGAATTACGGCGCTCAATCTTTTCCTGCGCGATATTTATAACGAGAACAAGATCCTCAACGACGGCGTGGTACCGCGCGAGATCATCTACACCTGCCGGCATTTTCGGCGCGAGATGCGAGCGCTGCAGGTGCCGCGCAACATCTACATCGCGGTTACAGGAACGGATCTGCTGCGCCTGCAGAATGGAGAGTTCGTCGTCCTCGAGGATAATCTCCGCGTTCCCAGCGGCGTCTCTTACATGCTGACGAACCGGCGTGCTCTGAAACGGACGCTGCCCCAGCTCTTCCGAGCTTATCGCGTCAAGCCGATCGACCATTACGCCCAGTTGCTGTTGAGCACGCTGCGCTCACTGGCTCCCGAAGGACGCCATGATCCGAACATCGTGGTGCTGACGCCCGGCGTCTACAATTCTGCCTATTTTGAGCACACCTATCTCGCCCGCCAGATGGGCATCGAACTGGTCGAAGGCCGCGACCTGATCGTCCACGACAACGTCGTCTATATGCGGACGACCGCAGGGCTGCGCCGCGTGGACGTGATCTACCGTCGCGTTGACGACGATTTCAGCGATCCGCTGGCTTTTCGGGCCGACTCGGTCCTCGGAGTTGCCGGCCTGCTCAACGCCTATCGGGCGGGAAACGTGACCGTAGCCAACGCATTAGGCACCGGCGTGGCGGACGACAAGGCGGTTTATGCCTATATTCCCGCCATCATTCGCTACTACCTGGGCGAGGAGCCGCTGCTGAACAACGTGGAGACGTATCTGCTGACGGACAGGAAACAGCGGCAGCACGTTATCGCCAATCTCGAGAAAATGGTCGTGAAGCCCGTCGGCGAGTCCGGCGGATACGGCATGCTGGTGGGGCCGCACAGCACGGCTGAGCAGCGCGAAACGTTCCGTGGCCTCATCGAGGCGAATCCGCGGAACTTTATCGCCCAACCCACGCTTACGTTTTCGTGCGCGCCCTGCATGGTCGGGGACAGGATCGAACCTCGCCACGTTGACCTTCGGCCTTACATCCTTTACGGGGATCAGATCAATATCGTCCCCGGCGGCCTGACTCGCGTCGCGCTGCAGAAAGGCTCTCTGGTGGTGAACTCCTCGCAGGGCGGGGGCAGCAAAGATACCTGGGTGCTGGACGATTAGCCATGCTCTCTCGAGTCGCAGACAGCCTCTACTGGATCGGCCGCTACCTCGAGCGAGCGGAGAATGCCCTGCGCATTCTCGATGTCAACATGAATCTGATGCTGGAGGGCTCCAGCATCAAAAGTGACGCTCGCTGGCGGCGCGTTATGCGCGCGCTGGGCAGCACCGCCGATGCGCCCGACACCGACGTGGGCGATACCACCCGCCGACTGGTCTTCGATACCACCGACTCCGCCTCCGTGGCTGTATGCATCGCGCTGGCGCGAGAGAATGCTCGGCAGGTGCGGGATGAGATCAGCAGTGAACAATGGCAGAATCTGAACCGTCTCTATCACCGCGTCGCTGAATTCCGCAGCCAGCCGACCTCCTCGATGTTGTCTGACGCAATGCAAACGGTGCTGGAGGGCATCTACCTGTTCAAGGGGGCCACCGACACGACCATGACCCATGGAGAGGGGTGGCATTTCATTCGCGCCGGCCGCCACATGGAAGGCGCTATGCACATCGCGACCCTCCTGGAAATGTATTACCGGGAGTTGTTTACCGATGGAGAGGCGCTGATGGATCCATCGCACTACCTCGAATGGATCGGCCTGCTGCGCAGCTGCGCTGCTTTTGAGTCCTACTGCACGGTCCATACGGCGGATGTCACGCCGGAGAGGATTCTCGAGTTCCTGCTGCTGAATCGGGCATTTCCGCATTCTCTCTGGTTCTCCATCAATTCGCTGGTGGATGCACTCACCTGCATCCAGCAGGACGGCCGTCGTGCTCCCTCGGAGGATTTGTCACGGCGCGCCGGACGTCTGCGCGCCTCCCTCAGCTTTGCCCAGATCAGTGAGATTATCGCGCAGGACACCGCTACCTACCTGCGCCACGTGCTGGATGAGTGCAGAGCGATCCAGGAACTCATCTACCGGCTTTACATCAGCTACTCCATCGACACGGCCCTTGCGCTGTGACAGCTTCCGGGAGCCTGAGCATGAATTTCTTTTCCATCCGCCATTTCACGAGGTTCGAATACTCGACCGCAGTTTGCGAGACGATGATGGAGACGCGCATGCATCCGCGAACAGACACGAATCAGCGCTGTCTCAGCTTCTCTCTGTCCGTGAACCCCAGGTGCAGGCTCTTTACCTATCGCGATCATCTTGGCAACAGCACGCATCACTTCGACATACCGAGCGAGCACCGGACTCTGGTCATCATTGCCGAATCGTTGGTGGAGCTGCAGCGATTCGCGCCGGTTCCGCAAAGCCTGGACGGCTCCGCGTGGGACGAACTGGATGCGATGATGGCTTCCGGGGATTATTGGGAGATGCTGCTGCCCAGTCGGCTAACCGAGCCTACGCCGCGGCTGCTGGCATTGGCGGAGGAGCTGGGGGTGAGGCGGCGCGACGATCCGATGACGGTCCTGCGAGAGCTGAATTCCCAGTTAAACAGTTACTTCGAATATGTGCCCAACAGCACGCGCGTGGACTCAACGATCGACGAGGCCATTGAAAAGCGACAGGGCGTCTGCCAGGATCTGTCGCACACGATGATCGCGCTGGTTCGCCTGCTGGGAATTCCCTGCCGCTATGTCAGCGGGTATCTGTATCACACCCCTCATGACGGATTGCGCTCGTTGCCCCTCGCCACTCACGCCTGGGTTGACGCATTCCTGCCTCATCTCGGCTGGGTGGGCTTCGACCCCACCAATAATGTGTTGGCTCATGACGTGCACATCCGCACCGCGTTGGGCCGTGACTACTCCGATGTACCGCCTACGCGTGGCATTTATCGCGGCCATCCAGCGGGGGAACTGCACGTTGTGGTTCAGGTTACCGCTCATGCTGAAGCGCCGCCGCTCGAGCAGGAATGGCCCATGCCGGAAGACTGGTCCATTCACGTCGAGCGGGCACTGGAGCCCCCTCCGCCCGCTTCTCCCATCCTGCAACTGCAGCAGATCGAACAGCAGCAGCAATAGATGTCGGCCGAATGCCTCTGAGATCTGGATCTTCCAGACTTCGTTCTTCGGGCCATACGCCTTAAGTTTCCTTTGGCAGGTGTGGATTGGAAATAGCAGCGCTCACTGCAGCGTCTGGCCTCAATTACGCTAAACCAACATTTCGGTAGTCGTCGAGCCTGGATGAGCAAATCGGAGATCCTGACAATCCAAACCCGTTCTGCGGCAATTCTCGGCCGTCAAAATGTCGTTCTATCTCCGTCACAGCTTTCCAGGTAGGGATCCACCCGGGACGACCGAGCCCACCGGCATCGTGAAGCACAGTCGGATCGTAGCACCGCCCCCGGGCCGGTTGGACGCGCTCAGCATGCCGCCATGCAGCTTCACCGCTCGCTCGGCAATAGCGAGGCCGACGCCAAAGCCTCCCGTTTCGTTGCTGCGGGCACGATCCACACGATAAAACGGTCGAAAAATATCCTGGATTTCCGCGTCCGGTATGCCCGGTCCCCGGTCGCTGATCTCGAGCAGCGCCTCTCTCCTTCCCTGCCGTTCCGATTCCTGCAGGTGAATCTCGACGGCCGTTCCGGGCTCGGTATAACGCACGGCATTCCGGACGATGTTTTCAATCGCCCGATACAGCAGCTCCCGGTTCCCCTCAATCACGCAGTCGCCTTCCGCGGTGAAGCCGACCGAGCTCCCGCGCTGCCGGGCTTCGTACTCGGCATCGGGAACCATCTCGCCGATCAGGCGGTTGAGCGAAACTGGCTGGAAGTGGATCGCCCGATCCACCGATTCTATGGAAGAAAGCGTGAGCAGTTGACCGATGAGCTGGTTCAGCCTCCCCCCCTCGCGCTCGATGCGATCCAGGTGTGCCGCCATCTCCGGCGCAGCATCTTCGCGCGCCAGTTCCAGCGCAACGCTCAGCCGCGCCAGAGGCGACCGCAGTTCGTGCGACACATCGCGGAGCAGTAGTTGATGCGCGTCAACCATCGACTCCAGGCGGTCCGCCATGTGATTGAAGTCGTGGACGAGCGCCTTGAACTCGTCTTCGCGCGCCCTCGGTGAGCCTCGGCCCGGCTCCTGCACCCGCGTCTTCAGATTGCCCTGCGCCAGCTCCCGCGCCGCCTGGCGGAGCCGGACCAGCGGACGCGTGAACAGCAGCACAAGAGCATACGTGGTCACACCCCCTACCACAATAGCGACGAATAGCTGCGGAAACGCAAAGTGCAGGAGGTCCTGATACCAGGGATGATCGTCTGGCACATGGGGCCGGCTCAGATAGAAGATGTATCGCTCACCCTGTACGGTGGTGGTGGGCACGCGCCAAACGTAGTGGTCGCCGAACTGCGCTCCCACAATTTGATCGCCGCTCTCCGGATTCGTCCCCCGATCCCAGGAGGCCGGAACAGCCGCGCCGCAGAGAAGCTTTTCGTGCCCATCGGCAAGCGCCAGCCTCTGGCTGTGAGCCGCGGCGTAGGCCTCAAATCCCGCACATCCCCCGGACTGCCAGGCTGCCAGGCTGTTGGTCGCCTCGTTGCGCAACGTGCTGGAAAGCGTCTGAAAAAGAATCTGGGGGCTTGGCCGCCGATGGCGCAGAATCAACGCCGTCGTGATCACGAAGATCAGGCTCTGGGCAATCCAGAAAATCGCGAAGATCTTGAAGAAGAGACCGCGCATGGCTCAGTTCAAGCCTTCCGCAGGCGTGCCGTGTATCAGCAATTGATACCCGGCTCCGCGAATGGTCTTCACCCGGTCGCCGCTCGCGCTGGCCTCGTCCAGCTTGCGGCGCAGCCGACTCACATGCATATCCAGGCTGCGGTCGAGCGGGTTCAGGTTGCGACCCAGCACACGCTCAGCCAGATCATCGCGCGAAACCACGCGCCCCGGCGATCGCATCAGCGTCTCCAGCAGAGCAAACTCCACGTCCGTCAACTCAACAGGCTTGCCCCTGGTCAGGACCGTGCGCGCCGCGGGGTCCAGAATCAGGTCGTCCACGCACAGAACCGCGTTGCCAGCCGCCGTCTCCGCAGAATTGCTTCTGCGCAGAATCGCCCGCATCCGCGCCAGCAGTTCGCGCGGATCTCCTGAAGATGCTGCGGTGGTTGCACGCAGCGGCGCACTATGAATAAACGAATTCTCTTTGCGATTCTTGCCATCTTCTTCACCGTCGCCCCCATCGCCTCCCCCGCTCAAACCACCGTGGGGGCTGTGCACGGCACCGTCACGGATCCATCCGGAGCCATCATTGCATCCGCCCAGGTTGTCCTCAGCAACGATACCGGCGGCTCGAAAAGCGCGGTCAGCGGAGCCGACGGCACCTTCTCGTTCGCGCATATGCTGCCCGGACGCTACTCGGCCTCGGTCACCGCCGCCGGCTTTGCGCCTGCGACTCTGCATGACATCCTCGTCTTTGCAGGCCGAACCACCGCCGAGGACTTACAACTGCAGATCCCCGTGGAGCAGCAGCAGATCCAGGTGAACGACCAGGCCCTGAGCGTGGACACCACCGCCGACAACAACGCCAGCGCCATTGTCATCAAGGGCAAAGATCTGGATGCCCTCTCCGACGATCCGGATGAAATGCAGAACGAGCTGACCGCGCTGGCGGGTCCTGCGGCTGGCCCCAATGGCGGCGAGATCTACATCGACGGCTTCACCGGCGGTCAGCTCCCGCCTAAGTCCTCCATCCGTGAAATCCGCATCAACCAGAATCCATTTTCCGGGCAATACGACAAGCTTGGGTACGGTCGCATTGAAATCCTGACCAAGCCGGGAACCGATAAATTTCACGGCATGTTCATGGTCAACGGGAACGATTCCGCGTTCAACTCGCTGAATCCCTTTGTCGCGAATGAGCCTTCCTACTACTCGAGTTTCGTGGTCGGCAGCGCGGGCGGCTCCTTTACAAAAAGAGCGTCGGGGTTTGCCAATGTTTTCCGCCGCGATAACCAGTCCAACTCCATCATTAACGCCGAACTGCTGGGCTCCGGCGGCGCCGCTTACAACTACACGCAGGCCGTCGCCAATCCGCAATCGCGCCTCGATATCAGCCCACGTTTCGATTTCCAGCTGGGCGCAAACAATACACTGACCGTGCGATACATGTTCGACCGTCAGGCGGAGATCAACGATGGTGTATCGCAGTTTGCGCTGCAGACTCAGGGCTACAACGTTCTGAACTATGAGAACAGTCTGCAGGTCAGCGATACGCAGATTCTGAGCGACAAAGTTGTCAACGAGACCCGCTTCCAGTACATGCGAGACCGCGACAACCAAACAGCGCAGAACGGTGCACCGACTGTCACTGTGCAAGGAGCCTTCACCGGCGGGGGGAATAACCAGGGCGCCGTAAGCAGCAATCAGGACCTCTACGAATTGCAAAACTACACCACGGCAGCTGAAGGCCGGCACGCGCTGAACTTCGGCGCTCGTCTGCGCCTCACCCGCGACGCCAGCGATTCCACTTCCGGCTTCAACGGCAACTACATCTACTCTTCGCTGGCAGCCTTTGCCGCCGGCACGCCCTCCGAGTACACCGTTACTGCCGGCACCCCCTCCGCCCGTGTGGATCTCTTCGACGCCGCTTTGTTTTTCCAGGATGACTTTAAGGCCAGGCAGAATCTCACCCTGAGCTACGGGCTGCGCTTCGAGTCCCAGAATCGCATCAGCGACCACGCGGACTGGGGTCCGCGCTTCTCCTTCGCCTGGGCGCCGGCGGGCGGCAACAACGGCCATCCGGCGAAGACTGTCATCCGCGGCGGCTACGGCTGGTTCTACGATCGCTTCAGCGCGACCTACGTCCTTGATGCGATCCAGCAAAACGGCATCCATCAGCGGCAATACGTTGTCGACAACCCCTCCTTCACGAAGAATGCTCCGCTGCCTTCGCAGCTGGCTTCGATCAGCACGGTGGCTCCTGTCATCGACGAGCTGGCGCCGAACCTCAGAGCCGCGGTGAATATGCAGGCGGCTGTGGGTGTCGAACATCAGTTTGGCAAGATCGCAACGGCTTCTCTTACCTACATCAATTCGCGCGGCGTTCATCAGTATCTGAGCGACAACGTCAATGCCTTTCTACCCGGAACCTACGATGCGGCCACCGGCACGGGGACGCGCCCCAACGGCATCAATGAGAACATCGATCAGTTTCAGTCGGGCGGCATCTACAACCAGAACCAGTTCATCTTCAACTACTCTGTTCGCGCCCGGCGGGTGACGCTGTTCGGCTTCTACATGGCGAACTTTGCCAAAGCCGATACGTCCGGCGCGACCTACTTTCCCTCGAATCAATTCGACCCACACGCTGATTATGGCCGCGCCAACTTCGATGTTCACAACCGCTTCTTACTCGGCGGCAATTATCAGGCGCCCTACGGAATCTCGCTCAGTCCATTCATGGTCCTCGAGTCCAGTCAGCCGTTTAATATCACCGTGGGGCAGGACATCAACGGCGACAATCAGTTCAACGATCGGCCTGCCTTTGCCACCGCAGGCAGCACCGGATCGATTTCGACCCAGGATGGCGTCTTCGATCTCGATCCCGGAGCAGCCGCGGCACGGATTCCCTTCAACTACGGCAATGGCACCGCGCAGCTCAGCCTGAATATGCGAATGAGTAAGTCGATCGGCATCGGTCCACGCGTCGAAGGCGGGACCGGCGGCTCCGGTGGTGGCCCTGGCGGTCCCCCGCCGGGAGGTAGTCCGCATGGCGGCGATCCCGGGGGGGGACCCGGAGGTGGGCTCGGGCCGGGCGGCCTCAGCAGTTCCGGAGGGCCCCCGCGTCTCGATCAGGAGCTGCCCCGGCGTTACTCGCTGACCTTTGCGGCCATGGGCAGAAACGTTTTTAACAACGTGAACCTGGCCCAGCCGGTGGGCGTGCTCGAATCACCCTTGTTCGGAAAATCGAACGCTCTGTCCGGAGGTTTTTTCTCCTCGCCCGCATCCAACCGCAGCCTTGATCTGCAAATGACCTTTAGTTTCTGACAGGCCGTAATGAGCAACGCCGCCCGAAGCCCCGGCGATCAACGGGATGCTGCCGCACGCCGCGCCGCTTTATTGAGTGCTGCCTCATTTTCGGGGTATCAAGGATCGCTTGCGGGGGGCGTTTTCCCATCGCCCCCCGGATCCAGTGACTCCACCTCAATGATGCAGCACCTTGTTGGCAGCGGCGACGTCGGATTGCAGACGTGAAACCCCCGCGGCCGCATCCTGGATGTATCCATCCGCCACCTGCACCATGGCGGGCGTCGGTGCCACCAGGGCCATACTGATCTGGCCCGCGATGGCGGATAACCAGGAGCGCAGTCGAGGAGGATACACCAGTGCTCCCTCACCGGACTGGATCTGGAGATCCACCAGATCTTCGATGTCATGGTTCAGGCGGTCCAGCGCCGGTTGCGCCTGACTGTCGGATGTCCCCGCCTTTTGGAGCGCGTCGCGTGCGTCGATGGCCTCGTTAAGGCTGGTGTCGAGCTGATTCACCGCGCCATGAAGCTGCATCAGCAAATCGAAACGCTGCTGCAGCTCCGCCTGGGTGGTTTGCAATTGCGGGTCCAGCTTGACCACCAATGGCTGCTTCTGCGTGGTGTGGCCATAGGTCAGCGTCACGGAGTAGTTACCGGGCAGCACTTCAGGGCCTGCCGGTGGAGCGGCCGAAAAGCCGGAATTGTAGATACCCTTCACGTCCACAGCGTCCGCGTAACGTAAATCCCACTGGAAGTGGTTCATGCCAGGTTCAACCGTCGTCAACTTTTCTTCCTGTTGCTTTCGTGCCACTGCGGGATTGGTCGAAGTCGGCTCCGGTTTACCTTTCGCCTTCAGGTGCAGCGTGAAACTGTTGATCGATTTACCGCTCGCGTCGGAAAAGCTGAGCGTCACCGGCGTGCTGCCGTCGTAGTCCGCCGGCAAGTGGAAGAACACCGTGTCTCCGGAAGGCAGGTTCTCGCCTCCCGTGCCCCGCGGGCCAAATCCGCCACCGCCGCGCGTCACCAGCCAGGCCTGCTGCGGTTTGAACAGGGAGGGCGCGTCGCTCGCCACCTTCGCGGTTCCCATCTGTTCGAGGAACTGCACGTTATCCAGCACCCAGAAACCACGCCCGAATGTGGCAAGTACGATCGCATGCTGCTCGGGCTGAAACTCCACATCGCTCACCCGTACTGCCGGCAGATTCAGGCTCAACGGCTGCCACTGCGCGCCCCCGTCCAGACTCATGTACACCGTGTCGCTGGTCCCCGCAAGCAGCAGGTCGGACTCATCCGGATCCTGCCGCACGCTCTCCACGTACTGGTCGTTCGGCAGCCCGGCAGTGATCTCCGTCCAATGCTTGCCGTAATCGGTGGTCTTGTATACGTACGGTCGAAAATCATCCCAGTCATATCGGCTCGCCGACACATATGCGGTGGCCGCGTCGGTGGGCGAGGGCTCGATACAGGTGATGGTGGACCAGGTCGGCAGCTGCGGCGGCCGCACTGGGCTCCAGTGGGCGCCCGCATCGGTGGTTACATACACCAACCCGTCGTCGGAGCCTGTCCAGATGATCTTGTCAGAGTGCGGCGAAACGGCAATCGAGGACAGGGTGTCAAACATCTCCTCGCCCGTCACGTCGGCGCTGATCGGGCCGCCGGGCCGCTCCTGCTTGCTCTTATCGTTGCGCGTCAGGTCCGGGCTGATTACTTTCCAGTGAATGCCTTCATCCAGGGTTTCGAACAGCACGTTCGCGCCCATCAACAGCTCTTTGGGGTTGCCCGGGGCAAACATCACCGGATGGTGATTCCAGCCATAGCGATACTTAATTCCGGTCCCGGCGAGACCAAACTTATACTCCGGCCACGGGCTCACGTTAGTGGTCAAACCCGTCCTGCTGTTTTCCTTCCACTCCATGCTGTAATAGCCGCTGCCGTAGGTGACCCAGGGCTGGCCCGGCGTCGGCACTACCCAGCTCATTTCTCCGCCTTGTATGTTGGTCCAAACCGGCGGAATCACCCCGGCGCGCACGGCGCTCGGCCCTTCGACCGAACTCCGATCCTGCTGCGCGCCGTATATATGGAACGGGAACTGATTGTCGAGATTGGCGTGATAGAACTGTCCGGTCGGCTGATTGTCCTCTGAACTCCAGGCCTGGCCGCCGTTTAAGGAAACGGCCGCGCCGCCATCATTGCCTTCAATCAAAGTCTGAGGAGTATCAGGGTTGATCCATAACACGTGATTGTCGCCATGCGGCGGATGCAGCGGGGTCAGCTTCTCACCCTTGTTGTGCGATACATACAGCCCGACATTCGGCAGATAAATTGTGTCGGGGTCCTTGGGATCCACATACACTTCCGAGTAATAGAACGCGCGTTGCGTAATGTCCATGCTGTTGTTGACCAGCTTCCAGGTCTGGCCTGCGTCGTCAGAGCGGAATAAGCCGCCCGCCTGACCTTTGTAATCCGCCTGGATCAGCGCGTACACAACGCTGGGCTGGCTGGGCGCCACCGCGATGCCGGTCCTTCCGAAGATGCCGGTCGGCAGCCCCTGACTGTGCGAAATGTTGGTCCAGTTAGCCCCCCCATCGGTGGTCTTGTAGATGCCGCTGCCCGGGCCGCCGCTTGAAAACGTCCAATGCGTCCGGGAGATCTGCCACATCGAGGCGTACACCACGCTGGCATTGGACGGGTCCATCGCCAGGCTGATTGCGCCCGTCTCGTCGTTGACGTACAGAACCTTCTTCCAGGTCTGGCCCCCGTCGGTGGTCTTGAATATCCCGCGATCGGGATTGGGTCCGAACAAATGGCCCAGTGCGGCTGCGTACACCACATCGGGGTTCGCGGGATCTACCACGATCCTGCTGATGATGTGGGTTTCGCCCAGCCCTACGTACTTCCACGTCTTCCCGCCATCGGTGGACTTATACATCCCTTCCCCCGTCAGGACCGTATTGCGGGGAGCGGAGTCGCCCGTGCCTACATAAATCACCTTCGGGTTCGAGGGCGAGATCGCCATGGCGCCGATATTGTTGCACTTGAAGTCCTTGTCGGAGATGTTCTTCCAGTTCCGGCCGTAGTCATCGGTCTTCCACACACCTCCGCCGGCTGTGCCCATGTAAAAGACATTGGGTTCGGCGGCGATGCCGGCCACCGTAGTGACGCGCCCGCCTGTATAAGGGCCTACGCTGCGCCAGCTCAGGGCACTCGCGACCTGGCCCGGCGGCACGGGCGCGGCAAACGCCGCCGACACAGCCAGGCACAGACAGCAGAACAGGGGAACGCAACGTGTATTAAGCATGGTGAGGTTCCTTTCTTTCAGCAAACGTATTCCAGCCATTCAGGGCTTGGCCTGTCGCACAGATTTGCTACCAGCTTTGCACAGCGGAACTGGGACCTGCAGATCAGCCCAGTTGGAGAGGTCGAAAATAGCCGTCTCCAACTGTAACGCCTTCAAGGCGACAACGCCCGAGGAGGTGAAGGCGGGCGAAATTTGTTTTGGTGCCCCGTATTCGCTCGTCCCACGCCTGCATCGCGCTCGTGATTGGTCCAAAGTTCAACTCGTCGCAGGGCCTTGGGTTGAGCAACGTCAGAACGATGGAATAACCAATGTTTCGAAATGGCGGCAGAGCGGGACCGGCTGCAATCCCCGGAGTCTTCCAGCCTCTCCGGGCGACCGACTAACAACCACACTACGGGGCAGCGGTTGCTGCGCCATCATGCCGACGGCTCCAGCTGCCGGTGCAGGACGCGGTGCACGGTGGCTCTGGAGGCCGAACGGGGCTTTGATCCTCAGCATCGTCTGCCCTCTGATCGGAGCCGAGATTCGCATTGAAGTTCTGATTCCCGCCTGGAGTAGACGCACAACGGGGCCTGTCTCGCACATCCGACAAGCAACTCATCTTAATGGGATTTGATATCTCGAAGGGCTGAAAGGCAGCAGCTTGCCGGAGCTTATGGCGGAGAGACAGGGATTCGAACCCTGGAAACCCTTTCGAGTTTACACGCTTTCCAAGCGTGCGCCTTCAGCCACTCGGCCATCTCTCCACTACTGCGGTTGGCAGGCGTCCATTCTCGAATCTACCACACGCCGTCGGTTCTCCAGCCCTCGCCATGATCCTCCACCAGCGCCATCTACAATAGTCCAGCTCATGTCCCCTGAGAACACCAGCCAGAAGGCGCCCATCGCGATCTTCGAGCAGCCTCAGCATCCCGTCCGCCTCGGCGAGGAGCTGCGCGCCCTTCTCGCTCTGGCCATTCCCGTCGTCCTTTCCGAACTCGGATGGATGACCATGACCATCGTTGATCTCATAATGGTCGGCCGGCTCAGCCCCGACGCCATCGGCGCCGTCGGTCTCGGCAACGCGATCTACTACGCCCCCTCCCTGTTCGGCATCGGCCTGCTCCTCGGGCTCGACACGCTGGTCTCCCAATCGTGGGGGGCCGGCCGCCTTGACGATTGCCATCGCTCCCTCGCCCAGGCGATGTACATTGCCCTCGTCTTCACCCCTCTGCTCATGCTTTCAATGCTGATCGCCGTCCGCCTCTTCACAGGTCACGGCGTCGATCCCACCGTCGCCGGCCTCACCCACTCCTACGTCGACTGGCTGAACTGGGGCACGCTCCCCCTGCTCGTCTACGGAGGGTTTCGCCGCTATCTCCAGGGAGTCGGCCGCATGCGCCCGGTCGCCTTTGCTCTCATCAGCGCCAATCTCGTCAACCTCGCCGGCAACTGGATCTTCATCTATGGCCACTTCGGCATGCCCGTTCTCGGCGTGCGCGGATCCGCCATCTCCACGGTGTTCGCACGCATTTACATGGCCGCCGTGCTGGTATACGCCGCCTGGCTTCACGAGTCCGACCGCGGGCACGCCCTCTTCCGCCGCTGGCCGGCTCCGGACTGGACCCGCCTGCGCGCCCTGCTCGGGCTTGGACTGCCCGCCGCCTCCCAGGTCGTTCTGGAAGTCGCCGCGTTTGGCGCCGTAACCGTGATGGCCTCGCATCTCACACCCATCGCCCTGGCCACCCACGAAATCGTCCTTAGCTGCGCCGCCTACACCTACATGGTTCCGCTGGGCATCTCCGCGGCCGCCGCAGTCGCTGTCGGGCACGCCCTCGGAGCGGGCCATCGCGCCCGCGCCCGCCGCGCCGGCCTCCTCGCCATCGCCCTCGGTGCAGGATTCATGGCGCTCATGTCTCTCCTCTTCCTCGTCCTTCCGCGACCCATCATCCATATATGGACGCGCGATCCCCAGGTCGTTGCTCTGGGCGCGCACATTCTTGCCATCGTGGCCGGCTTCCAGATCTTCGACGGCATCCAGACCGTATCCACCGGCGCGCTCCGCGGTCTCGGCGAAACCCGCTTCCCCATGCTCATGAACTTCATGGGCTACTGGGTTCTCGGCCTTCCCCTCGGCGCTGTGCTGTGCTTTGAATGGAAATGGGGGCTCTCCGGTCTTTGGACCGGTCTCACCCTCTCTCTGATCGTGATCGCCGTCTGGCTCTGCCTGCGCTGGCTGCGCGACTCCAGATCCCTGTTGCCCGCCGCGGATGCCGCAGCATAACTACTTCTTCTTTCCGGTCTTCTTCACCAGATCGCTCAGGCGGGTCTTGTCCAGTTCCTCGCGCAGCGCGATTTCGGCGCCGGCAAAAACCTTCTTGAGCGCCGCGCCCACCTTTGCCGTATGCGTTCCGGAGAGCGACCCGGTGTGGAACAGCTCACCCCCGTCCAGCGCCTGATAGATCTCCGCCAGCGTAATCGACTTCGCCGACCGCGCCAGCTTCGACCCGCCATGTGGGCCCTTCTGGCTTTCCAGCAACTCTGCCTGGTGCAGCAGAGAGAAGACGCGGCGGATGACAACCGGATTGATGTTCAGTCGCCCGGCGATGTCTTCCGAGGTCTGTAACCCATCCGGCTCGGCGGCCAGCAGGACCAACGCATGCACGCCGGTAGCGAATCGAGTGTTAGCGGCCATGACCTACCCTACCACAGCTTTTTTATGCCTTATCCGTAAGATTCGATGAAATCTGTAACAACCCGCGTGCCCTGTCTGCCGGCCCCCGGCGGCTCACTTCTGTACCCGGCCGCCCACACCCTGTACCCTGAGTCCATGCACATCCTCTTCGTCGGCGACGTCTTCGGCAGCGCCGGCCGCCGCATCGTGCGCGCCCATATCGGGCACGTCCTTTCCAGCCGCTCCGTCGACCTCCTCATCATCAACGGGGAGAATGCCGCCGGCGGCTTCGGCATCACCCCGCCCATCGCCGATGAGCTCTTCGACCTGGGCGCTCACGTCGTGACCACCGGCAACCATATATGGGATAAGAAAGAGATTTTTGACTATCTCAAATCCGTCCCCGCCGGCAGCCACGAACGCCCCCGTCGCGTCCTTCGCCCTGCCAATTACGCTCCCGGCACGCCTGGCTATGGAGTCTACCAGGGCATCCTTCCCTCCGGCGTCGAATACGCCGTGATCTCCCTCCAGGGCCGCGTCTTCATGCCCGGCAACGACGACCCCTTTCGCACCGCCGATACCCTGCTCAAAACCGTCACTGCCAAAATTATCCTCGTCGATTTCCACGCTGAGGCAACCTCTGAAAAATGTGCCCTGGGCTGGTATCTTGACGGTCGCGTGACCGCCGTTATCGGCACCCATACCCACGTCCCCACCGCCGACAATCGCGTTCTTCCCGGCGGAACCGCCTACCAGACCGACGTTGGAATGAGCGGTCCGTACGATTCCATCATCGGCGTCCAGAAGGAGTTCGTCCTGGAGCGCTTCCTGACCGGTATGCCCAACAAATTCGAGGCCGCCACAGGCGATCCGCGCATGGCTGCCCTCCTCATCGAGGCGGATCCAGTCACCGGCCGCGCCCTCTCCTGTGAGCGCCTCCTGCTGGGAGAGTAAGCGTCGCTGCTGCGACAATAGGAATTGGGAGTCTCCCGTGTCCATCTCAACCCCTGAAGAACTCGCAGCCCTGCGCGAATCCGGCCGCATCGTCCGCCTGATGCTCGAGGCCATGAAGTCCGCTGTTCGCTCCGGCATCACCACCCGCGATCTCGATGACATCGGCACCGCTGTTATGCGCGAAAACGGCGCCGTTTCCGGACCGGTCACCGTCTACGATTTCCCCGGCACGTCCTGCATCAGCGTCAACGACGAAATCGTGCACGGCATTCCTTCCGACCGCAAACTCCGCAATGGCGATCTCCTTAAGCTCGATGTCACCATCCAGAAGGGTGGCTATATGGCCGACGCCGCTGAATCCGTCATCGTCGGCGGCGACACCATCAACCTCTCCGCCATCGGCGTTCGCCTCGCCGACTGTGCTCGCCGCGCCTTCACCGCCGCCATGGAGGTAGCCCGCGCCGGATATCGCGTTCGGGATATCGGCC
Organism: Acidobacteriaceae bacterium; assembly: GCA_036267395.1. Lineage (GTDB taxonomy): Bacteria > Acidobacteriota > Terriglobia > Terriglobales > Acidobacteriaceae > Palsa-343. The sequence continues at coordinate 39,977 of DATAWD010000030.1, read as the reverse complement.
GCGTCGTCGAGCGCGAGGTCAATGCCTGTGGTTTCCACGTCGTCCGCGAGCTTTGCGGGCACGGCATCGGCCACACCATCCATGAGAAGCCCAGCGTTCCCAACTGGCCCGATCCTGCGGCGACCGACATGCTCACCGACGGCCTCGTCATCACCGTCGAGCCCATCATTGCCAGTCGTTCCGGCCACTCCATCCTCGCCAGAGACGGCTGGACCGTCCGCACCGTCGACCGTGGCCTGGCTGCCCATTACGAGCACACCCTGGTCGTCACCAAAGGCGACCCTATGCTTCTTACTGCGGTCTGAGCAACCCCGGTTCGCCACCGAAACACCGTCCGTCTCCGGACACCTTTTCGCGCCGCCAAACTCATCTCACACACCAGTGCCAGTTCTGCGCTTTCGCTCTAGAATGCTGCCTGGAGGTTGCCTATGCCTGCCACCGCACCAACCCGCACCCCCGATCGCATCGAGAAATCCAGCGAGTTCCGCGCCCCTGTCTCGCGCGTCTGGCGCGCCCTCACGGATCACGATGAATTTGGCGCCTGGTTCCGCGTGAAACTGGAGGAGCCGTTCAGGGTCGGCGAGGAATCTCATGGCCCCATCCTCTACCCGGGCTACGAACACCTCACCTGGCGCGCGGTGATTCAGCAAATCGATCCCGAACAGTTCTTTGCTTTCACCTGGCATCCGTATGCCGTCGATCCCAAAGTGGATTACTCCGAGGAAACACCGACACTGGTCGAATTCCGTCTGGAGCCCGCTGCCACCGGCACCCGGGTCACGCTCACCGAGTCCGGCTTCAGCGATCTTCCCGACGAACGCCGCAACGAAGCCTTCCTTCGCAACAGCGACGGCTGGACGCAGCAGATGAAGAACCTCGACGAGTATCTCGCGCAGAACGCTTAGAAGTGCATCCGCGCAACTCCCGCGGGAACCGCGCCCAGCCCACGGCCCGGCGGAATCTCTTACCCCGTCGCAGTCCCGGATGGTCAGTGGCTGCCTCCGCTTTTCTCTGCATCTTTGCACGTCGCCTCCACCGCGTCGCGCAGGTGCTCAAACAAGGGCTGCGCCCCCTGCAACCCATTGTGCTGCGAGTGCTCCCACAACATCGTGTGCACGTCGTTGCCGCCGCCGCTGGCGTACACCTGCAGCAGATCGTCAGGCGGACCGACACCCGCGCCGGCTCCCACACCCCCGCCCCCGTTGCGGTCCATCGGATACTCTCCCGCAGCCCCGGGATCCTGAGCATTCTGGGTTGCCGCACCTGGATTGCGTCCGATGTTCACTGATCCCCCCGGATACGGTTCGCGTGGCGCAACGCTGCCCAGCACCTGCGCCGACGCCAACCTTCCCGTCCGCACCACAAACACCAGATCGGCCTCCTCCGGCCGGTAGACGATCGTGTATCGCTTCCATCCCTGAATCTGATCCAGCATCCGGTTCGCCGCATCGCGATCTTCTGGCAGCACGTTGGGATTCAGCACATCCCCATCGATCGTTCTCACATACGCATACTGCGCCTGGCAGAATAACCTGGACGCTTCAGCGTCCTTCTTCTTCTTCGCCGAAACCGTCGTCACCACGCCACCCAACAACAGAATCAGTCCAGCCACTGCCCACCGTCGCACCATGCGTGCCTCCCGGCTGCGGTCGTTGCCTCAACCATCCACTAGACGCGCCCGTTCTCGCCGCCGTCAACCATTGGATGGACTCTATTCTTCTTCCCATCGGCTCCCCCGCCGCCATCGTCCGCCCTTCTGCCAAACCGTTTCAGCAGCCTCCGGGCATGGTAGCCTTGGTCCGGCTCAAAGCCCCTTCGCCGGCCCGGCCTGGGGCCTCCGACAGGGAGTGAAATTGGATGCGTCTATGAAAAAGCCCTTCGTCGCCCTGCTCTGCTCGTTGGCTGTTTCTGCCACCTCCCTCTTCGCCCAGCAGCCGCGCTACCCTTTTGACAATCCGCGCCTTCCCGCCGATCAGCGTATTGATAACCTCCTCTCGCTCATGACGGTCGACGAGAAAATCAACTGCCTCGGGACCGGTACCGGTGTCCCGCGCCTGGGAGTCCCGAACATCGGCAGCTCTGAAGGTATCCATGGCATCGTCCAGCGGGATCCGCGCCCTGGCCGCCCGCCCATCACCACCACGCAGTTTCCGCAGCCGCCCGGCATGGGCGCCTCGTGGGATCCCGATCTGGTTCGCCAGGCCGCCGGTGTCGAAGGCTACGAAGCCCGCTTCATCACCCAGACCCCCAAATACAACCGGCAAATTCTCATGCTCTGGGGACCCCAGTCCGACCTCGACCGCGATCCGCGCTGGGGCCGCAGTGAAGAGGTCTATGGCGAAGACCCCTTCCTCAACGGCACCATGGCCACCGCTTTTGTCCACGGCCTCCAGGGCGACGACCCGCACTACTGGCAAGCCGCCGCGCTCCTCAAGCATTTCCTCGCCAACGAGAACGAGACCAACCGCAACAGCTCGTCCTCCAACTTCGACGATCGCCTCTTCTGGGAGTACTACTCCGTCCCCTTCCGCATGGCCTTCCTCCAGGGCGGAGCTAAAGCCGTTATGGCTTCCTACAACGCCTGGAACGGCACAGCGATGGCCGTCAATCCCACCCTGCGCAGCATCCTCATCGATCAGTGGGGCGTTGACGTGATCTCCAGCGACGGCGGCGCGGTTAAGTTGCTCGTCAACCCGCGCCACCTCTTTCCCGATCAGGAAGCAGCCGTGGTCGCCTGCCTCAAAGCCGGGATCAACCAATATCTCGACACTTATAAAGATGAGTTACACAAGGCCCTGAAGGACGGCTCCGTCACCAACTCCGACATCGACAACGCCCTCCGCCGCAAGTTTCGCATCCAGATCAAGCTTGGCCTTCTCGATCCCCCGGACATGGTTCCCTGGTCGAAGATCAAAGACTCCCCTGAGCCGTGGAATACCGACCGCGACCGCTCCATCTCGCAGAAGTTAGCCGTCGAGTCCGTTGTCCTTCTCAAAAACCAGGACAATTTCCTTCCCCTCGATAAAAACGAGATCAAGTCCATCGCCGTCATTGGCCCTCTCGCCGACGTCGTCCACTGGGACTGGTATGGTGGCACGCCGCCCTACACCATCACCCCCCTGCAGGGCATTCGGAATGAGGTCGGCCCCGGCGTGAAAGTCAACTACGCCGCCTACGACACGCCCGACGGTGAAGATGCCGCCCTCAAAGCAGCCAGCGCTTCCGACGTTGCTATCGTGGTCATCGGCAATAATCCCACCTGCGGTGACGAAGGCCACTCCTGGTACGGCACGCCCACCGAAGGCGGCGGCATCACGCTTCCCTGCACCGTTCCCAGCGACGGGCGTGAAGGACGCGACCGCGAGTCGATCGACCTCGCCCAGGAACAGATCGTCAAGCAGGTCATGATCAAGAACCCGCACACCGTCCTCATGCTGATTGCCAGCTTCCCCTTCGCCATCAACTGGTCCCAGGCCAACGTGCCGGCCATCCTCACCATGGCGCACTCCTCGCAGGATGAAGGCACGGCTCTCGCCCGCGTCCTCTTCGGCGATGCTGACCCTGGAGGCCATCTCGTCCGTACCTGGCCGAAATCCGCCGACCAGCTGCTCCCGCGCATGGACTACAATATTCGCGATGGCTACACCTACATGTACTTCAAGGGCGAGCCGCTCTACCCCTTCGGCTTCGGTCTCAGCTATACCACCTTCCGCTTCTCCAACCTCCGCACCACCACCAGCCATCTCGCCAAAGACGGCACCATTAACGTCAGCGTCGATGTCACCAACACCGGCAGCCGCTCCGGCGACGAGGTTGTGCAGCTCTACGTGAACTATCCGCACTCCGCCGTCGAGCGCGCGCGCGAGGAACTGGAAGGTTTCCAGCGCGTCACCATCGATCCGGGTCAGACCAGAACCGTCTCCCTCCCGTTGCCCGCCTCACGCCTCGCGTACTGGGATGTCAAAACGCATTCCTTCCAGGTCGAGGCGGAGTCCGTCAGTCTCATGGTCGGCGACTCCTCTGCGGATTTGCCGCTGAAGACCACCGTCAACATCCAGTGAGCTCCTCTTCCTCATCCCATCCCTCATAGATCTAAACCTGCAGACCCGCGGGATGGCGCCTCCGCGGGTCCCGCAAAGTGGTATCCTCAACGGCTGGGCCGCAGGTAAAGCGGCGGTACACTCAGCTATCACCGAGGGAAAACTACTGTGTTCAGGCATGGCCGCATCCTCCTCTCCGCTTTCCTTTTTGCCGGTATGCTTCACGCCCAATTTCTGCAGCAGGCCCTCAATATTGAAAAGCGCCTGCCCCAATCCCAGCGTGATGTGGTCGCCCAGCTCGAAAATCTCAGCGAATTGCCCGTCGGCCAGTGGCGCTACCACGCCGGCGACCTACCCCATGGGGAAGACCCATCCCTCGACGATTCCTCCTGGTCCGTCGCCAAAGTCGATGCCTCCTACCCCAAAGCGGCCCTTTGGTTCCGCCAGTGGGTCGAAGTCCCCAAAACCCTCGACGGTTACGATCTCTCCGGTACCCGCATCTGGTTCAAGTTCAGTGCCTGGGCCAACGGCCCCTTGCCGCAGATCATCTACTTCAACGGCCGCCGCGTCGCCATGGGCGATGACCTCGAACCCATCGTTCTCTTCGATCAGGCCAAGCCTGGCGATCGCATCCTCATCGCCGTCAAGCTTCTACCCACCGTCGACGAAAAGCACTTCGCCGGCAGCCCCATGAACATCACCTTCGCCAGCGGCCGCCCCAGCCCGCAGGATATGGGCGAGCAATTTCTTTCCGCCTTTGTCCTTATCCCGAGCCTCTCCAAAAATCCTTCGGCCGATCAGGCCACGCTCGACAAAGCCTTCACGCAAGTCGATCTCAAGGCCCTCGCCACCGGCAACCAGCAGCAATTCGACGACTCTCTCCGCGCCGCCCAGTCCACCCTCGAAGCGCTCAAGCCGATGATGGATCGCGCCACCCTCCACCTCACCGGCAACTCCCACATCGATGCCGCCTGGCTCTGGCCATGGACCGAAACCGTTCAGACCGTCAAAAATACCTTCTCTACCGCCCTGCAGTTGATGAACGAGTACCCCGGCTACACCTACACCCAGTCTGCCGCCATCTACAACGACTGGATGGCCCGCGACTACCCCGAGATCAACGACCAGATCAAACAACGCATCAAGGAAGGTCGCTGGGAGGTGGTCGGCGGCATGTGGGTCGAGCCTGACCTCAATATGCCCGATGGCGAATCCACCGCGCGCTCCATCCTCATCGGCAAACGCTGGTACGAACAGCATTATGGCGTCGACGTGCACATCGGCTGGAACCCCGACTCCTTCGGCTATAACTGGCAGCTTCCACAGATCTACAAAAAATCCGGCATCGACTACTTCGTCACCCAGAAGATGGCCTGGAACGATACCAATCAGCTTCCCTTCAAGCTCTTCTGGTGGGAGTCGCCCGACGGCAGCAAAGTCCTTACCTACTTCCCACACGATTACGCCAACACGAACCTGAATCCGGTACGCCTCTCCGTCGATCTCGCCCACGCCCGCACCTACGCCCCGGGCATGACGGAGATGATGGACCTCTACGGCGTCGGCGATCACGGTGGCGGCCCCACCCGCTCCATGCTCGATGAAGGCGTCCACTGGATGCAGCCCGGCAAGGTCGTCCCCAAAATGCAGTTCGGCACTGCCGGCTCTTACTTCTCCTCCATCTCCAAAGAGCTCGCGCCCAACTCCCCGCAGTGGGAATACCAATCCATCGCCCAGGGCTATCACGAGCCCACGCCGGTCCCCGGTAAAATCGCCATTCCCACCTGGAAGAGTGAGCTCTACCTCGAGTACCACCGCGGCGTCTTCACCACCCAGGCCCAGATGAAGAAGAACCTCCGTGACGCTCCCGAGTGGACCCTGGATGCCGAGAAGTACGCCTCGCTCGCATGGCTCGACGGCAACAAGTATCCCGGCGACGAGCTCACTGACGACTGGAAGACCATCACCTTTAACGATTTTCACGACCTCGCCGCCGGCTCCGGCATCGGCGTCATCTACCAGGATGCCGAGAAACAGTTCGAGAACGTCCACCGTTCCGACAACGCCATCTCGCAAAAGGCGCTGACCACCATCGCCGAACACATTGACACCCATGTCGCCGCCGGCGTGCCTGTGCTCGTCTTCAATCCCCTGGGCTGGAGCCGCTCCGGCAACGTCACCGTCGATGTCCAGATGCCGTCACCCGCTTCCGAAGTCTCCGTGCTCGACGCCCATGGCGCGGTCCTGCCCTCTGAAGTGCTGTCGAAGAACGCCTCCACCAGCACCTTCCATCTCCTCATCGAGGCCCACGACGTGCCCTCCCTCGGCTATGAGGTTCTGCATGTCGTCCCCGGCAGAAAGGCCTTCACCAGCGGCCTGCACGTCAACGGCACCACGCTCGAGAATGCCGATCTCCGCGTCGTCGTCGATCCGCATACCGGCTGCATCACCAGCCTCTACAACAAGAAAGCCAACTTCGAAACCCTCGCCGCCGGCTCCTGCGGCAACGAACTCCAGGCCTTCAAAGACACGCCCAAGGACTACGACGCCTGGAATATCGATCCCGGCACGCTCGACCGTCCGCCCACACTCCTCAACCAGGCCGATTCCGTCGAGGTTGTTGACCACGGCCCCATGCGCGGCGCCATCCGCATCACGCGTCACTGGCAGAATTCCAAATTCGTCCAGGAAATCCAGCTCGACGCCGGCTCCGATCAGGTCGTGGTCGTGAACGACATCGACTGGCATGAGACGCACGTGCTCCTCAAGGACGCCTTCGCGCTCTCCGCCACCAGTCCCTTCGCCACCTACGAAATCCCCTACGGTACCATTCAGCGCGCCACCACCCGCAACAACAGCTGGGAGAAGGCGCAGTTTGAAGTGCCCGCCCAGCGCTGGGCCGACCTCGGCAACGATCAGCACGGCTTCAGCCTCATCAACGAGTCCAAATATGGATACGACAGCGTCGGCAATCTCCTGCGCCTGTCCCTGCTGCGCTCGCCCGTCTGGCCCGACCCCAATGCCGACCGCGGCCATCACCACTTCCGCATCGCACTCTACCCCCATGCCGGTGACTGGAAGCAGGCCATGACCGTCCGCCACGGCTTTGACTTTAACTACCGTCTGCAGGCCATGCAGGTGGCGCCCCACATGGGCCCGCTCCCCGCTGAGCACTCCTTCGTCGCGGTCGAACCGAATGACCTTGTCCTCACCGCCATGAAAAAAGCCGAAGACAGCCACGCGCTCATCTTCCACTTCTACGAGTGGGCCGGCAAAGGCGGCGAGCTGAACCTCCGCGTTCCGACCGGTGCCACCGGCGCCGTCGAAACCAATCTGATGGAGAAGCCCCAGGGCTCGGACCTGCCCATCCTCAACGGCGATTACGTCACGGTGCCCTTCCACCCGTACGAAATCGTCGCCGTGCGCGTCGATTATCCGGAGAAAGCGCCGGCCTCAGCGGACTCCGGCAACTAGCGCTTGTGACGGAGATTCGCTTAAAAACTGTCCCTGGTTTTGTATCAGGGCACGACTTCAGTCGTGCCGCAAAGCCAAAAAAGAAGGCGGGCTTTAGTCCCTGAGGACCATCCTTCAAGGATTGTTCCGGGTCTCGAACTGCGGGCAAGCGCCACCCGGGCAGGCTCAGGAATCGGCCAGTGGCCCTGCGTCTGTTCGTCGATCTCAAGACACAAATTCCTGACCCTGCCCTCATGCCCCCCACTCATGCGCGTCCGCGTTGACCCCTCTCCACTCCACCGATATACTCAGGAAGAACCATGCGGGAGTAGCTCAGTGGTAGAGCATCGCCTTGCCAAGGCGAGGGTCGCGGGTTCAAGTCCCGTCTCCCGCTCCAGCCTGTTGCCGGCGCATTCCGCGCTGGCCCCGGTTCTCCCTCGGGTTTAGAATTTCTCTTCAGGGCGCGGTACCCAAGTGGTAAGGGAGAGGTCTGCAAAACCTTTATGCGCCGGTTCGATTCCGGCCCGCGCCTCCAAGCCTTTTCAACAACTTACGACAAAAGGCGAGACGCCCACGGGCCAGCCACTGTAGCGAAAACTGTAATGACCCGCCTACTGTACGGCCTGTGAGACTACCGGGCCGTTGTTCTCTGCCATCGCGATTAGCTGGGCCGCCTTGTACTGCTCGACCTTCGCAATCGCCTCGGTCTGGTGTTTCTGAGTGGGATGGGCGTAGCGCATCACCATGTTGATCTTCGAGTGCCCAAGGATCGCAGCCAGTCCCCGCTGCGGATCCCCTGGATCTCTAATTCCGGGCAGCTTACAAAGACATATGGGGTGGACTCATGAATTGATCCGCAGCCCTGGCCCTTCACCAGACGAGCACCGCCCTGGGCAATCCCAGCGGCATCCAGGGCAGCACGTGGGACGCCCGGGTTCTACGCTGCCCGGTTCCACGCCATCCGTTTCTCTGCTACCCGGCACTCCCTGCCCACGACTCGCGCCGCTTTCTCCGCCGCCCCGATCTCCCATACGGCCGACTGCGTTTCTTCCCTCCCGCTCGCCAACGCGCCCGATCGCAGCACCGTGCGTATAGATTGAGGAAAGCGTCAGGATTCCCGATGAACCCAAACTCAGATCAGCACCCTTCCCTCGACCGTCGCCAGTTTCTTGAGATGGGACTCGCCAGCGCCGCGCTGCTGTTCGCCGGCGACCGTCTCCACGCGGCGGAGATCGCCCCCGCAGTCGCCCCGCACGGCGCTTTCACTGAGCTTGCGCCCGGCGCAGTGGAGCCCCAGGGATGGCTGCACACCTGGCTCGCCCAACAGGCGGCCGAGCTCGGCTCGCAGCTGCCGGAGATCTCCTGGCCCTTTACCGCGCAGTACTGGAACGGTTTGGAACAGGGTCCCAGCTGGTGGCCCTGGGAGCAGCGCGCTTACTGGATCGACGGCGCCACGCGGCTGGCCATCGTCATGCGCGACTCCGCACTCCTCCAGAAGACCCAGGTCCCCATCCTCTTCACGCTGCAGCACGCAGGCGCCAACGGCTACCTGGGTCCCACATACTTTCAAAATCCTGTAGGCGATGAGCACCGCTGGCCGCAGATGGTCTTCTTCCGCAGTCTCATGGCCTGCGCCGATGCGCATGTCGGTCCCGCTGGCATTGCCGAGGCCATGCAGCGGCACTATCGCAATGATCCCGCGGACTACGCCCTCCCCGAACGCAACATCACCAACCTCGAGCCCATGCTCTGGTGCTACGGCCAAACCGGCGATGCAAAGCTGCTCGCCCTCGCGGAAGACTCCTGGCGTCGCTACCTGGCACAAGTGGCTGCTAACCCCAATCACGGCGATCTGGGCGAGGCGCGCGTCTACGCTGACAAGCCCATCCACGCGCATGGGGTCACCTACGCTGAGACCGCAAAGTTGCCCGCGATCCTCTACAGGTACACTGGCAACCCGGATTATCTGCGCTTCGCACTCGCCGCGCAGCAGCGCATCTTCTCCCACCACATGCTCGTGGACGGCATTCCCTCCACATCGGAGTGGTTCCGCACCCGCACCTCTCTCGACTCGCACGAAACCTGCTGCATTGTGGATCACACCTGGGGCTGGGGCTATATGCTGCAGGCCACCGGCGACGGCGAGTGGGGCGATCGCATCGAGCGCGCCTGCTTCAACGCCGGACCCGGCGCCATCCGCAACGACTGGAAGTCGCTGCAGTACTTCTCCTGCCCCAACCAGTTCCTGGCCACCGAGAAGTCAGACCACAACGTCATGGAACATGGCGGATACATGATGGCCTACCAGCCCAACCCTGGCCAGCGCACCGCCTGCTGCGGCGGCAATGTCCACCGCCTCTTTCCCAATTACGTCAGCCGCATGTGGATGCGCTCCGACAACGGAGGCCTGGCCGCGACCCTCTATGGTCCCTCCACCGTTCGCGCCACCGTAGGTTCCGAGCGCGCGCCCGTCACGATTGTGCAGAGCACTGACTACCCCTTCCGCGACACCATCACCTTCCGGTTTGCCGGCGAACATGAGGCGCACTTCCCGCTCTCCCTGCGCATTCCTGCCTGGTGCCGTCGCCCGCAGCTTGCAATGAATGGACAGCCCGTCGCTCTCAATCCGCGCAAGGGCTTCGTCACGCTGGACCGCCGCTTTCGTCCCGGTGACTCGCTCATCCTCACCCTGCCCATGGACCTCGCCCGCACCGCATGGCCCTACGGTGGCGTCGCCCTCGAGCGCGGCCCGCTGGTTTTCTCTCTCCCCATTCAGGCGGACTGGACCCCCTTCACCGTGCCCGACTACTCCACCCCGGCCTTTCCCGGCTACAACGCCAACCCCGCCAGCGCATGGAATTACGGCCTCGCCTTCGAGCCTGGCTCGCTGGAGGCTCAGGTGAAAGTGCAGCAGGCCCCCGGCCCCCTCGCCGACGATCCGTGGTCGCATCCGCCCATCTCTCTCACCGTGGCGGCGCGAAAAATCGAGAACTACCGTCTCCAGGACATCACCAACCAGGAGGATCAGTTCTTCACCCCGCCCTTGCCCGACCTCGCCTTTACCCAGGTCGATGCGCAGACCGAGCTGATCGCGCTGGTTCCTTACGGCTCGACGCAGTTACGGGTGACCATCTTTCCCGACCTCGGAGCCGCAACCAAAACCTGCTCGAAAGACTCGGCGGACGCGTGAGGCTCACCAATATGCGTCAGCGGCTCTTCCTGGTTTTCGCGCTGCTCGGTCTTATTCCCATCTCGGCTTCGGCTGCCACGTCTGCCTTCCGTGTGGTCACCATTCACAATGACGCGCCTCGCCGCGACGTCAACGGTCCTATCCTCGATGCACACGACGGTTGCCTGCTCTTCTTTAACGGTCGCTACTATCTCTATGGCACCGCCTACGGCAAAACCGCTGGATACACCATCAACAACCGCTTCCGGGTCTACAGTTCGCCCGATCTCGTCCACTGGACCTTCGAGGGGGAGCTATTGAAAGCTCCGCCGGACGGCATCTACTACCGCCCGTATGTCGCCTATAACGCGCGCACCCGCAAATATGTCCTTTGGTACAACTGGTACCCGAAGCTGTGGGACGGGCGTGTCGGCGTTGCCGTCAGCGACACGCCGGTCGGCCCTTTCACCATCGTTAACTCGCAGGTCCCGGTCGAAGGCGCGGCCCAGCACCCCGGCGATGGCAGCCTGTTTGTCGATAACGACGGCACCGGCTATTTCATCTACAGCACCATCGGTCTCGATCACGCCATCCGCATCGAACGCCTGACACCGAATTTCTACTCTGTCACCGGCGCGGTGAGCCCGATCCTGGGAAAAAACTGCGAAGCTCCTGCGCTCTTTCGGCGTGGCGACACTTACTACGCTCTCTTCGATCACACCTGCTGCTTCTGTAAGGCCGGCAGTGGCGCGCGCGTGCTGATGGCGTCGCATCCTCTCGGCCCGTGGCGCCCCGCCGCCAATATCAATGCCCTCGACGGTAAGCCCATCGTTGCCGCGCAACAGACCTTCATCGCACAAATCCCAACGCCTCAGGGAACCGTGTACATGTGGATGGGCGACCGATGGGATTCCCGCCCCGATGCCTGGAAGGGGCACGATCTGCAGTATTGGGCGCCGCCGCTCCAGTTTGCTGCCGATGGAGCCATCCTGCCCATCCGCAACGTCCCCTCGTGGAAGCTCGCTATTGTCACCGGCTCCCGCTCCGAGCCTGCTCCCCACCCCTATATCTGGCCCGCCAAACCGGTCGTCAATTCCATCCGGATGGATCCCTGTTACGGCACGCCGCTCACTCCCTCCGGCGAACCTGCCTCGCGGCCGCCTGGAAAGGCGCGGTGAGCGTCATGCCTGGCTTGCTCCGTACTCATCCAGCGCCGCGCCCAGCCGTTTGAGCCCCTCCGCCGTCATCGCCACGTCGCCGCCCATGCCCATGCGGAAATGGTCCGGCATCTCGAAGAATCGCCCCGGCACCACGCTCGTCTCATAGCGCTCGCGCAGTAACTCGCAGAACGCATCCACTGAGCCGCGCAGCAGCTTCGGAAAACTCACCGTACCCCAGCGGCTGCGCAATCCCCCCAGATCCTTCCTCACCTCAAAGAAGTTCTTCTGGCTCGCCCGGTTCGCATCGAGAATCCCTCGTGCCCGCGCATCGATCTTCTCCAGATGGTCCAGCGCCAGCACGCTCAGTTGCCGCCCGACGTTCACCGGCGTCGCCGCGAACAGATCGTTCAGCCGCCACATCCGATGCGCCAGCTTTGGCTCGGCCAGAATCCATCCGCATCGCAGCCCGCTCAGACCATAAGCCTTCGTCAGGCTCGTCGTCGCCACAAACACATCGCCCAGCAGAAAGGACGACCGCACGCTCTGCCCGTACACCATCGGCAGATACACCTCGTCCACCAGCACCCGTGCGCCCCTCTTCCGCGCCATCTCCCCAATCCGCGTCAGCGTCGCCTCATCCGTCAGCGCCCCCGTCGGATTATGCAGATTCGTCAGGCAAATCAGCCGCGTCTTCGCCGTGATCGCCCGCTGCACCGCCTCCGGATCAACCTGCCACTCATCCTCTTCCCTGCGCTCGAACCGCAGGAGGTTCGCCCCCAGATACGCCGCCACTTCGACAACCGGCCCATAGGTCGGCTCCTCAATCAGCACGTCGTCACCCGGCGACAGCAGCGCCGCCATGGCCAGATGGTTGGCCATCGCCGTTCCCGCCGCCTCCACCACGCACTCCGGCTTCGTGCCGCACAACTGCGCCAGCCGCTCCTGCAGTGGCGCATATCCGTACTGCGTCGGCCCGTTGATCTCCAGGTCCTCCGCCTTCACGGGCAGCTCCGCCAGCGGATACCCCATGATCCCGCTCGTCGCCAGGTTGTATTTTGCGGCAGAGCACATCTTCGCCCACTCCAGATACACCGAGCCCATCGCCCGCGTCGTCGTCATCGCCCCTCCTCATGCTTTTGCCGCCGCGCCCACACCGCATACACCGGCAGGCCCAGAATCAGAATCACAAACCCAATGGAGCTGTTCGCCGGATACCGCCACAGCGCGTTCGCCACAATAAACCAGCATGCCAGCACGAACACCCCCGTCGATATCGGATGGCCCGGCACACGAAATCCCTTCTCGCCCGGGGCGGCTCCGCGATCCCGCCGCCGCAGCACAAACAAACAGCACGCGCTCAGTCCAAAAAAAGTGAAGTCAATCGGCGCCTGGAAATTCAGGATTTGTTCATACTTCCCGGTCAGCGCAATCACCACTGCCCACACGCTCTGCAGAACAATCGCCACCACCGGCACCCGCGTCCTGCGAGTCAGATACGCCACGCTGCGAAAGAAAAGCCCATCCTCCGCCATTGCGAAATACACCCGCGGCCCGGTCAGCACGGACTGGCTCAGGAAGCCCACCGTTGAAATTGCGATCCCCAGCGCGATCAACCGCGCCCCGCGTTCTCCCGCCACCATCCGCATCACCGCGCTCGCCGGAACGCTCGTGTTCGCCAGCGCTCCCACGCCCAACGTCCGCAGGCAGACAATATTCACGCACACATACAGCACCACCACGCCCGCCACGCCAATCACCAAAGCGCGCGTCAGGTTTTTCCGCGGATTCCGAATCTCCCCCGCGATGAAATTCGTCGTCTGCCATCCCCCATACGAAAACAGCACCGGCACCATCGCCGCTCCCAGCGCTGTCACCAGATCCAGTGACAGCGGCCGGTCCAACACAGGATGCGTCAGCGGCTGCGGCGCATGCACGAAGAAGAACCCGGCCCCCACCAGCACCGCAATCGCCGCAATTTTCAGCACCATCAGCAGGCTCTGCAGCCGCCCGCCCATCTGCACGCCCAGGCAGTTGATCGCCGTCAGCAGCGCCAGCGTCACAATCACCACCATGTGCTCCGACGCATGCACCTGCGTCAGCTCCAGAAAATACCGCGCAAACGTCACCGTCACTGCGGCCATGCCGCCGGTCTGGATCACCAGCAGCAGCGCCCATCCGTACAGAAACCCAAACACCGGATGCAGCGACTGCCGCAGATACTCGTATTGCCCTCCGGTCTGCGGAATGCGGTCGCCCAGCTCTGCATAGATAAACGCCCCCAGCATGGCGATGCACCCGCCCGCGCCCCATACCGCCAGAATCATCACCGGCGAGTGCAGTCGCTGCGCTACCACGTAAGGATTCATGAAGACGCCCGCGCCCACGATCCCGCCCATCACCATCATGGTCGCGTCGAAGAGCCCCAGCCGGGCCGCCAGTTGCGGTTGGCCCGCGCTCTCTTCCTCAGAAGGCGTTTGCGTCATTCCTCAGGATTCTATCGGACTCGCTCCTCCCTGCAATTTGTCATCCCGAGCGGAGCCGAGAGCCTGCCCTGAGCGAGTGCCGGCGGGCAACGAGTCGAATGGGGACCTGCGTTTTGTTTTTCCCGGCTCCCGGCTCCGACCTCCCTGCTTCCTCACCCCCTGTGCTACAAATTCTCATGGTTCGACCGCTGCAGCCCCAGCTCGCCTGTTTCCTCGCGCTCGCCTTCGCCTCCACCTGCATTGCCTCCGCCGCCCCGGCATCCGATCAGCCGGCGAAGACTCTGGCCGAGCGCACCGCCTCCATGCGGCACATGCCCGGATTGCTGCCGCTCGACTGGGATGCCAAATCCGGCAAGCTCTATCTTGAAGTCCCTCTGACCGCCGACAACGATCACACCCGCTCCGCAGACCTGATCTATGCCACCTCCACTCCGTGGAGCGTCGGCTCCAGCCAGCTGGGCGGTTATGGCCTCGACCGCGGCCAGATCAGCGAAGGCGCCATCGTCTACTTTGAGCGCACCGGACCGAAGCTTCTCCTCGTCGAGCCCAATGAGAAGTTTCGAACCACTTCCGACAGTCCCGCCGCCCAGGCCGTCGTCCATGAATCCTTTCCCGTCTCCGTCCTGGCCGGTTTCACCATCGAGGCCGAGGACCCCGACGGCACCGTGCTCGTCGATGCGACGCCCTTCGCGCTGATGGACGCGCACCACGTCGGCGAAGCCCTCGCCCGCGGTAAGCAAGGCGCCTATCACATCGATCCGGCTCGCTCCACGATTGTCCCTGCGGATACGAAAGCCTTCCCGAAGAACACCGTGCTCGAATCCGAGCTGACCTTCGTCACCGGACCGCAACAGGAAGCGACACCCCCCGGGCGCATCATCGAGGAGATTGCCCCCGATGCGCGCGCGGTCACCGTCCGCGAACGGCAAATGTTCGTCCAGCTGCCGCCTCCCGGCTTCACCCCGCGCCGCTTCTCGCCCCGTGCCGGCTACTTCCCCATGACCTGGCGTGACTACGACACGCCCCTCGGCGACCCCATCGCGCAGCAATTCATCATTCGCCATCGCCTCATCAAAAAAGATCCCGGCTGCACCCACGCCTGCGAAGCCGTCACCCCCCTTCAGTACTATGTCGATCGCGGTGCGCCTCCGCTCATCCGCCAGGCCCTCGTCGATGGAGCCCGCTGGTGGGATCAGGCCTTCCAGGCCGCCGGCTGGGCCCCCGGCACCTTCCGCGTCGACGTCCTCCCTGAAGGCGCCGACCCCATGGACGTCCGTTACAACATCATCCAGTGGGTTCACCGCTACACTCGCGGCTGGAGCTACGGTGCCGCTGTCGTCGATCCCCGTGACGGCGAAATCATCAAGGGCAACGTCACCCTCGGCAGCCTCCGCGGACGTCAGGACTACCTCATCGCCCAGGCGCTCCTCGCTCCCTATGTCCAGGGCAAAGCCGCGCCCGATCCCGCCAATGATCCTGCGCTTCAGATGGTTCTCCAGCGCATCCGTCAGCTCGCCGCGCATGAAACGGGCCATACCCTCGGCCTCTCGCACAACTTCGCCGCCAGCAGCTTCCCTCACCCACCCGATCAAACCGTCTCGGTCATGGACTACCCGGCCCCCTGGGTCACCCTCGGTCCCAACGGCGTGCCCGATCTCACGCACGCCTACCCCGTCGGCATCGGCATCTGGGATAAAGTCGCCATCGATTACGGCTATCGCGAGTTTGACCGCGACGGTCACGCTGTCGAAGATCCCGCCGCCCTCAACAAAATCCTTTCGAACTCTGAAAAAACCGGCCTCATCTACATCACCGACGAGGACGCCCGTCCCCTCGGTTCCGCGCATCCGCACGCCCACCTCTGGGATAACGGCACCGATCCCGCCGCCGAGCTCAACCGCGTCCTCCAGGTCCGCTCTGCCGCTCTCGCCCGCTTCGGCCCTGACGCCATTCAGGAGGACATGCCGCTCGCCCAGCTTGAGGACACCCTCGTTCCTCTCTACCTCTTCCACCGCTACCAGGCCGAAGCCGCCGCTAAGGAAATTGGTGGCCTCGATTACCGCTACAACGTCCGCGGCGACGATCAGATGCTCCCAAAGATCGTCTCCCCCTCCGATCAGCAAGCTGCCCTCGCTGCCGTCCTCAAAACGCTTTCACCTGCGACGCTCACCCTGCCCGAATCCATCCTGAAATTCTTCCCGCCGCGTCCGCCTGGCCTGCCCCGCACCGAGGAGAGCTTCCCCTCTGCCACCGGCCTTACCTTCGATCCGGTTGCCGCCGCCGAATCCGCCGCCGACCTCACTCTCGCCCTCGTCTTCAATCCCGAGCGCGCCAACCGCCTCGTCGAATACCATGCCGAGGACAGCGCCGAGCCCTCGCTCACCGACGTCATCGACGCCACTCTCAAGTCCACCGGCTCGCCCGACAGCGTCTCCGGTCTCGCTCTCCAGGTCAAATTTGCCGTCGATGACCGCATCCTCGAGGCGCTCCTGGCCCTCGGCGACAACCCCCAGTCCTCCGCAATGACTCGCGCCACGGTCCGCGCCGCCGTCACTTCCCTGCGCGATCAACTCCGCGGTTCCGGCACCGGCCAGGATCAGGCTTTCCACGAGCTGGAATCAGCCCGCATCAATCAGTTCCTGAACGACCCGGAGAAATTCGTTCCGGCGAAGCCAATCCCCGCCCCCCCTGGCATGCCCATCGGCAACGGCCCCGACGAATAGCCGATCGTCTCACGAGCGCTTGCAGGAAAAGGGGGGCTGGTCGTCCATCCCCCCTTCCTCTGTGTTCTCTCTGAACTCCGTGGTGAATCTTCTTACCGTAGCTGAACCGACTTCTTCCCCCTGGTGCGGTTAAAGCCTCAATTCCCACGTCTGCGACATCAGCTTCTTCCCGAAGTTCTCTTTCTCCTCTTCCTGCACCAGCCTGTACCCCTCGCCTTCATACAGGTGCCGCGCCGCGGCAAGCACGCTGTTCGTCCACAACACAATCCGCTCATATCCAGCCTGGCGCGCGAACTCGGTACACTGCCGCACCAACGCCCTCCCGAGTCCCATGCCCCGCGCCGCCGCCTCCACATGCAGCAGACGCAGCCTGGCCGTCTTCGCCTCTGCCCGATCCCGCACCAGAAAAACGCACCCCACAGGCTCTCCCTCTCGTTCTGCGATCCAGCAATGCTCGCGCTCTGGCTCGTACTGCTCGATAAAATCCGCCACAATGCGCGCTGCCAGGGGCTCGTAGTGCTCATTCCATCCATATTCCCGCGCGTACAGCAGTCCCTGCCGCCACACCACCCACCCCATATCGCCCGGCCGATGCGTCCGCAGCACAAATGGCTTTCCCGCCGCCGGCTCCACGCCTCCCAGCATCCCTTCCACTGCTCCCAGAGATCGCACCAGGGCGCCCCGCTCCTCTTCGGTCAGCGGATCCAGCATCGCCTCCACCTGCTCGCTCGACCGCCGGTCCAGAGTCGCAAACTGCTTCCGCCCCGCCGCCGTCAGCACAATCAGGCTTCGCCGCGCATCTCTCTCCGAGCTCTTTCGCCGGATCAGCTTCCGCTCCTCCAGCCGGCTCACCAGTCGGCTCACATAGCCCAGGTCCAGCCGCAGTTGCTGTGCGATTTCCGTCGCCGCCGGCTCTTCCGATCACGCGATCTCATACAGCAGCCGCGCCTCCGGCAGGCTCAGCGGACTGCGCAGCAGCCCCTCTTCCAGCGTCCCCAGAGCGGCTGTGTAGAACCGCGTGAATCGCCGGACCGCCTGTACTGCTTTGTCACTGGCTTCCATCGCATCTCCCGACAGGGGTGGAGAACGTTACTTGCTTTTAGCAAGCATATCATTGCCTCAATCTGGGCATCCGCCAGCCGAATCGCCCGGATCGGCTCCCTCCGGCCTGTCTCGCACCCGAACGCCCGTCCTGGAGCCGTCTCGGAAAAAGTCTTAACCATCCCGAAAAGTGGGGGTATAGTGTCTCTCTAGCCGAAACGCCGATCCTGTTCCCGGCGCCAGTTCCCGGCGGCTACTCCCCACATCTTTGGCGCATGCCAGCAGTTTCCTGACGTTCGAAAGGAAAAGGTGACGTATGGCTTTTTGTGGAAAGTGCGGAACGTCCATTGCCGATGGGGTCGCCTTCTGCCCCCAGTGCGGCGCTGCCACCGGCCCCGTTGTCGTGGGCACACCCGCTCCCGCCGTCGGCCCCCCCATCATACCCATGGCCGCCCCGGCGACCACCGGCCTCAGCGAGAACGTCGCTGGCATGCTCTGCTACCTCGTCGGCTGGATCACCGGGATCATCTTCCTGCTCATTGACAAGCGGCCCTTCGTCCGCTTCCACGCCGCGCAGTCCATCGTGATCTTCGGTGGCCTCATGATCATCCGCATCGTGCTCAACTTCGGATGGTTCGCTTCCATCGGCTTCTGGTCGCTCTGGTCGCTGGTTTCCCTCGCCGTCAGCCTCATCACCCTCATCCTCTGGATCTACCTGATGGTGACGGCATACCAAGGCAGGACCGTCGAAATACCTGTTGCCGCCGGCATTGCGAAGAACATCGCCGGCAACCCCTCTCTCTAGCCGCTCCGGAGAGGCATTGCATTGCCGGCCCTGCCCCAGCCGGCGGCCCTGGCTCGTGGTTCGAAAGGCACGCAGATCTGTGCTCGCCGCAGAAAAAGGGGCCGCCTATCGGCCCCTCTGTGCTCTCGGTGTCGGACTTCCGGGGCCGCGCTACCGCCGCTGCACCGGCGTCCCTTTCGGAATGTCCAGCTTGAAGAGATCGCTCTTCACCGGCGTGTTGTATTCAACATTCGAATACGTCACCGTCCGCGAGTCGCCCGACGGCTGCACCATCACCTGCTTCAGCGAAATGTCCCGGCTCGCATCCAGCCAGACCTGCACATGGCTGAAGTTCTCCCGCACCCTGGCATCTTTTGAGACCAGATCCAGCTTCGCTGTCTGCACTCCATCGATGGATTCCATCCCCATCAACGTCACCGTCCAGGCCGCGCTCAGTTCCTTGCCCGTCGCGCCAAACCCCGTGGCCAGAAAGCTGTCGTATTCCTGCTTGTTCGCACCCGCTGCAATGATCGTCTCCTGCTTCTGCACCGGGTTGTAATAATCCAGCTCCCCATTGCGATACAGCAGATCCGCATAGGCCTTCCCATCCAGGGTCTTCAGATGGGTGACCATCTCCATGCCGCCGCTCGCCCGCCGGAACGCCGTCGTGCCCTGCTGGTACTCATGGTCCTGAACGACCGCGGTGTAGTTGTCCACCTTCACGTTCGCCGTAACGTCCTGGAACTTACCCGCCGACGCATCCATCTGCTGCAGCACCGAGGCCAGATCCGCCTTCTGGGCCCGCAACCCGGTGCCCGCCAGCACAAAGCCCGCCGCCATCGCGATGGCCGTCGCCGCCAATCCCATGCGCATCGTTCTCATCAAAATATGGGGTTTCCTTCTCATCCTGATCCGATAAGATGCACTCTCGCGGCTCCCGGCTCGAACCGACCTCTATTCCCGATTGCCGGTTGCCTGATTTTCCGCCCACACCTTCCACGCCACGACCCGCCCGCCAATTTCCTTCACCGGCTGCTTCCGCTCCACGGTCACCGGCCCCGCCACCTGGGCAATCGCCGTCGCCAGATCCGCATCCGCCGGGACACCACTCGGCGCCGCAACCATGCTGACCGGCACCTCGTAGATCAGCCGGCCCGCGGGATCCACCTCTGCGCGTATCTGCCCCGCCGGATAGTCCGGTTTCGGCGTGTCTCCGTAGTTCCATACGCGCGGTGTCAGAAAAATGAACGCCAGAATCAGCGTCACCATCACGTCGTAATGGACGCTGCCCCGCTCATGCGTCCACCACAGGTAGCTCAGCGGTCCACGCCCGCTGCCCCGTTCTCGGCCCCACTCTCTCTCTCGTCCGTTGCTCATCTCTTTGCTCCTGTCCGCGGCGCAATCACGCGCTGTCCCCCCATGTACGGGACCAGCGCCCCCGGCACGCACACCGTTCCGTCCGCCTGCTGATAGTTCTCCAGAATCGCCAGCCACGTCCGCCCCACCGCCAGCCCGCTGCCATTCAGCGTGTGCGCCAGCGTCGCTTTGCCGCCCTTCGGTTTGTAGCGAATATTCGCTCGCCGCGCCTGGAACGCCTCAAAATTCGAGCACGAGGAAATCTCCCGGTACAGCCCCTGTCCCGGCAGCCAAACCTCCAGGTCGAACGTCTTTGCTGCGCTGAAACCCGTATCTCCCGTGCACAGCAGCATCCGGCGATACGGCAGTTCCAGCCGCTCCAGAATATTTTCCGCGTCCCGCGTCAGCTTCTCATGCTCCGCGTCGCTCTCCTCCGGCCGCGTGAACTTCACCAACTCCACTTTCTGGAACTGATGCTGCCGAATAATCCCACGCACATCCTTCCCATACGAACCCGCCTCCGACCGGAAGCATGGCGTGTAGGCCGTCAGCGACGCCGGCAGCTCCGCCTCCTCCAGCACCTCATCCCGGTACAGATTCGTCACCGGCACCTCCGCCGTCGGAATCAGCCAGTGATCATTGTCCCGAACCTCGCCCGGCGTGAACCCCTCCGCATCGCTGCACCGGAACAGATCCTCGGCAAACTTCGGCAGCTGCCCCGTCCCGAACAGAGATTTGCTGTTCACCACGAACGGCGGCAGAACCTCGGTATACCCATGCTCCTGCGTGTGGACGGTGAGCATGAAGTTGATCAGCGCCCGCTCCAGCTTCGCCCCATCGCCCCAGTACACGGCAAAGCGCGCGCCGGAAATCTTCGCCGCCCGCTCCAGGTCCAGAATTCCCAGCTGCTCGCCCAGCTCCCAGTGCGGCTTCGCCTGGAAATCAAACTCGGTGACCTTGCCATCCTCGGGCCACTTCTTCACCTCTTCATTGCTGCGCTCATCCTTCCCCACCGGAACCCCGTCCCGAGTCAGATTGGGGATCCGCGTGAGAACTTCGATCATCTGGACGGACGCGAGGTTCGCTTCCGCGTCCAGTTCCTCCATCCGCGTCTTCAGCGCGCGCGTCTCGTCCATGAGCGCGGTGGCGTCCCCTCCAGCCCGCCGCAGCCGCGCCACTTCCTCGGTCAGCTGGTTGCGCTGCGCCTTCAGCTGCTCCGCTTCGGTAATCCGCTCCCGCCGCCGCTGATCCAGCCCCCGAAAATCCCCCAGCAGCGCCGCCGGATCCGCCCCGCGCTCGCGCAGCTTCCGTTCCACCAGCTCCAGATTCGTCCGTACAAATCCCAAGTCGAGCATAACCTCCAGATTACCAGCGCCCAGGCCACATCATGCAGAACGAAAGCGTCGCGAATGCGCTCTCAGTCAGCCCCGGGGACCCGGTAGCCTCGAACCCCTCCCGCCGATATCCGCAGGAATTTCAATCAAAGAAGAAAATCTGTCATCCTGAGCGAGCCTTCCGAATTTCGTTGTGCCCCGCTTCTGGGCACGACAGGAAAACACGACGCGAGTCGAATGGACCCGCATTTCCGCCCACCGAACTGAACAGCAACCCGTGTCCCAGACCTCGACCCGCAACAGAAGAACCGCTACCCTCGCCCTCGCCGTCGGCGTCGTCGCCATCGGATGGTCGGCCATCTTCGTCCGCTGGACGCACATGCCGGGCATCGCCTCCGCCTTCTATCGCGTCCTCTTCGCCGCCATCGCTCTCTGGCCCTTTCTCCTCGCCCGCCGCGAACGCGCCCAGGTCACGCGCCGCGTCGTCTTCGCCACCCTGCTCGGCGGCGTCTTTTTTGCCGGCGACATCGGCCTCTACAACATCGCCGTCAACCACACCTCGGCCGCCAACGCCACCTTCCTCGGCAACAATGCCCCCGTCTTTGTGGGACTCATCACCTGGGCTCTCACCCGACGCCGCCCGGCTCTCCGCTTCTGGACTGCCCTTGGCATTGCGCTCCTTGGCGCCATCCTCATCGTCGCCGTCGACCACCAGCGTCTCGCCTCGGCTTCCGCCGCCGACGGCCTCGCCGTTATCGCCTCCTTCAATTTCGCCCTTTTCCTTGTCGTCACTGAGCGCGTCCGCGGCGCCTGCGACTCCGCTGTCCTCGTCGCCCTCTCCGCCTCGGCCTCAGCGGCGACTCTCCTGGTTGTCGCCCTTCTTGGACACGTCTCGCTCGCCGTCCCTGGCTGGCCCCAATTCGCCGCTCTCCTCGGCATGGCCTTCATCTGCCAGATCGCCGGCTACTTTGCCCTCACCTACGCCCTGGGACACCTGCCCGCCACCACCACCTCCGTCACCATGCTCGGTGTGGCTCCGCTCACTGCGGTCTTCGCACTCCTCATCTTCGGCGAGCGCCAGTCCGCTCTCCAGATCCTCGGCGACGCCTTCATCCTCGCCGGCATCTGGCTGGCAAACCGCACTCCCGCCCTGCACGAACCCGCCCCAGCGATGGAGTAAGCCCCACCCCCCAGGGCCTGCCTGCGTCCGCGCGTTGATTCCGCTGGGCTTCGAGGGTAATACCTTTTGGGTATTACCCTGCCCGACGCCTCCGTGCGGAACAACCGGCAGATTTCAAGGAGCGGGCGAATCCCGTGGATCGCCAGCGGCTACCTTCTGGCACAGAAGCAAAAGCCCTGTTCGCGTAGGCGGAACAGAGCTTTCCTTCTCTTCAGAATAGGGGTGATGCGGAGCGGGGACAAGGCAAATCGGAGAGGGCAACGGTACGAAAGTCAGGCATCGGTTCGGTCCGAAATTCCCATGCCGCCGGCTCCCGCCTACAGGCTACCGGCTACCCGCTGCCCTTATCAATCCAGCCGCACCAGCCACGCCTCGCCCTCGCTCGGCTTCAGCTCGTGCGCGATGGCCGTTGCGATCGTTCGGTCGTCATGCTCCGGGCGAATCCGCACCCAGAACCCCGTCGGCCCCTGAAATTCGATCACATTCGCCCCTGGATATTCGCGGTCCAGCTCCGCCTCCAGATGCTTCGCCGCACCCGCATGGCTGAACGCCCCAATCTGCACGCACCACCGTCCGCCCACATCCATCGGCTTCGGCGTGCTGTACACATCGATCCTCACCTCGCCGACGCCGGCGCGCCACAACCCCACCGCTTTCGCCGCCGCCACTGAAAGGTCCAGAATGCGCCCCGCCACAAACGGACCGCGATCGGTAATCCGCATCACGGCCGACTGCCCTGTCTTCAGATTCACCACGCGGATCAGCGACCCCATCGGCAGCGTCCTGTTGGCGGCCGACAACTGATTCTCGTCGTAGATCTCGCCGTTCGCGCCCACCCGATTGTGGTACGGCGGCCCATACCAGCTGGCCACGCCCGTCTCGCTGTAAATCGGGCGGTGCGTGTCCGCAAATGCCTCATCTCCACTCAGTGTGGGAGCGATCGCCGGACCCGGCGCCGCCGGCCGCAGAGGGCTGGGTGCGGTCTCCACTGTTGCCGGAGGGGGAGGCGGCTCATAAGCCACCGTCCGCTTGTGCGCGCAACCCGCAGCCAGCAGCGCCGTCAGGCTGCCGGCCACAAGCAAAGAAAATCTGCGGGGGAGAGAGAAAGTGCGCTCCATCTTGTCTGGACTAGGCCCCGCGCCTGCGGTCGAGATTATCGGCCAGCCGCCCCAGTTGCTCCGCCGCCACGCGCAGCGCCTTCGACGAGTTCTCCCGCACCTCCGGCACCACCTTGTCGTTCAGATACGTGATCACCCGCTTCACGTCGTCCTCAATCCTGTCGCCGCATCCGCCCAGATGCTCGTCCACCCTGCGTCCGAACTGCTCAAACCGTCCAGGATTCCCTGCGCTCATAAGCACCTCTTGCCTCTCCGTCCAGTATTGCCATGCGCTCTCGCAGGGTCAATCACCCCGTGGCTCCGCAGCGCACCACAAAGAACAACCCTCAATTCGGCCGCCGCCCATACATCCCCACCCCTGGCAACCCTCATCCACGATGAGGGACACGTGAGCATTCTGCAAAGGTTCCGGCCAACCGGCTCTTTTTTCCTGGGTTTAACCTCCCTTATTTGGCTCTTTCCCGCGGCTTCCGCCCAGGTCGCATCTCTCCCGGAGGAACCGCGGCCCGCTGCGTCGGTCGCGACCTCGACTCCCTCTCCCTTGCTCTTCGGACAGTCGCTCCCCAACAAAGCCTCTCCCGGTGCGGCCTCCTCCATCCAGCATGCGCCCCGTGCCCGACGCAAATGGGCCCAGTACATCGACCCCGGCGAGAAGGTTCCGCCCCTCACGGCTCTCGATAAAATCCGCTTCTCCTTCCACCGCTCCGTCGTCCCCTCGGCCCTGATCCCGATCTTCTCCTCCGCGGGCTTCGGACAGCTCACCGGCGGCAATCCCAAATATGGCGTCGATTCCGGCGCCTTCGGCGACCGCCTCGGCGGCGATGCCCTCCGCCAGCTTTCCATGCGCTTCTTCGTCCTCGGCCTCTTCCCGGCCGTCGATCACACTGATCCGCGCTATCTCCGCCAGGCCTCCGGCAGCCGCAAAAGCCGCATCGCCTGGGCTGCCGAGCGCGCCTGGGTCACCCAGCGCGACTCCGGACGGCCCGGTTTCAACGATTCGGACATCTTCGGACATCTCGCCGCTTCGCTTCTCACTATGGCGTACTACCCGGCGCCCAGTGTCAGCGGTCACGTGGTGCTCGAAACTTTCCTCGTCTCCATCGCCGGAACCACGGGTAATAATGAGTTCCTTGAGTTCTGGCCCGATGCCATCAACGCCTGGCGCCACTACCGTGCTCGCGCCCGCGCCCGGCAGTCTCAAGCGCCCTGAAATGCGTCTGTATCACGAAGGAGTTTGTCGGCCCGCGCCTTCCCTCGCGCAACCTGGCCGGCACTCTGGAGGAACAGCAGCACGCATGACCGCAGCAGCCATCCGCAGGCAGCAATCTCTCCTGGCCGGCATTCCGTCGGCTCGCCGCGTGCCTTCCCCCAGCCTGCGCTGGGGCTGCCTGCCCTTTCTGCTCGCGGCCCTCGGCCCCGCGGCTCGAGCCCAGATCGCCCTCCCCGATGCACCCGCGCCGCGCCCCAGCCTGATCGCCGCCGCTTCCTCCCGGCCCGCGTCCATGCCCTTCCCGGATCCGGCTCCCCAGCAGACCTTCCCGCCGGAAACGCCGCGTCGAGCCGGCCGTCTCCTGCCCGGCCTGCAGCCGACTTATGTTCCACTTCCCCGTCCCTGCTCGGCCCAGTCCTGCAGCCAGCTGGGTCCTGCACGCAGTTGCTGTGAGCCCGGCGACTACGACGACTTCGGTTCCTACCTCAGCCAGAATGCTGTTCAGATCTACACACCAGCGAAACTCGCCGCCCTCGCCTGGCGCGGCGTCATCGATCCCTTCAACCTGCTCACCATCGGCGGCACCTCCGTCATTTCCGTCGCTACCGACTCGCATTCACCCTATGGTCCCGGCTTCCACGGCTGGGCCCGGCTCAGCGGCGTCGCCCTCACTCAGGACATGACCGGTGAATTCGTCGGCACCTTCATGATTCCCTCCATCGACCACCAGGACCCGCACTTCCATCGCGAGCCCAACGTCTCGGTCGTCCGGCGCACCTGGCACTGCCTTTACCAGCCCTTCTGGACTGTCAGCGATCGCGGCCGCCCCATGCCCAACTACTCCACCCTCGTTGGTTCCCTGATCGATGAGGCCGTCGACGTCAGCTACGTGCCCTACCAGCAAACCGGCTGGGGCGCGAGCGCGGAGCGAATCGCCAGCGCCTGGGCCACCGATCCCATTGGAAATTTCGTCACCGAGTTTGTCCCCGACGTCGCCCGCCACGTCAACATCAACGTGGTCTTCATTCAGCGCATCGTGAATCGCGTCGCGCTCGAAGAGGGCAGCGGCCCCGGTTCTCTTTAGCCCGCGCACCGCGCCTTCAGTTTTTCCTGAAGTAGCGCGGCTCCTGTCCCGGCAGCCATGGGTCGTAGTGGGCCGCGAACTCCGCCCGCTGCTCCGTCGAGGGATGGCTGTACGTCCAGAACTCCACAAACGCATTTGGCGACGGATCCTCCAGCCAGACCGCCGCGTCGCTGCAGAAGGAGTGCACCACGGTCGCCTGCGCATCCGGCACCAGCCCATGAATCACTTCCTGCCCGTACACATCCGCGTCGTGCTCCATCCGCCGGCTGATGCTGTTCCCAATCGGCGCCGCCAGGAATTGCAAAAGCGTGGCCACCAGCAGAATCAGCCCCAGCGACGACCCGCTTGCCACCCCGTCGATGCCCCATTCCGCCCCGCGCCGCCGCACCAGCCACCCCAGCACGCGGAACCCAATCCCGTACGCCAGCAGCAATCCCAGCGCTGACAAGCCCAGCCCCCACGCCACGTGGTGCAGCACATAGTGCCCCTGCTCGTGACCGTAGGTGAAAAGAATCTCGTTCGGCGTCTCGATCTTCAGAGTCGTGTCCCACACCACAATTCGCTTCGAGGACCCCAGCCCCGTCACATAAGCGTTCGCTCCCGTCGAGCGTCGGCTCGCATCCATCACGAAGATCCGGCTCGGCGGAATCCTGAGACCGCCTTTGGCCGCCACCTGCTCCAGCCGCTCCACCAGCGCCGGGTCGCTCTTCCTCAGCGGCTCAAAATGGTTGAACATGGGATCGATCGCCAGCGGCGCCGCAAAAGCCACCAGGAATTCCACCGGCACCGTAAATACCCAGAACCACAGCCACCAGCGTCGCGGCGACCGTCGCATCAGCGCATACAGAACCGCCACCACCGCGGTCCCCACCACCACCGTCAGCGCCGTGGATTTCGCCCAGTCCACCCACCAGGCACCCCACGCCTCAATCGATAACCCATACTCCAGGCTCAGATGGTGCCCCAGCACGGCCAGCGGCACTTCAATGCCAGTCAGGATCAGCACCCACACCGGCGCGACCCACAGCCCCTGCACCCACGCCACGCGCGAAAGCCGCTCCGCCGCCGTCGCAATCGCCCGCCCCGCCCGCAGCCGCACCAGCAGCCACAGCACCAGCAGCACCCATGCGGTTCCACCAAAATACAGACCCGTGCGCCAATGACTCAGCGCGATCGCCTGTGCCAGTTTTTCCGGAGGCAGCGGACATAGCGGTTGCGCAGCGGCCATCAGCCACGCGCAGCCCAGGCTAGAGATTGAACAGCTCCCGCAGCCGCCGCGTCTGCGCCCGGCTCACCGGAATCTCCGTCTGCTTCTTGTCCGCCATGCGCAGCTGATAGCTGCTTTTGAACCACGGCACCACTTCGCGAATGTGGTTGATGTTCACCAGGTACGAACGGTGCGCCCGCCAGAAGACCGCCGCATCCAGCAGATCGAACAGCTCCTCCAGCGTCCGGCACTTCGACTGCCCCTCAAACGAGGGCGTCACCACCGTGATCACGCCCTCGTCGATCGACGCAAAACAAATGTCCTTCTGATCCACCAGCAGCAGCCGCCCCCCCGCCGCCTGCAGCACGATCTTGCCGCTGTGCGGCTTGGGCGCCTGGTGCTGCTCGATCAGCTTCAGCAGCGTGTCGACTCGCACATCCCCGCTGATCCGCCGCGCTTCGCTGCCCTGCCCGGATTCCTGCAGCCGCTGCCGGGCCCGCTCGATGGCCTGCGCCAGCCGATCCCGGTCGAACGGCTTCAGCAGATAATCAATCGCGTTGACATCGAAGGCCCGCACCGCATACTGGTCGAAGGCCGTCGCAAAGATGATCTGCGGCAGCTGCTCGCCATCGCCCAGCTCCAGCAGCTTCTTCAGCACCGCAAAGCCGTCCAGCCCCGGCATCTGCACATCCAGAAACACCACGTCCGGATGATGCTCGCGGATCAGCTCCACCGCCTCGACGCCATTCTTTCCCTCGGCGAGGACGTCCACGCTCCCCGCCGTCGTCAGAAGATACTTCAGCTCTTCGCGCGACAGCTCCTCATCATCGACAATGACAGCGGTCATGGACATAAATGCGCCTGCGGCCGTTCCAGAATATAGGAATCGTGCGTCGCCTGGCTCGGCAGCATCGAACGCTACAGGCTACCGGCTGGATTACTCCGCAAACGCGTGCAGCCGCGCCGGAGGATGATCCTCCAGGAGGTGATGCCCGCAGTGGACGCAGTACAGGTCCGTGATCCGCGCCGTCCGGTGGCAATTCCCGCAGCACGGCGCCACCTGATAGGCGCACTGGGGACAAAAGTGATAATCGCTCTCGATCCGCGTGTCGCATGCCGGACACCGCGAAAGTATTGGCTGCCTCAACAGAAAATAGAGCACTGCGCCAATCCCACTGGGAATCACCACGCACACAATCGTCCAGATCGTCGTGCTCATGCCGCGACGCGGTGAATCCCGGCTGATGTAACCCACCATCAGCATGTACAGCGCCGCCAGCGCCCCGATGCTGATATCGAAGTAGAAACGAAACCAGAACGGCAGGTTCGGGGGATGCCGCCGATGCGCCGGCACCACCACCCACATCACCCACTCCATGGCCGTGAACGCCAGCACCGCCGCCGCGACTGACCACAGCGGAATAAGGCCCAGCTCGCCCGAAAAGCCCTCGGACTTCTCACTTCCGTTCTGTTGTGCCTGATTGTCCATCCGACGTCCCTGCTTCTCCGCTTATCTCTGTTCATCCCGGAGACGCCGTCCCCGCCAGCTCACCAGCAGCACCGCAAAGATCGCTGACAGCAGAACCAGCGTCAGCGTGACCAGCATCACCGGAAGGTCGAAGAAGGGCTCGCCCGAAGTCAGCTCGGTGGCCGCGCTCCACAGCGCCGGCGTCACCAGCACCACCAGTGCGGCAAAGACCAGCAGCGCAATTCCGACCTGCCGCCGCTGCCGGGCACGCTGCGTACGCATCTCGTACGCCGCTTCCATCACCGAGCGCCGCGTCCGCAGCAGCACGTCGGGAATCGCTCCCTGGTTGCCGTTTCTCGTCGAAGGGACGCCCTCGCCGTTCATACCGCCTCCGCCCTGTCAGAAGGACTCACCGCCGAGCGGGTTGCCGCTACGTGCGGCTTCAGCGCCGCCAGCCCCCGATACAAACGCGATTTCACCGTCGACAGCGGAGCCCGCGTCACCCGCGCTATCTCTTCCAGCGACATTTCCTCATGGAACCGCAGCACCAGCACCTCGCGATGCAGCGGGTCCAGCGTCAGCAGAGCCGCTGCCACCGTTTCGCCATTCTCCAGGGTCGCCAGATGCTCGAACGGCGTCTTCTCCGCGCTGGCCACCTCAAACGGCCGCTCTTCGTCGCCCGCTTCGCACATCTCCTCGAGGCTGGCCATGGACCGACGCCGCCGGTAATCGATCACCAGGTTCCGCGCAATCGTGAACAGCCAGGTATCGAATCGGGAGTGTCCGTTGAACTGCGATCCCCGCACCAGCACCCGCATCCAGGTCTCCTGGAACAGATCCTCTGCCATCTCTCGATTGCCGGTCAGATACAGCAGATACCGCAGCAGCCGATGCTGATACGCCACGATCAGCTCGTCCAGCAGCTGCGCATCGTGGCGCTTCAGACCCTCCGCCACCCGGGTATTCTCCCGGTGTATCTGTTCCGCCATTTGTAGCGTGGCTGCGCTCATATCAATCTCACAGACGGAGGAATCCCGGCGGAAGACGCTGCCCTGCACCAGTTTTTCAACCTTTTGTGTCACATCCATCTGCAGTAACCCGCCCTTTGCTCCACTGTGCGCACCTTGCCCGCCTGTAACTCTTCTAGTATCAACCTGTTCAGAATTCGCAGCAAGGATAAACTGGAAAAACAATGGAGATCCTCTACGGCCTTCATGCCGTCGAAGAAGCGCTGCGCTCCGGCGCTCGCCGCTTCGACCACGTCTGCCTCGCCGCCGAGCGCTTCCGCGGCGGTCAGGACCCCCGCCTCGCCGCCATTGCCTCCCTGTGCCGCGAAGCCGGCGTCAATGTCCGCACCGAGCCGCGCGACGCCCTCACCCGACTCGCCCAAACCTCCGCCCACCAGGGCGTCCTCGCCATCGTCCGCGAACGGGACTTCCTCACCCTCGAAGATCTGCTCACCGGCCCCGGCGAAGGCTCCGCCGCCCGCCTCGTTCTCGCCCTCGACGGCGTCGAAGATCCTCAGAACCTCGGTGCCCTCCTGCGGACGGCCGAAGGCGCCGGTGTCGATGGCGTTCTCCTCACCGAGCGCCGCTCTGCTCCTCTCAGCGCCGTCGCCGTCAAAGCCTCCGCCGGAGCCACCGAGCATCTCCGCTTCGCTCGCGTTGTCAACCTCGTCCGCGCTCTGGAAGCCCTCAAAGAGCGCAATCTCTGGATCGTCGGCCTCGACGAGCGCGGCACCCAGGATTACGACCGCTACGACTTCACGTCCAATACCGTAATTGTCCTCGGACGCGAAGGAGCCGGCCTGCACGATCTCGTTCGCCGCACCTGCGATCACCTGCTCCGCATTCCTATGGCCGGTCGCGTGGATTCGCTGAACGTTGCCGCCGCCGGCGCCGTCGTTCTCTATGAAGCCGCGCGCCAGCGCCGCGTCCCCTCCTCCGTGGAAAAACGCCCGGAGTCAACGCAGAAATCACCCAAAGGTCTTGGTTCATGAAGGGTCTTCGTTTCGCCGCCTTCGCTGTTCTCGGCGCGTCCTCGTTGCTTCTGGCTCAGCAATCTGAAAAGCCCGCTCCCGCTCCGCAAGGGCACGTCCTCTTTTCCGGGCCGCCCCCGCAGGCACAATCCACTCCCGCTCCAACGCACGCCCCATCTCCTGCCGATCCCGTCACCGACACTCTCCGTCGCTCCCTCGCCATCGATGCCTGGGACCTCGACGTTCACCTCACGCCGCGCGACCAGTCGATGGAAGCCTACGCCCGCGTCACCCTGCGCAACGACGCCGCCGCCCCTCTCAGCGAAATCCCTCTGCAGCTCTCCTCCACGCTGCATTTTGAAACCATCGGCCTTCAGGGCCGGCGCCTCACCTTCCGCGCCTTCCCTCTGGCCAGCGACGCCGATCACACGGGCCAGCTCACGGAAGCCGTCATCGCCTTGCCCCAGCCTCTTGCCCCCCAGGCCAGTCTGACCCTCGACGTCGATTACGGCGGCTCCATCCCTCTCTCTTCCGGCCGCCTCACCGCCATCGGCGCGCCCTCGGCCGCCGCCGAAGCTTCTGACTGGGATCGCATCTCCGCCTCATTCACCGGCCTGCGCGGATTCGGCAACGTCGTCTGGTACCCCGTCATCTCCGTCCCCGTCACGCTCGGCAACGGCGATACCTTCTTCACTGAGATTGGCCGCCAAAAGCTCCTCGACCAGAACGCCACCGCCGCTCTGCGCATCACCGATGAGTTCTACTCCGAGCCACCCACCGCCGTTATCCTCGACGGCCACGATGTCGCGCTGGCCAAACCCGCGACCATGCCCACCGCTTCCTTCCCCGGCGTCATCACGGCAGCGCTGCCCGCGACGCGTCTCGGCTTTGAGGCTCCGTCGCTCTTCCTCACCGATAATCCCGAGACCACCGGCAACGGCCTCCGCGTCCTCGCTCCTTCAGCCGACTCGGCCAGCGCTCAACGCTACATCGCCGCCGCCGCCCTCGTGCAGCCGCTCGTTCACGCCTGGCTCGGCAAAAAAGACCATCCGCCCGCTACCATCCTCGATCTGCCCGAGCCCGACGATGCCCCCGCCGAAACCGGCGACCTCCTCGTCACACCTCTTTCCACCGACGATCCCTCCCGCCTCACGCCCATCGTCGTGCACGCTCTCGCCCACGCGGCCTTCTTCTCGCCGCGCGCATGGCTGAACGAAGGCGTCGCCAGTTTCCTCAGTACGTTGTGGATCGAGAGCCAGCAGGGTCAGACCGCCGCCATGGAAAATCTCAACGCCGACCGCCCCGCTCTTGCCATCGCCGAACCCGCCACGCCCGGCACCGGCTCCGGGCAGGACCTGCTCCACGCCTTCAGCGCCATTTACTACCGCACCAAGGCGACCTACGTCCTCTGGATGCTCCGCAACCTCGCCGGCGACAAAGCTCTCGAAGCCGCCCTCCAGGCCTACAATCCCGCCGCAGATACCACCCCGGACTACTTCCAGCGCATCCTCACGCCCCTGGCCTCCGCCGACCTTCTCTCCGGCCACAAGGATCTCAACTGGTTTTTCCAGGACTGGGTCTACCGCGATGCCGGCCTGCCCGATCTCTCCATCGCCGCCGTCTATCCCAGCCCCGAGGCGCACCAGCAGTTCCTCGTTGCCGTGGACATCGTCAACGCCGGCTACGCCTCGGCTCTGGTGCCTCTCACCGTCAAAGGCTATAGCGCCTCCATCACCGATTGGGTGCAGGTCCCCGCGCATACCCGCATCACGCATCGCATGACCTTCTCGCAGAATCCCACTGAAGTTGATCTCAACGACGGCTCCGTCCCCGAAGTCGAAGACAGCATCCACCGCACCACCCTGAACACCACCCCCGCCGCCGGGTCATGACCGCGGCGAAGGATCCCAGGGATGCCGCTCCGGCACCGACGCATAGAATTTCTCCCCCAGCTGTCCTGCGTGGTGGAATCTCCCAGCGGCCAGCCACAGGCGACCGGCTCCCGCCTCCCAGCTCCCCGCTCCCCGCTACCGGCTACCGGCTACCGGCTACCGGCTACCGGATGCTCCAGGCTGCCGCCGATCCGCACCCGCCCGCGCCGCGTCTCCATCGTCAGATTCACATTCCGGTTAAACCCGATCGTGCCCCGCACCGCATCCGTCCGCCCTGCGCGCGTGACACCGCCATCCGTCAGCGTCAGCGTACCGTTCTCGACAGTGCCCGCCGCCGACCAGCGATCGAAATGTCCCAGAACCGACGATCCGTCCGGTTGGCTCACTCGGCTCACTCCCGGCAGCCCGCCGTTTTGCCACAGGAAATGAAAACCCCCGCTCGCCGACGAGGCCAGATCCGCCGTCTGATACCCGCTCAGGGTCAGCTTTGCCTCTGCTGCTCCTGTTCCCGTCCCGAACATCCCGCCGAAAACCTTCCCCACGTCCGCGAGACTGGCCCCGCTCAACGCCGCATCCACCGCCCAGTGCGGTGTCCCGCTGCTCGCGTCCATCGTGCCGCTCGCGTGCAGTTTCCCGCCCAGCGCCGCGCCGTCGAACGAGGCAATCGTCAGCTGCTTCCCTTCCACCGTCACCGACGCCGCCACATTCTGCACCGCCAGTTTCCCCAGCTCCAGAGAGTTGGCCTCGATCGTGCCCCGCAGCGGCGGCCAGGGTCCGTGGCTCCCCTCACCCAGAGCGCTGGTCAGAATCTCCCCCAGGATCCCCTGCGGCTGCCCCGCCAGCAGCGTCTCCAGCTTCGCCCCGTTCAGAGCGCCCACGCTCAGCGCAAACGTCGTCGGACACCCCACCGTCAGCTCACACACCGCCGGATATTCGCCCGATCCCTGCACATCCATCCCGCCATAATGCAGATTCGTTTTCTGCCAGACCACTTCCCCCGGCTTCAGCTCCACATCGGCCGAGGCCACCTCCACCGGCGCGCGCAGGAATCCCGCGCGCAGCTCCGCCCCCTCCACATGCAGCGTTCCCGTCGTCGCAATCCCCGAGCTGCCGCCGATCAGCGGTGGAATCCAGTTGCCGGCCGTCACCGTGTCCATCTGCACGTGTCCTTTGGGCGCCGCCAGCGCCAAAGCATTTTCCAGCAGTCCAAAATTCGAGCCCACCGTCATCAGCCGCGCCAGGCTGGCCGGCCCCGCAAGGTGCAGATGAAACCCTGCCCGGTCCACCCACCCATCCGCCTTCAGCGGTCCGGTCCCACCCATCGAAATCGCCACAGGCTGCAGCACAATCGCATCCGGCTCTCGCGCCGCCGCCGGCTGCCCACCCTTCCGCGCCCGCTTCGTCGCCGCTGGCCGTGACTCTTCGGCCACCAGGTCCAGCGTCGGGACCGGCAGTGTTCCATTGGGATAGCTCAGCACCAGCCCCGTTGCCTTCGCCGCTCCCGCCACCGACGGCTGCTGGCCCAGCTCTACCAGAAAGCTCCCGTTCAGAGCCCCGGTCGCCGTCACATTCTGCGCGTAGGGCCGCATCAGCCCCAGCACCTCCAGCGGAAACGCCGCCGGCACCTGATTCACTTCAAGCTGCAGATGCGCCTCCGCCGGCGCAAAGGTGTGCACGTTCCCCGTCAGCAGCAGATGTCCGCTGGCCAGCGGCCAGAAGCATGTGATATTCCCCACCATCCCCTGCGGATGCCGGTATTCCCCCCGGCACGTGGCGTTCACATCCAGCATTCGCACCGGCTGAAAATCCTGCCGCCGCAGATTGCTCACCGCCAGGCGCGTCTGCAGTTGCAGATCCCCCACCGTCCCGCCGATCGTCGCCGTCGACTCCAGATCCCCGCGCCACCCGCTGTCGAATCCCGCCAGCAGCCGGCTCACCTGGCCCAGCTGGGCCCCGCTCCACTCCGCCCGCAGCCGCACCGGCATCTCGTTCAGATCCGCAGCGCGCCGCAGCGATCCCTCCACCGTCAGCTCGCCCGCGTCGGAGAGGTGCAGCTCCAGATCCGTCCGCACCGGCTGTGCCTTCAGCCGCAGCCGCCATGCGTCCGCGCTTGCCTGCCACATGGAAAACTCGGCGTTCATCAGCGAGAACGCCCGCTTCTCTGCCCCATTTTTGAAATCGATCCGCGCGTCCGTCGCCTCGATATACGGAAACCGCGGCCGCGCTCCGGCGTGCCTCTGTCCCGTCGGTGCATTCGGAATCTGCGCGGCCCGCAGCAGTACCGACCCCACGCTCCACTGCCCGGCGGCGTTCCGCACCAGGTTCAGATTGGCCTCATCCAGGCTGATGCGGCTGACCTCCAGCCGTCCCCGCCACAGCGACATCATCCGCAGCGACGCCACCACCGAGTTCGCATGCAGCGCCGGCTCCGCTCCAAAGGCCGGATCCTCTTCCACCGTGAAATCGCTCATCACGATCCCCGGCATCGGCAACAGCCGCAGTTGCATATCGCCCACATACACCGGCCGCCCCAGCGCTTCGGACATGCTCGCCGTGATCGTCCGCCGATATTTTCCCAGATTGATCAGCGGCGGCAGAAAAATCGCCATGGCCAGCAGCAGGATCACTCCACCCGCCACGCCCAGCTTCCACCACGCGGACACACCCCGCCGCCCCGACTCTTCGGAGGTCAGCAGCTCCTCCACCCGGCTCATCGCTATTTCACTCGATGGAAGGTGCGCCGCCAGCGCGTCTCGTCGATGAAGTGGATCGTCTCATGCAGGATCCAGCCCACCCGGTCACCCAGCGACGTCTTGTTCTCCTCGGATTCCGGCGTCACAAACGACCAGTACACAAACAGCGGCCGTCCTACGATATTCTTCCGCGGCACGAACCCCCAGTACCGGCTGTCCAGACTCACCATCCGGTTGTCGCCCATGCAGAAGTACATCCCCGGCGGCACCACCAGATCCTGTCCCTGAATGAAACTCGGCAGCGCCAGGGCCCATTCGGCCGTCACATCCGGGCTCTCCGACGGTGGCACCGCCGGAAAATCGTCGCGGTACGGTACGTAGTCGCCGTCCGTCGGCTTGCCCGCATACGGCTCGTTCTGCGCCACCCCGTTGCGGTACACAATCCCGTCCCGCAGATGAATGCGGTCCCCCGGAATTCCGACTACCCGCTTCACCAGAAACAGATGTTCCCCGTTCGGCTCCACCGTCGGCTTGTAGAACACGATAATGTCCCCGCGTTCCACATCGCGGTAATAGACGAACGGCGCGTAATGCGCCGGCGGCGCCAGCGTGATCCGATCCACCAGCACGTGATCGCCCACCAGCAGCGCCGACACCATCGACGACGACGGAATCGCAAAATTCTGAAAGATGAACGTCAGAATGAACAGCCCCACCGCCAGCACTCCGCAGATCGAGGCGAACGCCTCCAGCGGCGTCTCTTCGTGGTGCTCTTTCTGTTTCACCTGTTTTTCCAGGACTTCTGCCATCGCCTCCGCCTGTCCTCAGCGAACCACGCGCAAAAAGCGGTTCCAGCGCGCGAAATCCTCAATCCGGCTCAGCGGATCGTTTTTCTGTCCGAGTCTATCATCCGGCGACTCCGTCACATCCGTCGTCGATTTCTCCCGCAGCGAGAAGTAAATGATGAACGGCCGCCCCACAATATGATCCCCCGGCACGAACCCCCAGTAGCGGCTGTCGCGGCTGAAATTCCGATTGTCCCCCATCACGAAATATTCCCCCGGCGGCACCACCAGATCCCCTTCCCGCACATTCCGCCGCATCTCCATCCACCACTGCGGATCGACCCCCGGATCCGTGTACAGCTCGGTCGGAAAGTTGTCCCGGAAATTATCGTCATACGCCGGCTCAAACACCACGTACGGCTCGTCCAGCCGCTGTCCGTTCACCCATGCCACCCCGTTCTGCAGATGGACATGGTCTCCCGGCACGCCGATCACCCGCTTCACTACATGCTCTGACGGATCCGGCGGAAAATGAAACACCACCACGTCTCCGCGCGCAATCTCATGATTCGGCAACAGCCGCCCCCATGGACCCTCCGGGGCGTACGCCGCCTTGTTCACCAGGAGAAAATCCCCCACCAGCAGCGTCCGCTCCATCGACTCCGATGGGATCCGGAACGGCTGCACGATGAACGTCAGGATAAACAGCGCAACCACTACCACCACCAGCAGCGATCGCGTCATCTCCATCACGCCCGGGAAGCTCTTCATCTCCGCGCGCGGAATCTCCACGCGCGGCTCCCCCCGTTTCTCCTGCACCGGGCTCGCCTGCACTTCTTCCCGCTGCGCAATCAGCGACCGCAGCTCTCCGATCCGCTGGTTCCGGGCCTCAGGCCCGATTTCTTCCCCGCCCTGTGGCTCGGGCATCTCGGGAGTCCCGCTCATCTCGCCTCTCCGCCCTGCAGCGTCTCCAGCGCTCGCCGCGCCGCGTCCTGCTCGGCTCGCTTCCGCGTCGATCCCGTTCCTTCGGCCAGCACCGCCCCGGCTGCTCGTGCCTCCACAAAAAACTCCTTCTCGTGGTCCGGTCCGCTCTCCCGCACCGTCCGATACTCCGGCTGTCCCTGCCCACGCGCCTGCAACTGCTCCTGCAGCGCGGACTTGAAATCCCCCATCCCGCCGTCCGCCGTCAGCCGCGCCCGCAGCACCCCTGCCGCCGGCGCCACCACCTTCTCCTCCACCAGCTGCCGCGCCGCCTCGACTCCGCCGTCCAGATAGACCGCTCCGATCACTGCCTCCATCGCGTTGGCCAGCAGCGCCGCTTTCCCCCGTCCGCCGCTGCGCTCCTCGCCCCTCCCCAGCAGCAGGTGCTGCCCCAGTTCCAGATCTTTGCCGACCTCTGCCAGATGCCGCCGACTCACCAGCGCCCCACGCATCCGCGTCAGCGCTCCTTCGCTCAGGTCCGCATAGCGCCGATACAACGCCTCGGCCACCAGCATTCCCACCACCGCATCGCCCAGAAACTCCAGCCGCTCATTGTCTTCCGGCTCCGCTCCCCCGTCACTCTGCTCGTGCCCCCGCGAGCTGTGCGTCAGGGCCAGCGCCCGCAGCCCCTCATCGGCGAATCGATAGCCCAGTCGTGCCTCCAGCTCCTGCAGCTCTCCTGTCGGCGGCACACCCTCCCCGGTCTCAGAGACTTCCCCCTGCTGCTGCGGCGTGGATTCCATCGGCGCCTGTGCTTTTCTCTCTTTCAATTGTAGAAGCGCGCGACCCGGCGCTCCCGTCATTACCGATGCGGCGGGCTCTGCGGGGTCGAGGGCGGCGCAGCCTGGCTGCTGCTGTCGTCCCCGGCCGGATGCGGCAGCGTGAAGGGCTTCTTCAGTCCCGATTCCGCCGCTTCCTTCGTATCCGGTTGTCCGTCGCGCACCGTCAGCGCCGCTTTGTATTCGGCAATTGCCCCGTCGCGATCGCCTTCCACATCCTTAATCCGCCCCAGAAAAATGTGCGCCCACGCCAGCATGCGCGCGTCCTGCGCCGCCGCCAGCGTCCCCCGGAACGCCGTCTCCGCGTCTTCCATCTTCCCGTTCATCAGATCCACGCGCGCCAGAATAAAGTCCGCTCGTCCCGGCTGCCCGCTGTGCGTCTGCAGGGCCTTCTCGGCCAGCGCCTGCGCGCCCGCCACATCGCCCTTGATCAGCTTCATCTCCGCTACGTCCAGTTCCTTCGGCTGCGGCGGCCTCTGCGGCGACCGGGTCATCAGATCGCCTTCCCCCTGCGCATCAAACACGATGTGCTTCGCCCGATGGATCTCCACATCCACATCCATCCCGTACACCATCGGCCCAATCGCTTCGTCCAGGCTCTCCGGCGTCTTCTCGAACCCCTTCAGCTGGTTGTAGAAGTACTGCGTCAGCACAAATCCCTGCGTCATGTCGTGATCCACACGCCGCTGCCGGATCGCGTCCCTCTGCTGCTCCGCCTGGGTCTTCGCCCGTTCATACGGGCCCAGATCGCCGCGCGGCAGGTTCGCCGGAAACACCACCGCCGGCACCCCGGTGTCCATGGTTCGCGCTTCAATCGCCCGGATCATGCACTCGATCACCAGCGACACCAGATCGCTCTTGAACTCGAACGACAGCGGCGCATCCTGCACCGCCTTCAGGATCGGCATCATCCGGTCCATCGAGTTCTCGTGCGCGTACAGCAGCGGCTCGATCTCGTAGTGCAGATACGCATGCCGTACCAGCTGCATCGGAATCTGGCCGTTCTTCGGCGAGGCCACCACCACGTAATTCGTCCCGTAGATGCGCGCGTTGGTCTCCGCCGGCGACAGCATCGGCTCCAGCACCACCAGAAAATGCCGCCCGCCGTAGGTTGAAGCCGGCATCTTCAGGTAATAGTTGGTGTCCACGATCATCTTCGTCAGCGGCCCGTGCAGACGATTCGTCATCTCGTCGTACGCCGCCCGGTTCTCCACCCAGATCACGTGCAGATCCATGTCATCGGCGAATTGCCGCACCAGCGGCAGCACCTCGATCACTCCATTCGCGTCCGGCGGCAGATCCTGCTGGTCCACGCTCGGCGTCAGAGCCGGCGGCGGCGTCAGATACAGCCCCAGCGACACATACTGCGCCAGACTTCGCGCCGGATCCTCCAACCGGTGCTGGTCGATAAACACACACAGCTTGTCCCGGTCATCCCGTCCGCGCGCCGTGCCCACCAGCGCCTCGTTCACCTCGTCGCGCACCCGTTTCCGCACCGGATCCGACTCGTCCAGCCCCCGGTCGTAGCCGCAGGCATTCAGCGCCACCCCAATGTCGAACATTGATTCGCTGGTTTCAAGGCTCACCGTCGGCCCTGCCGGATCGATCAGCACCGGAGCCGGCGCCGGGCCCGTCTGCGACGTGCGCACCGGCACCTCGCCCTCGGTCAGCGGAAGCGCGACCTGCGAAGACGAGCTCTGTCCTGGACTGGATGGCGATTGCGCGCTCTGCTGCGCCAGACACGGAGCCACTCCAACGGCTCCGGTAACCAGGAGCGACAACAACCTACGACGGGAAAACAGCGGCATATTTTCTTGAACGGATGTGGACTGAATCGGCTGCTCTTCAGTCTATGCGTCACCCCCCGCAGAATCAATCCAAACCACCGCCCCGACCCGCTACCCTCTTCCCGCTCCCATCTCCCCCCGGTCCCTCTGTGTCCTCCGTGTCCTCTGTAGTGAAAAATCCGAAGTCTCCCCGCAACAGCTCCCGACTCCCGGCCCCCGGCTCCCGGCTGTCCCCCACCCCCCGCTCTGCCGTACAAACCTCCCCATTGCAC
>DATAWD010000029.1:0-13139 GCA_036267395.1 Acidobacteriaceae bacterium | reverse complement strand
CGTGAGTTTGTGCTTTGCGAGAAGCGCCAGAATCTGCGGGATGTTGTCGCCGGGATCGACGACCATGGCCTCGCCGCTGGCCTCGTCGCCAAGGATGGTGCAGTTGCACTGCAATGGCCCCACGGGAAAAGTTTCGAGGATCATACCCTCTTCTCCGCCATCGGTTCTGCGCCATGGAAAAGGGGCAGGCGCGCAGCCTGCCCCTGCCGGAATCCGGGACGAACTACTTGCTCCTGGGCGTGGTTTGCGTGGTCTGCGCGCCGGACAGCACCGAGTGCGGATGGGCGACCTGGTGCTGCAGCAGCACGGTCAGCGTGATGGACGTGATCAGGAAGATCCCGGCCAGCCAGGCGGTGGCCTTGGTGAGCATGTTGGCGGCCGAACGGGGGCCAAACGCGGTCTGCGAACCCTGGCCGCCGAAGGCTGCCGCCAGGTCGGCGCTCTTGCCCTGCTGCAACAGGATGATCACGATGAGCAGAAGGCTGACGATGATGTGGACGGTGGTAACGAAATAGATCACGGTATTTTCAACAACCTCGGGGGCGCGCCGGAGAAGCTCAGGCTGGATTCGTTGGTGCGGAAGGGGGGACTTGAACCCCCATGCCTTTTGGGCGCCACCCCCTCAAGATGGTGTGTCTGCCAATTTCACCACTTCCGCACGGAGACGTACTGCCCAAGTATAACAAGGCGCTGGGGCTGGCGGAAGCCGCTCCGCTCTCCTTGATTGTGTTACAACGGCTAGCAACTTCGCCGTGACGAAAAAGGCATCCCCCGGCCCGGCGATCTCCGGAGAACGTGTGAAACATCCTTTGCGCCTTTCCGCTGTACTGGCCCTGCTTCTGCCTGCCGGCGTTTTTGCCGCGACTCCGGCCAGCCTGCCGTCGCTCTCGCAGCCGTCGCTCTCGCCGGATGGCCGCGAGGTCGCCTTTGTCTCGGGCGGCGATATCTGGAGCGTGCCCGCGGATGGCGGACAGGCGCATCTGCTGGTCAGCGATCCGGCTACGGAGTCGCGCCCGCTGTGGTCGCCGGATGGCCGCCGCCTGGCATTCGTTTCCACGCGAACCGGCAATGGCGACATCTACGTGCTCACGCTGGCCACCGGCCAGCTGGCGCGCATCACGTACGCCGACGCGGCCGAGGATCTGGACGCCTGGTCGGCGGATGGAGGGTGGATTTATTTCACGTCGAATTCTGACGACATTGCCGGGACCAGCGATGTTTTTCGCGTGAGCGCGCAAGGGGGCACGCCGCTGGAAGTGAGCCACGAGCGGTACCTCTCCGAGTTTGAGTCGGCGCCGTCGCCGGACGGCAAAACCCTGGCGATGATGGCGAAAGGCATCAGCCACTCGCAGTGGTGGCGCGACGGCCATGCCCATATCGACGACACGGAACTGTGGCTGAAGCCAATCGATGCATCCGCAGGCTACCGCGTGGTGTTGCCCGAAGACGCCAAGCACGCGTGGCCGATGTGGTCAGAGGATGGCGCGACGCTCTATTACATGTCGGACAAGACCGGTCCGGAGAATCTGTGGTCGGCCGGCGTGAAAGACGGGGCCGAAAAGCAGCTGACACATTTCACTTCCGGGCGCGTTTTGTTTCCAGCGCTGGGGAACCACGGCAAGACGATTGTCTTCGAGCGGGACTTCAACCTCTGGAAATACGAGCTGGCTTCGGGCAAAGCAGAGAAGATCCCGGTGGAGCTGCGCGGCTCACCCGCGGGCGACGGTGTGCGCCACGAGACGGTGGCGAAGTTCACCGAGATGGCGCTCTCGCCCGACGGCAAGAAGGTGGCCCTGGTGGCTCACGGAGATGTCTTCGCGACCACGACGAAGGAGGGCGGCGAGGCCATCCGGGTGACGAACACGCCGCAGGTGGAGAACGATCTGCACTGGTCGCCGGACAGCAGGGAGCTGGTGTACGAGAGCTATCGCAACGGGCACAGCAATCTGTATGCGTACGACTTCACGACCGACAAGGAGCGGCAGCTCACGAAGGGGACGGCGGAAGACGAGAGTCCGCGCTGGTCGCCCGACGGCAAGAGTCTGGCTTACGTTCGCAACGAGAAAGAGCTGCACCTGCTGACGCTGAGCGACCTGAGCGACAAGACTCTGGCCACCGACTACCTGCAGAATCCCGTCTTCGCCTTCTCGCCGGCGGGCGACTGGATCGCGTTTGCCGCCGAGGGTTACGATGGTTTTCGCAATCTGAAAGTCGTCTCCACGAAAGGCGGCGAGGCGC
This sequence comes from Acidobacteriaceae bacterium, assembly GCA_036267395.1. GTDB lineage: Bacteria > Acidobacteriota > Terriglobia > Terriglobales > Acidobacteriaceae > Palsa-343. Next base: position 10,901 of record DATAWD010000029.1, on the reverse strand, counting down.
GCCCGATCAGCTTCCTGGCGAATGGCGCGTCGGCATTTCGCATCGCGTGGTCGCCGGACGGCAAGTACGTCCTGTTTGAGACGGCACAGCGCAGCGAGGACTTCGACGTCGCGCGCGTGGACTTGACGCTGCACGTTCCGACCTATCGAGAAGACGAGTTCCGGGACCTCTTCCGGACGCCGACGCAACCCACGCCGAAGGAGGAAGCGCAACCGAACGCGACGGGCGGCGCCGAGCTGGCCGACAGGGGCAAGACGGACAAAGAGAAGAAGCCGGAGCCGATCGACATTCGCTTCGACGGCATTCGCGACCGGCTGAGCCTGCTGCCCATCGGCCTGAGCGCGATGGAGCCGGTGATCAGCCCGGACGGCAAAACACTGGTTTTTACTGCAAGAACCGGCAACGAGGAGAACCTTTACAGCTACTCGCTGGAAGAGAATCCAAAGGAACCGCCGGTGGCCAGGCAGCTGACCTCGAGCGCGAGCGACAAGCAGGACTGGCAATTCTCGCCGGACTCGAAGGAGATTTACTACCTTGACTCGGGCCAGCTGCGGCGCATGGCGCTGGACGGACCTTCCGCGAAACCGATTGCGGTGACAGCGACGTTTGACGTTGATTTCGCCACCGAAAAGAATGCAGCGTTTGAAGAGGCGTGGCACGATCTGGATCGCTACTTCTACGATCCGACCTTCCACGGCCGCAACTGGAATGCGATCCACGACGAGTGGGCGCCGTATATCGCCGGGTGCCAGACGCCGGACGAGATGCGGCGCGACATCAATCTGATGATCGGGGAGCTGGACTCCTCGCACTCCGGCATCTTCGGTCCGGGCATGCCCGCGCAGCATGTGGGGCGTCCGGGGCTGCGCTTCGAACGAGCGGCGTATGAAGGCGGCAAGGGGCTGGTGGTGCGGGAGGTGGTGCCGCTGGGGCCGGCCGCGGTGGAGGGCATCGTGGTGGGCGATCGCCTGCTGGCGGTGGACGGGCAGACGCTCGCAGCGCACACGAACCTGAACGATCTGCTGACGGACACGGTCGGACGCCGCACGGTTCTGCATGTATCTTCCGCGGATGGCAAAGAACGCGACGTAGTGGTGATGCCGGTTTCAACGACAACCGAAGCCGGCCTTCTCTATCGAGCGTGGATCGATGCCAACCGCGCCGAGGTGGCAAAGCTGAGCGGCGGACGGCTGGGCTACGTGCATCTGGCGGACATGAGCGACCACGCGCTGAAGGAGCTTTATCTGGATCTCGATGCGCAGAACGAGAGCAAAGACGGCGTCGTTATCGATGTGCGCAACAACAACGGCGGCTATGTGAACGGGTACGCGCTCGATGTCTTCGCGCGGCGGAACTATCTGCTCATGACGCCGCGCGGTCTGCCCACCTCGCCCTCGCGCCAGCTTCTGGGGCAGCGCGCGCTGGGCAAGCCGACGATCCTGCTCACGAATGAATCGACATTGTCCGATGGAGAGGACTTCACCGAGGGCTACCGTTCGCTGCATCTGGGCAAGGTGGTGGGGGTGCCGACAGCGGGCTGGATCATCTACACCGGCGGGACGGAGCTGATTGATGGGTCGCGGCTGCGGCTGCCGCGGGTGCGCGTGCAGGATCTGCGCGGCCAGACGATGGAGGAGCATCCGCGGCCGGTGGACATCGACGTGAACCGCAAGCCGGGCGAGACGGAGACGGGCGAGGATTCGCAGCTGGCCCGTGCAGTGACGGAATTGCTGAACGAAGTGCCGGCGAAGCAGTAAGGACCTGGCAGGTGAAGTGGGGTCGGAAATCCGCTGTGGACAAGGAGACGCGATGCACGTAATCCTGCAGGACACACAGGCTCTGCTGGCGCGGACGCCGGCGACGCTCGACACACTGCTGCGCGGGCTGCCGGAGACCTGGACGTGCCGGCACGAGGGCAAGTCCACGTGGAATGCCAGCGGAATCGTTGGCCACCTGGCGCACTGCGAGCGCGCCGACTGGATGCCACGGGTGTGCATGATTCTGGAATGCGGCGAGGCTCGGACCTTTGAGCCGCTGGATCGCTTCGCCTTCATCGCAGAAAGCCAGGGGAAGTCGCTGGAGGAATTGCTGGACGACTTCGCGCGGCTGCGGGCCGAGAACCTCAGGGCGCTCGAAGATTTGCATCTGGGGATGGAGCAGATGGCGCTGCGGGGGCGGCATCCGACCCTGGGCGTGGTCACGCTGTGCGAACTGCTGGCCACCTGGGCCACGCACGATCTGACCCACCTTCACCAGATCACGCGTGTGATGGCGTTCCAGTACCGCGACGCGGTGGGCCCGTTCCGCCGGTTCCTGGGGGTGCTGCAGTGTGAAGGACACAGCTCGGCCGCATAGCCGGCGCGGCCGGGATTCGATTCAGAGAGGGCAAAGTCCATGAAGGCATTTTTGTCGGTGGCTCTGGGATTTGCGGCGGCAGGAACTGCGATGGCTCAGAACGCGCCCGTGTTTCTGCCGGCCAGCCCGACGACGGTAGTGTGGGGCTACTACTGGGCGAAGGCCAGGCCGGTGCTCACGATCCATTCCGGCGACACGGTGCGCATTCAGACGCTCTCCACCTGCGGTTCGAATCAGCGGCTGGAGGCGGAAGGTGTGCCGGCGGCGGAGATTCCCGCCTACAACCAGCCGATCTTCGATCAGGTGAAGGATCGCGGGCCGGGCGGCCATATCCTTACGGGCCCGGTGGCTATTGAGGGGGCAGAGGCCGGCGATGTGCTCGAGGTGCAGATCCTGAAGATCGATCTCGAGGCGCCGTTCGCGTGCAACGGCTTCGGAGTGGGGCGGGGATTCCTGCCGAATGATTATCCTTACGGGCGCACGAAGATTATTCCGCTGGACCGGCAGAAGATGCTCGGGCACTTCGCGCCGGGGATCGAGATTCCGCTGCACCCGTTCTTCGGGAGCATGGGCGATGCGCCGCCGGAATCCGCGGGACGCTTCGACAGCGCGCCGCCGTGGATGCACGCCGGCAACATGGACAACAAGCTTCTGGTGGCCGGAACGACGCTCTACATTCCAGTGCATGCGAAGGGCGCTCTGTTCGAGGTGGGCGACGGCCACGCGGGTCAGGGCAATGGCGAGGTGGACATCACGGCGATGGAGACCTTCCTGACCGGGACGTTCCGTTTCATCGTCCACAAAGACCAGCATCTGCTGTGGCCGCGCGCGGAGACGCCGACCAGCTATATCAGCATGGGGTTCAGCCCGGATCTGAAGACGGCGACGGAGATGGCCGTCCGCAACATGATCGATTTTCTGGTGACGGAGAAGCATCTCTCCCGCGATGACGCCTACATGCTGACCAGCGTGGCGGTGGATGTGGACATCACACAGCTGGTGGATGGCAACGTCGGCGTGCACGCGATCTGCCCGAAGGACATCTTCACGCAGTAGGCGGAGGGGAAGCTATTCGAACAGGCGCGGGCCGGGGCTGCGCTCGTCCGGACGCGGCTTGCTCCCTGCTGCGCTCCTGGGCTCGCGGTGCAGATAGGTGCGGACGGGCGCCCGGGAGAGAATACCGAGCAGCTCGCGCAACTCTCCGCGCAGGTGTTGGATCTTTGCATCGACGGCGGCTCCCTCGATCAGCGGCATCTGCTTCGCTTTGGTGGCCCGAACTTCCTGGGCGAGAAGCTGCCGGGCGCCGGCGATGGTGTAGCCCTCCTCGTGGAGGAGCTTGCGGATGCGCATGGCCAGTTCCACTTCGCGACGGCGATAGAGGCGCTGCCCGGTGCCGCTCTTGTTGGGACGGAGCTGGGGAAACTCGGTCTCCCAGAAGCGCAGGACGTAGGTTTCCACGTCGCAGAGTTTGGCCACGTCGCCAATGCGGAAGTACAGCTTGTCGGGGATGACAAGTTCGTGCGAGGCGCGGCGCTGGGCGGCGGTGCGGGGCATCGAGGGAAGGCTCTCTACCGGGCCAGTATAGGCCAGGGCACCGCAGCCGCAATGAGGAAATACGGGATCAAACCTTGTGCGGGGGGGCCTCGACAGCTTCGCGGGCGACGGAGCCGCGGGGTGCGGCCCGCAGATACTGCACGGGCCAGGCAGCCGCTTCGTCCAGAGCCGCAGAGGCGTGCAGTGGCCAATAGGGATCGCGCAGGAATTCGCGGGCGATGAAGATGAGGTCCGCCTGGCCGGTGCGCAGAATGTGCGCTGCCTGGGCCGGGTCCGTGATCATGCCTACGGCGCCGGTGGGAATGCCGGCCTGGGTGCGGATGGCCTGCGAAAACGACGTCTGGTAGCCAGGTCCCACGGAAAACTGCGCGGTGGCGACGTTGCCGCCGGAAGAGACGTCGATGAGGTCCACGCCGTGGTCGCGGAGCAGCGTCGCCAGGCGGATCGACTGCTCCAGGTCCCATCCGCCTTCGGCGTAGTCGGTGGCGGAAATGCGGACGAAGAGCGGGCGCTCGCGCGGCCAGACCGAGCGGATGGCATCGGTGACTTCCAGCAGCAGACGGGCGCGGTTCTCCAGGCTGCCGCCGTATGCGTCGCCGCGCTGGTTGCTGAGGGGCGACAGGAATTCGTGGAGGAGATAACCGTGGGCGGCGTGGATCTCAAACACGTCGAAGCCGGCGCGATCGGCGCGCTCTGCCGCGTGGCGAAAGCTCTGCGAGAGAGCGGTGATGCCCGCTTTGTCGAGTTCCCGGGGCTGCGGGTAGGTTGCCGAGAAGGGAATGGGGCTGGGGGCCAGAACGTTCGGCCATCCGCCGGCATCGGGAGCGATCGCACCTTCGCCGCTCCACGGACGAAAAGTGCTGGCTTTGCGGCCGGCGTGGGCCAGCTGGATTCCTGCGCGCGCTCCCTGGGAATGAAGGAAAGCGGTGATGCGGGCGAGGGGCGCGATGTGCTCGTCCTTCCAGAGCCCGAGATCCTGGGGGCTGATGCGGCCCTCAGGTGTAACGGCTGTGGCCTCGGTAAAGACCAGGCCGGCGCCGCCGACGGCGCGGCTGCCCAGGTGCACCAGATGCCAGTCATTGGCAAAGCCGTCTTCGCAGGAGTATTCGCACATGGGCGAAACCACGATGCGGTTGCGGAGGGTGACGGAGCCGAGGGTCAGAGGGGAAAAGAGGCTTGCAGAAGTTTGGGCGGTCACAGGGCTTTGGATGAGAGAGGGCATGTTTGGTCGCAGGGCGATTGTGGCAGCAATAAAGAAGAGGCTTCGCTCGGAAACGAAGCCTCTGGAGATTGCCTGGAATGTGGGGGAGGGCTGAGGTTGAGCCTCCGTTGGAAATCCTTCTCCCGAAGATCTCCTGGTAAACGCCAACCCTCTACAACATTCTGGTCAATAGCCGTTAAGCCATCTATATCTTGTGGTGCCGTGACGGATGTTGTCAAGCAAATTTTTGGACGGGCGAGGGACGGAGAGACGTCCCGCGGGGCACTCGATCAGGAACGTAAGCAGGACGAATGGGGAGGGAAGCCATCCCGCTCCGGAGAAGAGCGGGATGGCTGGGAGGCTACTGCACGATGGCACCGACGCCGAGGGTGTGGATCTGGCTGCTGGCGGAGCCGGTGACCGTGACATTGTAGGTGCCGGCCGCGGCGCCGCTGCCTGCATTCACCGTCAGCGTGACGGCCACGGAAGGATTGGTGGGCGTTGTGGTGCTGCCGCCGGAGCCACCGCTTCCGCCACTGCTCCCTCCCCCGCCGCTGCTCCCACCACCGACATTACCCGCTGTCGAACCGCCGCCGCAGCCCATGCCGAATCCGGCGACGCAGGCAAAGAGGAGGACAGACAGAAGGCTTCGCCAGGCGCGCCGGCGGGCGGGAATGGTGAGCAGCAGCACGCAGGCGAAAGCAGCGCCTCCGCCGCCGAAGAAGAGATGGAGGCGGCGATCGCGTTCAAGGCTGGCGGTGGCCGAGGAGGTGAGGGCAACCGATGTTGTGCTCAACGAGCAGGTAAAGTTGGTGCCGAGACCGCAGTCGGCGGGCACGCTGAGCGTGACATTGCCGCTGAAGCCGTTGGCCGGGCTGACGTAGACGGTCGTTTGTCCGCTGGAGCCTGCTGTGACGGCGGCCAGGGGCGCAGCCGTCATTGTGAAGTCCGACAGCGGATTCGCAATGGGGGTGGTGAACGTGTAAGAGGAGGGCGCGTAGGTCGCGTCACCCAGATACTGCACGGTGATCGCATTGGATCCCTGGAGCAGAACCTGACTGTTCAGGGTCGCAGTGAAAGTGGACGTGTCACCGGTGCCGGGAATCACAGCCACCGGGCCCATTGTGTATCCGGTCAGGCCATATCCCGAGGAGTAGATCAGCACGCCGCCATTGGCGTTACCGGGAGCCGCCCCGCCGCTCTTGCCTGTCACGGTGCCGCTGATGGTGACTGTCGTGGTGGGCGAGATGGAACCGGTCATGGTCGCGGTGATCGAAGAGGCAGTCCCGCTCACGCTCTGGATCGGCAACGAGCCGGAAGCCGTGGTTGAAGCGTAGTTGCTGTCGCCCGAGTAGTTGACGGTGATGCTGTAGGTCCCCGCTGCCGTGCCCGCCGGGATGACGATGGTGCCGAGGCCCACCGCTGCGCCCGTGCTGGGATCGACGCCTGCCTGCAGGGTTGCCGAAGTCGGAACGCCGGAGGGGAAGCCGGTGATGGAGACGCTGCCGGTCGGGGGCAGGACGGGAACCGGCATGGGATAGCCCGTAATGCTGGCAATGGACGTCGAGCTGGTGGATAGATTGGCGCTGTTCAGCAGTTCCACCGTCAGGACCGTCGCCTGGCCGCCGACCAGATCGCCGGATGAGGTCGTCAGGGACGAGCTAACTCCAATCGTCGGCGTGTCCTTGACGATGGTGAACGTCACGGCGGAGGCCGACGACTTCTGATAGCTGGCATCGCCGGCATAGCTGGCGGTGACAGAATGGCTGCCCACGAAGAAGGGCGCGTTGAACTCCGCGTCGCCTTCCGCGTTCAGAGCGGCCGTGTTGATGGCGGTTCCGCTATCGGCGAAGGCGATGGTGCCGGTGGGCGACGTGTAAACCTGGCAGGTTGCCGCTGTGCTGGAGGCTTGCACGCACTGCGTATAGAAGCTGCTTCCATACACCGCGGCGTTCACCTCGATCTGCGTGCCGTAGGGGACACTCGTGGAGCCGGAGGTGAGAGCGCTGCTGCCGGCGGAATTCAGGAGATTCAGGACCGTATCGCTGGCTTCGGCGCTGACGGTGACCTGCGTCTTACCCGAGCTGCTCGAGCCGTTGAGGCCGTCGCCGCTGTACTGGCCCCAGATGTTATAGGTTCCTCCGGGCAGGTAATTCACGTTGGTGGCGGAGAAACTTCCATTGCTGAGCGGGAAGCTGGACAGCCCGGCCGCGAGAGGCAGGGGGCTGTCCGTCATCAGCGCGACGGAGCCGGTTGGAGTGCCGGAGCCCGACACCGAACCCTGGATCGAGATGGCCGTCCCATGCGTGAACGAGGTCTGCGAGGGCGTCAGGGTGACGTTCGACGGATGGAAGGTCACATTGTTCCAATTGGTCACGAGCTGGTAGGCGTCGACCGAACCGAGGCCGGTGGCCAGGTTGTAGCCGGCTGCGGCGTTGTAGTCGGCTGTGGTGCCGGTGCCGATCTCGCCCTCGGTCGCTGCTCCATACGTGGGATCGGTAACCGTGAGGGGATTGCTCACCGCGATACAGTCGATCGGCGCCGATCCTGAGACCGCGGTGATGTTGCAGGGTACGGCGTTGGTCCCCACGGTGATGTCATGGAAGGCCGCGGGGAACTGGGCCTTGAGGGGGTAGAGGACGAAGTCGGCCTGCCCCTGTCGACCGTACTTCTGGTCGACCAGCGCCATGATGCCGGCAAAGCTCGGCGCCGCGGCCGAGGTGCCCCCAACGCCAAAGATCTGGACCGGGCCGCTGCCACCGGTCTGGCAGTCGCCATCTTCATAGCAGATCGGGTAGTAGCTGTAGTTGGAGCCATCGGCGGCAAAGAGCGAGACGTCGGGGATGTCGCGGACGCTGTCCGCGGGAACGCCCGTGCCCGACTGCCAGGTAGGCTTGGGATAGCCGGTGAGGGTTCCGCTGCAGGCGCCGGTGGTGCTGCTGTAGCCGGAGGAGCAGACCGCCGCGCTGCTGGCGCCGCCGCTGCCTCCGCCAATGGTGGTCGATCCATAGGTGGTGTAGTAGCTCGAGGCGTCCAGGCCGTACTGGCTGGCGTTCCAGGGCTGCTCTGCAATGGGGGCCAGGAGCGAGCCGGCGGCGGGCGGCGTGTTGGTGCCCGTCGTGTTCCAGTAGGTGGCCAGATTGGCGAGAGTGAGGCTGGCGTAGCTGGCGCCATAGTAGAAATCGGTGCCGCCCACGGCGACATCCCAGGGGGTGGAGGCAAAACCGTTTATGCCGAGGCCGCCCACTGCGTAGTACTGCGAGTCGGGGTTGTCGCACCCGGCCGAGCCGTTGTCGCCGGTGGAGACCATGACGGTGATGCCCTGGGCCGCGGCCTGTTCCATGAGCACCTGGTTGATGAAGGCATTGGAGGAGCCGAGGCTGGATTCGCACTGGCCGAAGCTCACGCTGATGACAGGCGCAACGTTGCCATAGACCGCGTGTTCGGCGGCCAGAATCAGCCCGCTTTCGAGGGCCGTATCGCCGGCGATGACCAGATCGACCGTGGCGTCAGGAGCGACGGCGCCCGACCATTCCACGTCCAGATAGGCCTCCGGCGACGCGTAGTTGGGGCCATCAGGGTTGTTGACGCCATCGATCCCGGGATCATTGCCGTCGATGATGACGGTGGGCGGATTAGCGGGGAGGCCGAACAGCGTCCGAAACTGGTTGACCAGCGCGATGTTGATATTCGACTCGTTGACAATGGCGATGGTCTGCCCGGAGCCGTTGACGCCGGCGGTGTACAGCGGGTTCAGGTCATACTGCGTGGCGAAGTCGGCGGGTGAGAGGGCGAAATTGACGCCGCCGATCGTGGGATATCCGGCTCCCCCGGGCTCCGTCCAGGTGGGCGTGGCCTTGCCGGTCTTCGGATCGTAAAGCGCTTTGCCCAGAAGGCGGGCGTAGCTTTTCGGCTCGAAGTTGTTGAGGGAGACAAAGCCGGCGACCACCGGAGCCAGAGCTGTCGGGATTTGCGGTTCGGTCGCTGTGGCGAAATGGGGATTGCCATTCACTTCATAGTGGTGCACGCGGACGGCAAAGGCGTCGCGCATCTGGGCGACGTTACCGCTGAACTCGATGACCTGTTTGCCGGGCAGGACTCCGTTGACGGCGAAGCCGTGCGAGGTCAGCCAGGACTGGACCGTGGCGATGTCCTGATCGGAGGGCCCGAAGCGCTGGCCGAATTCCGCCGGGGTCAGCCACTTGTGATAATTCGCGGATCCGGGGGTATGCGTGTCCGCGATGAACTGGCGGAGGGCCGCTTCCTGCGCTGCGCTGCGCTGCAGCACCAGGTGCACGCGCGTCAGAGGCATGGAGTCCGGCGCCGGGCCACGATCGTTGGCGGCATTCGCGAGGGGATGAACGTAGCCGTGGAGGGTGATGCGGGCGCTGTCGTCGACCGGCTGGACGATGCGGCTGGCCACCACCGTCTCACTGCCGGGAAGGGATTGCGCCGAGAGCGCCGGCGACAGGGCGATGAGAGCGGAGGAGGACAAAGCAAGTGCGGAAAGGGATCTTACCAGGAAGCGAAACATGGCCATCCTTGTGAAAGGCGAGAAAGGGGAACCGTGCGCCGCCATGATCCACGGCGCGCCACTTCTGCAGCGGGAGAAACTATCCTGTTTTGTGTTCCGATGCGAACCATCATAACCCTGCCTGGCGGAACCCGGACTCCAAAGAATCAAGCGGGTTGTTCATGATGGGAGAACCCTCGGCGATGAAATCCGGACGGGTCAGCGGGAAACCGGATTCTCGCGCGAGAATCCGATCTGCGCAAACAGAGAAAGCCGGGATCCGGATGCTTGTGTCTGTCTTAGACAGGAGCCTGGAGGATAAGTTGCGCGGTGGATCGGAAAATGACAATCGGACCATAATCCTGTGAAAGGCGGACCCTGGTTGACGCCGAACATTCAGTATCTTAAACATTTCCCATGCGAGATCTTCCTCCGATTCACGAAGGCACACCAGTTTCGCCTGCGCTGAAGATTGTGTCTGGTGAGGTCAGGCTGAGACACCAGTTCAGATAGGCGACGGAAAAGAGAGCAGTCCAAATAATACTAATCCGAGGGCTACTCTGCTGAGATTCCGCGTAGAACTTGAGGATCTCATGCCTCAAAGCAAACGTGCCAATATACCAAAGCACTGCGACCGCAGTTATGATTCCATCCCAAGGAAGTGCGACGGGAAGCATTCGATCAGGAATCACCGCAATCAGGACAACTACAACGATCACCGCGAACACATAGACGGCGATACCTCTCTTCCGCTTCGAGTGGATCCAAAGTCCAAGCCATAGGCCTAGAGCAGCGGCCGCCCAGCCAAATGATAGAGCAATGAGAGCAAGATACCAGCCCCAAGCAATTCGAGCTGTGAAAGGCAAGCCGTCCCGCTCAAGAAACATATCGTTAAACCTCCAACGAACCCCGCTATTGGCAATTCGGATCACCGAAATTGCTGATGTTTACGAAACCGCTGACCCCGATCTTGCGGCCTTTTATCGAGAGCTTTCCAGCACCATTCGCCGAAACGATACGGCCATTCCCGGAATAGTGCACGTTGACTGGGCTCGGCAAGGCTGGAACCAAGGAATTGTAGTCGGTGTGACGTGCCCCCGAATTCTCATCCATTCATAACTGGAGATTCTCGGTTGTTGACCCGCCCCGGAAAACTGAGCCGCAGGGGGTTAGAAATTTCGGCCTGCGTGGTTCGGTTGGTGCCCGTTTGGCGGGCACGATTGCGGTTAATGTAACTCAAGTGATGGTCTCAAGCAACAGGCCTGAGACCGGAACACA
>DATAWD010000028.1:0-32860 GCA_036267395.1 Acidobacteriaceae bacterium | reverse complement strand
CTGCTGGCGGCGCTGCGCAAGCCTCTGGTCGCGGAGCAGTATCCCATCGACGTGACGGGCAGCCTGGGGATCGCGATCTATCCGGACCATGGGACGGATGCGGCGGCCTTGTGGCGGAACGCGGATGCGGCGATGTATCGGGTGAAGCGGTCGGGAGGGAGCCACTACGTTCTGGTCTCGGAGGAGATCAGCGAATCGACGGCCGAGGCGAACGAGTTGGAGCTGTATATGCGCCGGGCGCTGAAAGAAGGCGGCTTCGAGATGTATTACCAGCCGGAGTACGGAGCGGACGGAACCTTCCGCGGGCTGGAGGCGCTGCTGCGGCTGCGGCACCCACGATATGGGATGGTGAGCCCGGAACGGTTTATCCCGGTGGCCGAGGAGAGCGGGCTGATTGTGCCGGTGGGGAACTGGGTGCTGCGGGAGGTGTGCCGACAGAGTGACGAGTGGCGGAAGGAGGGGCTGAAGGTGCGGATCGCGATCAACGTTTCGCCGCTGCAGTTTATGCGGATGGATTTCTCACGCCAGGTGCGCCAGGTGCTGACGGAAGTGGGCGCCGATCCGAAGCTGCTGGAGATCGAGATGACCGAGACGACGGTGATGCGGAACCTGGAGGATGTGGCGCGGCAGATGCGAGACCTGGCGGAGCTCGGAGTGCAGTTTTCGGTGGACGATTTCGGGACCGGGTACTCATCGCTGCAGCACCTGCACCAGCTGCCGATTCAGACACTGAAAATTGACCGGACCTTTATCGAACGGGTCAGCGAGCCGCAGGGAACCAGCGCGCTGGTGCAGGCGATTCTGTCGCTGGCGCACAGCCTGGACCTGCAGGTGGTGGCCGAGGGTGTGGAGCGTGAGGATCAGGCAGAAACGCTGGTTCGCCTGGGCTGCGACGTGATGCAGGGGTATTTCTTCGCGCCGCCGCAGCCGGCGGCGGGGATTCCGGCGCTGATTCGGGCGGGACGGGCGACCGACTGGAAGGCCTATTCCGACGTGCAGGCGTAGGCCGCGGCGGGGGTAAGCGAGCCGGTTCAGCCGGCGGGAACACTCTTGTTGACCCTGTGGTACCGGGGCGGTAGACTTGGCGTACGCGTCAGCAGAGCATCCCCTGGGGCAGGTCGACAGAGCGCATCCACCGGGTTTTCTAAAGTGGAGTGCGCGGAGCGCACCCGTCCCGGACCGAAGCGGCGCTTTCAAGCCGCCCTTTTTGTGGAAGCCCGAACGCCAGGATCGTCGAGCCCCGGATTCCGGTCAGGAGTCCTGAACAGTGAGAGGTTAGGTGCAACCCACCATTCGCGGAAAGTCCGTCTCCACAACTCCGGAGACGAAGGATATCTCGCTCCACGATCTTTGGCTGGTGATCCGCAAGAGGCGGGTCTTATTGATCGGTATGGCTCTGGGGCTGGCGGCGCTGGCCGTTACGGCGGGGCTGATACGGGGCAAACGGTACACCGCTACGGGTGAGGTCCAGATCCAGCCTGGATCGGCGTCGGACCTGAAGCAGTCCATTTCGTCGGTGCTGACCTCGGGGATGAGTTCGCTCGATATCATCATCGAAAGCGACATCCGCATCCTGCAAAGCGAGAGGCTGCTGACCCAGGTGGCCCAGACTTTGAAACTGCAGGACAGCCCGGACTTTCTGGGCGGGAAGAAGACGCTTTCGATCCGAACCTCGGTCTTCGAAAGCCGAACGGTACCGCTGCTGCACGGCGATCTGAATGATCCCTATGTGCGCGATGCGGTGCTGAAGATTCTGCTCAAGCACCTGACGGTGAGCCGCGTGCCGCGCACGCAGATGATTACGATCTCTTACACCAGTGCGTCTCCGAACCTGTCATCGGAGATTGTGAACGCGCTGGAGAACCAGTTCATCGAGGACAACTTTACCTCGCATTACACCTCGACGCAGCAGGTTTCGCGGTGGCTGACGGCGCAGATGGACGATCTGCGATCCATCGTGCAGAGTTCGCAGAACAAGATGGTGGATCTGCAGCGCAAACTGGGGGTTTTGGCTCTGGACCCCAACCACAGTCTGATGGTGCAGGAGATTGCGAATCTGCAGAAGACGGTCTCCGACGCGACGCAGCAGCGGGTGCTGTCAGAAGCGCGTTACGAAATTCTGAAGGCGCTGCCGTCGGACCAGATTCAGGACTCGCCTACTTTGGTCGGTACGGACGGGCCCCAGCCCCTGTTGTCCTCCCTGCGGGAGCAGCGGGCAACGGCCTATGCCGAGCTGGCGCGCCTGCAGCCGGTTTATGGACCGAATTATCCGCAGGTGAAGCAGCTCACCGCGCAGGTTGACGCGCTGACGACAGAAATCGGCAAACAGGAAGCGCGCGTGGTCGCGGAAGCCCGGGATGCGTACGACCTCTCCGAGACGGCGGAGAATCAGGCCAAGGGGATGTTCAGCGACAAGGTGCAGGAGCTGTTCGGGCAGAGAGACGATCTGGTGCAGTACATGCTGCTGAGCCAGGAATACGATTCGAACCGGCACATGTATGAAAGCATCGTGGCGCGCTTGCGGGAGGCGGCGGTGGATGCGGGACTGGATGCCGCGGATATCAGCGTGGTGGATCTGGCCTCGCTGCCGGTTGAGCCTTCCAGTCTGTCGCCGGCGGAGCTGGGGCTGATCGGACTGCTGTTTGGGGCTTTTGGAGGCCTCACTCTGGCGATGTTCCTCGACAAGATGGACACGCGTCTGCGGGACGCGCATGAGATCCAGCAGATTCTGGGGCTGCCGTCGCTGGCCATGATTCCGCAGAGCCACTGGAAGACCAAAGGCAACGAACTGGAGTGGGTGGTGGGTCCGGAGCTGCTGCGCGATCCTCGTTCGCCCTTCTCGGAATCTTTCCGGGCGCTGCGCACGTCGATGCGCCTCTCCACAACCTCGCGGGAGTCGAAGGTGATTGCGGTGACGAGTTGTCAGCCGGCGGAGGGCAAGTCCACGGTGGCCATGAATATGGCGGCGGTGCTGGCCCAGAGCGGGAAGAAGGTGGCGCTTGTCGATACCGATATGCGGCGGCCTTCGGTCTACAAGCGGCTGCGTCTGGAGGGAGGCAAGGGACTCTCGGAGGTGTTAACCGGCTATTACACGCTGGACGAAGTGACCCAGACGCTTGAGACGCTGAGCACGATGGATGTGATCCCCTCGGGAACCGTGCCGCCGCTGCCCGCGGATCTGCTGGCTTCGGACCAGATGATCGAGGTGGTGCGCCAGTTGCGGGCGCGCTATGACTATGTGATTTTCGATACGCCGCCGGTGTTGTCGGTCACCGATCCGGCCATCGTGGCGTCGCAGGCGGACGGCATGGTGCTGGTGATCCGCCAGGGGTACTGCACGCGCCACATGCTGGCGCGCGCGGCTGAGATCCTGGGCGAGCTCAACGTGAAGGTGTACGGTTTCGTCTTCAATGGCGTGGATGCCTCTTTGCCGGAATATTACGGTTACCTGGGCTATTACACCTATGACTACGGCAAGTAGCCGGGCCGGGGAAAATGGGAGACGCGGCAGATCATGAGAAATGAGCTGGGAAGATTTCGGGCGAGAGCCGTAACGGCGGCGATGGTGGTGTGCGCGAGCTTAGGCACGCCAGCCGCATGGGCGCAGTTTGCCGGGCCGGCGGTGAGTCTGCAATCTCCGGGGACCAGCGCGCCGGCCTCAGTGCTGCATGCGCACTATGGCGCAGTGAAGATCATGCCGGGCGACATTATCGCCATTGCGACCTATGGCGCGCCGGAGCTGACCACGACTTCGACCACGACAACCGACAGTCCAGGCCTGGCCAATGCCAATGAGGTGAACGGGATCAAGGTGGGGGCTCAGGGAGAGATTGTGCTGCCCTATCTGGGGGTCGTAAAGGTTGCAGGGATGACTCCGGAAGAGGCCGCCTTATACCTGGAGAAGGAGCTGAAGGGCAAAGGCATCCTGGTCGATCCGCAGGTTACGGTCCAGCTGGTCGATTCGCCGACGCGCGTGATTACAGTAGTGGGCGAGGTGCAAAAGCCGTCGCCGGTGCCGGCCTTTGGGCAGTTGCGGCTGCTGGATGTGATCTCGGCCTGCGGGGGATTTACTCCGCTGGCCAGCCACGACATTACGGTGCGCCGGCCGGGCGATGCTGCTCCGATCACGGTGATCCTGGGCAGCGATCCGAAGAGCAGCGACGAGGCCAATATTCCTCTGATGGCGGGGGACACGGTGATCGTGCCGAAGGTCGGCAACGTGTTTGTGATCGGCCAGGTAAGGACGCCTTCGGCCATCCCTCTGTCGAGCAACATGCCGGTGACGGTGATGCGGGCGATTGCTATGGCGGGCGGGCTGAACTACGGGGCCGCGCTGTCGAAGGTGATGATCATCCGCAGGACGGCGAACGACGAGCACGTGGAAATCCAGATGGATCTGAAAAAAGTGATGGACGGCAAGGAGAAGGACGTGGCGCTGGCATCGGACGACGTACTGCTGGTTCCCTCGAACGGATTTAAGCGCGGGCTGGCGGCGGGCGGTGCCAGTGTCGCCGCGAGTTCGGTATATGGAATTGGCTATATTGCGAAGCCCTGACGCCGGCGGCCTGTTCGGGCCTCCGCGTCGGGAGATGGGCGCGGTTGCCCGAGCGCAGCGCCCTGCGCGCTTTCAGACTCCGGAAGACTCATAAGGGGGTCGGATTCTGAGTGGCTCGGCTGAATTTGACATGGGTTGATAGCCCCTGAGGTGATCGCGGTTCCTGTGACGAAGTCGCAATGAGGGAATCGACCGTAGACAGATCCAAAGCGCCAGAATAATCAGGCCGTTACGGATCTCGACAAGATATCCCGATAGCGCCAACTCTGCCTGCATGAACGTATTAAGTGCAATAAGCAGAAGGAGGAGCCGGGCTTTCTTGCCCAAGACGATCCTGACGTCGACTAGCAAGATCCGCCAAAGCAAGCAGATCCCGATCGGATAAAGGGCAAGGCCGAATACTCCAAGATCGATAAAGCCAGAGGTGAGGATGGAATTGGCGTCATCGAAGACCGGTAGGTGAAACTGCTCGTTTGCTAAACCCTCTTCCGCGCCAATAGCGCGCACGCGGTTCTTGCTTCTGCCTAGAAGACCGTAGAGGACATCGGGAACAGCCTCCTCGATACTAAACTTCAGGTCCGACCCATACATGGGCTCGGGTGCATTGCCGCCCTTCGTCAGGAGGGAAAGGTACTGCGTAAGTAGGAAGGGACGACTCTCGAGATTCTCCTTCGTCGTTCTCAACAAAAATTCCGGATTCTGTAGCGCAACGTCGATCTGAGGCACGATTTGCGCCATTGGATGATTCCCCGGACCCAAGTTGTCGACCGCAATGCGCAGACTGAGAAAGAGCACGGTGAGGGTAAAGATCACGACGATGGCAAGTGCGCTCCATACCCAACGGGTCAGCCGGCCAACGGAGATTTGCACGCCGGAGAGCCGCATCGCTGCAAAGACCGCAACCAGCAGGCAATAAACCAAAGAGCGGCGCCCCACAGGGACTATGAGGATCAGCGATATCAGGGCCGTGAACCCAAAACGAAAGCGGCGGATCCCGGATGACTGCACCCATCCGACCGCCGACAGCGGCAGCATCAAAAGAAGTAGAGAAGCCGATAGTTCACCGAAGAAGCTCACACGCGACGTTCCCTCCTCCGCGGTCGTTCCCTGATATCCAAACTGGCCTAGAAAGATTTCCAAGATCACAATGCCCATGCCGATCCAGATGAGCCACTCCTCCTGTCGCCCCACCCTGATAATTTCCCCGTCTCGGATCAGCGCGGGCTCTGCCGATCCCGCCAGAAGCAGAAGGGCAGATGCTAGCAAGACGTTGGTGATGGTATAGGCTGCCCAGGATGCAGGAACGGTATTCCAGCCGGCGAACGTAACTCCGCTCTGGTCGAGGCCAGACAGGGACTGCGTGATCGCGCAACCGCCACAATAGCCGATAAGCAGGGCGGCAGCCAGGATCTCCGTCAGCTTGACCTGCCTGCGGCCAGAATTCATTTGGTAAAGGAGCCAGACGCCCAACGAGGCTCCGCAGATGCAAGCCATTAGAACGACAGGCGGCGCGCCCCCAACCAGTAGTGTCGCTAAGGCTGCGACGAGCAGGATGAGGATCCCGATAACGAAGTCCGAAGAGCAGCCCACAGTGGCCATCTCTCAGTAGTTTAATTCATTGGTCCGAGCTTCATTTCCGCAATCGGAGCAAGGCAGTCGCTAACCCGAACACAGTCATCGAAAACCACTGAGCCTGCCGCTTCAGCGGCAGGTAATCAACTACGCGCTTCTCAACTCCTACTGCTGATCTTTTTGCCAAACTCGTACCCAGTCGACTATTAGAGGCCAGCCGGGCCCGGAGCCAAGGATTATCTGCTGGCCCATCTGCTCTTGGTCCATACCCGCAAACGTGCCGACTGGGGGTGCAACACCTCCGGTCCAAGTTTGGGCCGCGGGTACTGGGAACGAGCCCGCAGAATATCTCTGAGTCATCAATGCAACACCATCCCAATACCAAGTGACCATTCCAGGTTCCCAAAGGGTGCCGACCACATGCCAGCGAGTCCAGTCAATATTCACAGGCTGCCGATAGTTTGAATTGGCGATATCTGTGGGAGTCTTATAGCCTGGGGCTACCCCGCCTGCGACGCTAAAGTTTCGCCAGTCGTGCAGAGTACCAGCAAACTCGGAAGATGGCGCCGTCTTTGGCGCTTCAAAAAAGTCTAGCTCCGACCAGCTATAGGTGTGGTTCAAAGTAGCATAGGCTGAGACGGACCAGAAGGCTGGGTGATCGACGGATTTCGAGGCCAGAGAAGGATCCAAGCTAATCCTGGCCTCGAAATAGCCAAATTTCCATGCTTTGCCACTGCCTGTAATAGGATCCATTGTCGACAGGCCCCAACCGGCCGCATGAAGGTTGGCAACGACTGTTAGGGCAGAGTTCGCCACGCTATAGTTGTTGCGGGAGTTTGGCTTCTGATCACGAAAGGGAACGTTTGTATACCACTTGAATCCAGGTGCTCCTGTGGCGTCGAGGTCGATGGTACTGATTGTCTCGAAATCGTCGCAGAAAGAGAGTCTGCGATAGCCAGCGCCGCGGGCTGCTGCCGGTGCGCCCAAATTTTCCGCACAGTTGCCAGCGGTTCCATCCGGAGGTAGTGCTTGTGGAGCCGCCGGATACACTGACGGCGTGCCACATCCCATCGCGCAAAATAGCAGAGCAGCAAACACCATCGCATTAGTTTGACATAGTCGACAAGTTCTTGCTTCCATCTGTGCCGTCCTGCGAGTCGTAATCGCAAGGGAACAGCCACAGCGCGGAAGGATTTCTTAAAAGGCTCTAACGAATGCCGGCTGACCCGGCGGTCATGCTTCAGAAATCGCCAAGGGCAGTTTGACCAGTTCTTCTGCCTGACGGATCGGCAGCGTGAACATTAGTAAGCTTGTTCCATTTCGACGCTGAGGAGAGTTGCTTTATTGAACGTAATTCCCAGCCAGGTCAGAGGGCTTAGCGTGTTATGCGCCGGATTCATCCTCTGGCGAATCTTCTTCGAACGACGTTCAATCCAAAAACAAGGTAAGAGGCCGCGAAGATAAGCGCAGTCCCACCTGTCGCGAGGAGCCCTGAGACCACGAGGGAATGCGTGCGCCCGTAGTCAACAAGCAGGAGGCAAAGCGGCAGACAACAGGCCAGAAACAGGACCAATTTGAAAGCAGGCATTAAGGTGATGGACGCGTCGTCGCCGAAGAGCTTTTTATTCTCCCTGTAGAGCAGACCCATCTGTGCAGCCTCCGAAACCAGCCAGGTGATCATGAACCCGTGCAGGCCGAACCAGTAGGTTGTGGGGATACTGACAGAGATCATCGCCAGATTGCCCCAGAAAACGATGAGGGCAAGGCGGTAATGGACATTGGTGGAGTACTGGAAGTACTGCTTGTGCTCGCGCATGCTCATGACCGCGGAGACCAGTGCCATCAACGCATAGGTGTAGGTCTCAAAAAGTGCCGGCTTGTGCAGCCAGATGTCGAGGAGCAGGGGAGAAAACAATAGTGCGCCGAGGTTGGCGACGGGAATCAGGGAGAATACCAGGCGTTCCGAATAGTGGAAGATGTCGAGCAGCTTCTTCATGTCGCCGCCGCCGAAGCTGAAGGTGATCTCGGGAGCGATGGCGCTGGTGATGGTCGACAGGAACTGCCGGGCTGTACTCAGCACGGTCCTGCTGATCGTGAAAAGCACGACAATTTCCGGGCCAAGCAGCCACTGGAGAAGAATGACCGGAGCCTGGAACAGCAGGAACGTCTGCATGTAAACCAGGGCAAACATCCCACTTGGCTTCAGGGTCGACTTAGCCGTGACCCAGTCCGCTCCGGCAAAGCCCAGAGGCATGCCTTTCATTCTTACCTTCAGATCGACAAGGGCGAGAATGGCAATGAGCAGGACGGCGACGAATTGTCCGAAGGCGATGATCGCGAAGGACTGATGAAAGATCGCCAGCGCCGCGGCCGCCAGCGTGGCGCCGAGACGGCGCGCATTCCACCACATGGTTCCGCGGTGGGTTTCCTGCACGACCATGAACAGGTTGTTATAGTAGCCGCCCAGAATCTGGGCCATCATCTGCAACCCAAAAAACAAAGCGGTCAGCCCTGCTTCGGCGCGGGAGATGCCATGAAGGTCAAGAAGCCGATTCAGCGGGAGCAGGGCGACGACAACACAGATCACTGTTCCGCCTGCTATGAGCGCTGCGATGATGGAGAGCGTGCTGGCCTGCAATCGTCGATATTGCTCAAGGTCATTCTGCTGCCGAAGGATGGTGAGCTGATTGCTGGCATACGTGGTTACGCCAAAGTTCAGAGTCGACAAATAAGAAATGGCGGCGGAGAGGACCAGCCATTCACCGTATCCCGAGACGCCATAGGAATGGAGGAAGATGGGGGGCAGCAGGAACTGGGTCAGGAGCAGGACGCCGATGCCGGCCCCCTGGGCCGCCAGCATTTTGAAAATTCGCTTCAGCATGACTCTGGAGCGCCGTTATGCCGGCTCCCGAAGAACGCTGCCCTCATGATGCTCATCTTAGAAGCTGGACCGATTGGCGGGTCGCAAATTCGACGGGATGATCTGTGGGGGGTAAGGATCAATTCGGATTGACCGCTCCTCACCCAACGGTGCGCCCGCGGAAATTCGTTTACTTCAGGGCGCCCAGTTTTTCTGTGGCGATCTGGGCGGCGTCGGTATCTTTGTTCTGGTCTTTGATCTGGGCGTAGACGCGGCGCGCTTCCTGGGGGTTGGTGGTCTCGTAGAGAGCGGCCAGCTGAAACTGCGCCTGGACTTTGGGCACGGTCGTGGTCGGGTGCTGGATCAGGTCCTGAAAGAGGCTGACAGCCTCAGAGGTATGGCCGGTCTGCTCGTCGATATTGGCCAGGGCCATTTTCGCCAGAGATTCCAGATTGCTGCCGCCGGAGTGCGTGGCCCTGGCCAGATCGGCCTTCGCCTGGTCGGTTTTGCCCAGGTCCAGCTCGGTCAGGCCGGCAAAGTAGCGGGCCATCTCGCCGGCGCGGAGCGATCCATACTGGTCCGCGGCCTGCTGGAAGAGGGGATAGGCGGCCCGGGCGCGATCGGCGGCGGTGGCGTAGGTCTTCTGGCCGGGCTCGGCGGGCTGGGCCAGAGGCGTCTGGTAGATGTCCATGGCCTGGCCGAAGAGCTGGTTGGCGGCTCCGCTGCGCTGATGGTAGACGACGGCGCCAGCCACGATCACCCCGATCACCAGAACGACGGCGACGGAGAACTTGATGACGTTGGCACGGTGGTCTCCCACCCACTCCAGGCCGGAGGTGGTGGCGTTGACGAATTTGTCCTGTTTCAGCGCGTGACGGGTCTGAGTATCCACGAAGGTCCCGAGATTCCTTTGGGCGGGAAATTGCGAGGGCGCGGATCAGCGCGCACCTTCGCTCAAGATGGGTTCAGTCTATCACGCGCTGCCGCGGGGGCAGGCGGGGTCAGGCGGCCCGGACGACGCCGTCGATTTCGCCGTTTTCGACCTTTTCCTGGCAGTCGATGCAGTAGGGCGTCCAGGGCAGAGCCTCGAGGCGTTTTTCTCCGATGGGCCGGCCGCAGTGCAGGCATTCGCCGAAATTGCCTTCGCGGAGACGCTCCATGGCGAGGCGGACCAGGGACAGCTGGCTGTGGCCCTCCGTGCTCTGGCTGAAGATCATCTCTTTCTGATAGGAGAGGACGGCCTGGTCGGCGACATCGAGGGTGTCTTCAGCAATGGCCTGCCGGCCCTGTTGGGCGGCGGTCTGCATGCTGTTCTCCAGATGGGCCTGCTGCTGGCGGAGCCGGTCTTCAAAGCGCCGAAGTTTTGGGTTGGACGATGAACGGGTCACGGAGAAGGACTCCTCGGGAAAAGGGCTGGTCGGGCTTACGGACATACATTGGACGCACAAAGTGGAAGAAGTTTTGTTCCTGGGGGGCACTTACGGCAGTAATTTTTTTGGGTGACGCCGGGGTGAGGGTCGGCGGGGCGCACGAAAGTAGGGGGCGCCGGGGACGAAAGTGCTGCGGATCAGGGGTCTCGGCGGCTATGGGAGGGCCCATTTCCGGTCCCCATACGTTTGGGCATCTTGCGCCGAAGCCAAAAATGTTCCACGCTGGAGGAGCCATGTATGACGACTTCCACGTAACCGATCGATGGAGCGGCGAAGAGCTCCATTGCCGCTGGACCGCCAATATCGTTGCCATCGCCACGCGCCATGCCGACGCGGTGGACATCCGCTTTGACGTGAACGGGCGGCCGGTGTGGATGGCCATGCCGTGCCTGGCGTGGGTGGAGCAGAAAAAGCAGACCGGTCACGTCATCACCGATACGCTGGCGGCCCAGGCGGCGGGGCGATATCTGAAGAAGGCGATCGAGTCCGGCTACGATAACGGGCGCGAAATGTACACCATGACGGTGGAAGAGGTGCTGGAGCAGGTGAACGCCGTGCTCCACGAGGTGGGCCACACGCGGAACCTGCCCTATCTGGTGCCGCTGGACGATGCGCAACCCCAGGTGTAGTTGCGCTGCAGCGTACCCCTGCCATCGTACGTCCGTTTTCCTCTAGGCAAGTGCCGGGCCTGAATGGGAGAATAATGGGTTCTTTCTGACCCCACCGGAGGGTTCTCCTGAATGGGAACGACGGTCACACGGCAGGACCTGCAACGTCTCAGCGAGGGGCTGCATGCCCATCGCAATCTCAGCACAGCCCAGTTGGTGGAAACCGCGATTGCGCGGGGCGAAGGGCGGCTGGCGGCCAATGGAGCTCTGGTAGCGATGACGGGCGCGCGCACCGGGCGCTCGCCCCGCGACAAGTTCACGGTGGAGGACGACCAGACGCGGGAGCGGGTGCACTGGGGCAAGGTGAACCAGCCCTTCCCGCAGGACAAATTCGACGCCCTGCTGGAGCGGGTGCTGCGGCACATGGCGGAGCGCGATCTGTTTGTCATGGATCTGGCGGCGGGTGCGGATCCCACCTACCGGCTGCCCATCCAGATGATCTGCGAATACGCGTGGCATGCCCTGTTCGTGAAAGATCTGTTTGTGCGGCCCACAGCGGAGGAGCTGAAGAATCATGTGCCGGAGTTCACGGTGATCGCGGCGCCGGAGTTCGAAGGGGTTCCGGAACGCGACGGGGTGCGCTCGGGAACGTTCATCCTCACTGACTTCACGAAGAAGATTGTGATGATCGGCGGCACGAAATATGCCGGGGAGATGAAGAAGTCGATTTTCGGCGTGATGAATTATCTGCTGCCGGAGCGGAACGTCTTCCCCATGCACTGCTCGGCGAATATTGGCGCGGCCGGCGACACGGCGCTGTTCTTCGGGCTGTCGGGGACAGGGAAGACGACGCTGTCGGCCGATCCCGAGCGGCGGCTCATCGGCGACGACGAGCACGGATGGAGCCCGGACGGCGTCTTCAACTTCGAAGGCGGCTGTTACGCCAAGTGCGTGGATCTGACGATGGAGAAGGAACCGCAGATTTACGGGGCAATCCGCTTTGGCTCGGTGCTGGAGAATGTGGTGCTGGACTCGGAGACGGGCGAGCCGGACTACTCGGATATTCGCTTCACCGAAAACACGCGGGCGGCGTATCCGATCGAGTTTATTGCCAACGCCGTGATTCCGGGCGTGGGCGGCCATCCGAAGAATGTATTGTTTCTGGCCGCGGATGCCTTTGGGGTGCTGCCGCCGATTGCGAAGCTGACGCCGGACCAGGCGATGTACCACTTTCTTTCCGGATACACGGCCAAGCTGGCGGGCACGGAAGCGGGGCTGGGCAGCGAGCCGGTGCCGGAGTTTTCTACCTGCTTCGGATCGCCGTTTCTGCCCCTGGCGCCGCGCGTGTATGCAGAGATGCTGGGGCGGCGGCTGCGCGAGCACAGAGCCGAGTGCTGGCTGGTGAATACGGGCTGGACGGGCGGAGCGTTTGGCGTGGGCAAGCGCATGAGCCTGCCGCACACGCGCGCCATGGTGCATGCCGCGCTGGATGGACGGCTGGCAAAAGCGGAGTTCACGGCCGAGCCGGCCTTTGGGTTGAGCATTCCAGCGACGTGTCCCGGGGTGCCGTCGGAACTGCTGAATCCGCGCAATGCCTGGGCGGACAAGGCTGCGTATGACGCGCAGGCAAAACTTCTGGCGTCGAAGTTCGTGGAGAACTTCAAAAAGTTCGACGTGCCGGATGCGGTGCGCAAGGCGGGTCCGCGGGCGGGTTAGAAAACACAAGCGGTCGAGTTGTCGCACGAGGCCAGGAAACATGAAGGCTCGCGGCGATCGTCGAGTTTGACGACGGGGCAGAATCCGAACTCTTCACCGATGGATTTCACCTTGCCTCGCAGGATCGCGCGGGAAGAAGCTGGTTCACCAGGCTGGACCCGATCGTTCAGTAGCGTTCAGGATCGAGTTGACGCTGAGCGGGGCGGAACCTGGCCTTATTCAACCGTCCGTAACTTGACTGTTGACAATCGCAGACTTAGAGTCGAAATGGAGGCAGCGCATGCTTCGCTTTTTTCCCGCGCTGGCTTCCGGTGAACGTCATGCAGACTCCGACGACCCAGCCTTACCCCGCAATCTGGAACTATTTCCCCCTCCTGCTGCAGATCGTCATAGCGGGCGGAATGACCTTCGGCATGGTCCTCATGTCGTGGTTTATCGGGCGCCATCGAAACGTCCGGGAAAAACTGGAATCTTATGAGTGTGGCATTCCCGCCGAGGGGGATGCGCGGGGGCGTTTCTCCGTGCGCTTCTACATGGTGGCAATGCTGTTCATCCTGTTCGACGTGGAAGCGGTCTTCATGATTCCGTGGGCGGTGATCTACCGCCGTCTTCCGCTGCTGGACGGGGTTTCACGGATGTTCGGCTTCTGGGAGATGCTGGTGTATCTGGGGTTCGTCGCAGTTGGAATTTTCTACGTGTGGAAGAAGGGCATTCTGGACTGGGCCGCCGATAAGGCAGATCTGTAGGGAGCCGAGAAGCGGTCAGCCGAGAGGCGGCTGGCTCACAAGCGGTCAGCTCAGGAACGGCCAGCGGAAAATCTGTTAGCGGAAAAGCAGCAGCAGGCTAAAGGTGTGGGACAGCGAATGGCAGAGGCATTGTTGACCAAAGACGCGGTGTTCGAAGGCCTCGCTCAAAACGTGGCGATTCAGGCATTGCGCGCGGCGCATTCCGAGGCCATTGAGAACGCGAAGTACGATCGCGGAGAGCTGACGCTGGTGATTGCGGCGGAGTCGATTCGAGCCGCCTGCCGCACTCTGCAGCAGGCCGGGTATAACTTCCTCGAAGACGTCACCTGCGTGGATTGGTTTCCGGCGGAGCCGCGCTTTCAGGTGACCTACCACATCCTGTCGCACTCACTGAAAGAACGGGTCCGGCTGCACGCGATGGTGGCGAGCATCGACCCCTCGGTGGACAGCATCACTTCGGTTTGGCCTTCGGCCAACTACTACGAGCGCGAGGTGTGGGACCTGTTCGGGGTGCGGTTTAACGGGCATCCGGGGCTGCGCCGCATCATGCTGCCGGAGGAGTGGGACGGGCACCCGCTGCGCAAGGATTATCCCGTGGAGGGGTATCGCTGATGCCGGAACCGCCTGAGCGCCATGAGATGCCGGTGATTCCGGGGTTTGTCGAGACGGCGACCCTGGTGCAGCCGCGGCCGGAAGAGAGCGGCAAAGACCACACCATGGTCCTGAACATGGGGCCGCAGCATCCCTCGACGCACGGCGTGCTGCGCGTGGTGCTGGAGATCGACGGGGAGACGGTGGTCAAGTGCGTCCCGGACATCGGCTATCTGCACACCGGGATCGAGAAGACCTGCGAGGCGAAGTTTTATCAGCAGGTAGTGCCGCTGACGGATCGGATCGACTATCTGTCGCCGATGACAAACAACCTCTGCTATTGCCTGGCCGTCGAAAAGCTCCTGCAGCTGGAGATCCCGGAGCGGGCGCAGTGGATGCGGGTGCTGCTGAACGAGCTGACGCGGCTGAACTCGCACCTGGTATGGCTGGGCACGCACGCCATGGATATCGGCGCGCTGACCGTCTTCCTCTATACCTTCCGCGAGCGGGAAGAGATTCTGCGCATCTTCGAGCATGTTTCCGGACAGCGGATGATGACGTCGTATTTCCGCGTGGGCGGCCTGGCTCTCGATCCGCCGCTGGACTTCTTCGACTCAGTTCAGTCGCTGGTGAAGATTCTGCCGGAGAAGATCGACGAGTACGAGAACCTGCTGACGGGAAATCCTATCTTTATTAATCGGCTGAAGGGCGTGGGCTATCTGAGCGCTGCCGATGCCATCGCGCTGGGCGTGACCGGGCCTCCGCTGCGCTCCAGCGGCGTGGACTGGGATCTGCGGCGCGACATGCCGTACAGCAGCTATGAGAAGTTCCAGTTCCAGGTGCCCATCTCACAGGAGGGCGACGTATGGGCGCGCTACCTGGTGCGGCTGAAGGAAATGCGCGAGTCGGTAAAGATCTGCCAGCAGGCGCTGGACGGGATGCCGGAAGGTCCGATCAAAGCGGATGCTCCGCACGTGGTGCTGCCCGACCGGGAGAAGATGAAGACGCAAATGGAAGCCCTCATCTATCACTTTAAGATTGTGACGGAAGGCTTTCAGGTTCCGGCGGGTGAGGTCTACCAGGCGGTGGAGTCGCCGCGCGGGGAAATGGGCTACTACGCGGTGAGCGACGGCACCTCGAAGCCCTACCGGGTGCACATGCGGAACCCCTCGTTTGCCACCCTGCAGGCATTAGAAACGATGTGCGTGGGGCGTTTGATCGCGGATGTGGTGGCGGTGATCGGGTCCATCGATATCGTTCTGGGAGAGATTGACCGATGAGCGCGGTGGCTGTGGAACCGGCCCTGGCGACAGAGCTGTGGGTATCGTTTGTCTCGCTGCTGCGTTCGTACGCGGCTGTCACGGGACTGCATGGTGGTGAATCCGTCGACGTATCCGTCGCGGGCAATTCGGTGGTGTTCTGCAGCGGTCTTGTGGAGTGCTCGATGCGGGTGGCGCGGCGTACCGGAGTGGTGAGCTGGAATCTGCGGGAGAAGGGGCCGGAGATGGCGGCAGGGAGATTCGAATTGCTGCCCGACGGAAGAATCCAGCAGGACGGATTGGTTCAGGAAATGGATTCTGTGGCCATCGACATGGTGGCGCGTGTGCGGGATCGGGCCGTGGCTCTGGCCGGCAGCGAGGGACGCCCATGAGCGCAGCGACGATCTTCTCGCCTGGGCTGGCGGCGCGCTTCGACAAGCTGGTGACGCTCTATCCGGTGAAGCGCTCGGCGCTGGTGCCCATGCTGCTGTACGCGCAGGATGAGGTCGGTTACCTCTCCGAAGCAGTGATCGCGGAAGTGGCAGAGCGGGTCGGCATCTCGGAGCTGGAGGTGCGGAACGTCGTCAGCTACTACTCGATGCTGCGCACCAAGCCCGCGGGACGCTACAACGTGCAGGTTTGCACGAACATCAGCTGCATGCTGCGCGGTGGCAACGAGATTCTGGCGGTATGCAAAAAGAGGCTGGGCATCGCCGACAAGGGCGTGACGGCGGACGGGATGTTCTCTCTGGAAGAAGTCGAATGTATCGGAGCGTGCTCGTGGGCTCCCGCGGCGCAGGTGAACTATGCGTTCCACGAGAACCTGACGCCGGATTCCATGGAGAGGGTGCTGTCGGAGTATCGCATTCGCGGTCTGGCCGAAGATCGTAACAAAGGGAAGATATAGATGGCGACGCTGACCACCCATCCCGACTGTGTTCCTCTGGTTTCGTACCGGTTTGGCAAGGGGGCCACATCCATCGACCGGTACCTGGAACTGGACGGATACAAGTCGGCGCGCAAGGCCATCGAGCTGGGCTCGGACGGGATCATTGCGGAGATGAAGGCGTCGAACCTGCGGGGACGCGGGGGCGCGGGCTTCCCGACGGGGCTGAAATGGTCGTTTGTGCCCAAACAGGCGCCCCGGCCGAAGTACGTTCTGGTGAACGGCGACGAGAGCGAGCCCGGTACCTGCAAGGATCGGCTGATCTTCGAGTACGATCCACACGCGGTGATCGAAGGCGTGATCATCGCGGCGCTGGCCATCCAGGCGAAGATGGGTTTCATCTACCTGCGCGGCGAGTACCGCTACCTGCTGAAGATCATGGAACGCGCGGTAGAGGAGGCCTATGCGAAAGGCTTCCTGGGGAAGAACATCTTCGGCAGCGGCATCGATCTGGATGTCGTGACGCAGACCGGCGCCGGAGCATATGAGGTGGGCGAAGAGTCGGCGCTGATGGAGTCGCTGGAAGGGAAGCGGGGGATACCGCGGATCCGTCCGCCGTTACCGGCGGTGGTGGGGGTGTATGGCGGGCCGACGATCATCAATAATGCTGAGACGATTGCCACGGTGCCGCACATCTTCCGCATCGGCGCGGCGGAGTACGCGAAGATCGGCACGGAGCGCAACGGCGGCACGCGGCTCTTCTGCCTGAGCGGGCATGTGGAGCGGCCGGGCGTCTACGAGCTGCCCATGGGCTACAACCTGAAAAAGATGATTTACGAGGTGGGCGGCGGTATTCCCGGCGGCAAAAAGCTGAAAGCCGTGGTCCCGGGCGGGTCGTCGACGCCGGTGCTGCTGCCGGAAGAGATCGACATCGGCATGGATTTCGATCAGGTGGGCAAGGCTGGATCGATGCTGGGCTCGGGCGGCGTGGTGGTTCTGGACGAGACGGTCTGCATGGTGGAGTTCGCGCTGCGGACGATGAAGTTTTACCAGCACGAGAGCTGTGGCTGGTGCATCCCGTGCCGCGAGGGCACCGACTGGCTGAAGAAGTCGCTGACGCGGCTGCACGCCGGCGGCGCGGTAGATAAGGACATCGACAATATTCGCTATCTGGCGGAAAACATGCTGGGGCGGACGTTCTGCCCGCTGGGCGACGCGGCGGCCATGCCGACGATTGGGTTCGTGAAGAAGTTCCGCAAGGAATTTGAGGCTCACCTGGACGGCCGGGGCTGTCCGTACCACCACGCGCTAACGCAGGAGCCGGCGCTGGTCTGAAGGAATGGATGGCTGACGTTACCTTTACTGTCGATGGCAAGAAGCTGACCGCGGCCGCGGGCACCCTCCTCATTGAGGCGTGCCGCGCGCACGGCATCGAGATCCCGGCGTTCTGCTACTACCCCGGGCTGTCGTTGCAGGCGGCCTGCCGCATGTGCGTGGTTCGCATTGAGAAAGTGCCCAAGCTGCAGACGGCGTGCACCACGCCGGTGGCCGAGGGCATGATCGTCACCACGGAGAGCCCGGAGATCGCGCAGGCGCGCAAGGCCACGATCGAACTGCTGCTGGGGAATCATCCCCTGGATTGCCCGGTGTGCGACGCGGGCGGCGAGTGCGAGCTGCAGGACATGACGTTTAAGTACGGCGCGCACGAATCCAAATTTGTCGAGATCAAGCAGCACCGCGAGGAGCAGCAGTGGTCGCCGGTGGTGTTCTTCGACCGGCCGCGCTGCATCCTCTGCTACCGCTGCGTGCGTGTTTGCGGTGAAGGCATGGACGTGTGGGCGCTGGGCATCCAGAACCGCGGCGCGGGCTCGGTGATCGCGCCCAACAAGCAGGATCACCTGGAGTGCGAAGAGTGCGGGATGTGCATCGACATCTGCCCGGTCGGCGCGCTCACTTCCGGAGCTTATCGCTACAAGACCCGTCCCTGGGAGATGTCGCATGTGGGCACGGTGTGCACGCACTGCGGCGATGGCTGCAAGACCACGCTGGGCGTGCGGCGGGCCAACGACGGCATGGACATTGTGCGCGGCGATAACCGGGACAAGAGCGGGATCAACGGCGACTTTCTCTGTATCAAGGGCCGTTACGCTTTTGACTTTGCGGGACGCGAAGATCGGCTGACGAAACCGCTGGTTCGCCAGGCCGACGGCCAGCTGGCTCCGGTGAGCTGGGACGAGGCCATCGAGTTTGCGGGGAAAAAGCTGCGCGAGATTCGCGACGTGAAGGGCGGGCCGGCGATCGGGGTGATCGGGTCGAACCGCACCACGAACGAAGAAGCCTACCTGCTGCAGAAGTTCGCGCGCACGGTGCTCGGCACCAACAACATCGATCATCATCGGACGGCGGATGATCCGGCGTTTGCGGCGGCCATGAAGGGCAAATCCGAGGCCTCGCTGCGCGATGTGGGCAGCGCGAAGGCGATTCTGCTGGTAGGCAACGATCCCACCGAGCAGCATCCGGGGCTGGCCTGGCAGATCCGCACCAATGTGCGACTCAACGGCGCGCGGCTCTATGTCGTGAATCATGAGCTGATCAAGCTGCGCCGGCAGGCGACCGGCTTCCTGAAGATTCGCGAAGGGGATTACGCTGCGGCCGTCGGCTATCTGTCCGGAGATGACAAGGCACTGGAAGGCAACGGCGAGGCGACGAAGTTCCGCGAGGCGCTGCGGAAAGAGGAGTCGCTGGTGATCGTCTTCGGGTCGGAGTTCCGCGGTCGGGAGATCGGCGCTCTGGTGCAGTTGGGCGCGGGCTTTGCCGATGTGAAGTTCGCCTGTCTCGGCGACTATGTAAACTCGCGCGGCGCGGCGGACATGGGACTCTATCCCGATCTGCTGCCCGGCTATGCGCCGGTGACCGCGGCGGGGCCGTTGAGCGGCGAATACGGCGGTGTGCCGACAGCGCCAGGACTCGATCTGGTGCAGATGTTCGATGCGGCGGAGCGGGGCGAGCTGCCAGTGCTCTATGTGGTGGGCGCCAATCCTGTCGCGCGCTACGGCATCGATCCGGCGGCGCTGCGGACTACGTTTGTCATCGCCCAGGAGATGTTTCTCACCGAGACGGCGCAGCTGGCGGATGTGGTTTTCCCGGCGGCCAATCTCTACGAGAAATCCGGAACCGTCACGAGCACATTTGGCGATGTGCAGCTGGTAAAGAAGGCCGGCGACCGAGCCGGCACGCGGTCGGACTTCGAGCTGATCGTGCGGCTGGCCGCGGCCATGGGCGCCGATGTCAGGAAGCTGGTGCCCTTTTCGAGCGGCGGTGTTCGCGCCGATTTCGGACAGGCGCGCGGGGCGCAGTCGGGAGAAGCGGACCGGCACGGCGTCTGGCTGGCGGCGCACAATCTGGAGCCCAAGGTGAGCCCCTTCGATCCCTTTGCCATCTTCGACGAGATCCAGCGGCTGGTGCCTGGGTATGACGTGCCCCGGCTCGACCTGCTGGCGGGGAGCGACCAGCATCTGCGGCCAGGACTGGTACAGATTCAGCTCGACCCGGCCCGCAAAGATCTGGTGTGGCCCTCGAACGATACGCTTTTCAGTTCCGGCACCCTGGGGCGGTACAGCCGCACCCTGCACTCGGTTCTGGAATCACGCAAGCCCGCGGAAACAGCGGCCGATTAGCAATTCTCTGAAAGGTTTTGGATGGAGACCAGTTTCCTGGCGTTTGTGCTGATCAACATTGTCAAGATCATCCTCGTGGTGGTGATCCTGCTGATGTCGGTCGCCTATACGGTGCTGCTGGAGCGCAAGCTGGTGGGGCGCATCCAGAACCGCTGGGGACCCAGCCGCGTGGGCCCGTTCGGCCTTCTGCAGCCGCTGGTCGATGGCGCCAAGCTTTTCCTGAAAGAAGACCTGATACCGCTGGCGGTGTACCGGCCGCTGTACGTGCTGGCGCCCATGATCGCGCTCACCTGCGCGCTGCTGTCGATTTCCATGGTGCCTTTCGGCGCGGACGTTCGCTGGCACGGGGTGCAGCTGCTGCAGGTTTCCGACGTCAGCATCGGGCTGCTGATCATTCTCGGCATCACCTCCATCGGCGTCTACGGCATCGCGCTCTCCGGATGGTCGTCGAATAACAAATATTCGCTGCTGGGTGCGCTGCGCGCCAGCGCCCAGGTGATCAGCTATGAGCTGGCTCTGGGGCTGTCCCTGGTCGGCGTGGTCATGCGCGCGGGTTCGTTGCGGCTGCGCGACATCGTCAACGTGCAGTCGACGCACGGGTTGCTCTCGTGGAACTTCTTCGGCGGATTTCAGTTTGTCGCCTTCTTTATTTATCTGATGGCCGCCTACGCGGAGACCAACCGCTCGCCCTTCGACCTGCCGGAAGCGGAGAGCGAGCTGACCGCGGGCTATCACACCGAGTACAGCTCGATGAAGTTTGCCATGTTCTTCATGGCCGAGTACGCCAACATGATCACGGTGAGCTGTGTGGCCACGCTGCTCTTCTTCGGCGGATGGACCAGCCCCTTCGGCAGCTTCCTTTCCGGCAGCGGTCCTGTTTCCACGGCGCTGCTCTCGGTCTTCTGGTTTGTGGCCAAGGTTTTCTTCTTTCTCTTTCTCTATATCTGGGTGCGCGGGACGTTGCCGCGCTTCCGCTACGACCAACTCATGGGGTTCGGATGGAAATTTCTGGTGCCGGTGGCCGTTGCCAATATTGTCGTGACGGCGTTCTGGATGGGGCTTTGGCTGCCCGTGCACTAATTTAGAATTTTCTGTTCGCCGCCTCGTTGTTTTCTCACCTGTCGTCGTGCCGTACTGCGAGTGATGTAAAACCCATGCACCTGGCTCTGTTCATCATCTTCGGCGGGTTGTGCGTGGCGGGAGCCCTGAATCTCCTGTTCCAGCGCCACCCCATCAACTGCGCCCTGTCGCTCATTGTGGTGATGAGCTCGCTGTCGGTGCTCTATCTGCTGCTGGGCGCGGAGTTCCTGGCCGCCGCCCAGGTGATCGTCTACTCCGGCGCCATCATGGTGTTGTTCACCTTCGTCATCATGCTGCTCAACGCCGGCAAAGAAGACCGTACGCATGGCAGCAAGCTGGCCTACATCGCAGGTTTTCCCGGCGCGGCCATTTTGCTGGGGCTGCTGGCTTACATCTTTCTCTCGCGCCAGGCGGAGTTCGGACAGGCGCGTTTGGGCGAGTACATGGTGAACACCGGAGCGCTCAGCCAGGTGCTGTTCAAGAATCTGCTGCTGCCGTTTGAGGTGACCTCGGTGCTGATCCTGATCGCGATCCTCGGCGCCGTGGCCCTGGCGAGGAAGGAGCACTGATGGTTCCCATTGCGTATTACCTCGTGCTCAGCGCCATCCTGTTCTCCGTGGGTGTCGCCGCTTTTCTCATCAAGCGCAACATCATTTCCATCTTCATGTCGATTGAGCTGATGCTCAATGCCGTGAACCTGACCTTTGTGGCCTTCGCTCACGAGTGGCGCCAGGTGAACGGGCAGATCTTCGTCTTCTTTGTCATGGTGGTGGCCGCTGCGGAAGCCGCGGTGGGGCTCGCCATCATCATTGCCATCTTCCGGGCGCGCAACACACTCAATGTCGACCAGATCGACCTGATGAAGCTATGACCGACCTTCACCTTTGGATTCTCCCGATTATTCCCTTCGCCGGGTTCCTGGTGAACGGTCTGCTGGGCCGTCGCGCGCCCAAACCCGTGGTGACGGCGGTGGCTCTGATTGGCTCGCTGCTGCCGACCCTGTGGGTTTCGAATCTCGTTGTTCATTTCGGCTCTCTCACACTGCCGCATGTGGAGACCTACGGCACCTGGATCGCGTCGGGCGCCTTTCACGCCAACTTTTCGTTCCAGCTCGATCAGCTCACCCTGGTGATGCTGTGCGTCGTCACCGGCGTGGGGTTCCTGATTCATGTCTACTCGGTGGGCTACATGGCCGAGGAGGAAGGGTACTGGCGCTTCTTCGCCTACATGAACCTCTTCCTCTTCTTCATGCTCACCCTGGTGCTGGCGGAGAACTTTCTGCTGATGTTTGTGGGTTGGGAGGGCGTGGGTCTCGCCTCGTATCTGCTGATCGGGTTCTACTACCATCGCGACTCGGCCGCGAACGCCGGCAAGAAGGCGTTCATCGTCAATCGCATCGGCGACTTCGGCTTCCTGATCGCGATGTTCCTGCTCATCGCGCATTTCGGCACGCTGCAGTTCGCGTCCGTCTTTAATACTGTCGCGATGCATCCGGATTGGCAGGGCGCCGGCTTTCTCACCGCCATTGCGCTCTTCCTGGTGCTGGGCGCCGTCGGCAAGTCCGCGCAGATACCGCTCTACGTCTGGCTGCCCGACGCCATGGAAGGCCCCACCCCGGTCTCCGCATTGATCCACGCGGCCACCATGGTGACGGCGGGCGTTTACATGATCGCGCGCACCCACGTCCTCTTTGACCGCGCGCCGGTAGCGCTGGCGGTCGTCGCCATCATCGGCACAGCCACTGCCTTCTTCGCCGCCACCGTGGGCATGGCGCAGACCGATATCAAGCGCGTGCTGGCTTATTCCACGGTCTCGCAGCTGGGCTACATGTTCCTGGCGTGCGGGGTCGCCGCTTATTCCGCCGGCATCTTCCACCTGGTGACGCACGCCTTCTTCAAGGCGCTTCTCTTCCTGGCCGCGGGCTCGGTGATCCACGCGCTGAGCGGCGAGCAGGATATGCGCGTGATGGGCGGCCTGCGCAAAAAAATCCCCGTCACTTTCTGGACCATGACGGCAGCGGTCTTCGCCATCTCCGGTGTGCCTCCCCTGGCCGGCTTCGTCAGCAAAGACGAGATTCTCTACCAGGCGTTTATCTCGCCCAACGGCGGCAAGATTTTGTGGGCGGTCGGCCTGATCACTGCCGGGCTCACCTCCTTCTATATGTTCCGGCTCTGGTATATGACCTTTTTCGGCGAGAGCCGAGCAGCGCTGGCCGAGGAGCATGGAGCGGCGGTGCATGCGCGCTCGGATACAAAGCTGGTGATCGAGGCGGACCCGCACGGCGGCCATGGGCATGGCGTTCATGAGAGCCCGAAGGTGATGTTGTGGCCGCTGATCATTCTGGCGATTCTTTCCGTCATCGGTGGCTGGATGGGCTGGCCCGCGGGTTTGGGAGGCAGCAACTGGTTCGCCCATTTCCTCAGCCCCGTGGTGACGGCCGTCCACCTGAACTACGAGCAGACCAGCGTGGCTCTGGCCACGGGTGTGGCGAATCTGCCCAATCAGGCGCCGGCGGGCGACAAGTCGATCGAGATGCTGCTGGCCCTGCTGTCCACGCTGGTGGCGGCGACGGGGTGGTTTGTCGCGCACTATATGTACTACATGCGCCCGGGCACGGCGGATCGTCTGGCCCAGCGGATGCACGGCCTCTACGCGCTCATCGTCAACAAATACTGGGTGGACGAACTGTATGGCGCGGTCGTAGTCGCGCCGGTGCTGTTTCTGGCGCGCTGGGTGCTGGGCGTGCTCATTGATCGCGCCGTGATCGATGGAGGCGGGATGGCCGCCGGCTATTCCGCGCAGGGATTCGGCGCCCTCGTGACCCGCATTCAATCCGGCAATATCCGCTCATACGCGGGATGGCTGGCATTGTTCGCTGCCCTGGTTCTGGCCGCCACGTACTTTGGATGGATTGCGCAGTTTGTGCCGCGCTAGAGAGGAACAAGGAAGGGAATTGTGCTGACTGACCGCATCCTGACGCTGATCACCTTCGTGCCCACCGGGGGCGCGCTGGTGGTGGCCCTGCTGCCGCGCCGGGGCCGCGTCGTTCAGGTTTTTACGCTGCTGGTGACGCTGCTGACCTTCGGCCTGTCGCTGCACCTGCCCGTGCATTTCGACTACGCGCACCACGGATTCCAGTTCGTCGAGAACAACGCGTGGATCGCGAGCCCTGCCATCCGCTACCACCTGGGCGTGGACGGGCTCTCGCTGTGGCTGGTTCTGCTGACGACCTTCCTCGGCCCCATCGGCGTGCTCGTTTCGTGGCGTGCCATTCAGACGCGGACGAAAGAGTTCTACTTCTTCTTCCTGCTGCAGCAGACGGCGATGATCGGGGTCTTTGTGGCCCTGGACATGATCCTCTACTACGGCTTCTGGGAGCTGTCGCTGGTGCCGATGGCGATCCTGATTGCCATGTGTGGCCCCAGCCGGGGGCGCCAGGCCGCCATCAAATTCTTCCTCTACACCTTCCTGCCCTCTGCGCTCTTCCTGGTCGCGGTCCTCTGGCTCTACGCTAAAACCGGCACCTTCGACTTTGTTCAGCTGCAGGCGGCACTGGCCTCGGGCAGCCTTGGCCTCAGCCCTGCAGCTCTGGGGTGGGCTTCGCTCGCCTTCCTGGTCGCCTTCGCCGTCAAGGTTCCGGTCTTTCCTCTGCACGGCTGGCTGCCGGACGTGATCCAGGAAGCGCCGACGGCCATGGCCATGGTGGTCGCGGGCAAGCTGGGGCTGTATTCCATATTCCGTTTCAATCTTGGACTCTTTCCCGAACAGTCGCGCGCCATTGCGCCGCTCATGATCGCCCTCGGGGTCATCGGCATTCTTTATGGCGCTCTGCTGGCGCTGGCGCAGACCGATATGAGGCGCCTGATCGCCTACTCCATCCTGGGTAATCTCAGCTTCTGCATCCTGGGCATCTTCTGCTTCGCGCTCACCGGCCTGAACGGCGCCGTCTTCCAGACGCTGAACGAGGGCATTACCGGGAGCGCGCTGCTGGTGCTGGTCAGCTTCCTGTATGAGCGCTACGGAACCTACGACATGTCGCTCTACGGCGGCGTAGCCGGCAGGCTGCCCATGCTGGCGACTCTCTATGTGATCACCGCGCTGGCCCTCACCGGCCTGCCGCTGCTGAACGGATTTGTCGGCGAGTTCCTGGTTCTCAGCGGCAGCTTCCCCGTCCACCCGGACTGGGTGGGGGTGGCGGCGCTGGGTGTCATCCTGAGCGCGTCGTACATGCTGTGGATGGTGCAGCGCATCTTCTACGGTCAGCCTTCCTCGCTGGTGTTGAACCGCGTGAGCGCGGACCTGAACGCGCGCGAGCATTTCACTCTGTGGCCCATGGCCATCCTGATGCTGGCCATGGGCGTCCTCTCGCCTTACTGGATCAGGGCCATTGACGGGGCCATGTCCGGTCTGGCGAATCCGGCCAGCTTCACCGCCAGCCGCGCTGTGCCGGCGCCGGCCATGCGCGCCGCGGTTCCGGCCGCGCTGGAAACGGAGAAGCCATGAACGACGCGCTGCGCATTCTGCCGGAAATTGTCCTTACCCTGGCCGGCATTCTGGTCATGCTCGTCGACGCTACCATGGCGAAGACCGCGAGCCGGAAGCCTCTGGGCTGGCTGGCGGCGCTGGGCGCGTTGGCCGCTCTGGCAGCCAGCCTGTGGCAATACTCGCTGCCCCCGGGCACGGCTTATTTCGACGTCGTCCGCACCGATGCCTTCAGCGTCTTCTTCCACGTGCTGATCGCCGGCATTGTTCTGGCGGCGCTGTTGATCACGCTCGATTCCGTCTCCGACTCCACGGAAGGCCTGGGCGAGCTCTTCGCGCTGATGCTCTTCGGCGCCGTCGGCATGATGTTCATGACCTGCGCGACGGAACTGCTGCTGATCTTCATCGGCCTGGAAGTCTCCTCGATTTCCACCTACATCATGGCCGGCTTCCGCCGTAAGAGCGCGAAGAGTCCCGAGTCCGCGCTGAAGTATTTCCTGCTGGGGTCGTTCGCGACGGCCTTCTTCCTGTACGGCATTGCCATGATCTTCGGCGCCACGGGATCGACCAGCATCGACTTCCTCGCCACTCATGCCGCCGCCTCGCATATGCCGGGGCTGCTCTATGTCGGCCTGGCCATGATCGTCATCGGCCTCGGCTTTAAGGTCTCAGCGGCTCCATTCCACGTCTGGACACCCGATGTTTATGAAGGCGCGCCCTCGCCGGTGGTCGCGCTCATGTCCACGGGCCCCAAAGTGGCTGCGTTTGCCGTGCTGCTGCGCATCGCTTACGGAGCGCTGCCGTTCCTGCACGGCCACTGGATTCCGATCCTGTGGTGGATGGCGGTGCTCTCCATGACCATCGGCAACCTGGGGGCGCTCCGCCAGCGCAGCGTCAAGCGGCTGCTGGCCTACTCCTCCATCGCGCACGCCGGCTATCTGCTGGTTGCGTTCACGGCGTTCTCCGCCGACGGCATTGCCGCTGCCAGCTTCTACGCCGTCTCCTACGCGGCCATGAACGTGGGCATCTTCGCGGTGATCAGCCATGCCGGCGGCTATGACGACCGGCTCACCCTCATCGAGGATTATCGCGGCCTGTCGTACCGCTCGCCGCTGCTGGGCGGCGTGATGGCGCTGTTCCTCATCTCGCTCATCGGGATTCCGTTCACCGGCGGCTTCTTCGGCAAATTCTATGTGTTTGCCGCGGCCCTGCACTCCGGCATGGTCTGGCTCACGATCATCGGCCTGATCAACAGCGGCATCGCGGCGTTCTACTATCTGAGGATGGTCGCGACCATCTACGCGCGCCCGGCGGAGACGGCTCCGGTGATGAGCATTCCCCGGCCTTCCATGCCGCTGCTGATCGCGCTGTTTCTTACGGCAGCGGCGACGCTGGTGCTGGGCATCATGCCCCAGGGCGTTCTCTCCGCGGCGCAGTCGGCGGCCCAGACCTACCCATCCTTCAGCCAGCCCATGCCCGTCACGGCTGCAGCGCCTGTCATGAATACCGCCTCCCGCTAAGCGAGAGGCGGCATCTGTCCTTTAGCCCGACCCGGAATCAGACAGCGGCCATCCGCCTGCGCACGTCCGGCGGCAGATCGCGGGTGCCGAGGCGGGCGATCTGCGCAGCATCGGCTTTCGGATCGGCCAGGGCGGTCGTCGGGCCGCTCATCACTTCTTTCCAGGCCTGCTGGAATTTGTCCATTTCGCCGCGTGTGCCCACGGTGATGCGGACCCAGTTCGGCATAATCGGCCACACGCGCCCGATATACACGTTCCGCTGCGCCATGGCGGCCATCACTTCTCTGCCCGGCCGGCCGGCATTGAGCATAAAGCAGTTCGTCTGCGAGGGAATGAACTGATAGTTATTGGCGGTGAGCCACGCGAAGACGCTTTCCCGGATGTCGGTATTGATCTTGCGCCGTTCGGCCACCAGAGTGGGCTCCTGCAGGCTGCTGTTGGCCGCGGCCACCGCCAGGATGGGCATGAAATTCGAGCCGAATTTCTGGATCCTGGCCAGCAGCTCGGGCCGCCCGATAGCCAGTCCGCAGCGCAGTCCGGCCATGCCGTAGATCTTTGAGAACGTCCGCAGCACGATCAGGTCTTTGTCCGCCTTCACCAGATCGATCGACGGCGTCGCATCGGAGAAATGAATGTACGCCTCGTCCACCAGCAGGATCGAGCCCTGCGGCTTGTTGGCCAGCGCGTATTCAATGTCCGCGCGGCTGGTGATCGTTCCGGTGGGATTGTTGGGGTTGCAGATGTAGAGGACGCCCGCATTCGGATCGGCTGCCACCATCGCCCGCACGTCGTGCGCATGGTCCCTGGTCAGCGGAACCTTGATGACTTTCGCGCCATTGCCCATGGCGGCATACATACCCGCCTCGTAGCCCGGGTCGGCGGTCACGTAGCTGCGCTCCGGAGAGGTGAAGCCGAGCACGCTGTAATTCAGCGGCTCGGTGGAGCCGGCATAGGCCAGCACGTAGCCGTCCTTCAGGCCCTCCATCGCGCTGAACGTGCTGATGAGTTTGGCCGTCAGATCGTCGTCGTAGCGGCCGCCTTCGGGAATCAGGCTGGTCATGACCGCGCACGCGCCGCTGCACGGGCCCAGCGGGTTCTCATTGGAATCGATGCGCACCGCCCCCGGCGGCACTGCATGGTGAACGCGCATGCGCTGCGCGCGCGCCAGCTGCGGTTCGCTGAGCAGCGGGACGGTGGCCGCGGCGGTGGCGCCGGCTGCGATGCGGAAGAAGCTGCGACGGGACAGATCAGAATGCATGTTCGCCTCCGGAAGATGACGGACCCATAGTGGACGTCTGACCCTGCTGAGAATTGGGGAACGGGGCGCCGGCGGACGACGGGGCTGCGGCGTTGATCCTTTGTACCAGAGGCGGCCGAATTCGGCTACAGAGTTCCGTAAGCTCCTTCCACCGCCGCATTTGCCTCAATTCCAGAGCTGGCCGCTGCTAATCCAAAGGGTTACCCGCGGGGGCTCCCTGTGCCCGCCGTCACATACAGCGCCAACGCCCAAAGAGCAGCATTAAGTCCCGGAAAGGAGGGTTTTTATGCCGAATCGAATCCACGTTGCATTCGTGGCGGCGCTGCTTGCGACCGCCGCTTTCGGGATAGCCCAGACAACTCAAATCAAAAATGTGCCCATCAAGCCGACCTCGGCGGCTTCCGGGAAACAGATGTTCACCACCTACTGTGCGGTTTGCCACGGAGCAGACGGCCGGGGCAGCGGACCTGCCGCGACTGCGATGAAAGAACAGCCGACCGATCTCACCACGCTGGCGAAGAATAACGGGGGTGTCTTCCCCGATACGCATGTCGTGACTGTGCTGCAGTTTGGCGCGGAGAACA
Organism: Acidobacteriaceae bacterium; assembly: GCA_036267395.1. Classification (GTDB taxonomy): domain Bacteria; phylum Acidobacteriota; class Terriglobia; order Terriglobales; family Acidobacteriaceae; genus Palsa-343. The sequence continues at coordinate 4,036 of DATAWD010000028.1, read as the reverse complement.
CGGCTCACGGTTCGCAGCAGATGCCGATCTGGGGTACCGCCTTCCGGTCCCTGGCCAATGGCTCGGCGGCTCCCGGTGCGCAGGAACATCAGCGGATCGCCAACCTCACCGACTACCTCAAAACGCTGCAACAGCAGTAAGCGTCCACAGGCAAAGAAAAACTCCCTGCCGCGGCAGGGAGTTTTTCTGTCTCGAAAGGAGAGGACTACTTCACCTTCATGATGATGATGACGAAGGTGAACAGGGCGAGGGATTCCATGAAGGCCAGGCCGAGCACGAGGAAGAGCTGAACGGCAGCGCGGGCTCCGGGATTGCGGGCGACGGCTTCCGCGGCCGAACCGGCGGCGCGTCCCTGTCCCAGGCCGCACAGGCCGGAGGCGATGGCCATGCCGATGCCGGCGCCAATGGGTACCCAGCTGGCCGCGGCGCCAGTGCTGGCCGTCGCTTGAGCGAATGCCGGGGTCGCCATCAACAGAGCGGCCATGGCCATGAACATATATTGCAGTGTGCGCATTGCGTTTCTCCTGCTTCCGTAAGATTTGCCGCCAGTGGGTGGTTGAGGCTCACCGTGCTGGCCCCCTCACGCTGAACGGCGTTTCCTGAACCGGAGTGGAAGCGAGGCTCCGGCGGGAAATTCTAAACGTTGGCCTCCACGTGCGCGGTGGCTTCGCCTACGTAAATCGTGGCCAGCAGCATGAAGATGTACGCTTGGATGAGCGCCACAAAGGCATGCAGGCCGAGGCCGATGATGGGCAGCGCCAGCGGGAACATGGAGAAGAAGATCACCGTGATCAGATCGCTGGCCAGCATGTTGGCAAAGAGTCGAACCGTGAGCGACAACATGCGGGCGAAGTGGGAAATGATCTCGATGGGGAACATCAGCGGTGCAATCCACCAGACCGGTCCCATAAAGTGCTTCACGTAGTGCAGCGGTCCCTGCTTCATCAGCCCCTTCAGGTTGTAATAGATGAAGGTGAAGATGGCGAAACCGAAGGGCACCACCGGATTGGCTGTCGGCGTTTCCACGCCCGGCAGCAGGCCCATGCAGTTGAGCAACAGGATGAAGACGAGGATGCAGGTCAGCACCGGCAGGTGCGCCTCATGTCCGTGGCCCATCACCTGCTCCGCCTGGCTGTCCACGAATTCGTGCGCCAGCTCCGCCAGATGCTGGGCGCCTCCGGGCTTCTCCACGCTCAGGCTGAGCCGGACCACAATAAAGAACAACACCATCACCGCGAAGACCAGCAGCTCTTCGGTCAGCGTGTTATTAATGGGATGGCCGGGGTGCAGCGGGTGAATCCCCAGCGCGGAAAGCAGGGCATCCACGGGCGCGCCGAACCAGTGGTTCAGCAGGCGGGTCAGAAACTCAATCCAGGTCAGCATGATGGAAGTGTGGGTCCTTCAGGCTCTCAGCGCAGAAGACGAATGGCTTCGAAGGTCAGGGCTACAACCGCCAGTCCCAACCCCGTCACCAACGCGTAAACAGTACCGTGCAAACACCTTAGACTAACATAGAGAATCGCGATTGCCAGCCCGAGGCGGAGAAAAAACAGCACTAAAGTCCGACGCGTCGTGCCCGGTTCGTGGCGGTTATCCAGATGGGCGAAAATCCTCTCGCTCAGGCTGCGCCATTCCCAGATGCCGGTCCAGGAAATGATGGCCCCCGCCAGGAACAGCAGGCCGGTTTGCCACCCCAGCGTGAAGGTGAAGACCAGGAAGAGGATCGGCGTCAGGATGGCGACAATGCGGAGGGCGCGTCCCAGCAGACTCCGGAGATCCTCATCGGAGAGGATGGCGGTTTGTGAGTCGAGGTTCACGAGTCCTCTTTGTCGACCTGTCGGCCCTCGCTGGAGATCAGGCGGAAGACCTGGATGAACCCTGCGACCATGCCCAGCAGCAGGCCCACCAGGTAAATCCAGTGCTGATGCAGCCATTTGTCGAGGCCCGCGCCGGCGATCCAGCCCACAAAAACCGCGGCCGGCAGAATGAAGGCGATCTGCGTCAAGCGCTCGACGTGCACCAGCGTGCCCACCGTGCCCGAGGGCTTTGCTTTGACGGCCTTTTGCCCGGGATTGGGTGATTCTGCAGCCATGGAGTCCTTCGTTCCCGCCTTGTTATACACCAGGCGCGCCGCGCTGCAGCGTGACTGTCGTTTTCTGCGAAGGCTCTCCACAGGTCCGAACCACGAACCTGGCCAGGCTAAGATAGTCGTCGGTCGCGTGGCCGCCCACTCGCCCCATTCCCCCTCCCAGCGACCGAAAGGAAGCCCCTCATCATGACCCTCCCCGTCCCATCTTTGGCAGAGAAGCCTCCCACGCGCCGCACCGTATTGCAGTCCGGACTCGCGGCGGCTGCCCTGGCCGCGTGGCCCGGCGGGCTGCTGGCCCGATGGAACATTGCCGATGGCCGCCCCGATCCGGCGGACCGCCATTTCACCAGCCCGGTGATCGAAGCCGTCATCGATCGGGTTCGCGGGCAGATCGCGGATCCCGTCCTCGCCTCCATGTTTGTCCGCTGCTTTCCCAACACGCTCGACACCACCGTCTTTCCCGGCACCCGCAACGGCCAACCGGACACCTTCGTGATCACCGGCGACATCGATGCCATGTGGCTGCGCGATTCCTCGGCACAGGTCTGGCCTTACCTGCCGTTCGCCAAAAAGGACAAGAAGCTGGCCGCACTGCTGTCTGGCATCGTGCGGCGTCAGGCGCGCAACATCCTTCTCGATCCCTACGCGAATGCCTTCCTGCGCAGCCCCTCCGATCCGCCGCTCTCGTGGGCCGTCCACGACAAGACGGAGATGAAGCCTGGCGTCGGCGAGCGCAAGTGGGAGATCGATTCGCTCTGCTACACGATCCGCCTGGCGCACGGCTACTGGAGCCACACCCGCGACCGATCGCCCTTTGACGCGGAGTGGAAAGCCTCTGCCTGGAAGATCCTGGAGACCTTCCACCAACAGCAGCGCCTCACCGGCAAAGGTCCGTATTCGTTTCAGCGTCCCAGCTCCAATCCTCTGGACACGCTGCCGCTGGACGGCTATGGCAATCCGGCGCGACCCGTGGGGCTGATCTTCTCCATGTTCCGCCCCTCTGACGACGCCTGCACCTATCCGCTCTTCATCCCCGCCAACCTGTTTGCGATTCGCTCGCTCGTGCAGTTGCAGGAGATGGCGACGGCCGTGGTTGCCGATGCGAAACTGGCCACCGCCTGCCAGGATCTCGTCACCACCCTGCGCCAGGCCATCGCCCAGCATGGATTCGTCGAGCATCCCGTCTACGGTCGCATCTGGGCTTATGAAGTCGATGGCTACGGCAACACGCTCATGATGGATGACGCCAACGCGCCCGGCCTGCTCAGCCTGCCGTATCTGGATTGCTGCGATGTAGCCGATCCGGCGTACCAGCGCACCCGCCGCTTCGTTCTCAGCCGCGACAATCCTTACTTCTTTCAGGGTTCGGCCGCGGAGGGCGGCGGCAGTCCCCACACCGGCCTCGGCCAGATCTGGCCCATGGCCCTGCTGGTGCGCGCGCTCACGTCCACCGACGACAAGGAGATCCTCCAGTGCCTGCGCTGGCTCCGGGACACGACCGCCGGGACCGAATTTATGCACGAGTCGTTCGACGCGAATGATCCGGCGAGGTTCACGCGGCCCTGGTTTGCCTGGGCCAACACGCTCTTCGGCGAACTGGTTCTTCACCTGGCCGACAAGCGCCCCGCTCTGCTGCGGGAGCGGATGGTGTGAGGCTGTCGCCGGGCCCCGCCGACGAGTTTCATCCCTGGCTGCTCGATATACTCGATGCAGTTCGTCACTCTTCCGAGGTTGATCCGTGTTCGAGTCTGAATTTGAGCGCAACCTGTATGCGCTGCGCCAGGAAAAGCTGAAGCAGATTGCCGCCGCCGGTCAGCCGGCCTATCCCAATACGTTTGCGCCGCCGGCGGACAAGCCGCTGCGGACCGTTCCCGCCATCCGCGCCGAGCACGACGCGTGGACCGGCGAGGAGCTGGAGGCCGCCCGTACGCCCGTCGCCGTCGCCGG
>DATAWD010000027.1:0-99894 GCA_036267395.1 Acidobacteriaceae bacterium | reverse complement strand
TAGCCGGCGGAAAAGGGAAGCCCGGTGTCGATGAGCGTCCAGGTGCGCGGGTCGTGGGTGACTGCGAACACGTTGACGAAAAGGATGCGCAGGCCGAAGACGTTCTCGGCGACATAGGGGAGGGGGACGACGTTCTCTTCGGAAAAGGAAATGGCCGTCATGGAATTCCTCGGAGAGGGTTTCGACTCAGGGGATGGGATGCAGAGAGGCAGAGGACGGGATGGGAAGAAACTTTCGTCGTTGTGGGTTGCGAGGGGCAATGGAGTACGCTGGTTCGCGTGAAAACACTTGCAAGTCGTTGGGTGGCGGGGTGGCTGTGTGGGGTGCTTCTGGCCCCGGTGGTGCTGATGGCGCAGCCGGCGAAGAAGGGCTTTGTGCATACGCAGGGGACGGCGCTGGTGGATGGAAACGGCCATCCGCTGCTGCTGCGCGGCATCAACCTGGGCAACTGGTTCGAGGTGGAGGGATACATGTTCGACCTCGAGGGTGGGCCGCAGTCGCCGCGCGAGATTGAGGACCTGACGCGGGAGCTGCTGGGGCCGGCGAAGGCAGAGCAGTTCTGGCAGCAGTGGCGGGCGAACTACGTTACCGAGGCGGATATCGACCGGATCCACGCTATGGGGTTCAACTCGGTGCGGGTGCCGCTGCACTGGAAGTTCTTCACCAGCGACGATGCGGAGGGTTTCAAGCTGCTGGATCAGCTGGTGGAATGGGCGAAGAAGGACGGGATGTACGTGATCCTCGACATGCACTGCGCGCCGGGCGGGCAGACGGGGGCGAACATCGACGACAGCTATGGATATCCCTGGCTGTTTGTGAGTCCGGAGGCGCAGCAGGCGACGGCGGCGGAGTGGCGGCGGATTGCGCAACACTACGCGAAGAATCCCACGGTGCTGGGGTACGACCTGCTGAATGAGCCGCTGCCACAGTATCCGGCACTGGCGCCTCTGCGGCGAGAGCTGGAGCCGGTGTATCGCAGGATCGCGGGGGCGATTCGGTCGGTGGACAAGAATCACGTGCTGATTCTGGGCGGCGCGACATGGGATACGAACTTCAACGTGTTCGGGCCGCCCTTCGATCCGAACGTGATGTACACGTTCCACAAGTACTGGACGAAGACGACGGACGCGAGCGTGATCCAGGAGTATCTGAACTTTCGCAAGCAGAACAAGGTCCCGATCTGGGCCGGGGAGACGGGCGAGAACACGGACGCGTGGGTGCAGGCCTTTCGCGAGACGCTGGAGGCAAACCAGGTGGGTTGGGCGTTCTGGACGTACAAGCGGATGGACGCGCAGCCGTGCGTGGTAACGTTTGACCGTCCGGAGCACTGGGACGAGATTGTTGCGTTTGCGAAGCTGCCGCGCGATACGGCGAGTGCGGAGAAACGGATTGCGGCCCGGCCTCCGCAGGCGGAGATCAACGCTGCGTTTGACGATCTGTTGCAGAAGATCCGGTTCGACCATGAGCATGTGAATGCGGGGTATGTGCGGGCGCTGGGAATGAAGGCGGAGTAGGGCAGGGGACAGGGGACAGGGTGAGGGCCTCTGGCCGCGCGCGGCGCTTACTTGTGGAGCAGGGGAAGCAGCAGCGGGAGGAAGTGCTCGGCGAGGAGTTGGGCGCCTTTCGCGGTGGGGTGGACGCCATCGTCCTGGATGGCGCCGGGTATGGTGTAGATGCCCGCGTACAGTTCCGGCAGCAGGGGCACGTGATACTTTGCCGCGATCAGGTGGTACGTCTCATCGAATTGATGGATATAGTCGGCGCCGTAGTTGGGCGGGAGGGTGATGCCGGCGAGGAGAACCTTGCTGCCGGAGTGGAGCAGGGAAGCGACAATGGCGTCGAGGTTGCGGCGGGTGGCGTCGATGGGGACGCCGCGGAGGCCGTCGTTGCCGCCGAATTCGACGATGGTGACGGCGGGGTGGAGGCGGAGGAGGTCTTTCAGGCGGTCGACTCCGTCTTTGCTGGTATTGCCGCTGATACCGGAGTTGATGATCGTGTAGTGGTAGCCCCGGGCATTGAGGAGGGTCTGCAGGTCGGCGGGGTAGGCGTGGGCGGGATCGATGCCATGGCCAGCGGTGATGCTGTCGCCAAAGCAATCGAGGATGGGCGCGGGGCGAGGCGTGGGAACGGGGCGGTGCTGCGCGGCGTACAAAGAGGAAGAGAGAGCGAAGGCGATGGTGAGGATGATGAGAGGGCGCATGGGAGTGGCGAAAACGCGAGGATGACAGTCCAGATTAGACGATAACGTAGGCTGTGAAGAGGGGCGCGGGAGAACGAATGATTGAGGTGAGGGGACTGAAGAAGTCCATACGGAACGGGTCGCGGGTGGTGGAGATTCTTCGGGGGATCGATCTGGTGATTCCGCGGGGGCAGTTTGCCGCGATCATGGGGGCCAGCGGCAGCGGGAAGAGCACGCTGCTGGGGCTGCTGGCGGGACTGGATTCACCGTCGGAAGGGGAAGTGATTCTGGACGGTATAACGATCAGCGCGATGGAAGAAGACAAGCTGGCGGAGGTGCGGGGGCGGCGGATTGGATTTGTCTTTCAGTCGTACCAGCTGATTCCAACGCTGACGGCGCTGGAAAACGTGATGCTGCCCTATGAGTTGAACGTGCGGGGCGATGCGCGGAAGAAAGCGCAGCCGCTGCTGGAGTCTGTGGGGCTGGGAAACCGGCTGCATCATTATCCTGTGCAGCTATCCGGCGGAGAGCAGCAGCGGGTGGCGCTGGCGCGGGCGTTTGTGCTGGAGCCGCCGGTGGTGCTGGCCGATGAGCCGACGGGCAATCTGGATTCGGTGAACGGGCAGCACGTGCTGGCCCTGCTGGGCGAGAGGCAGCGGGAATCGCAGACGACGCTGGTGCTGGTGACGCACGATCCACAGATCGCGGATCGGGCGGATCGGCGCATTGTGCTGAAGGATGGGTTGGTGATCTCGGACGGAACGAACCGTCCGGGAGGGCGCGCCCTGGGCGCAGAACCGGTGAACGCGGTATGAGCGAAGCTGAGGCGCTGCAAAGACAGGCACTGCCCTGGGCGACGGCGGGGAAGATTGCGTGGCGGGAACTGCGCGCGGGCAAGACGAAGTTCTTCTTCGTGCTGCTGTCGGTGGCGGTGGGCGTGGCGGCGCTGACCGGCGTGCGTGGGTTCAGCCAGTCGTTCCAGCGAGCGCTGCTGTTGCAGGCGCGGAGCATCATGGCGGGGGATCTGTCGGCGCGGATGTTTCGACAGGCAACGCCGGAAGAGCAGAAGCAACTCGAGGCTCTGCGGCCGGAGGGGGTGCGGGAGACGGTGGTGACGGAGACCGTCTCGATGGCGATGGTCGAGGGCGATCCGGTGCCGTTGCTGGTTTCGCTGAAGGCTGTGAATCCGCAGGAGTATCCGTTTTACGGGACTGTGGTGCTGAACCCGGCAGGGAATTTGCGCGATGTTCTCAATAACAACACCGTGGTGGTGGACGACAATCTGCTGGTGCGGCTGAGGACGCACATTGGCGCGCAACTGAAGATCGGCGGGCGGTGGTTCCGCATTGCAGCGGTGATTGAGAAAGAGCCGGACCGCATGACGGCCGGCGTGGGGCTGGGTCCGCGGGTGATGATAACGCGGCAGGCGATGGACGAAACGGGTCTGCTGCAGCCGGGAAGCCGGGCGACGGAACGCTATCTGTTCGCGCTGAGTGACAAATTGAAGGTTGCGGATGTGCGGGCGCGGATTGAAAAGATCCTGCCGGACGCGCAGGTGACGGATTTTCGCGAGACGAGCCCGGCGCTGACGCAAGGTGTGGATCATGCTACCGGGCTGCTGAGCCTGATTTGTCTGGTGGCCATGGTATTGGGGGCGATTGGCGTGGGCATGGCCATGCGGGCGCACCTGCAGCAGCGCATCGAGATTCTGGCCATCATGAAGTCGATCGGGGCACGGTCGGCGGACATTCTGCGCATCTATTTGTTGCAGACACTGTTTCTTGGAACGGCGGGCGCGCTGATTGGCGTGGTGCTGGGGTTGGGGGTGGAGTACGCCTTCCCGTCGCTGCTGGGCAAGCTGCTGCCGCTGCGACCGGAGATTCGTCTGCCGCTGAATCCGGTGCTGGCGGCTCTGGGGACGGGGATTCTCACTACAGTGCTCTTCTGCCTGCCACCCTTGCTTGATGTGCGAACCGTGCGGCCGAACCTGGTATTGCGGCGAATGGTGGAGTCCGGCGGCGGCGGCTTGAGCGGGTGGTGGGGCTGGCTGAAGGAACACAAGCTGCAAATGGCTTCGATCGTTGTGATCCTCGCAGGGCTGGGCGGCATTGCGGCGGCGCTGTCGGACTCATGGCTGGTGGGGAAGTGGTTTGCCGTTTGCCTGACAGGACTGCTGGTCTTCATTCTGGGATTATCGGCGGCGACGCTGCGCGGGCTGCGCGCATTTTTGTCACGGACGCGGTTGCATTTGCATTCCGTGCTGCGCCACGGGCTGGCCAATCTGTATCGGCCGGGAAACCAATCGGCCGCGGTGCTGGCGGCGCTGGGCGCGGGGGTGATGCTGATCCTGAGCGTGTTCCTGATGCAGCGATCGATTGTGAATGCGCTGCATGAAGACGTAAAGCCGGATACGCCGAATGTATTCCTGATCGACATGAGCACGGAGGAGCTGCCGGGAATTCGCGCGGAGCTGAAAAAACAGCCCGGGGTGATTGGCGATCTGGAGGCGGTGCCGATTGTGGCGGCGCGGGTGGAGTCCATCGACGGGACGCCGGTGGATGACCTGAAGTTGAAGAACTATCCGAAGCGCATGTTGCAATCGGCGACGCTCTCGTGGTCAGAAGCGGTGCCGACGGGGACGAAGCTGGCAGAAGGGAAGTGGTGGACTGCTGCCGCCCATGGGTCGGACACAGCGCCTTCCGCGCCGCATGATCTGGCGGTTGTGGATCACGTGGCGAAGCGGCTGAACCTGAAGCTGGGCTCGCAGCTGACGTTCGTCGCCGGCGAGACGAAGATTCCGGTGACGGTGACGGCGATCTACAAGATTGTGGGCGAGCATGCGTTTGCGCGGAGCGAGTTTGTTCTGCCGCAAGGGCTCCTGGAGAATCAGCCGGTGGTGTGGTACGGGGACATTCATACCAGACCGAGCGCGATTCCCGCGATCGAGCGCGCGCTGTTTGCGTCGTATCCGACGGTGACGGTGATTAACATTGCGGACATTCTGACAACGATCCAGGGGGTGGTGGATCAGATCACGATTGTGATTCGTTTCCTTGCAGGGTTCTCGATTCTGTCGGGGCTGATTATTCTGGCGTCGAGCGTGGCCAGCACGCGCTTCCGGCGGATGCGCGAGGTGGTGGTGCTGAAGACACTGGGAGCCACACGGAACCGGATTGCGACGGTCTTCAGCGTGGAGTTCCTGGTGCTGGGGCTGCTGGCCGGCGCGGTGGGCGCCTTGTTTGCGAATCTTTTGTCGAGGATTCTGTTGCACCGGATGGATGTGGTCTTTCAGCGCGATGTGCGCGGCACGGTGGTGGCGGTAGTAGGGACGGCGGTGCTGGCCGTGGCGACGGGTTGGGTGGCGAGCTTCAGGATTCTGGGGCAGAAGCCGCTGGAGGTCCTGCGCGAGGAGTAATCGGATGCAGGAAGCGCGGCGAACTACGGGAACGTTGACCGCAACCGGCGGGGCCGATAGTATGAAACAGCGGCACTTGAGGCGGAAACGCCTTGCGCCGCACCTACCTGCAGACTGCCCCCTCGTTCAACGGCAGGACAGCTGACTCTGGATCAGCATATCGGGGTTCGAATCCCTGGGGGGCAGCCAAATAAACCAATATCTGATTAATGGTACGCAGAACGAAACACCATGTGCGCCATAGGTTTATTGCAGTTAGTAGCGCACGGCGGTCCATCGCTCTGTGGATCGAGGAATATAATCACGACCGTCCGCACCGCGGACTCCACGGCCGAACGCCGCACGAATCCCGTGCCGCGTTCCACGCCACAGCACTTACTTCAAACCTGGCCCAACCTGTCTAAATCAGCAGGGTGCACTACACGAGTGACGAAAAGCCCCCTAGCCTTCGGAATTCCGCGAACTCCTGCTCCCGAATTGATGACTTCAGGCCAACGCGCTGATACACAGATCTGCGACCGCGTGGATGACCTGGTCGCGGTGGAGCCCCGCTCGTTGACTCGCTCCGGAGGGTCGCTGGCGACGCTTAACAGCCGCCGCTGTCCTCGATTCGCGATGCGCTTCGGCAGCACTGAACCGGGCTACCAGTCGACCCACCAATTGCCCCCAACCCTACTTTCCCGGTAAACTGAACTTTCGCCCCTCGCGCGTTTGCGCAGGAGTGCGGCAGCCGGCAGATTGCGGAATCCGACGGGTTCGCGGGGCCGGCCACTTCCTGGTTTCTGGAGACATCGATGGCACAGGTTTGCGATATCTGCGGCAAAGGCCCGCAATTTGGAAACAACATCTCCCACGCGCACAACGTCACCCGGCGGCGCTGGAACGTCAACCTGCACCCGGTGCGAGCCAAGGTGGGCGGCGGCAACAAGCGCCTGCGCGTCTGCAGCAGCTGCCTCAAGGCCGGCAAGGTCGTGAAGGCGACCAAAGCAGCGGTGAAGGTCTAGGTTCCCGGACTGAAGCCCGGGCCTTACCTCCGTACCGTATCGCTCGCGGATTTCGCTTGCTCTGGTCAGATCGCTTCTCCTACGCTGAAAAGGACGGAAGGCTCTGTTCATCACGAACAGAGCTTTTCCATTTTGCGGACGCTTTTCAGAGGAGGATCCCCCTCCCAGGTAAATGAAAACAGGGAGGATCGGCCCAGGGGGCTCCTCTGGAATTGCGTAAAGAGCAGAAAAAGCAAGACTTAGGCGAAGTTAATCGATAAAGATGATTTTTCCATCGGCCTGGGCCGCCGAACCTACCGCGTGATGGCCCGCCGGATCGCCGCTTCCGGGGCCGCATCGTCGAAACGGACCTGATCCTCGCCCGTCCGAATGACGCCCAGCTTCTTCCACAGGGCGGCGAGGTCCACCGGCACCGGCGCGTTGGCCATCCGGGCGTACTGGTCTTCGAGGACATGGGTACCGGTGGCCCGATCCCCGATCGCGAAGGCTTTCTCGATCGGCCAGTCCTGATCGATGGTCCCGCCGGCGTTCATGATGGCCCGCAGCGCGTCCTGCAAACCATAGCGGTTGTGGGTCTTCTCGCGGATCGTAACGTCGGCCAGCAGGCAGAACTGGGCGCCACCCCAGTAAGTCCGCCCCCAGGTGGCCGTGCGGTCGAGGCCCTGGTCGCCGGGCCGGGGATCGCCCTGGGGCATGTCCCGGACCATGTCGGCCCAGATCTGCTCGGCGGTGAGGTACCCGGCCTGGACGCGGGCCACCGGCTCGACGTAAACGGCCGAACCCTCTTCGATCCAGTGGTGGTCGTCGTCCTGGGAGGGGAAGGCGGTGTGGACCAGCTCGTGGGTCATCATCCAGTCCGAGTTCAGCTCGGCCACCGTGCTGTGCTGCCCGACGACGATCCGGGTGAAGGCAGGGAAGCCGCCCACCCCGCCCCACGTGGTCCCGTGAAAGATCCCGGAGCGGTCGGGGGCGGACTCGACCAGGATGCGGTCCCGAGGAACCGGGAAGCGCCCGTAATAGGTAGTCACCGCGGTCGCCGCGCGGCGAACCCAGTCCAGGATCTGCGCGCTGGGCAGGTCGAACGAGCCCGGCCCGAAATCGACCTGGAGCGTGGCTCCGCCGATCGGGAAGGTCTGCGAGGAGGCAACGGGCGCGCGCCAGGGCGGCCCGTGGTGTTCGGGTCCTCGATCCTGCGCGACGGGGGAAAACATGGCTTTCGAGGCAGCCGCGCTCCACGCCCAGTCACCGATCATGAGCGCGGAGGCGACGGCCAGGACAAGAATGGGGAGGCGCTGGGGCATGCCCGGTACTGGAGCAGACGAGGATTACCCGGCTCAGGTTGCGGCGCTCCATGGATTTTCGGCGACCTACTTCTTCTCGAAGTCGAGGGCCGCCGAGTTGATGCAGTAGCGGAGCCCGGTGGGTTGGGGCCCGTCGGGAAAGACGTGGCCGAGGTGGGCGCCGCAGCGGGCGCAGGTGGCTTCGATCCGGCGCATGCCGTGGGAGGTATCTTCGTGGGTGACAACGGCGGCGGAGTCGACCGGAAGGTAGAAGCTGGGCCATCCGGAGCCGGAGTCGAACTTGGTGTCGGAGGCAAACAGGTCCCCGCCGCAGGCCACGCAGCGGTACATGCCGGTGTCGTGGTTATAGGTCAGCTTGCCGGTGAAAGGCGCCTCGGTGCCTTTTTCGCGGGTGACGTAGTACTGCTCGGGGGTGAGCTGAGCGCGCCATTCGGCGTCGGACTTTTCAACTTTGTTCGGCGTGGTTTCGGCCATCGGAGTTCTCCCAACGGTTAGATGGAAAGGCAGGGTCCTTCGCTTCGCTCACATTATGGAACGCTGGCAATGACTTCGATTTCGACGAGGGCGTCTTTGGGCAGGCGGGCGACCTCAACGGTGGAGCGAGCCGGGGCCACGGCACCCTCCGGGGCAAGGTATTTCGCGTAGACCGCGTTCATCGCGGCGAAGTCATTCATGTCCTTGAGAAACACCACGGTCTTGACCGTATAAGCGAGGTCGGTGCCGGCCGCGGCGAGAACGGCTTTGAGGTTTTCGAGAACGCGGGTGGTCTGCTCGGCAATGGCGCCGGGCACGATCTGGCCGGAGGCGGGATCGAGCGCGACCTGGCCCGAGGTGTAGACGAGGCTGCCCAGCCGAACGGCCTGGGAGTAGGGTCCGATGGCGGCGGGGGCATGGGGGGTGGAGACGGCGGACTTGCGGGCATCGTTCATGTTCTGATTCTGCCTGGATACGCAGGTGCATGGCAAATGCGTGCGAAGGGGGATGTCGGCACGGTAAAATAGGGCAGTTCCCATGAGAAGAGCAGTTTCGAGCCTTGTGCGTCCGGCCATTGGCCTGGCATGTGTGTTGGGGTTGGCAGCGAGTCTGGCCGCGCAGACTACTCCGGCGGCGGGATCCACGCAGGTGGCGCCGAAAACAGCTGCGGAAGCGGCGGCGTCCACGCAGGCGCAGGGCGGGGCGCCGAATTCTCCGGCAGGCGCGCAGGGGAGTCAGGGCGCAGGCGCCAGCGATACCGTGACGCCGACGTTCCGGATCACCAGTAACGAGGTGTACCTCGTCTTCGCGGTGACCGACCGGCATGGCCATTTCATCCGGGATCTGAAGCAGAGCGACTTTGCGCTTCTGGATGACAACAAGGCGCCGGCGCAGGTGTACAGCTTTACCCAGCAGACGAATCTCCCTCTGCGGGTGGGGATCCTGATCGACACCAGCACCTCGATCCGGAACCGGTTCCAGTTCGAGCAACAAGCGGCGACCTCGTTTCTGCTGCAGATTATGCGGCCGGCAACGGATCGGGCGTTCGTTGAAGGATTCGATGTAACGCCGGACTACAAGCAGGACTGGACGAACAACCTGGACGCGCTGAGCACGGGCATCGACGCCCTGCGGCCAGGCGGCGGAACGGCTCTGTATGACGCGGTGTACAGCGCGTGCCGGGACAAACTGCTGACGGCGCGCGGACAGGAGCCGGTGCGCAAGGCGATTGTGCTGGTGAGCGACGGCGACGACAACCAGAGTCACGCCTATCTGGAAGACGCGATCAAGGAGTGCCAGCGGGCGGAGACGAACATTTACGCGATCAGCACGGACGTGAGCCCATCGCGCGACCGCGGCGATGATGTGCTGGAGAAGATGGCTGTGGCGACCGGCGGGAAGGCATTCTTCCCGCAGAGTCTGGATGACATGCCGAGCAGCTTCAAGCAAATACAGGATGAGCTGCGGAGCCAGTACGCGCTGGTGTACAAGCCGGCCGACTTTAAGGCCGATGGGGCCTTCCGGCCGATTTATTTGTTCTGTCTGGATCGGAAATACACGGTGCGCGTGCGCCAGGGGTATTTCGCCCCCAAGGGGTAAAGGGCAGCCGGTAGCTTGTGGCCGATAGCAGGTAACTCCCGAGGGTGCGCCCGCGTGGCTATGGCGCGCCGCGCGATCCGTCCGGGATAATCCCAGACATGAGAGTCGAGCGTTGGTTGCGGTGCGGGAGCGCGCTCCCGTTGCTTTTGTGTGTGCTGGGTGCGGGGGCGCCGCATGCGGCCGCGCAGGCCGGGCGGAATCCGGTCGTTCTGGAACTGTTCACCTCGGAAGGATGTTCGAGCTGCCCGCCGGCGGACCAGTGGGTGGAGCGGCTGGATGCCGGGCAGCCGCTGCCCGGCGCGGAACTGATCGTGCTGAGCGAGCACGTGGACTACTGGGATCGTCAGGGTTGGAAAGATCCGTATTCGTCGGCGGCGCTGACGGAGCGACAGCAGAGTTATGTGCGCGGGCTGGGGTTGAGCGGGGTGTATACGCCGCAGTTGGTGCTGGACGGCGACGTGGAGGTGCATCCTGCGGATGCCCATCAGACGACCCTGGAATTTCAGAAGGCCGCGGCGACACCGCGGCTGCCAGTGGAGATCGACGACGTGCGCGTCGCCGATGGCGTGGTGACGGGCCGCGTGGCGGTGACCGCCGGGTCGAAGCACGGAGATGTGCTGGTAGCGGTGGCGCTGGATCGGACGGAGACCGACGTGCTGGGCGGGGAGAATGACGGGAAGAAACTGCTCAACGTCGCGGTGGTGCGGGCGCTGGTAAAGATCGGAAAGACGGAAAAGGGCAAAGCGTTCGCGCAGGCGTTTCGTGTGCCGGTACAGGCGGGCGATGAGGGGAATCTGCGCGTGATCGCTCTGGTCCAGGAAGGCGGGTTAGGTCCGGTGGTGGGAGCGGGGATGGTGAAGGTGGGCGCAGGGCAGGCCGGCGGACGGTAATGACGTGGTATAGTCTTCGTTAGTACCTTTGGGGAGGCGGCGATGGCGAAGGAAGCGGTTTTCACGCTGAAGCTGGAAGCGGAGTTGCGGGATGCTTTCGTCGCGGAGGCGTCCGCCGTGGACCGGCCCGCTTCGCAGATTGTGCGCGAGTTCATGCGGGATTTTGTGCGCACCCGGCAGGAAGAACGGAAGCATGATGCGTGGTTCCGGGCTGAGGTGGAGAAGGCACTGAAGGATAAGAGGCCGGGGATTCCAGAAGAAGATGTGGAACGGTACTTCGCGAAGCGGCGGGCCGATGCGATGCGCAAGGCCGGCTAAAGCATGCTCCTGCAGTGATCAAAAACGGCTTTCAACGACCGCGCCGAGATTTTCGACTACATCGCGGCCGATTCATCACAGGCTGCGATCGAGATGGATGTTCGGATCCGAGATCAATGCCGAACCCAGCTTGAGTTTCCGGCGGCCGGCAGGAATGGCCGGGTGCGCGGTACGCGAGAACTGGTGATTCAACACTCGCCGTATATCGCTGCCTATCGCGTGAGCGAAAAAACGGTGCGGATACTTCGAGTTCTTCACGGCGCGCGTCGTTGGCCACGGATGTTCACCGAGAAAAAGGGGAGTCTCTAAGCGGGCGGCTGCCTGGGCAGATTGAGGTCGAGGGCGCCGGTGAGGGAGCTGACCTGGGCGACGTGGTGGCGGGCGCACCATTGCTCAAGTCCGGCGGCGATCCTTTCAGTAGCGCGAGGATCGGCGTAGCTGGCCGTGCCTACCTGGACGGCGGTGGCTCCGGCGAGGAGAAACTCGACGGCGTCTTCGGGGGTGGTGATGCCGCCGAGGCCGATGACGGGGATGGTGACCGCCTTCGCTGCTTCCCAGACCATGCGGACGGCCATGGGTTTGATGGCCGGACCGGAGAGGCCGCCGATGATGTTCCACAGGCGCGGGCGGCGCGACTCCACATCGATGACCAGCGAGAGGAATGTGTTGACGAGGGAAATGGCGTCGGCGCCGGCTTTCTGCGCGGTTTGAGCCATGGAGGCGATCGAGGTGACATTCGGGGAGAGCTTGACGATCAGAGGCCGCTGCGACCGGGACTTTGCGCGGGAGACCAGATCGAAGAGCATGTTCACGTCGGATCCGAAGGCGATGCCGCCGTGGCGGGTATTGGGGCAGGAAGCATTCAGCTCGTAGGCGGCGATGCCTTCGGCCTGGTTGAGGCGATCGATGACAGCGAGATAGTCGTCGATCTCGTAGCCGAAGACGTTGACGATGACGGCGCAGCCGGGGTAATTGCGCAGAGGCGGCAACTTGTCAGAGAGGAATTTCTCGACGCCGATGTTCTGAAGCCCGATGGCGTTGATCATGCCGGCGGCGGTTTCGATGAGACGAGGAGCCTGGTTGCCCGGCATAGGCTCGCGGGAGATTCCTTTGGTGACGAGGCCGCCGATTTTTTTCAGGTTGACGACCTCTTCGAACTCGATGCCATAGCCGAAGGTGCCGCTGGCGGCGATGACCGGATTGACCAGGTCGAGGCCGCAGAGGCGGACATGCATGTCGGACTTCATTGCGTGCTGCCTCCGGCAGCCCGCAGGGTACAGGGCACAGGGAGCAGGGTACAGGGCTGCATTCGCGGGTTCATGGGCGCTTCGCTCCGGCCTTTGCGGCCTTCGGGACGGCGTGGTGATGGACGGGCACGTGGTGGACGCGTGGTGGCGGCGGCGGTTTCGGGTAAGTGACCTCGGCCTCAGGCTTCAGGGCCTCGGTGAGGATGTGTCCGACCGAGGCGGAGGGTTGATTGATGCCGAGCAGCGCAGCGTAGGTGGCGGCAAGATCGACGGGTTGCACGCGGTTGTAGTAGGTGCCGGGAGCGAAAGGCGCTCCGTAAAAGGCGAGGGGCACATGCCGGTCGTAGGAATACGGGGTGAAATGCGTGGTCGCCGCAGACTTCATTTGTTCCATCTGAAAAGCGGCGGGGATGACCATGACATACCAGCCGCCGTTGGGCGAGTAGCTGTGGGCGATGAGGGTGCCCCACGGCGTGGGCGGCAGGGGGCCATCGGCGAGCTGCTCGCGGGTGTAGCTGCGGAAGAGCACGGGGTGCGGAGGCAGGCGCTTGTCAGACGGCTGGAGCGCGGGATGGCCGTCGGCGAGAGGTGAGTCCGATGGCGGCGGCTCCGGCGGCGGAGGGCTCAGCGAGGCGATGGCGGCGGGAAGAGCCTGCTGAACCGCGTTTTCGGCTTCGGTCTCGATGATGCCGGCCTTGAGGAACTCTGACTGATTCAGCGAGATGTAGGGGAGCTCCTCGTGGGGCAGGATGTAGTCGAGCTTCTCGCCGGGAGAGAACTTCATATTGATGGCGTAATTGAGCTCGTCGACGAGTTTGGGCAGGTTGATGGTGGCGGCGTTGAGGCCATCCTGTGCGGCGATGGCCGGCACGGGGGCGACGCCGTGATCGGCGGTTAAAGCGATCCAGACATTGGCGAGGCCGCCGGGGATGGTCTTGTCCAGCCAGGTGAAGAAGGTGTCGAGCTGGGTGTCGAGGGCGTCGACCATCTGATGCTCGTCGGGGGAGTCGGGGCCTGCGGCGTGACCGATGATGTCGTTGGCCGAGAGGCTGATGGTGAGCATGTCGGTGACGTCGCCCTGGCCAAGCTGTTCGCCCTGAATGAGGGCTTCGGCGAAATTGAGCTCGTACTCGTTGGCGGCAGGGGTGCGGCCGACCTGGTTGTAGAAGTTGGTGAGGGTAGAGACGCCGGCTTCCTGTTCGGCGAGCGGGATGGCGCCGCCGGTGTTGAAGGCGGTGGCCCAGTCAGGCAGCTGGGGCATGTAGAAAGTCGAGGTAATGAAGTCGCCGGAGACGGGATCGATCCAGAAGGCGCCGTTGGCGGCGGCTCCAGCGGTAAGGATGGCGGCGCGATCCTTGAGGGAGACGCCGAAGACTTTGGCCTGGCCCTGGGTGCCGAGGCGGAGCTCGTCGCCGACGGTGGAGGCGAGCAGGTTCCGCGGGGAACTGCCGGTAGCGGGTTTGTCTCCGCTGGGCAGGCCGACGAGGCGGTAATGCTCGTCTTCGACGGAGGAGACGGGGCGATTCTGATTGCGAGCGAGGTCCCACCAGTCATTGGAGGCGATGCCGTGGCCGTCGGTATAGGCGCCGGTGCCGATGGTGGCGTGGCCGGGAGCGGTCTTGGTATTGGCGTAGTCGAAGTAGCAGTCGGGGAACCAGGCGCCGTGGTCGAGGAAGAGATCGAAGCCGCGGTCTTTAAAGTCGGCGCGCCAGCGGGTGAGATAGTCGCCGCGGAACTGATCGATGACGAGGATGATGGCGAGCTTGGGGTGGCCGTTGTAAGCGGAGTAGGTGACCGGAGGCGCGACATCCCGGGAGCGCACGGATTCGCGGCGCGCACGGGCGGTGCGAGCGGCCGAGGCCTCGGATTTGGGAGCCGTCTGCGCGGGGAGGAGCGGAACGGCGACGACGAGGGCGAGTAGACAGGTAAGCAGGCGCGCGGGAGTCATGGTGGTCACCTTCCAAGGTAGCAAAATCGCCGACCGTGAAGAGGAGGCAACCGGGCAAACCGCCATTCGGTGAAAAGGAAGTGCGAGCTTGTGAACGCGTATGAGGGCGCGCGTGTGCGCGGGTACAACCGGGCAACGCGGCATGCCATCTGGACAGAATGGGCCCGGGTTGAACTGTCGTGGAAGAGCGGGTATGGACGTTCGTCAGCCTTCGTCGAAAACATCGAAAACCAAACGGCGGATACGGACGGCGGAGTGGGTCACGTTCGGGATCGTGGCCGCCGCCATGGTGGGCGTGCATCTGATGTTCTTCTTCTGGCCCTTCCGGTACCGGGAGGTGCATCCGCTGCTGGAGGCCATTTTCGAGAGCCGGGTGGTGGTCCGTGGGTATCACCGGACGTATTTCCCTCACCCGGGTTTTGTGGCGGATCAGGTGACGTTTTATCGGCACGGCGACACAAGCATTCCACCGCTGGCGACGATTGAAAGCATGCAGGTGGTGGGACACTGGACGACGCTGCTGTTTCATCCGCATCGCCTGAACGAGATTCTGCTGGAGGGGCTGCATGTGCGGATTCCGCCGCCGGGGACAAAGGCCCGGGGGATGGATTTCGATGGTGGGGTGATCAGCGCGGCGCAGTCAGAGCTGCAGATTGAGAAGATTGCGGCCGATGGAACGACACTCGATTTTCTGCTGCGCGGGCAGCCGCCCCTGCGGTTTCAGTTCATGCAGCTGCAGATTGAGGACGTGGAGCAGAACAAGCCCCTGGGGTTCAATCTGCGGGTGAAGATTCCCGGGCCGCCGGGAACCCTGGTAGCGCAGGGGCGGCTGGGGCCGTTCCGGACCACGAGCTATGCGGCCACAGCGATGGCCGGAACGTATCAGCTGCTGCAGGCGGATTTGAGCCGTCTGGCCGGGGTCTCGGGGCATGCGACGGCCGAGGGGCGGTTCGGCGGAACCTTTGCGCATGTGGACGTGCAGGGCAAGGCGGCGATTCCGGATTTTCGAGCGGGTTCGGCGCATCAGGTGCGGTTCGACTCGGCGTATCACCTGGCGGTGAACGGAAGCAACGGCGGCGTGCAGATTGTGGACGCCGAGGTGAAGAGCGGAGCGAGCACGATCACGGCCAGCGGGAGCGTGGCTGGTTCTCCCAGGAAGGTGGACGTGACGCTGGCCACGACCAACGGCGATGTGAACGGGCTGTTGCGGATCGTGGAAGAGGGAACGCCCGAGATGGCGGGGAAGATCAGCTTTCATGCCGCGGTCGAGTACAGCGCGGGACCGGGGCCTTTCCTGAAGAGGATTCGACTGCAGGGCAAGGCGGCGCTGGAGGGGATGCACTTCGTGACGGCCAATCAGACGGAGACGATGGACGCCTTCAGCGCGCGGGTGGTGAAGGATCCGCCGCAGGATTCGAAGAGCGATCCGCCGGCGGTGACGGCGGAAGCGGAGTCAGACACGCGATTCGACAATGGGATGGCGTATTTTCCGGACATCCGGTTCCGGATGCCGGGAGCGCGGGCGCGTCTGCACGGAACATTTAATCTGCTGGACACGAAGGTGCACCTGACAGGAAAGGTGGCGCTGCAGCGGAGTCTTCCCCATGCCGTGACGGGTTGGAAGGCAGTGCTGCTGAAGCCGCTCGCGCCGTTTTTCCGGCATAAGCACGCGGGGGCGGTAGTGCCGATCGCGGTAACCGGGACCGCCGAGCAGCCAAAGATCGGCGAGGATGTGCTGCACGACAAGTGAGCGCGGCGGGGGAGTGGCGCGTCCATCTGCAACAGAGGCGGCGAGCGGATAACGGACTCGGCAAGCGGGAGCGGTTGCCGGTGGCGGAGGGCGCCATGCAGGCTGGGAACTTGCGCGGGGACAGGCACGTATCTGTTGCGCAGAGAAGCGGCCGCTTCGATAGGGAGAACGCCGATGCAGACCCTGCTGCAGAACCTGCGCTACAGCCTGCGCACCCTGGGACGAAATCCCGGCCTGACCATCACAGTGCTGCTGACGCTGGCGCTGGGGATCGGCGCGAACACCGCCATCTTCACGGTGGATTACGCGACGCTGCTGGCGCCGCTGCCTTATCCGAAGCCGGATCAGCTGGTGATGGTGTGGTCGAAGATCCAGACATTCCGCAACGGGGTTTCGGCGGGCGACTATCTGGACTGGAAGCGGCAAAGCACGGTCTTTCAGGATCTGAATGCGTGGACCGGGACGAGCTTCAACGTCGCCACCAAAGAGCAGCCCGAATACATCGAGGCGACACAGACGACCGTGGGCTGGCTGCGGATGCAGGGCGAACCGCTGCTGCTGGGGCGGTATTTTCTGTCCGAGGAAGGAGTGGCGGGCCGCGATCATGTTGTGATCCTGACCCACAAGCTGTGGGAGAAGCTGGGAGGGAATCGAAACATCGTCGGGACGACGATGCGGCTGAATGGAGAGCCGTACACGGTGGTGGGCGTGCAGCGGCCGGGGACCTACGATCACGCCCAGTCGCAGATGTACGTACCGCTGGTGTTCAAGCCGGACCAGATCAACCACGATTTTCACTGGCTGCTGGTGATGGGGCGTCTGAAGCCCGGCGTCACGCTGGACGAGGCGCGGCAGAACATGGATGCGGTGACGACCCACATCGCGGAGCAGTATCCGAAGAGCAACAAGGGGTGGGGGGCTAAAGTTGAGCCCCTGAAAAACGACTTTCTGCCGCCGGAGCGCATTCAGATGCTGTGGCTGCTGCTGGGAGCCGTGGGGTTCGTGCTGCTGATCGCCTGCGCGAATGTGGCCAATCTGCTGTTGGCGCGGGGCATGTCGCGGCAGAAGGAACTGGCAGTGCGGAGCGCGGTGGGCGCGGGGCGGAGGAGGATCTTTGGGCAACTGATCACGGAGAGTATCGTGCTGGCGCTGGCCGGCGGAGCGCTGGGCGTGGGTGTTGGCTACGGGATGCTGCAGGGGCTGATCGCGGTGATGCCGCCCAACACGCTGCCGAGCGAGGCGAATCTGACCCTGAACCTGCCGATTCTGCTGTTCACGCTGGGAGCGACGATGCTGGCGGGGGTGCTGGCTGGATGCGCGCCGGCCTGGTATGCCTCGCGCGTGGATCCGGGCGAGACGCTGAAAGAGGGCGGACGCACGGGGACGAGCGCGGCGAAGCATCAGCTGCGGCGGGCGCTGGTGGTGGGGGAGTTCGCACTGGCGTTGGCGCTGCTGGCCGGGGCGGGGCTGGCGATTCACAGCTTCTGGAACCTGACGAAGGTGGATCTGGGGATTCGCACCGACCACATTCTGACGTTCTTCCTGCCCGTGCCGGACGAAAGGTCGAAGGATCCGGCGCAGATCACGAGCTACTATCGCGACATTCTCTCGCGTGTCGATGCGGTGCCGGGCGTGCAGCACGCGACGGCGATGACGGGGATGCCGTTGTATGGCGCTGGTTTCGGGATGCCCTTCACCATCGTGGGGGGACCGACGTATGCCGATCCGTCGCAGCGGCCGACGGCGGGCTTCGGGATGGTGACGCCGGACTATTTTTCGACGTTTGGCATTCGGGTGGAGCAGGGACGGATCTTCAGCGAGCAGGACGCGGCGACGAGCCCGAAGGTGGCGATGGTGAGCGAGTCGTTTGTGAAGCAGTTTTTCAAGGGGAAGGACCCGCTGCGGCAGCAGGTATCGGTGGAGCAACTGATCCCGGGCGTGACGAAGCTGGGGCCGGCCGTCGAATGGCAGATCGTAGGGGTGTATCACGACGTGCACGCGGCGGATCAGCGAAATGTGCGGCCGGAGATTCTGATCCCGTTCTGGCAGATTCCGTGGCCGCAGGCGGGCTTCGCGGTGCGGACGGCGGAGAAGCCTCTCTCGATGCTGCAGAGCATTGGAGCGGCGGTGCATGCGGTGGATCCGGATGTGGCGCTGGCGCAGCCGGAGACGATGGAGCAGATCCGCGAGGAGACCATGGCGGACCAGCGCTTCACGCTGGTTCTGTTTGGAAGCTTTGCGGTGGTGGCGCTGTTTCTGGCGGCGCTGGGAATTTACGGGGTGATGGCCTTCTCGGTGGCGCAGCGCTCGCACGAGATCGCGCTGCGAATGGCGCTGGGAGCGACGCGGAACGGCGTCGTAGCGCTGGTGGTGCGCGAGGGCGCGGTTCTGGCCGGCATTGGTCTGGTGGTGGGGCTGGTGGGAGCGTATTTCGTGGGTCGAGCCATGCAGAGCATGCTCTTCGGGGTGGATGCGCTGGATGTGAGGGCCTTCGGATCGGTGGGCGCGATTCTGCTGGCGGCGGCGTTGCTTGCCTGCTATCTGCCGGCCCGACGAGCCGCTTCGACGGAGCCGATGCGAGTGCTGCGGATGGACTAAGGCTGTATCGACATATAGGGCCGGCCGGCGTTGGGGGCGAAGGAACGGGCTGAGGGATCGCCAACCTCTGTGCGGTTTTTCGCTCCCAACCCCGCGGGGCGGGGGCCTTTTTGCCCATTTCTTTGTCGCTCGCCGCTAAGATATGCCCGATATCTGCCACTCCTCGCTCCGTGAACTGAGCAAAAATGCTCTCCGTCGCCAAGCGCCCATCTATGTCGATACAGCCTAGGGCTGCGGATTCTGATTCGGGTTCTGTTGCTGCTGGTTGTTGTCGTCGCCTTTGCCGAAGAGGCGTGACCAGAAACCGCGCTTCTTCTTCTTTTTCTGGTCCTGATCCTGATCGGCAGGCTGGCTTTGCGCGACGGAGGGTTGCGCCGGGCTGGCCTTCGCGGGAGGCGGCGCGGGCTGCGCCACCTTGACGGGCGGCGGAGGGTTCACGGGCCGCTGGCCGAAGCCAAAGATCTTCTGGAAGAGATTGCGCTGATCGCCGACCGAATGGTCGCAGGTATCGGTGGGCTGGGTTCCGTCGAGGAAGGCCGCGGTGTAGTCGTCAGGGCAGGCGGCGTCGGCGAGCAGGTTGGTGACGTCGTCGAGGCGAATCTGGACGACTCCCGGCGGGGGGACGAACTCCTTCGTATCGGAGTACTGCGGGAGCTTGACGGCGTTCTTCATGAAGTCGGCCCAGATGGGACCGGCGGCATGAGCGCCTTCGATCTTGATGTCGGTGTAGTCGTCGTTGCCGACCCAGACCACGCAGAGCAGGTTGGTGGTGAAGCCGGCGTACCAGGCATCGTGCGAGGTGCCGGTCTTGCCGGCCGCGGGGGCGGTGAAGCCCATGTTGCGGACGCCGGCGCCGGTTCCGTGCGGGTTGTTGAGAACCTGCTCCATCATGCTGAGGGTGAGGAAGGCGGCACGGGGATCGAGGACGGGCTTGGTGTCGGGCGCGTAGTCCGCGATGACATCGCCGTTGGTGGAACGAACGGAGGCGAGAAGCCAGGGATTGATCTTGACGCCTTCGTTGGCGAAGACCGTGTAGGCACCGGCCATTTCGAGCGGCGTGGCTCCATAGGCGCCGATGGCCATGGCGGGCGTGGCGCGCGCGGATTTGATCCCGGCATCGTGTGCCAGGGCGGCCACGTTATCGAAGCCGACCATCTGGGCGAGGGCGATGGTGGGGTTGTTCAGCGAGCGGTAGAGGGCTTCAGTGGCGGGAATGTCGCCGTAGTACTTGTTGTCGAAGTCGCGCGGAGTATAGGTCTGATTGTCGAAGGTGAAGGTGGTCTGCGCGTCGTGCAGCATGGTGACGGGAGTAAAGACGGCGCTGGTTCCGTTGGCATTGGTGAGGGGCGTGCCGGCCAGAGCGGTATTGAAGGCGGCGGCGTAGACAAACGGTTTGAAGATGGAGCCGGTAGGCCGATCCCGCACGGCATGATCGAGCTGGCTGACTCCATAATTGCGACCGCCGACGAGAGCCAGAACCTGGCCGGTGTGCGGATTGAGGGCGACCAGAGCGACCTGGGGATAGGTGGCCGGGGGAAGGGTTTCGCCTTTTCTTGCGGCGATGCGAGCCAGGCGCTCATGGCGGAGGCGGACGATCTCATCCACCTGCTTTAAGCCGTCGGCGACGGCATCCTGGGCGATCTGCTGGAGCTGGGGATCGAGGGAGGTGTAGATGCGCAGGCCCTGCTGGTTGTAATCGGTATCGCCGAGGCGCTGGATGAGCTGGTCGCGGACGAGATCGACGAAGTAGGGGGCTTCACCGGCGTCAAAGGCGCCGGGATCGAGGCCGAGGGGCGCGATTTTGGCGTCGGCGGCCTGCGCTTTGGTGATGTCGCCGGTTTCGACCATGGCATCGAGAACGATATTGCGCCGCTCGAGGGCGCGGTCGGGATGGCGGAAGGGGTTGAGCCAGCTGGGGCTCTGGATGACGCCGGCCAGCAGGGCGCACTCGGGCAGATTGAGCTGGCTGACATCTTTGCCGAAGTAGGCCTGGGCGGCTTCGCCGAAGCCGTCGATGGAGAAGCTGCCGCGCTGGCCCAGCGGAACCTCGTTGGCATACATCTGGAAGATCTGCTGTTTGCTGAAGCGATGTTCGAGCTGGAAGGCGATCAGGACCTGGTAGAACTTCCGCTTGAGGCTTTTTTGCGGGGAGAGGAAGAAGTCTTTGGCGAGCTGCATGGTCAGGGTGGAAAAGCCCTGACGATAGCGGCCCGAACGCATGTCGGTGAGGAGAGCGCCGAAGACACGGGGATAGTCCACGCCATCGTGCTGGAAGAAGTGGCGGTCTTCAATGGAGGTGACGGCGGGGACCAGGTACTTCGGCAGCTCGTCGTAGGTGACCAGGCGGCGCTTGGCGTGGTTCTGGTCCGAGAGGCCGGTGACGAGCAGGGGCTCGAGTTCGTAGGCGGCGAGCTGCTGGCCGTTTTCGCTGTTGATTTCGCTGACGGCGCCGTCGGCAAAGTGGATGATGGCGCTGTCCTGGGCGTGATAGGACTGGGGGCCGGGGTGGACGGTGACCGAGTCGTCGCCGGGGGTAAAGGTGCCCATGGGCGAGGGCTGACCCTGGCCTTCAATGCTGTAGTTGGCCTGCTGCAGAGCCTGCTCGATGTCCGACGGCTTGATTTTCTGGCCAGGGCGGATTTCCGGCGGCGCGGCGTAGATGCTGGCGGTCTGGGTAAAGAGCGGGTGCTTCAGGCGGTCGTCGACGACGTGGCCCATGCGGGTCCAGTAATACGCGAAGACCATGCCGCCGAGGATGGCGGCGACCGCACAGCAGAGGCCGGCGGCGACCAGGACATTTCGCCCGGTTACGCTCACTTTGAACCGAGGCACTTTGACTTTGACAACCAACTCGGGTTTACCCCTTCCCTACTATTTCAGACGAATCGAATGGGCGATTCGACTTATTGCGGGCGGTTCCCTGCTGGGTTACGCCGAACCCGCCTGCGTGGTTTCGATGCACGAAGGACGCCATCGCGAGAATCATTGAAGGCAAAGCCTTTCGCCGTGCCAGGTGCAGGAGCCGCGTGTGCCCGCGGACACGCCTGTGTCGGATGGGACACGGGCCCGGGTGCAGCGGGGCGACGCAGGGCCATGGCCGATCAGCTGCCCGAGATGGCTCGCCGCAACTCCGCGGTCACCTCGCCGATGCCCACATCGCGACCGGACGCGGTGGAGCGGGTCACCAGCTCCACATTGCCTTCTGCCGTCTTCTTTCCGACGGTGATGCGGTACGGGATGCCGATCAGGTCCGCATCTTTGAACTTTACGCCGGCGCGTTCGTCGCGATCGTCGAGGAGGACGTCGAGGCCGGCCGCCTCCAGCTCGGAAGCGATCTGTTCTCCGGCGGCCTTGAGCGCGGGGTCGTTCACATTGGTGACGGTGACCACAACGTCAAAAGGAGCGATGGAGCGGGGCAGCCAAAAGCCGTTGGCGTCGTAGCTCTGCTCGATGGCGGCGGTAAGAATGCGCTCAACCCCGATACCGTAGCAGCCCATGACGGGAGTGACTTCTCTGCCGTTGGCGTCGAGGACGCGAGCGCCCATTTTGTCGGTGTAGCGATCGCCGAGCTTGAAGATGTGCCCGACCTCGACTGCCTTGGCGACCTTGAGGGGTTTGCCGCACTCCGGGCAGCCATCCTCGGGGAGAACGTCGCGGATGTCGGCGACCAGGGTCCAGGAGAAGTCTCGACCAGGGACGACGTTGCGGTAGTGGTGGTCGAGTTTGTTGGCGCCGCAGACGAGGTTCTGCCGATTTTCGAGGCCGCGGTCGAGGATGACGTTGACCCTGCCGTCGTTGAGGGTTTTGGCGGGATCGAGACCGACCGGGCCAAGGTAGCCGGCGGGGCCATGCATCCAGCGTTCCAGCTCTTCGGGCCCCATGGTACGCAGGTCGCTGGCGCCGACAACAGCCATCAATTTGGTTTCGTTGACGAAGTGATCGCCGCGCAGGAACGCAACGACCGGGATCTGCTCGGTCGACGATTGCTTTTTTGCTTCGGAGACGGGTTGAGGGACGGTCGCCATGTAGGCGACGCACTTGATGTCGGAGCTGGCTTCGATGTCGAAGAATTTCGTGACGTCGACGATGGAGGCCTGGCCGGGCGTGGAGACGAGCTGGGGCGTTCCGTCGCCGGTGGGGGCCATTTCCTGCGGGGGGGGCAGTTGCGAGGTGGCTTTCTCCATGTTGGCCGCATAGCCACAGACGGCGCAGCTGGCGATCTGATCTTCACCGGCATCGGTGTAGACCATGAACTCCTGCGACCTGGATCCGCCCATAGCGCCGGAGTGGGCTTCAACGGAGACGAAGCGGAGTCCGCAACGAGTGAAGATGGCGCGGTACGCGGCGTCGTGGAGATCGTAGCTGCGGTCGAGGCCGGCCTGGTCCAGATCGAAGGAGTAGCTGTCCTTCATGATGAACTGGCGCACGCGCAGCAGGCCTGCTTTGGGGCGAGGCTCGTCGCGGAACTTGGTCTGGATCTGATACCAGATCTGGGGGAGCTGCTTGTAGCTGCGCAGCTCGTTGCGGGCGATGTCAGTCACGACCTCTTCATGGGTCATGCCGAGGCCGAGGTCGGCGCCCTTGCGGTCTTTGAGGCGGAACATGTTGTCGCCCATGAGGGTCCAGCGGCCGCTTTCCCGCCACAGGTCGGCGGGGTGGATGGTGGGCAGCAGGAATTCCTGGCCGATGCGGTCCATCTCCTCGCGCACGATGGCGATGATTTTGTTGATGGAGCGCTGACCGAGGAAGAGGTAGGAATAAATGCCGGCACCGAGCTGGCGGATGTATCCAGCGCGAACGAGAAACTTGTGGCTGGCCACTTCCGCGTCAGCGGGGGCCTCGCGCAGAGTGGGGATAAAGAGCTTCGACCAGCGATGCATGACGGACAGGCGCCTTTGTTTCGGCCGCGGCGGCAGAAATTTCCCGAGGCCGGGATTCGGCGCGGCGATGATGCGGGTGCAGCTTCTATTCTAAATGGCCGTGGGGCTGTGCCGAAGGAGCGACGGTTGCCCAGGAGGCGTTGACCCTCAGGACGAGGGCGTCGAGATCGACGGGACGGGCGGTGTCGACCTCAATGACGGGGCTGATGGCGAAGGGGCCGACGTATTCGGCCATGCGCTCGGGCGGCATTTCCATCAGCGGATGCGCGGGGTGGTGGCGTTCGTCGCGGGCACGCTCCGCGAAGCGACGGGAGGCTTCTTCCAGAGGGACACGACAATAGACCTCAACGACCATTCCGTCGAGGGCGGCGACCCGGGCGCGTTCTTCGGGACTGTGAGTGCGGAAATTGGCTTCGAGGACGACGCCGGGACACTGCATGGCCAGAACCCAGAGGAGGTCCATGGCGGCGTCGCCGACGCGACGGGAAAACTCGAGGTCGCCAGAGGCGCCGCCCATGGAGACGTAAAGGCTTTCTTTAATATCATCTTTGCAAATGACGGCAAAGGCGAGTTTTCGGGCGAGGGGGCGGGCCAGCGTGGTTTTCCCCGAACCCGGCGGCCCGGAGACGATCACGATGCGGCGGGGAAGACAGGGGTTCAGGGCGAACTGGCTCATGGGAGGCGCGGGCACGGGGCTATGGGACGCTATTTCCGATCTGGTAACGGCACCCGTTTTTAGGATGGCTTTCACCCCATGAATGTGCAATGCTGAATCACAAATTTTCCCTGCGTTTCTGCGTCGCATCGGCCCCCGAAGGACGGATCCACAGGAGAAAGGGCTCAACGAGGTTGGGAGGTGTTCAACAAACGTAGCTATGTATACACCCTTCCTGATGTGTGGATATGCTGCGGCCCTTCTACTGATGCTGGTGGGATTCAGAGGGGTACGGCGGAGCACCCCCGATTTACATGGCAGCCGACAGCTGGTCGGATTCATTGTGTGCGCCCTGTCGTCGATATTGCTGTTTGGCCTGCGCCCCTGGCTGCCCTCCCTGATCACGCTCGTCCTTCCGAATTTCCTTCTGTTTGTGGGCGGGCTTTACCTGTACCTGGCAGCGGTGGATGTGCTGCAGCGGCCGCAACGGCTTTTTCCCTGGCCGGGGCTGGTGGTCTTTCTGGCGCTGCCTCCGTTTCTGTGGTTCACGTACGTTCATAACGACACCCTTTTGCGGCTGCTGGTGCATGCGGTGGCGATGAGCGCGATTTTCCTGACGACAGCCTTTCGGCTTTTCCGGGAAAAGGATGCGGCGATCAGGCCGCCTGCCTGCGCGTGCGGCTGGCTGCTCATTGTCTCGACCCTGCTGCAGATGGGGTGGTTTGCTTCCGATTACCGCACGGGTCCGGTGCTGAGCGAAAACTTCATTCATCCGGATCTGGTGAATGTGGGATTCAGCTACCTTTCCATGATTCTGGCTCTGGCCATCGTGATCGCGCTGCTGTGGCTGGCGCTGACCGTGCACCGGCTGGACCTGAGCAAGATGGCGCAGACCGACGCGCTGACGGGGCTGCTGAACCGGCGGGCCTTCGAGGAGATCCTGCGTCGGGAACTGCTGCGCTGCGAGCGCAGCGGCGGCGGGATGGGGCTGATGCTGATCGATCTGGACTACTTTAAGCAGGTGAACGACTCGCTGGGGCACTTCGCCGGCGACGACGTTCTGCGGCGCATTGCGACGGCGTTGCGGGAGGGCACGCGGCCCTCCGATGTGCTGGCGCGTTACGGCGGCGAGGAGTTTGTGGTGTTGCTGCGCAATGCGGCGCTGGAGGAAGCACGGGTGGCCGCGGAGCGGATTCGCGAGAGGATCGCCGCTGTGGGCGGCCTGCCGGGCGGCGTGGATCTGACCGCGAGTATCGGGGTAGCCGTCAGCGAGCCGAGGGAAACCCCGACCGACTTTCTGCTGCGGGCCGATGAGGCGCTCTATCGCTCCAAACGCGAGGGCCGCAATCAGGTCAGCGTGTATCGGGCATCGGATCGAGGCACCATGGAGATGACCTCGGAGACGCGGCGCCGGCTGTTTTCCAGGACGGAATCAGCCAAATGAAAAGGCTGCGCCGAAGCGCAGCCTGTGGATGCCGTGCTGCAGGGGCGGTCAGACCGTCTGCTTCGCACAATACTCGTTGAAAGCCCGCGACAGCTCCTCGGCGATTGCCTGGGGAGTGCTGTTCTCGATGATGAAGCGCTGCATGAGGTAGACGAGTTTTCCGTCGCGCAGGATGGCAATGGCGGGCGAGGTGGGAGGGTTGCCGTCAAAAGCGGAACGGGCGCGCTCGGTAGCGTCGCGGTCCTGACCGGCGAAGACGGTGATGGATTGATCGGGAAGAACCGGGTTGCGCAGCGCCAGACGGACGCCGGGACGCATTTTGCCGGCAGCACAGCCGCAGATGGAGTTAACCACCACCATCGTGGTGCCGGGCTTCGCCAGCGCCGCTTCGACGGCTTCCGCCGTGCGTGCCTCGTTAATACCGGCGCGGGTTAACTCCTCGCGCATGGGGATCAGCATGATCTCTGGATACATTTGCCTGTTTTCCTTCCGGTCTTCATGTGGGGGTGACCGACCTTTTCATTGTACGGACCCGGTCGGCGTTCCGCCACCGAACTGATATATCTCAATTGGATGCTCCTGCAGGAAAAAGTTCCTCTGGCTTCTCGCACCACGCTGGGCGTGGGAGGAGCGGCGCGCTGGTTTGCCGAGGTAGAGAGCGAAGACGCTCTTGTGGAGGCCGTGCGCTTTGCACGCGAACGGGATCTGCCCTTCTTCGTGCTGGGGGGCGGCAGCAACCTGCTGGTCGCCGACGAGGGTTTCCCGGGGCTGGTGGCACATCCTGCGCTGCGGGGCGTGACCCAGGAGAGCAATCGCTTTCGGGTGGCCGGAGGCGAGAACTGGGACGCGTTTGTCTCGCGCGCGGTGGCGCTGAACTTCGGGGGCATTGAGTGCCTGGCCGGCATCCCGGGCAGCGTGGGCGGTACGCCGGTGCAAAATGTAGGCGCGTACGGGCAGGAGGTCTCGGGCACGATCGAGCTGGTACGGGTGCTGGATCTGAAGGATCTGCGGTTTGTCGAGCTGCCCGCCGCTGCCTGCGGCTTTGCCTACCGGGAGAGCCTCTTCAACACTTCCGAACGGGGACGTTACGTAGTCACCCGTGTCGACTATCGGCTGGAGGCAGGGGCGGCTCCGTCGCTGCGTTATGCGGATCTGCAGCGCTATTTTCGGGATCGCCGGGAGGCGCCGACGCTGGCGGAGACCGCCGCGGCCGTGCGCGAGATTCGGCACGGCAAAGGCATGCTGCTGGTCGAAGGCGAGGCGGACTGCCGCAGCGCGGGCAGCTTCTTCAAGAATCCTGTAGTTGCGCAGACGCTCTATGACACGATCGCCGCGGGCAGGCCGACGGCGCCGCCCTTCTATCCTGCGCACCCGGGCCGGGTGAAGATTCCCGCGGCCTGGCTGCTGGAGCAGGCGGGATTCCATAAAGGGTTCGCCCTGGGGAGAGCCGGCATCTCGAGCCGTCATACCCTGGCTTTGGTGAACCTGGGTGGGGCCACGGCGGCCGAGATCGCGGCCCTGCGGGATCGCATTGTCACCGGGGTGGAGGAGAAATTCGGCATCCGCCTGGAGCCGGAACCGGTGTGGCTGGGTCCCGAGAGCCGGGGCCCGATGTTCGCCTGAGGGGAACCGAAACCAGGGTTCTGGTTCGCGGTGCAACGGCTCGGATTTCCCCGATTGGCCTCCTTCCCCGGTTGGCGGAAGATGGCGTGCCCCGCGAAATTGCCGGCGGCCGCAAATCTGACAGCTGCAGTGCCGGGCCAGTCTATGTTAACCCACATTCCACTTACATTTACCGTTACTGAGGCGCTGTCTTTTCGCGGTCATGATCGTGGCTGGAGCGGATCGCATGTCATCGGTTGCATTCAGTAAAACTGTTAAGTACAGCGCCATTATCCACGCCTGGGCGAGATGGCGAGTTGACAGCGCTATTGGCGGTCCAGTATACATCGGAGGTTTCATGTTCATCGGGCCGTAGTAACTCAAACAAAAAAGAGACGTACTTTTTCGGAGGTTATTCATGCTGAAGCGGATGAGGATGCCGCTCTGCTCGTTGTGCGCAGTGGCCCTTCTCGGAGTCATGTGGTGCGGGGCAGCACGAGCGCAGGAGACATCAACGATCAATGGAACCGTCACCGACCCCAGCGGTGCCGTGGTTCCGCATGCCAAAGTGACCCTCACCAATCAGGAGACGGGAAGCCCGCAGACAACCACCACCAACAGCGATGGCATTTACGATATGCCGGGGCTGGCGGTCGGGCATTACGATCTGTCGGTTTCCGCGCCCGGGTTCACGACGTACAAGAAGTCCGGCATCGTGGTGGACGTGGCGCAGAGCTATCGCGAAGATGCCCATCTGACGGTCGGAGGCAACAATCAAACCGTCACAGTGCAGGCGAATACGCTGCAGATCCAGTCGGAAACCAATGAAGTAAGCAGCCTGATCAGCGGTCAGCAGGTGCGGAACATCGCCACCAACGGCCGCAATATCACGAGTCTGACGACACTGGGCGTCGGCGTTTCCGGCAATCTGCCGTCGTTCAACGGAGTGGCGGCGCAGACGAGCACGGCCACCATCAGCTTCAACGGCATGCGTCCGGATCACAACAATTTTCTGATCGACGGCGGCGAGGTGTACGACCGCGGGTCGGGAGGCAAGCTCGATGCCCTGCCCTCGCCCGACGCCATTTCGCAGTTTCAGGTGCTGAGCAGCAATTACTCTCCGGATTACGGCATCTCCTCGGGCGGCACGGTTCTGATCGATCTGAAGAGCGGCGGCCGGCAGTTTCATGGCGGCGTGTGGGAGTTTAACCGCAACGACGCCTACGATGCCGGCTACTACTTTTCGAAGCGCAACAACACGGCGACGCCGGAGCTGCGGCTGAACATCTTCGGCGGCAACATCGGCGGCCCGCTGTTTATACCGCACCTGTACAACACGGATAAACAGAAGACCTTCTTCTTTGTGAACGAGGAATGGCGGCGGTTCATCAGCGGCGTTTCGCCTACCGTGACCCCCACCGTGCCGGCCGGCGACGTACCGACCAGCGGCGCGGCCCTCGCCTACACTCCGTTCAATGGCGGCGCGGCGCCGGTGGTGCCGACCACGTCCGATCCGGCGAAGCTGGCGCTGTATGCGACCGACGGGCTCACGCCCGGGCAGCCCTTCCCCAACAACACCATCCCTGCGAATCTGCTGGATCCCAATGCCGTGCTGATGATGGGCACCGGAGCGATTCCGAAGCCGAACGTGGGAACCGACAATTACCAGGCCTCACCCACGCAGCCGACCTATGTGCGGGAAGACGTGGTGCGCATCGACCACAACTTCTCGCAGAAGTATCACCTGATGGGCAGCTGGATTCATGACGCGATGTCGCAGACGATCTTTCCCACCATGTGGAGCGGCGACAGCTATACGACGGTGGGCGACGTCTTCAATAACCCGTCATGGGGTGCGGCCGTTCGCCTCACTCAGGCCATTTCACCGACCCTGCTGAACGAGACGGGGCTGTATGTGAACGGCAACACCATCAGCGTGCAGCCGGCCGGCATCTACGCTCAGCCGAGCGGATGGAGCGCCACCGGGTTCTTTTCCGGCAACAACGCCGACAACCGCATGCCGCAGGTGGCTTTCAGCGGCGGTCCTCTCAACACCACCTGGACCGACATCTACTGGCCGTGGCATAACTCGTATCTCGATTACCAGCTCCGCGACGACGTGTCCTGGACCAAAGGCAAGCATCTGATGAAGTTCGGCTTCTCCTTCATGCGGGAAGACAAGAACCAGCAGCAGCAGGCCGATACCGAAGGCGACTACAGCTTCAACGGAGCGCAGTTCTCGGGAGACTCGTACGTCAACTTCCTGCTGGGTTTCGCCAGCAGCTATGACCAGCTGGAGAGCCTGAACACCGACCACTGGCTGAACAACACCTACTCGTTCTATGCCATGGACAACTGGCACGTGACGCCGAAGCTCACGCTCAATCTGGGCTTCCGCTACGACCTGCTGCCCCACGTCTACGAGAAGAACAACCGCGTGGCGAACTTCAATCCCGCCGCCTACGATCCGGCCAACGCGGCGGTGTTCTCGACCGCCGGCACCCTGTGCACTTCTGCGGCCGATGCCGGCTGCAGCGGAGCCAGCCCGGGGCTGTCAACCGTGGACGGTCACACCTATTACCTGAACGGGATGGAGCTGGCCGGGGCGGGCGGCGTTCCTCGCGGGCTGGTGATGAACGACTACTTCACCCCCGAGCCGCGCCTCGGCTTTGCCTATGACATCTTCGGCAACGGCCGCACGGTGCTGCGCGGCGGTATCGGCCTGTTCTACGAGCGTGTGCAGGGCAACGACATCTATAACCTGAGCACCAACCCTCCTTTCTCGTATCAGCCGAGCGTCAACAACGTCTACTTCTCCGATCCGCATATGAATGACCTGACCGGGGCCAGCTCCACGGTGCCGATCGCGGCGGCGAGCATGTCCAACCTGGATTACTACTATCCGAATCCGGGCACGGCGCAGTACAGCCTCGGCGTGCAGCATCAGCTGGCGCCCTCGGTGTTACTGGCCGTGCAGTATGTGGGTTCGGGCGGGTGGAACCAGGACGATCTGCGCGAGATCAACGACCTGGCGCTGAGCGAGCTTCCGGAGCGCGAGGCGGTGGCCACCAACTGCAAAGGTTATGTTGCGGTCGGCGGCGTAACCGCATGCCCGGATTCAGATGCCAATCTGTGGCGCCCCTACCGCGGCTTCAGCAACATGCGGCAGGAAGAAAACGCGACGAACTTCAACTACAACTCACTGCAGGCGGCGCTGCGCATGGATAACCGGCACGGTCTGAGTGTGCAGCTGGCGTATACGTACTCGCACGAGATCGACATCCAGAGCGCCGATCTGACTACCTCCACCGAGGCCGGGACCGGAGGAACGCTGTCCGACCCCTACAATCCGAAGTACGATCGTGGCTCGGGCAATTTCGACCGCCGCCACATCTTCAACGCCAACTATGTTTACAATCTTCCCTTCTTCTCTCATTCCAGCGGATTCGCCCGGACCGCGGCCGGTGGATGGACTTTCTCCGGCATCACGCAAGTGGAAGCGGGCAGCCCGGCGAACATTTACTACAACGGACCGGACACGCTGGGCCTGGGCGGCAACACGGCCAACCGTCCCAACGTGGTGGGGCCGCGGGGCTATCCCAAATCGCAGGCGCAGTGGTTCAGTACCACCGCGTTTGCTGACCCCGTCGCTCCCTGGAACGGCGGCGCCAACAATGGTTTCGGCACGGCACGCAAAGATGCCGTCGTCGGACCCGGCTTCTTCAACTGGAACCTCTCCCTGTACAAGGACTTCGCGTTCACGTCCCATACCGAGGGCCCGCGCTTCCAGCTCCGGGTGGAGTCGTTCAATACCTTCAACCACACCGAGTTCAACTCGATCGACACGGGGACGAACGACAGCACCTACGGGCAGGTGACCAACACCTACGACCCGCGCGAGCTGCAGTTTGGCGGGAAGATTCTCTTCTAACCCCCTTCTTACTCCTCGGCGCAGTGGGGCAACCGCTCCACTGCGTTTTTTTTGCTGCGCAGAATGAAACCCAACAGGAGCCGAGGGAGTGTTGCAGAGCAGAAATCGGAAACGATGCCGGTCAACAACGGAACGGCGGCCATCGAGGTGGCTCCGGGGAACGCGGTTCTGGCGCGCTTCGTTGCATAGGTGATGGTGGGCAAGCGGCGCTGCCTGTACAGGCGTATTC
Source organism: Acidobacteriaceae bacterium (assembly GCA_036267395.1). GTDB lineage: Bacteria > Acidobacteriota > Terriglobia > Terriglobales > Acidobacteriaceae > Palsa-343. The sequence continues at coordinate 68,430 of DATAWD010000027.1, read as the reverse complement.
TGGATCGCTGGCTGCATCAGCAACGCGAGAGGTGAAGATGACAAGTGGGTTGACGCGAAGGGATTTTATGAAGACGGCGGCCGCATGCGCAGTCGCCGCCGGCGCGCAGAAGCTGTGGGCGGATCCGCTGGGGCTGCCCCTGGGCCTGCAACTCTATTCGGTTCGCGAATTGCTGCCGAAGGATTACGACGGCACGCTGGAGCACCTGGCCACCATCGGCTATCGCGAGGTGGAAGCGGCCGGCTTCTACAACCACTCCGCGGCCGATGTGAAGCAGGCTATGGAGAAGGCGGGGCTACGGTGCGTGAGCGCGCACTATCCGCTGCCGCAACTGAAACCCGCCGTGGACCAGACGATTGATTTTGCCCGGACTCTGGGCCTGCAGTACATGATCTGCTCGTCGCCCATGGTCAGGAATCAGCAGAAAGGCGCGAGCTGGGTAGACGCCCTGAACGCCATGTCTCTCGACGACTGGAAGTGGAATGCGGAGCAGTTCAACCAGATCGGCGAGAAGGTGAAAGCCGCAGGGATGCAGTTCGGCTATCACAATCACTTCTTTGAATTCCACGAGAAGGATGGCGTACTTCCCTATGACGTTCTGCTGCACTCCACCGATCCAAAGCTGGTGACGATGGAAATGGACTGCGGGTGGGTGGTTGTGGGCGGGCAAAAGCCGGAACACTACCTGACGAAATACCCGGAGCGCTACTCGATGCTGCACATCAAGGAATTCAAGCTGAGCGGGTGGAAGCCGGGTACGGTGCCGGTCTCGACCGAGCTGGGCCGCGGCAGCATCGACTATGGGCCCATCTTTGCTGCCGCGAAGAAGGCGCCGATTCGGCACATCTTCAACGAGCAGGAAGGCTACCCGGACATGCCGGCGATGCAGGCGCTGAAGGTCGATGCCGAGTGGCTGCGTTCTGTGCAGTCCTGAGGAAAGAGTCAGCGCAGCACAGCCAGAATCGCCAGGTTGATGCCGATCATCAGCACGGATGAAGCCGGTATCACCAGCAGCGCCTTGCCCAGACGCCGCGGGTCGCCGCCGGCAACGGCGCCGATGATGCGCGAGCTGACCGCGAGGCCGGCCCATCCACAGGTGATGACGATACCGATGGCGGTGCCGGTCATGCGCGGGAAGGCGTTGCCCACGATGGCCAGCGTGGTGGGAAACACCGGCGCCATGGAGAGCCCGGCAAGAAAGACGAGAATCCACGACGCTGAGATTTTGTGGATGCGCAGCATGAGAAACGTGGTCACCGCCATGGCGATGGAGGCCAGGAGCGTCACCTGCGCGGGAGGAACATGGATGAGGATGGGCACGACGGCGATGCGTCCAAGGAGCAGCCCCAGCGCGAAGCCCAGCGAGAGAATGTTGAGCGCGTGCTTTTCCGGAACGCCCTCGGCGATGAGGTGACGCACCAGCCAGTTCCACACGCCGACCTCGCACCCGATGTAGAGGAACATAAACAGGCAGAGGAGAAAGAGCAGAGGACGGCCCAGAACGGGGCCGGCATCGGCGAGGATGAAGCGCCCCGATCCCGATGGCGGGGGCATGTGGGCGGCAATCTGGACGCCGAGCGCAACCACCGTGAGGCCTGCGACCCACGAGCAGAGGCGCACCCAGTTGCGCGCGAAGAGATTAGCGGAGATAAACGGGGTGGCCAGCCCGCCCAGGCCGAAGAAGATGTTGACCAGGTTGAGAGCGACGGCGCGGTGCGCTTCGCCCACATCGCTGGTGAGCGCGTTGGCTCCGGTGGTGACGATGCCTCCACCCATGCCGAGAAGAAAGAGCAGGAAGACCACGCTGCGAAAGCCGGATGCGCGCGGCAGGGCCAGCAGCGCGAGGAAGATGAAGACCAGTCCCAGACCGATGCCGAACTTCTTGCCGACGTCATCGAGCAGCGGACCGACGCCGAGAGAGGCGATCATGAGCCCCAGAGCCTGGGCGGTGGCGATGGTTCCATTCTGCCGCGGGGTGAGCTGAAAGCGGCTGGAGAGATAGGGCAGGATGGTGCCCAGCATGGCAGCCGTCATGCCGTAGACGAAGATGGCAACCACTGCGGCCAGAATCAGCAAGCGGACACTCTCCTTTTAATCGGCGTTCAGCTGGCGGGGACGTCGATCCAGCTGCGCGTGCGGTGGCTTTCCAGTTCCGCGCCCAGAATCCGGAGCTGCCGCAGCCCATCGGCAAACTGTGGATAATCGCGCGGGGCTGCGGGGTCACGGATCGAGGCATAGAAGCGGCGAAACACCTGCTTGAAGGTATCGTCGTAGCCCTCGCTGTGGCCGCCGGGCAGATCAGCAAAACTCTGCGCGCCGGGCAGCAGGAGCGAGGGATCTTTGATGAAGACGCTGTTGGGGCCGTCGCGATGGCCGACCCACAGCTCGTCGGGGCGCTCCTGATCCCAGGCGACGCCGGCTTTCGTGCCGTAGATTTCGATGCTGAGGCGATTCTTGCGGCCGGCCGAAACCTGGCTGGCGGTCATGGCGCCGCGAGCGCGCTCACCCATGCGGAAGATCACCATGCCGCAGTCTTCGGTGTCGATCGGCGTGTCGACGGTCTCCTGAGCGGCGCCCATCTTATTCGCGAAGGTCTCAACCGGACCGCGCGGCTGCTTGCGCGTGGTGTGAAACGTCTGAAGATCCGCACAGAGCGAAGAGACACGCAGGCCGGTGACATGCTCGGCCATATCGAACCAGTGGGATCCAACATCGGCCATGCAGCGTGAGGGGCCTCCGGCACTCGAAGAGACGCGCCAGTTCCAGTCGGTGTCAAAAAGCAGCCAGTCCTGTGAATACGTTCCCTGCACGACCAGGATTTCACCCAGCTCGCCGGTTGCGCGCAGTTGCCGCATTTGCTGGACCATGGGGTAGGAACGCAGATTGTGACAGACGCAGTTACGGAGGCCCTTGCGGGCGGCCATCGTGGCCAGATCGTCTGCCTCATGGACGCTGATGGCGAGCGGCTTTTCGCAGAGCACATGCTTCCCTGCTTCGAGCGCGGCCTTTGCCATGGGATAGTGTTGTGCGTTGGGCGTGCAGAGGTGGACAGCCTGGATGCTGTTATCGCCAAGAACAGCGTTGAAATCGACATGCGGGACGGCAAAGGCTGCGCCGAGCTTCTGCGCGGCCGCCACATTGCGCCCGGCAATGGCGGCGACGTCGACGCCTTCGATACGGCGCAGCGCTTCGAGATGCACGCGGCCCATGAACCCCGTTCCTGCCACGGCGGTGCGGATGCGTTTCGTCATCTTTCTTTCCCGCTTAAACCCACCAGGCGGCGCCCGGCTGCTCGCGAATCACCAGTTCATTCAGGAAGGCCGCGGCTTTCGTTAGGCCTTCTTCGGCAGAGAGCAGAGAATCCTCATGCTCGATGGAGAGCACGTTGTCATAGCCGAACATGCGCAGGGTGGAGGCAAATTCCTTCCACCACTCCGCGCCGTGGCCGTAGCCGCAGGTGCGGAAGATCCAGCCGCGGTTGCGTTCGTCGGTATACGGTTTTGTGTCGAGCACTCCGGTACGCGGCAGATTCGCAGCGTAGATCTGCGTGTCTTTGGCATGGACGTGGAAGATGGCGTCGCCCAGGATGCGCACGGCGGCGATGGGATCGATGTTCTGCCAGAACAGATGACTGGGATCGAAATTGCAGCCCACGGCAGGGCCGGCCATCGCGCGCAGCCGCAGCATCGTCTCCGGGCTGTAGACGACGAAGCCGGGGTGCATCTCGATGGCGATGCGAACGCCGTGATCCGCGGCGAATTTGCCATGCTCAATCCAGTACGGCGCGACGACTTCGCCCCACTGCCAGCGCAGAACATCGAGATAGTCGGGAGGCCAGGGACAGGTGACCCAGTTGGGGTGCACGGCCTGGGGCGAGTCGCCGGGGCAGCCGGAGAAATCGACGACCACCGGTATGCCGAGTTTCTCGGCCAGAAGGATTGTCTTGCGGCTGACGTCGCGGTCGTGTGCCGCGCGGGCCGGATCGGGATGCAGCGCATTGCCGTGGCAGCTGAGCGCGCTGATGGAGAAGCCGCGATCGGTTAGCACGTTGCGGAATTCGCCCAGGACCTTCGCATCGTCCAGCATCGACAGCCTGCAATGGGCGTCGCCAGGATAATTGCCAGTACCCAGCTCGACGGTATCGATATGCAGAGCCTTGAGCTTGTCGAGCACGGCGGGCAAGGCCATTTGCGACAGAAGCGGGGTAAAAACGCCAACCTTCATGGAATACAGACTCCGCGCCGAGGGTTCATTGCAAGGAGCCATCATACTGCCATACTGAAGCGTGAACGTGAACGGCGCAGCCGTTTCGGAAACCGGACCCGCGTCTGTCGGCAATACCGGTCCCGCTGTCCCGCCAGGCGAGAATGAGGCTATGGACGCTATCGAGTTGAAAGAGGGCACGACCCGCTGGGACGAGATCAGCCTGGGCGAAGTGATGCTGCGGCTGGATCCCATGGAGGGCCGCATCCACACCACGCGACACTTCCAGGTGTGGGAGGGCGGCGGCGAATACAACGTGGCCCGCGGGCTGCGGCGCTGCTTTGGCCTGCGGACCGCCATTGCGACGGCGCTGGCGGAGAACCCGGTCGGCCGCCTGGTCGAGGACATGATCCTGCAGGGCGGCGTCGATCCCACGCTGCTGCGCTGGCTGCCGTACGACGGCGTGGGACGGGAGGCGCGCAACGGACTGAACTTTACCGAGCGCGGCTTCGGCGTGCGCGCGGCGGCGGGCTGCTCGGACCGCGGCCACACAGCCATTGCCCACAGCCAGCCCGGCGACTGGAACTGGGAGAGCATCTTTGGCGCGGAGAACGGCGCGCGCTGGTTTCACACCGGGGGCATCTTTGCGGCGCTCTCGGAGACGACGCCTGGGGTTGCGTCGGACGCGATGGATGCGGCGCGGAAGCAGGGAACGCCGATTTCCTTCGATCTGAATTATCGTGAATCGCTGTGGAAGAGCATCGGCGGCAAGGCCCGCGCGCAGGAGGTGAACCGCAAGCTGGTCAGCAAAGTCGATGTCCTGCTGGGCAACGAGGAGGACTTCTCCGCCATGCTCGGCGTTGCGCTCAAGGGCATTTCCGGCGAGTTCCACGAGCTGCCGGTGGCGAGCTACGAGACGATGCTGCGGGAAGTGGCTGCTGCGTATCCGAACCTGAAGCTGGTGGCGACCACGCTGCGGACCGCGCACAGTGCGACGCGGAATTCCTGGGGCGCGATGGCGCTGGTTGGGGGTGAGATGGTCCACGTGCCGCAGCGGGAGGTCGAGATCCTGGATCGCGTGGGCGGCGGCGACTCTTTCGCATCGGGGCTGATCTATGGCATTCTCGCGAGCCAGCCAATGGAATGGGCGATGCGCTGCGGCGTTGCCCACGGAGCGCTGGCCATGACAACGCCGGGCGACACGAGCATGGCCACGCTGGCCGAGGTGGAGCGCGTGATGCGCGGCGAATCAGTACGGATTGCGAGGTAAGCGAATGTCGGCAAAAACCATGCAGTGGATCGAGCGCATCGGGATCGTGCCGGTGCTGCGGGCGCGCTCGACCAAAGAAGGACGCGCGCTGGTGGAAGCGCTGGTGGCGGGCGGGATCACCATAATCGAGGTGACGATGACGGTTCCCGGCGCCGTGGAGTTGATCCGCGAGCTGAACCAGGCCTATGGCGAGCGGCTGCTGCTGGGCTCAGGCACGGTGACCGACGTGGGCCAGGTGCAGGAGACGATTGCGGCCGGAGCGGAGTTTGTCGTCAGCCCCAGTTTTCATCCTGAAGTCGTGGGCCGGACGAAGGCGTTGGGCAAGGTTTCCATTCCCGGAGCGCTGACGCCGACCGAGGTCATCACGGCCTGGCGCGCCGGAGCGGACTACGTCAAGATTTTTCCCTGCTCGGCGGCTGGCGGCGCGAGTTACCTGAAGGCGCTGCTGGCGCCGTTTCCGGAACTCCAGCTCATCCCGACCGGTGGGGTCACGCTGGAGACGGCGGCGGATTTCCTGAAGGCCGGAGCGCTGGCGCTGGGCGTGGGAACGGACCTGGTGAATCTGAAGGCCATTGCCGAGGGCAAGCCAGAGACGGTGACGGAGACCGCCAGAAAGTATCTGCAAATCGTCTCGGAGTGCCGGCGAATCCGGTAAGGGGTGTCGTCCGAACTGCGCCGCTTCCCCGCCAGCTTGACAACCGGAGCGCAACGGCTCATGCTCCTATAGCTATCTAGGGGACGAGGACGTTTGTGAAGAAAAGAGCCGACACACTCCAGGGAGCGCTCGATCTGCTCGTCCTGCAGACGCTGGAGATGGGCCCGATGCATGGTTGGGGGATCACCCTGCATATCGAGCGCGTCTCCGATGCGATTTTGCGGGTGGAAGAGGGATCGCTGTATCCGGCGTTGCACCGCATGGAGCAGGAGGGCTGGATCAGCGCCTCATGGGGCTTGAGCGAGAACAATCGGAGAGCGCGCTATTACGCTCTGAGCGCGCAGGGGCAGAAGCAACTTGCGGCCGAACGGGAAAACTGGAAGAAGATCACGGGGGCCGTGGGCCTGGTGCTGAACTACGGAACGGGAAAGGCCTGACGCGATGGCATGGTTGCGCCGGATCCGCTCGCTGTTTCGCCGAGACGTCCACTCGCGGGAACTGGACGAGGAACTGCGGTTCCACATGGAGATGCGCGAGCAACGCAACGTGGATGAAGGGATGCAGCCCGCGGAGGCGCGCCGGCGCGCACGGGTGCGCTTCGGTAATCCAACGCTGTGGCGGGAGCGCATGAGCGAGATCGATTTGCCGCTGCTGCCGCTGACGGTATGGCAGGATGTTCGATTTGGCGCGCGGATGCTGCGGCGGCATGTGGGCTTCACCCTGACGGCGGTTTTCGCGCTGGGGCTGGGGATCGGCGTGAACACAGCCGCGTTTACGGCATACCGGGCGTTCTTCGCGCGGAAGCTGGACGCGCGCGATCCGTCGACGCTGGTGAATCTTGCTGTGATTCTGCACACGGGAGCGACGCAGCCGGTCTTCAGCTATCCCGACTACGTGGCGTATCGGGACCACCTGCACTCGTTCAGCGGTGTGATTGCCACGAGCCTGCCGCAGTTTCTCACGGTAAAAGCGCCGGGCGGCGTGGCGGTGAACGAGAACAGCGGCGAGGATTCCGTGCTGGGCCGGCTCGGACTGTTCCCGGGAATGAACAACGACAACGACGAGCACGCCCTGACAATGATGGTCTCGGAGAACTTCTTCTCGGTGCTGGGAGTGGGAGCGATCCGGGGACGGACGTTTCGAGCGGGCGAGGCCGAGCAGCTGGCCGCATCGCCGGCGGTGCTGATCAGCGAGAACTACTGGCAGAAGAAGTTTGGCGGCGAGCCAGACATCGTTGGAAAGAAGGTGTTGCTGAATGGCGCGCCGGTCACGATTATCGGGGTGACACCACACAACTTCGTAGGGACCTTTGTCTCCGCTCCGGACTTCTGGCTGCCACTGAGCCTCGAGCCGCTGGTGCATCCGCAGGACAACTGGCTGACGGATCGGGAAAAGGGGTGCTGCCACCTGCGGGCGCGGCTGGCGCCGGGTGTCACCCTCGGCGAGGCTGAAGCGGAGATGACGCTGGTCGCCAATCATCTGCGAGCGCTGCACAACCGGCAGTCGGAGTGGTGGCAGCCGCTGCATGCGGCGGTGTGGCCGGGCTCGCCGTTCACAATTCCGCTCGACCAGAACGCCGGCCTGCGCATCTGCATGCTGTTCGTGATGGCGGCGGTGGTGCTGGTGCTGGTCGTATCCTGCGCCAATGTGGCGAGCCTGCAGCTGGCGCGGGCTTCGGCTCGGCAGAATGAGCTGGGGATGAGGCTGTCGCTGGGCGCGAGCCGCTGGCGCCTGGTACGGCAACTGCTGACGGAGAGCGCGCAGCTGGCGGTCATGGCCGGGGCAGCGGCGTTTTTCCTGAGCTGGGCACTGCTGCAGGGGGCAGTGGTGCTGGTGGCGAATGCCTTCCCGGATGAGTACGGGACCTTCGTCTTCCACGTGACGCCGGATCTGTCGGCGTTTGCGTTTGTGCTGGGGATCTCGCTGGTGGCGGGAGTGCTGTTCGGTTTTGCGCCCGCATTCGAGAGTTCTGGCAGCGCAGTCGCGGCGTCTCTCAAAGCCAGTTCTTCAGCTTCGCCTGGGCGGCGGCATCGGCTGCGGGGATTTCTGATCGGGACACAGGTAGCGGTGTCGGCGGTCCTGATGGTGGCGGGGAGCCTGCTGATTCACACGGCCATCCGATCGCTGAGCATGGAAACAGGCTACGACGATGCGCATGTGGTGAGCCTGAACCTGCAGTTTCCAGAGAAAGCCGAGTATACGGATCAACGCAAGTCGGTCCTGTTGCAGGATCTGAAGCCGCGATTGGAAGCGTTGCCGGGGGTGGTGGAAGTGACCGATGGCCACGCCCCCGACGATCCGGACTTTCGGGAAGCGGCGGTCTCCGTCAACCGCCAGGCGCCAGACCGGAGCAACCGCAAGGCAACGCTCTTCTACAGGTGGATCCAGCCAAATTATTTTGAGACGCTGGGCATTCCGCTGCTCGCGGGCCGAACCTTTCCGGGGGCCGGGGAAGATTCTGCAGTGGTCAGTCAATCCGCGGCGAAGCAATTGTGGCCGGGAGAGGATCCTCTGGGGAAAACATTGCGGCTCGGGACGGACAGGCAGTATCACGAGACCGCCGAGCCCTTGCCGGACGGTTCGGTGTGGCGGGTGACGGGCATTGCGCAGGATACGCGCGGAGTAACGCTGGACGGCAGCGACTCGGCGCAGATCTATCTGCCGATGCCGGCGGAAGCAGCGCCGCAGTATCCGGTGCTGATTCACGCCAACGTCGACGGCGCGACTCTGATGCGCGAAGTGGAGCCGGCGCTGGCGGCGGTTGATCCCAATCTGAGCGCGCGCCTGCTGACGCTGGAGCAGATGCTGCGGACGACAGAGCCATTTATCGCGTCGAGTATGGCGGCGACGATTGCTTCCATCACCGGCCTGATCGGCCTGCTGCTGGTGACGGTCGGCATCTACGGCACGGTGAGCTATATCGTGGTGCAGCGAACGCGGGAGGTGGGGATTCGCATGGCGCTGGGCGCACGCAGGGGCGACGTGCTGCTGCTGATCCTGCGGGAGAGCGCGCGGCCGGTGGTGGCAGGGCTTGCCGTCGGCCTGGTTCTGGCGGTTGGTGCGGCATGGCTGCTGCGGCACCTGCTCTATGGCGTGCCCATCCTCGATGCGGTGTCGTTTGGCGGCGTCTCACTGTTGCTGCTGGGCGTAGCGCTGCTGGCGGCGTTTCTGCCTTCGCGGCGCGCGACCCTCGTGGATCCCATGGTGGCGCTGCGGTACGAGTGAAGCCGCTACAATGCGGGCATGGCGGCGAAGGCAACAGCGAAGAAGGTAAAGAAAAAGGTGACGGGCGCGAAGGCCGCGGGCAAGGCTCCCGCAAAGAAGGCGGCCACGACGGCAGCCGGCAAACCGGCGTCCCGCAAAGACCCGGGGCTGGAGCTGGTTCCGAAACGGATTGCAGAGTTGCTGCGGCGGCTCCGGGCGGCGTATCCCAATGCGGAGTGCGCGCTGATCCACCGGAGTCCGTGGGAGTTGCTGGTAGCGACGATCCTGTCGGCGCAGTGCACCGACGCGCGGGTGAACATGGTGACGCCGGAGCTGTTCCGGAAATTCCCTACCCCGCAGGCTTTTGCCCAGGCTTCCCTGCCCGCGATTGAAGAGGAGATCCGATCGACGGGGTTTTATCACAACAAGGCGAAGTCGATCTCCGGAGCGGCAAAGGCGATTGTGAGCGAGTATCGCGGGCGCGTGCCGGAGACCATGGCTGAGTTGCTGCCGCTGCCGGGCGTGGCGCGGAAGACCGCGAATGTGGTGCTGGGCGTGGCATTTGGCAAGGCAGAGGGCGTTGTGGTCGATACCCATGTGCTGCGGCTGTCGTACCGGCTGGGACTGACGCGGGCCGAAGATCCGAAGAAAGTCGAAGAGGATCTGATGCGGGTGATCCCGAGGGACCGGTGGATCGCGTTTTCCCACGAGATGATCCACCACGGGCGGCAGATCTGCGTGGCACGCAAGCCGCGGTGCATCGATTGCCCTTTGGAGACGCTGTGCCACGCGTCGGACAAGACGTGGAGCAGCCACTGAGGGAGGACCGATGATCTCTGCAGTGCTCTTATGGTTCCTGCTGGCGGTTCCGGTTGGGCGGACGCACCAGGCACCGGCGATTTTCCGAGTGCAATTCGACACCACGGCGGGCAGCTTCGTGATTGAGGCCCGTCGGGACTGGGCTCCGCACGGGGCGGATCGCTTTTACGATCTGGTACGCAACGGCTACTACAACGACTCACGGTTCTTCAGGGTTGTTGCGGGGCGCTGGGTGCAGTTCGGGATCAGCGGTGATCCGCAGGTGGCGCAGCGCTGGCGGAATCGCGTGATCCCGGACGACCCGCTGCTCAGACAAAACACCGCGGGTTACGTCGCCTTTGCGAATACGGGGCCGAACACGCGATCCACCGAGATCTATATCAATACCGGTGACAATACGAAAATCGATCGCGAGAACGGGTTTGCTCCCTTTGGACGGGTCGTTGTAGGTATGGACAAGGTGGAGAGGCTCTACAGCGGATACGGCGAGCGTTCGGGCGGGGGCATGCGCGCCGGCCACCAGGAGGCCATGTTCGAGGGCGGCAATGCGTGGCTGGATAAGAACTACCCGAAGCTGGACAAGTTGATCCGGGCAATTCTGGTCCGGTGAAGAGATCCCGGGATCAGGCGGCTCCGGAATTGACGACGATGACGACTTTGCCGCGGGCGTGTCTCGTCTCGAGGTAGCGGAGGGCCTCCGGAACCTGGGCCAGCGAGTAGCAGCGGTCCAGGACGGGGGTGAGCTGACCGGAAGCCATCCAGCCGGCGAGCACAGAGAGGTCGGACGGGTTCATCTTCGCGAAGAAGAGGGGCGTCTTCTGCTTGCGGAAGGGCGAGAGGGCCAGCACGGTGAGGAGGCGCAGCAGGAAGCTCAGCAGGCTGGGCATGGGTCCACCGGCGCCGATGTAGATGCCGGCGGGCTCAAGGGCGCGGCGGCAGTCGGCCAGCGAATGGCTGGCGTAGCAGTCGAAGATGACGTCGTAGAGACGGCCTCCGCGGGTGAAATCCTGCTGGGCGTAATCGTGGACCGCGTCGGCGCCGAGAGCCCGCACGAAATCGAGGTTGGCGGCGCTGGTGACGGCGGTGACGTGAGCGCCGAGGATCCTGGCGATCTGGACCGCGAAGGTGCCGACCCCGCCGGAGGCTCCATGGATGAGAACCTTCTGGCCGGGGCGCATGCGACCCTTGTCGCGCAGGCCCTGGAGGGCGGTAATCCCCGCGATGGGGAGGGCCGCGGCATGCTCAAAGGGAACGCCCGGTGGGCAGGCGACCAAGGCAGATTCCGCGGCGCAGGCGTACTCGGCGAAGGCGCCCTCGCAGGAGCCGAAGACCGCGTCGCCGGCGTGGAAGCGGGTCACGCCGGACCCGGTCGCCTCCACTACCCCAGCCACGTCGACGCCACAAACGGGTTTGCGGGGGCGGCGCAGGCCGGCAAAGAGGCGGACGAGGGGTGCGCCGTGCAGCAGGTGGTAATCCATGGGATTGACGGCGGCGGCGCGGACCCGCAGAAGGACCTGATTGGGGCCGGGGGCCGGCGGGTCGAGGGTTTCAAGGCTAAGGACATCAGGGGAACCATACTGCCGCGCCACGATTGCTTGCATCGGGAGCCCTGCTTTCGGACAGGAGAAGCATAGCGCCGGAGCGGCATTCGTCAACAGGAATTCCGGGTGTGCAAGCCGGAAGGGGCAGCTTCGCACGGCATGAATTCCTCAGGGCGCATCCAAATATTGGTTGGAGGAGAATCAATGAAACGTGTTCTTTCAGCCGCTTGCTGTCTCGCGTTGTGTGCCCTTCCCGCCATGGCTCAGAAGAAGGCGGCCGGAGCGCCCATGACGGATCAGCAGTTCGTCGACTTCGCCGCACAGACCGATATGGTGGAAGCCAATCTGGGGCAGATGGCCCAGAACGTCGCCGAATCCCAGGGAGTCAAGGACTACGGGCAGATGCTCGTGACCGATCACACCAAGGACTTCAGCGATCTGCATGCCGCCGCGCAGCAGGCCAGCCTGACGGTGCCGGATGCGATTGACGCCAAAATGAACAAGGCGATGATCGATCCGTTCCAGAAGCTGAAGGGCGCGACCTTCGATCACAAATACGTGATGGATATGGTGGCGGGGCACACCAAGGCCCTCGCAATCTACAAGAAGGAAGCCGCGGACGCGCAGAACCCGTCCATCAAGAGCTACGCAGAGAATGCGGTTCCGGTGCTGGAAAAGCATCTGGATGGGGCGAGGGCTCTGGAGAAATCCAGGACTAAGTAACGGCTGAATCGGGTCCGGCTGCAGCGTTTCCCTGCCCTGTTTCTACTCCGGGAGCAGGGCGAGGGAGGACTGTGGCCAGCGCACTTTCTGATGAGGGGGCCGTCTGCGCGGACGGGGAGGGCAACACCATGGAGAATGAGCGGGAGAGGCATGCGTTGCGAGGGATCCTGGCGGGGGCGGGTGCCGGTCTGGCCGCGTCGTGGGTGATGAACCGGTTTATGTCTGGGCCGGGACAGAAATTACAGCAGGCGTTGGAGACCCACGAGGAGCGTCGGAAAGAGCATCAGTCTCAGCGGAAAGAACAGGACGGCGAGCCGAAGCAGGACGCCACCATGAAGGCGGCGGATGCGATGGTGGCGACGGCGACCGGCGGCCGGCACCTGAGCTTCGAACAGCAGGAGACGGCCGGGCCGGTGGTGCATTACGGATTCGGCGCGCTGGTGGGCGGCTTGTACGGCGGCCTGGCTGAGTATGTCCCGACCGTGCGCAGGGGATTTGGGACCGGGTTTGGAACGGCACTGTTTGCCGGAGCCGATCTGGTGGCGGTGCCGGCGTTTGGGCTGGGCCCCTCGGTGAGCGAGACCTCGCCAAAGCCGCTGGCGAATCCGCTGGCGGCACACCTGGTGTACGGAGCGACGACGGAGCTGCTGCGACGGGTGCTGCGGGCCGTGCTGTGAACCGCTGCCGACGCGGCGACAAAAGGAAGAGGGCCGAGGCGTTGCCGCCCCGGCCCTGAATCCGAATCCAGCTCAATCACCGCTGGGGGAAGTTGAACAGGCTGAACAGGTCGCCGATGGCGGGGCTGTTCGTCGGGATATACGGGTTGTCAGAGTTAGCGACCGGGTCGGGGAAATTGTCGCGACTGCGCTTTGTGATCGCGGGCAGTCCCCAGTTGCGCTCGATGAACTTGATAATCGAGACGTGGTCGGAATACACGTGCGAGATATGGCCCCCCATCGAATAGGGAGAGACCACGATGAGGGGAATGCGGGTTCCGTCTCCGAAGAAGTCCAGCGGCTGCACGTAACCGGAGTCGTAGTAGCCACCGCCCTCGTCAAAGGTGATGAAGATCGCGGTGTCTCTCCACAGCTTCGGATTGGCCTGCACCGCATCGACAATTTTCCTGGTGAAACCCTCGAACAGGTCCAGCTTGGACGAAGCCGGGTGCCCGTCCACGAGGCCGCTGGGTTTCACGAACGAGACTGCCGGCAGCGTTCCGTTGGCGATATCGGTGTAAAGATTGGCCGTGTCCTGGATATGCGCCTTCCGGATGGTCGGATTGCTCATGATCGAAGTGTCGTACTGGAACGGATTGCAGATGGTGCAGTATTCATCCGTTGCAGCGCCGATCGCCCCGTAATTGAGCTGATAAGGATCGGGCACGTAGTTATTCCACTGGTCGCCGTAGTACTTCCAGGAGATATTGGCGGCTAACATGGAATCCCCAATGCTGCGCACGTGCGAAGGCGGAACGGTAAACGGGGTGTTATCGGGATTGTGATCCGTGTAGGCGTCTTTGCCATTCCCGAAGTAGCCCGGGTTGTAGTTGTTGAGCAGGTAGTAGTGGCCTTTCTGGCACCGCGGTGCGATCGGGTTGGGCAGAGACCGCAGATAGTCCACAATCGGCTTCACGCCGGGCTGGGACAGATCGGCGCAGTCCGAATACGATCCGCCTCCGTAGGCCGATCCACCCGGAGCGCCGCCGCCGTAACCGTCTTCTGTGTACCAGTTGTTGGTGTTGGCGGCAGGATTGGGATTCTCTACCTCATTGACGGTCCCGGCGTTGACCGTGCCCTTATCGATCTGGGTATTCTCCGGCGGTTCCGCCGCGTTGCCGTTGGCGTTGGTGAAGTAGATCATATCGGCGTGGCCCAGCATGATGTGATTGGCGCCGGTGCCGCCATTCACCGACTGGTGGAAGTTATCGCTCATCGAATACTGGTCGGCGAGCTGCTTGAAATAAGGGACGTCGCCGTTCTGCATGTTGTAGAAGCCCATGGAACTGGATCCCTCGCCGGTGGTGGTCACGTCCTGCGCGTACTCGGTGCTGAAGGTGGAAGGCTGAGTAACTCCGTTCGCACCCGCACCCACCGTCACTTCAACCCAGGGAAACAGGTGCGCATTGCAACCGGAAGGATTCTCCGCGGTGGAGCGGTCTGCGCTGCAGTTGAGCTGCTGCCACATCTGATAGAAGCGGTGCACGGGGCTGGCCGCATAAGAGTCGTAGGTGAAAGTCTTTCCATTCGTGAGCTGAAAGGGCCCGGGAAGCAGGCTGGTTGCGTTGGTGATGCGCGTGTCGGGCGTGGCCGAGGTCAGCCCGGTTCCGCCGCTGACGAGATCGTGGTAATAGCCCTGCGGTAAGCCATTCTCTGACTGTTCCGCCACGCTCAGGCTATTGCTGGCCACATACGAGGTTTTCGGGCCACCCACCAGGGGCGCCGGGAGAACATTGTTCTGAAAGTCTGCCGTGGTTGGACTCAGCAGGAATGCATCCGGCTGCTCGTCGTAGGCTGCGGACTGCTCAGCCCTTGCGAAGTTCGGCCCCGGCGCTCCGTTGGCCTTGACGATGCCTTCGGAGAGGAGGTTCCAGACCTTCTGTCCTTTCTTCGGTACGTAGGTCGCGAACACATGGTCGAAGCCGCGGTTCTCGCCGATGATCACGATCACGTGTTTGATGGGGGTTGCGGTGTCGTCATCGCGAGATGAGTCCGGGGATTGGGCGCTTGCCAGCGGGACGCCGAACGCCATCTGGAACATGGCCGCGGTGACCAGTCCGGTGCGCAGCGCCCGCAGGCTCGTGGATGCGAATTCCCTTGCCGTCATCTTGTCCTCCTGGCTGAGATCCAAGACTCAGCCATTGAGGACTATAGGGGAGAAATCAGACTCGGTGGTTCCTGCGCGGTAACAAGACGATGAAGAAAACAGATCGCTCAACAATAGCTGTGGATATTAACTTGTCCGTAATCTTATCTGGAATTAATTACCTTTTCTGCTATACGGACCGGCAACTTCTTACATGTTCCGGACGCTCCGTCGGCGCAGGCTGTGGGCGCGGGCAGGACTTCGACGGTGCCCATCATCCCTTTGTCCTCATGTTCGAGGAGGTGGCAGTGATAGGGGAAGGTGCCCACGATGTTGGGGTCGCGGAAGTCCATGCGGATGTGGACACTGGGATAGGCCAGCAGGCGTCCGTTCTGATAGGGCACGTTCACCGTATCCCGCAGGAAGTTCTCGTGCACCGGCCGCCCCATGTAGTCGAGCAGCAGGAAATGGAGCTGGTGGATATGGAAGGCGTGCAGTTCCTGGGAGCGATTCTCGATGATCCAGTCCTCCACGGTTCCCTGCTGCACCACGATGTTGGGGGGTTGATTCATGGCGAAAGGTTTGGGTGTTTGCCCCTCCACGGTGATGTAGAACTGGACGGCGCTGGTAGGGTCGGCCGGGTTTTCAAGTTTCTCGGAGAAATACAGATGCCGGACGCGGACGGGGGTGACATCGCCCAGCCAGGGCTCGCTGGGAGTCGGAAAAGGTTGCGGGTCGCTGGCCAGGCGCGAGCGGGGCTCGGGCGCATCGGCCGTCGCCACAATCCTGGCCAGGGCGCGGTTGGGGTCGTTCTCGCCGCCGGGTCCGGTGTCCACGGTCCGCGTTACGAGGAGCGCCGGAGTGCCTTCCGGCGGACCCTGCACGATGAACTCAACCCGCGCCCCCGGAGGAATGCCCAGGTGGGTTTGCACGTTGACGCCATCCGGCTCGCCGGTTACCTGCGGCGGATACTCCCCGATGGGAACGCCATCCATGGCCACCAGGCCGAGCGGCTGGGGCTGCCGGTTATAAAGCACCTCCAGGTTGAGATAGGTGATCGCCGATGCGTTCAGGATGCGCCACACCTGCCGCTCGCCGGGTCTCATTTGGATCGTGGCTGGCGGGTAATCCGGATAGGGCACCGGCACATAGTTGATGGAGAGATCTTTGGCCGGCTTGCCGAATCCGGTCCCGTTGTTGGCCGCGTCGCCATCGCGATCGATGAGGAAATGCGGGACCACCGGCTCGGTCGGCGAGGGGGGCGCGTTCGGATGCATGAGGTCCTCGTCCCGGATCACAAATACGCGTTCCGGCAGACCTGCGGCTTCCCTGCGGACGCGCTCCAGGCCTTCGACGATGAGCGCCCCGGAGGCGCCGCCCAGCACCTGCGGCTTGCTGAAGCCATGAATGTGGGGGTGATACCAGTAGAGGCCGGGGGGCTCATCATCGGGCACGCGGAAACGGTAGGTGAAGGGCGGATCGCCTGGCTGGACGGCGGTCCTGAGCACATCGTCCTGATGGCAGGTGGGCGGAATCGTCATGCCATGGAAGTGCAGATTGGTCGCGATCGCGTCCATCCTGCCGCTGGTGCAGGTATCGCCGATGACGGTGGGGACCGGCATGGGCGCCGCCGGGGTGCTGTTCCCGGCAAGGTCGGTCATGGCGTTTTTCAGATGGATGATGACCAGGTCGCCGCGTTGGACGCGCAGCGTGGGCGAATCCTCACCGGCCTGATCGGTGAAGCAATAGCGGATGCGGCCGTCCGGTTCCCTGACGTCCCGCGCCGTTAAGGTGATCTCGAGGACGCCCTTGCGGCTATGCTGATCCGCAGGCTCCGGCACCGTGCTTCCGGCGGGAAGGCGGGGACAGACGCTCGGAGCCGATTCCTGAACCTGCGACGGCCGGCTACCGTGAGCCGTACACGCAACACCCAGCAAAAACAAGGCGCTGCCCAACCTGAGCCCGTTTCTCCATCCAACCCACCGCAAACCCATCGATGACCCCATTCGCCATGGTGTCAACTGCGCCAGGGGAACGACATCAATGGGGAGTCAAAATGAGGGAGGTGGGAGCTGGGAACCGGGAGCCCGTAGCCGGTGGCCGGGAGCGAAAAAGCTATCGCACCTTTTGCATGTGGCGAGCAGAAGAGTTGCCAGCTAAGAGCGGGTCGCGGGTCGCGAAAAAGCTATCTTACTTTTGCATGTGTGGCAAACAGGGTACTTAGCTTTTGGGATCCTGCTATGTGTGACAAACAGGGTACTTGGTAGAGGCTCCAAGGGTATGTGTGGCAAATAGTGGAGTTACCAGCCCGGGGGCTGGGAGTTGGTTGCTGCTGTGGATGATTGCTTCGGTCTTCTCAAAGAGCGGTGACGTTCACCTGCCTGGGCAGGGAAAAGGAAAAAGCTCTGTTCGCGATGAGGCGGACAGAGCCTTCCTTTTTCAGGCTACGATTCGCGCGGGAGGGGAGCAAGCGAAATCGGAGGGGGGTTGCGGTACGGAGGTAATGAAGCCTTTCCCAGCGCTCACGGCTCGGGCCGCAGGGCTCATTGTCCCCGCACAAACTCCATTTGCCGCTGGTTGGATCCACCGGTCGAAAAGGTGTTGGCGATGCTGACGTGGAGGCCTCCACTGGACGGGGTCAACGTTACGGTCGCGGTCCGCTGCTGATCCGCCTTCCCTTTCTGTATGGCAAGGGTCCAGGTGGCGGTCGCCTTCTGGCCATCGAATGTGGCCGGCTGCACGCCCCAGTCGCAGTCCGAAGCCGGGCACTGCGCCCATGCGTGGACGGAAAGCTGGTCGCCCTGCACGGCAATGTCCAGCTTTTTCAGGCCGTTGCGTTCCACCGTCGCCGCGTTGTTCCAGACGCCGGCCAGGGCAGCGGCGCTCGCGGGAGCTGCGGCAGGCGCCGGCACGGCGGTGGTGGTGGGCGTGGCCGCGGCTGCGCCAGTGGCGCCGGAGCGATGGGTGGCGAAGAAGAGTGCCGCGACGATGGCCAACACGACGACCGCCGCAATCCCGGCCAACAGGGGCGTACGGGACTTTGCCGCCGGAGCGGCCCTGGGGTGGGGAGTATTGGCAGGAGGCAGCTGCACCGGGATGGTCGCGTGGATCGGCTCGCTGCTGGTGGCGCTGGAGGCGGCAACATACTGCGCCAGGGCTTTGGTGAGCAGATCCACGTCGGAATTCCAGCGCGCATGGGTGAGCTCGACGCTGTTGCGGTAGGCCAGATTCCTGAGGTTCTCGGGCAGATGATCGGGCCGGGGCATCTTTGCATCGTGGACCAGGACGGGGATGACCGGGATATCGCGGGCCAGGGCCGAGGCGATCTCCAGGCGGACAAAATCGTTATCGTCGTCGAGCCGGCGCTGTCCCGCATCGTTGGCGATGGTGGCCCACGTGGGTCCGACGATGGCGAGGAGGACGCCGCAGCCGGCGACATTGTCGTCAATGGCTTTGCGGAAATCCATCCCGGGATTGATTCCGGCGACGTCCATGAAGACGGAGTTTTCGCCATAGGCGTGGATCAGGTCGTCGAACAGGCGCCCGGCTTCCCCTTCGGAGTCGTCCCTGCGGTAGCTGATAAAGATCGCGCGGCCCATCGCATCCTCGCAAAACTGGTTTCGGGAACGAGGCCAGAATAGGCGCAAGTGAACCAGGGAAGCAACTTCGGGGGCAGCCGGTAGCCTGTAGCCGGTAGCAAGAGGTCAGAACGGCAGTCGAGACGGTGGGGGGCGCCGTTGATGATCGAACCCATGCAGGCCCATGCACATTCGGGCAATAACCTCTGGAACTGGTCGAGAGGCAGCGGGCGGCTGAACCGGTATCCCTGGAAGGTGGGACAGCCCAGGCTTTCCAGCAGGAGACGCTGTTCCTCCTGCTTCCTGGATTGGGTCTTATGAATGGTGCAGCTCCGCGAGACCGCTGAAGTCCGGATCCTGTCTTTCAGGCGAAGAGGGTCAAACTTCAGTCTCATGAGGTTATCGGATCAAATGCCGCATCGCTTTAAATCACGGCGTTTGGCCTTGGGGGGGACAGAACGGGGCTAAGTTCACCCGTGCAAACTCAGACCGATACTTTGGTATGGATGGATACGTTCGTCCAATGGATTCGTCGTCTCGCTTCCGCCAGTCCTGCCTTCGACGAAACCTCGCTACGACATCGAACGGAGCATCTCATGGACGGCACCCACGGACTGAAAAGAGACCGCGGCGCGACCGCGGCGGTCGCCTCGAACCCGCTGAGCATGAATGTTTTTACCGCTCCGGGAAAGGCGATGGTCGGCGAGCGGCCACGACCCTTCGGCGAAGCGCTCGGCTTTGATCCGATCACGTCGACGTTAATCTTCGGCGAACGATGATGGAGACCGATGCCGGGCGGGGTTCTGCAGCGCGCCCAACCTGCTTCAAGGCATGGGGACTCTGTGTGGTAGGCTTACCTTTCCCTTCCCCACATACCGGACACCGGAGGATCAGGCGTGGCTGGTGCAGCAATAAGCCCCATTGCATACATGCAGGGCGAAGGAGAGATTTTCTGGTCGTTTGGCGGACTGGTGACCGTGAAGGCAACGGCTGAGGCGACCGGAGGCAGGGTTGCGGTCATCGAGACGATTGCCCCCAGGGGCTCGGGTTCTCCTCTGCACGTGCATCATCGCGAGGACGAATGGTTCTACATTATCGAGGGCGAACTGACATTCTGGGTTGGCGGGCGGACGATTCACGCTCCTGCCGGCTCGTTCGTCTTCGGTCCGCGTGACATTCCCCACACATTTCTGGTGGCGTCCGACCGGGCACGATTCCTGCTGGTGGTCGAGCCGGGCGGGTTCGAGAGCTTCATGCGCGATCTCTCTCAGCCGGCGCTGACCATGACGCCGCCACCGCCGCCCACCGAGCCGCCCGACATGGAATTCATTCTGAGCACGGCGGCCCGCTACGGCATTGAAATTCTCGGCCCTCCGGGCATTCCCGAGGACCAGCAATGAAGCGACCCCTGAACGCGGTCGTTATCGTGGGGCTGATGCTGGGCGGAATCCTCGGCATGGCGGGGACGTTTGTCGGCGATCCGAGACTGCGCACCGTTTTCTGGGGGATCGATGGGCTGGGGTTGATCGTAGCGACCGCGATCCTGTCCCTGAAGAACTTCCGTTCAGGAAATGATGCGGTAGCGGCCGGGTTCCTGCTGTTCTGCATCGGGGAGAGCGTCATGCTGGGGGGAACGCCCCAGACGCTGGAGGCGATGGTTCCGTCGTTCGCAGCCGGGGTCGCGTTGTGGGCGGCCGCCCTGCTGATGACAGGGATACCGCCCAGGTTTGCCCTCTGGGCGCGGGTAGCCAGCGTGATCGCCGCCATCGTGTTCCTCATCACGTTTGGGGAGATCCTGTGGGGCGTACGCATCCTGCCCACGGCGTTTCCGCTGCCCGGGCTTGGCTTTCCGTTCCTGGTGCTGGCGTTCTGCGGCTGGATCCGGGCCCTGGTGCGAGAGCCCTGAGAGCAGAGAATCTAAGCGAAGCAGGTGTTGCTGAAGGGCGCCGGGTTCGGACGTCCGAGCCAGGAATGCGGCGGCGCGCCGCCTATAATCTCTTTGTGGTGCAAGGACTTTCTCGCATTCGTAATGTTCTCGCTTTGCTGCTGCTGGTGGCGTTTGCCGGTGCGGGGTGGGCGCAGGAGCCGGCAGAGGCCAAGCCGGAGGAGCCGGCAGCGGTGCATGGGCGCCTGCTGCTGGTGCTTCCCTTTGAAAACAAGAGCGGTGTAGCCAATCTGGACTGGGTGGGCGAGGCCTTTCCTGAGGTTCTGAACCGGCGGCTGAACTCGGCTGGTTTTCTGACCATCAGCCGGGGGGATCGGCTGTACGCGTTCGACCATCTGGGGCTGCCGCTGATGCTGGAGCCATCGCGGGCGACGGCGATCCGGATCGCGCAGACGCTGGACGCGGATTACGTGGTTTTTGGGCACTACACGCTGGGAAACAACACCCTCCAGGCGACGGCCGAGGTGCTGGACGTAGGCGCGCTGCAGCTGAACAATGCGCTCCATGCCGAGGGGGACCTGACGCAGCTGCTGCCCATGATCAACGGGCTGGCGTGGCAGGTGACGCGGCAAATCGATCCATCGAACGGGGTAGAGGAGAGCACGTTCGTGGCGGCGGACGGGAGCGTTCCGGCGGAGGCGTTCGAACACTACATTCAGGGGCTGACCGCGGATACGTCGGACAAGCAGATTGCCGATCTGAAGGAGGCGGTGCGGCTGGATGAGAATTTTCCGCCGGCGCGGCTGGCGCTGGGGCGGGCGTACTTCGCCGATCAGGAATACGACCAGGCGGCGACGACGCTGGGGCAACTGCCGAAGGACAATGCCAACGCTCTGGAAGCGGATTTTTATCGAGGGCTGGCGCTGTTCTACACCGGCAACTACGGAGAGGCGGAGGACGCGTTTGCGTTTGTGAGCACGCGACTGCCGCTGCCGGAGGTGGTGAACAACCAGGGAGTGGCGGCGACGCGGCGCGGGCAGGATGCGGCGGCGCTCTTCCAGCAGGCGATTGCGGCGGACCCGAAGGATCCGGACTACCACTTCAATCTGGGAGTGGCGCTGGAGCATCGCGGGGATCGGGCGGGGGCGCTGAGAGAGATTGAAGAGACGCTGAAGCTGCGGCCCGGAGACACGGAGGCGCAGGGGCTGGAGAAGCAGCTGGAAGATCCGGCCAACGCGCAGGCAAACCCCGATCCGGGGCATGCGATTGCGGATGCGCAGGGGTCGCTGACGCGGATCAAGCGGTCGTTCAGCGAGGCAGGATTCCGGCAGGCGGCGTTCGAACTGGAGCAGGTGCAACAGATGCGGCTGGCCACGCTGCCGGCGCCGGAACGCGCGGCGGAGCTGGTGCAGGATGGGGACCAGTTCTTCCAAAGGGGTCTGGTTCTGGAGGCGGAACGGGAGTATCGTGAGGCCCTGAAGGCGGATGGGCATTCGGCGCCGGCGCATGCCGGACTGGCTGCGGTGCGGGAGCGGGATGGGGAGCCGGGCGCGGCACGGCAGGAGGCGCAGGCCTCGATCGGGCTGGAGCCGAATGTGGCGGCGTATCTGGTGCTGGCGCGGCTGGATCTTGCGTCCAAACAGCTGGAAGCGGCGGCCGGAGATGTGGATGCGGCGCTGAAGCTGGATCCCACGAACGCGAATGCGAAGGGCATGAAGCTGGCGGTGGAGGGGCGGAAGGACAGCCAGTAGCCGGTAGCCGGTAGCCAGTAGCGGGTAGCCGGGAGGCGGTTGGCTAAGAAGCGGTTCGCTGAGAAGCGGGCAGCGAAGAGGCGGTTCGCGACAAGCTGGGAGCCGTAAGGAGAGGGCCATGGGAGCCTTGGCACAGGAGACGGGGCACAGGCATCACGGGCCGCTGTTCGTGCTGCTGCTGATCCTGCTGTTTCTGCTTTGCGTTCTGGGGCCGTGCACGGTGCGCGTGGCGGCGGCGCAGACGAATCAGGTGGTGGTGATGCACCTGGACGACACGATTCAACCCATCAGCCAGGATTATCTGAAGCGAGGCCTCGACAAGGCGGCGCAGATTCATGCGCAGGCGGTGCTGGTGGAGATGGATACGCCGGGCGGCCTGCTGGATTCGATGCGGGCGATGGTGGGGGACATTCTCGCGTCGCCGGTACCGGTGATTGTGTACGTGGCTCCCGCCGGGTCGCGGGCCGGGTCGGCGGGGTTCTTCATCATGGAGTCGGCGGACATTGCGGCGATGGCGCCGGGAACCGAGGCGGGCGCGGCGCATCCGGTGGTGGAGATGGGCAGCGTGAGCGACACGATGAAGGAGAAGATCCTGAACGATGCGCTGGCGTTTCTGCGCTCGTATGTGTCGGTACGCGGGCGCGACGTGGATGCCGCGCAGGAGGCCGTGACCCACTCGAAGTCCTATACGGCGGATGAGGCGCAGAAGCTGCACCTGATCGACGTGATCGCGCCGGATGCGACGACGCTGCTGGCGGATGTGGACGGGCGGACGGTGAAGCGGTTCAACGGAGCGGAGCAGACGCTTCACACGAAGGACGCGGCGCTGGTGGACGTGGGGCCGACGATCCGCGAGGAGATCATGGACCGGCTGATGGATCCGAACCTGGCGGTGCTGATCCTGCTGGCCGGAGCGCTGCTGATCTACATGGAATTCAACACGCCGGGGACGATTATTCCCGGGGCTCTGGGAACGCTGCTGGTGCTGCTGGCGCTGTTCAGCCTGAATCTGCTGCCGGTGCGGTACACCTCGCTGGGGCTGATTGTGGGAGCGCTGGTGCTGATGGCGCTGGAGGCGAAGTTTCCGAGCCACGGGGTGCTGGCGATCAGCGGGACGGTGGCGTTGATTCTGGGGACGCTGACGCTGGTGGCGGGGCCGATTCCGGAGATGCGGGTGCAGCTGGCGACGGCGATTGCGACGGGGGTGGCGTTTGGGGGGATCACGACGTTCCTGATCAGGATTGCCTGGCGAGCGCGACGAAACAAGGTGATGGTGGGGCCGGAGGCGCTGATGGGCGCGGTCGGCGTGGCCCAGCAGGAGCTGGCGCCCGAGGGACAGATCCTGGTGCACGGTGAGCTGTGGGTGGCGATCGCGGACGGGGCGGTTGCGGCCGGCGAGAATGTGCGCGTGCGCGGCGTCGAGGGTCTGAAGCTGCTGGTGGAGAGGGTACGACAGAGTGTTTCCGCCTGAGTTTGCGCGGTTCCGGCGCGATTGAGTGCGATACAATCGCAGCCGGGCGTAAGGGGCCCCGCTTATGGGATATCCCGTTCTCATCGTTATCGCGATCGTCATTCTTTATCTGCTGAATTCCATCAAAATCCTGCGCGAGTACGAGCGGGGAGTCATTTTCCGGCTGGGCCGGGCGTTGCCGACACCGAAGGGACCGGGGATCATTCTGGTGTTCCGGCCGCTGGACCAGATGGTGCGGGTGTCGTTGCGGCAGGAAGTGATGGAAGTGCCGCCGCAGGACGTCATCACGCGCGACAACGTGACCATCAAGGTGAACGCGGTGATCACGATGCGGGTGATGGATCCGGCCAGGGCGGTGATCGAGGTCTCGAATTACGTCTACCAGACCTCGCAGTTTGCGCAGACGACCCTGCGCAGCGTGCTGGGCGAGGTGGAACTGGACGGGCTGCTGTCGCACCGGGATGCGCTGAACCAGCGGATCCAGACGATCATTGACCAGCGGACGGAGCCGTGGGGCGTGAAGGTGGTGAGCGTCGAGGTGAAGCAGGTGGACCTGCCGGACACGATGCTGCGGGCGATGGCCCGCCAGGCCGAGGCGGAGCGCGAGAAGCGGTCGAAGATTATCAACGCGGAAGGCGAGTTTATGGCGGCGCAGAAGCTGGTGGAAGCCGCCAATTTGCTGGCGGAACAGCCGGTAACGCTGCAGCTGAAGTATCTGCAGACGCTGACCGATATCGGGGTGGAGAAGAATACGACCATCGTGTTTCCGCTGCCGATGGAGCTGCTTTCGCTGCTGGGGGACACGTTTACTTCCAAAGCACCTGGGTTCGCGAAGCCCCCCGCGGCGAACCCGGAACCGAAATAATGGGTTCAAGGGTCTGAAAGGGGCTGAGCCATGGCCTTTCTGTTCGAGACGGAAGAAGACGAAGAAGCCGGCCGGGGCAGGCGGACAGCGGGACGCCGGGGCCGCGGAGGGCGCGACGAGGACAACGAAGGCGCCGAGATCACGCTGGGAACGCGTTCGCTGCTGGGGATCTTCTTTGGGCTGGTGCTGGTTTGCTCCATCTTCTTCGGGCTGGGGTATTCCGTGGGCCGGGGGAGCGCGGCGAAGGCAGCCGCTGCGCCGTCGGCCGATGGGAGCACGCTGGCTGCGAACGGGAGCCTGGCAAAGCCCTCGGCGCAGCTGACGGGAGCCGAAGCTCCGGGACCGGACGCGTCGAGCGGAACACCGGAGGAGAGCGCTCCGGCCCTGGAACCCGCGACAACGGAAGCACCCGCGCCTGCAGGAGCGGGATCGACGGCGGCAGCGACTCCGGCAGCGACGGTGAAGCCGGCGGGATTCCCGAGCGAAGTGCCAGGGGCGGCGAACGCGCCGGTGGTGCGGCCGGCTGTGGCGACCGTGGTCGCGAGCGGGATCATGGTGCAGGTGGCGGCGATCAGCGTGCCGCAGGACGCCGATATTCTGGTGGACGCGTTGAAGAAGCGCGGATACACGGCGGTGATCCGGAACGAGGCGCAGGACAAGCTGCTGCATGTGCAGCTGGGTCCGTTTGCTTCGCGCGCGGAAGCGAATGCGATACGGACGAAGCTGCTGGCGGATGGGTATAACGCCGTTGTGAAGTAGAGTTTAGACTTCAGGGATTCGAGTTCAGGGGAGCGGGCTTTACGCCCGCTCTTTTCTTTTGACGCGATGGGAATTCAACAGCAAGGCGAAAACGCAGGGTCCTTCGCTTCGCTCAGGATGACAACTTTTCAGCGGCGCATCCAGTCGGGGAGGCCGGAGGCGATGCTGGCGCGGACGGCGTCCATGAAAGCTTCGCGGGAGGGGTAGTCGTGAGGCTGGAGAGCTGGGTGCAGGACGACGCGCGCGGTTCCGGGGAAGATACGCAGACTTCCCTTCCGCATCATCTTCTCCGTTCCGCTGATCGAGACGGGGACGACGGGGGCTCCGCTGTGCATCGCCAGGTAAAACGGGCCCTTCTTAAAGGACTGGAGGCGGCCGTCGCGGGAGCGGGTGCCTTCGACGAAGGAAAGAATGTGGACGCCGGAGCGGAGGACGTTGGTGGCGGTGTGCATGCTCTCGATGGCGCTCTCCGCGCGGCCATCGCGATCGACGGGGATGAAGCTGGCCAGCTTCATGGCATAGCCGAGGATGGGGATGCGCATGAGCGAGCGTTTGAGGAAGACGGAGACGCGGCCGGGCAGGAGCGGAATGAGAATGGGCGGGTCGAGGTTGGAGATGTGGTTGGAGAGGAAGATGTAGCGCTGGGCGGGATCGAGGGGCGATTCCTGCTGGAATTCGGGGCGAATGCCCGCGGCGCGGAGGCCGGTGCGAACGACGAAGATGCCGGTGCGATAGAGAAAGGCGATATCGCCAGTGAGGAGGGCCCAGGGAAAGGCGATGAGGGCGCAGGGAAGGGCAAGGACGACCCACGTGGAGACGAGAAGGATGGCGGAAAACATGGGGTGCCTCTCCGGTCAGGTCTTTGCGGTGCGGGCTTCGAGGGCGGCGGGGAGCTTCTGGTAGATACCGTCGAAGCCGCCGTTGGAGAGGATGGCGACAACGTCACCGGAGGCGAGCTGCGGGACGAGATTCGTCACAATGGCGTCGGCATTTTCGTGGAGAACGGCGGGGTGGCCGGACATTTGTAACGCAGAAACGACATTTTCGGGATGGAGACGCTCGGGGGCGGGGATCTTCTCGGAGTGGAAGACGGCGGCGAGGACGATGTGGTCGGCCAGGGCGAGGCTGTCGATGAGCTCCTTCTCAAAGACATTGCGGCGGAGGGTGTTGGAGCGGGGCTCGAGAACGGCCCAGAGTCGCCGGTCGGGATAGGCGGAGCGCAGGGCGCGGAGGGTTTCGCGGATGGCGGTGGGGTGGTGGGCGAAGTCGTCGATGATGGTGATGCCGTCGATTTCGGCCCGCACTTCGAGACGGCGCCGGACGCTACGGAATGTGCGTAGCGCCTGGGCAATGGCGGGGGCGGCAATTCCCTGCCCCGCAGCGAGCGCGGCGGCGGCAGTGGCGTTGAGGGCATTGTGCTCGCCGGCCATGGGAAGAGTGAGATCGACGAAGGGCTGGCCGTTGTGGAGCAGCTGCCAGTGGCTGGCGCCGTTAGCGTAGTGCAGATCGGTGAGGCGCCAGGCGGATTCGGGCTCAAATCCGTAACGTTCAACGGCACAAAAGGCGTGGCTCACGCATTCGGAGACATTGGGAGCGCCATCGAAGGCGACGATGCGGCCGCGACGCGGGACGAGATTCACGAGGCGCCTGAAGGCGGTCTTCACGGAGTCGAGGTCGCGGTAGATGTCGGCGTGGTCGAATTCGACATGGGTGAGGATGAGCGCATCAGGAAAATAGTGCATGAACTTGGGGCCCTTATCGAAGAAGGCGGTGTCGTACTCGTCGCCTTCGAGGATGAAAGGGCGGCCCTCGCGCAGCTGGAAGCTGGAGCCGAAGTTTTCGGCGACGCCTCCGATGAGGAAGGATGGGGCGAATGCAGGATCGCGGCGGGATGCGACTTCGTAGATCCACGCGAGCATGCTGGTGGTGGTGGTTTTGCCGTGAGTGCCGGCGACGACGAGGGATACGTGGCCGGGCGTGCCATGAGGCCGGATGAACTCGTCGTGCATGATCCGGGCCATGGAGGTAAACGGGAGGCGGCGGTCGAGGACG
Organism: Acidobacteriaceae bacterium; assembly: GCA_036267395.1. Lineage (GTDB taxonomy): Bacteria > Acidobacteriota > Terriglobia > Terriglobales > Acidobacteriaceae > Palsa-343. The sequence goes on along the minus strand of DATAWD010000027.1, from coordinate 40,852 downwards.
GCTTCGAGCTCAACATTGCCGCGGGAGATGGCATTGCCGATGATGACGAGGTCGGGCGCGGGGTCGAGATTGGCTTCCGCGAAGGGCTCGGCGATGGAAATGCCGAGGGCGCGGAGCTGGTCGGACATGGGCGGATAAGCGTCCTGGTCGGAGCCGGTGACGCGATGCCCTTTGAGCTGGAGGAGGCCGGCGAGCGAGGCCATGGCGGTGCCGCAGATTCCGATGAGGTGGACGTGTTTCGACTCAGGCATGACGGGGCACAGTGACGGCGCGCTCCAGAGAATGTAACAGAGGCTGACTGCTTTCGAGGCAAAGTTCGGCATCGATGCCGAGGGGCAGGGTGACATTGCCGGCGGAGACGTGTCCGGAGCGGAGACCGAGGGCGATGGGGACGTTGAAGGGCTCGAGCAGGCGGAGGATGACCTGCTGGAGGAGCTCGGGGTCAGCGCCGCGGGAGCCGCACTCCATCATTTCGCCGAAGATGAAGCCGCGGACGCCTTCGAATTTGCCGGCAAGGATCAGCTGGCGAAGCATGCGATCGACCTGGTAGGGCTTGGCGCCGACATCTTCGAGAAAGAGCAGCTTGTTTTCCGTTTGAGGCGCGTACTTTGTGCCGAGAGCCGCCGTGAGCAGACTGAGGCAGCCGCCGTAAAGCGTGCCCTGCGCGGTGCCGGGGCGGAGAGTGCGGAGACCTTCCGCAGCGCCGACGCGGACGAGGCCGCCGGTGATGGCGGCGCGGAAACTATCGAGGTGAACGCCTTTGTCCACGGCGAAGTCGGCCGTTGCCATGGGCCCGTGAAAGGAGACGAGGCCGGTCTGGTCGAGGAGCCAGGTCTGAATCGAAGTGGGGTCGCTGTAGGCAAAGAAGGGCTTGGGATTTTGGCGGATGAGGTCGAGATCGAGACCGTCGAGGAGGTAGTTGGAGCCGTAGCCGCCGCGGCTGGCGACGATGGCGGCCACGCCGGGATCGGCAAAGGCGGCATGGAGGTCGGCGAGGCGCTCTTCGGTGCTTCCGGAGAAGTAAGGCGGATGTTTGCCGTAGGCGTGGGCCGAGGCAACGGCGTCATAGCCGAGGCTGCGGAGAGCTTCGGCGCCGTGGGTGATGCGGTCGTGGCGGGCGCTGCTGGCCGGGGAGAGGACAACGATGCGTGCGCCGGGGGCGACGGAGCGGGGTTTAAGCGGCTTCACAGGAGATCCTCAGGGGCAAAGGCGTCTGCGGAAAAAATCTCCGAGAGGGAGAAAAAGCTTCCCTCAGCGGCTAAAGCCGGACGGATTCTGCGATTGTCACGGCAGGGCTGAAACCGTGCCCCTGCAAAGCAAATGCAGATCTGGCACGGATGAAGCTGTGCCTTTTCTAAGCAGATCCGTTTTTCCGCGGGCCCGTACGCCCATCCTATTTTCACCGGCGCCGGGATGAAAGCGTGTGCAACTTTCGTAGCGGGTACGCGATCAGGCAAGGAGGATATCTCCTGCAGCGATGAGCTCGGCGGGGCCGGTGAGGATCATCTCCGTGCCGGGGCCGGACCACTCGACGCGCTGGGAACCGCCGGGCGCGTGGACGGTGAGGGGGGATTTCGCGCCGCAGTGGGCGATGGCAGCGGCAGCGGTGGCGCAGGTGCCGGTGCCGGAAGAGGTGGTGGGGCCGACGCCGCGCTCGAAGATGCGGATGTGAATTTCGGAGGCGCTGATCATGTGCAGGAATTCGACGTTGGTCTGGTTTGGAAACTGTTTGTGGGGACCGATTTCGCGGCCCAGCTCGGTCCAGCCACGGCTGTGGGCGCGGAAATTCTCGTCGTGGACGACGAGGACGAAGTGGGGATTGCCCGTGGAGACCTGGATGCCGAAGACAACGGTCATGTCGGCGAGGGTGACCTGGGCGGGGGCGACATCAGGGACGCCCATGCCGGCGGCGATCTGATAGTGGCTGCCCTGGGCGGCGATGACGGTGCAGGAGCGCGGGCCGGCGTCGGTGTCGAGGAGAAGGATGTCGCCAGGGGCGGCGTTCTCTTCGCGAGCGAGCCAGGCGGCGACGCAGCGGGTGCCGTTGCCGGAGATTTCAGCAGGAGAACCATCGGCGTTCACGAGCCGGATGCTGCCGTGGCGTGGGGCGATGCGCTCCAGGAATTCGACGCCGTCAGCGCCGATGCCGGTGTGGCGGTCGCAGAGGCGCTTCGCGAGGGCAGAATCCGCGGGGCCTTCGACGATGAGGAAGTCGTTGCCGCAGGCGTGGGCTTTGGCGAAGCGCATTCTCGTCCCTTCGGAGTGGCCGGGTGCGGAAGTCATCCTCGAATCCGTTCTCTCATCATTATGGCCGGTAGAGGTCCGATCGGTAGAACTTCACGCAGGGCTGGCCGGTGGAGCAGACGATGTTGAAGAGGGTGAGGCCGTGAGGGTGTGAGGCGACGGACTGAGCTACGGCATCGTGGTCGGCGGCGATGACCCACTGCGCGGACCGGGCGGGGTGGTCGAGGGCCGCCTTCCACTGGTAGTAGTCGGTTTCGTTGATGGTGCGGCGCAGGGGGATACCGGCACGCTGGAAGGCGCCGATGTGGTCGGAGGTCCAGACGAGGATGGGGCCCTGGGGCGGGATCTGGTCGAGGGCGCGGGCGTAGGCGGCTTCAAACGGAATGCGGGTGCGGGAGTTGGCGATGGCTTCGCCGAGGACGAGGGGCGTGGCGCGGAGGAGCGCGGCGGTATCGAGCAGGATGAGGACCATGGAGGCGAGGAGGATGAGCTGGGCGTGGCGGGGCCAGCGGATCTCGGCGCGAGCGATGAGCCAGGCGGCGAGGAAGCCGAGAGAGAGGGCGAAGATGGGGAGCATTTCCATGCCGTAGCGCGTGTTGTAAAAGGAGTGCGGCCACCAGAGGGGGATGAAGATGGGGACCGATCCATAGGCGATGGAGTAGGCGTAGAACGGGAGGGGCAGCCAGAGCAGCAGCATGGGGGCGAGCGAGCGTTTGCGCCAGAAAAGAATGGCGAGAACGGTACCGGCGACGATGAGGGCGAAGACGAGGTCGGCCCAGCGCGAGGAGACGACGCCGAGCTCGGCGGCTTTGAGGAAGTAGAGAGCGGCGACCGGGATGCAGTGCCATCCGGGATACATGGGGGCGCCGGGCGTAGCGGTGCGGAGCTCGATGGCTTGGGCGGAGTAGGGACCGCGCATGAAGTCGAGCCAGTCACCATACTGGCGGGCGTTCCACGCAAACCAGAGGACGGGCGCGGTGGCGAGCATGGCGGTGAAGAGGACGAAGGCGCCGCCGGCGCGGGACTTCCAGGCGCAGGCGCGCGCGAGCGCAGCCACGGCGATGAGCCAGGCGAGGGTGGCGAAGATCCACGCGTCGTAGCGGGTGTAGATAGCGGTGACGAGGACGAGGCCGCAGGCGGTGATGGCTCGTCCGGCCAGCTTGTGATTCCCTGCTTCGATGCCGCGGAGGGAAGCGGTGAGGAAGAGCGCGCTCCAGACCATCTGGCAGAGGAAGAGCGGCTCGTTCATGGCGGTGGTCTGCATATAGAGCAGGCCCGGGTTGAGGGCAAAGAAGAGGGTGGCGACGACGGCTCCGGCAGGGCGGAGCCAGTAGCGGGAGAGGCGCCAGAGGCCGGCGACGCTGAGAACGTAGCAGGCCATGGAGGGAATCGCGCCGGCGATGCCGTTCTGCCACCATTCCATGCGGGCGGCGAAGGGCATCATGAGCAGATGGGGGAATGGCAGCCAGACGGAGCCGATCTGGCGGATGCCGGGATTCAGCGAGTCGAGGATGCGGCGGGCGATGTGCAGGTGCGCGACCGCGTCGCCGTAGAGGAGGAGCAGGCTGCGCGGGAAGCAATAACCGAAGGCCAGCACCGAGAGGAGCGCGGCGACCATGCCGGCGAAGACGGTCTCGTGGCGGAGCGAGCGGGCCGGGTCGATGGGGGCGGTGGGACGCGCCGTCTGAGTCCCGGAGCGTCGGGAATTAGTCGCCATTGCCATAGAACAGCAAACCCCCGCCTGGAAGTGCGTGCTTCCCCCTGCATCTCGATTGTCTAACCGGACAGATGCAGGTCCATTCGAGTGGCGCCTGAATTGATGTTGCGCCAGACGCGGCGCAACAAATTCGGATGCTTCGCTCAGGATGACAAGTTATTTGCACAGGAAATCATTGTCGCAGAGGCTCGCACAGCGGTCTCGGGGACGCCGAGAGGCCTACGTGTCGATACCGGCTAATCGAGGTGCGAGAGCTGCCGGAAGAGGGCAAAGCGGTCCTCGATTTCCTTCTTGTCGAGATGCTGGAGGCGCTCGGTCCCGAAGCGCTCGACGGCAAACGAGCCCATGACGCCTCCGTAGAACATGGCGCGGCGGAAGACGGCGGGGGTGAGCGCGGGGCGGGAGGCGATGTAGCCGAAGAAGCCTCCTGCAAAGGAATCGCCGGCGCCGGTTGGATCGACGACTTCGTCGAGGGGCAGGGCGGGGGCGCGGAAAGGCACGCTGACGGCGGGTCCGTCGCCAAAGGAATCTTTGCCAAAGAAGGCGGTGGCGCCATATTCGCCGTGTTTGACGACGAGGGCTTTGGGGCCCATGTCGATAATTTTGCGGGCGGCGCGGACGAGATTGTTGTCCCCGGCGAGCATCCTGGCTTCGGTGTCGTTGATGAGGAGGGCGTCGAGTCCCTGGAGGACGCGGGCCAGGTTGGCAGAGTGGTCCTTGATCCAGTAATTCATGGTGTCGCCGCAGACCATCTTCACTTTCGGCATCTTGCTGCGGACGTCGGCCTGGAGGACGGGGTCGATGTTGGCGAGGAAGAGGTACTCGCTGTCGTTGTAGGCTGCGGGAATCTTGGGGGAGAAGCTCTGGAAGACGTTGAGCTCGGTGTTGAGCGTCTGGGCTTCGTTGAGGTTTTGCGTGTAGGAGCCGCTCCAGAAGAAGCTTTTGCCGGGAACGTGCTCGATGCCGCGGGTGTCGATATTACGGCGGGTGAGGACAGCTTCTTCTTCAGGGCCGAAGTCCTCGCCGACGACGCCGATGACGCGAACATCAGTAAAGTAGCTGGCGGCAAGGGAGAAGTAGGTAGCGGCGCCGCCGAGGCAGCGATCGCGACGGCCGGAGGGGGTTTGGATGGCGTCAAAGGCGACGCTGCCAACAACGAGAATGGCCATGGTTCTCTCTTTGCGTGAATAATCTATGGTGAATTATCGGGGTTTTTGGGACGATTGCCGGTTTTGCTCGACAAAATCATCAAAGCGCTTCTCGAACTGTATCAGCAACTTTTCGATGTCTGTTCTCAGCACCTTCAAGACTTCGTCGCGATCAGCTCCCTTTGCCCAACCTACAGGCTTGTACATTGCAGAGTGCTCGACCTCCAGGAAATTGCCGATTAATATCGGCAGGATTTGATACTCCCCTTGTAGCTCGCCGCCGACTTCATCAAAGGTGCCGTAGTACTTGGGAGCCTCGCGAGAGCCTCCAGCGTATTTCAGAGGATCGGGCGACCAGCGGCGGAATGGTTCAAATGTACGGAGCAACTCGTCGATCTGGGTTAATCGTTTTGATGGAAAAACGAGAACGCGGACCGCTGCCAGATCCTTCAAATCAGTCAATGAATAGGTCTTCTCCGGGGTGAAAACATTACCCTCACCTCTGAGCTTTCTGATCGCGCCTTCGCAGTCTTTAACGCGTGACTTCACGATGACTTGTTCGTAGGGGTCCAGTTCCTGCGCAATATTGCGAACGTGATACTGGATTTCGACCTCGAGTCTCGTCGTGAGGAGGCGAATTTTCGGCAGCAGCAGAAAGTATTGCTCTCGGAGTTTGTTTGTGACATCAGCCCCGAAATCACTTTCCGTCATTATCCGAGGACTCGTTCGAGCTCACGCTTCGTACCTTCGGTGGGGGGGACATTGAAATAGAATTGCCACCCATTGCCGTTGGTGCTCTCGCGGATGAGCCGGCGCAGGTCTTCTTCAGGGGTATCGTCAACAAACTCTATGCTGAAGGCCTTCTTCACCGCACGATTGATGAAGAGATCGCGATCGAAGTCGTATCTATAGTTCGCGGCGCGCAGGATGTCCTTTTTCATCGGTTTGAGCGGCTTTCACAGCACTGCCTTGTTCAGATTATATCTCGCTCTGCTTCAGTTGCAGATGAGTTACTTCTTCAGATACTTGCCGATGAGCAGATCGAGCTTTTCGCGGGTGGCAGTGGGGATGGCATCAGGGGCGGTGAGCATCGCGTACCGGAGGGCAGAGGCGCAGGCACATTGGCGTTCCGACGGCAGCGCGGCGACGGCGGCCTTGATGACGCGGCAGGCGTTGGCGGCGTTCTGGTTGAGGACGGCAACGATCTGATCGACGGTGACGTCGTCGTGGCCGGGACGCCAGCAGTCGTAGTCGGTAACCATGGCGGCGGTGGCGTAGCAGATCTCGGCTTCGCGGGCGAGCTTGGCTTCCTGCAGGTTGGTCATGCCGATGACGTCGGCGCCCCAGCTGCGGTAGAGATTCGATTCCGCGCGAGTGGAGAACTGCGGGCCTTCCATGCAGACGTAGGTGCCACCGGATTTGACGGTGATGGCTTCGGATTTGCAGGCGGCGGTCAGGGTTTGAGCCACGGTGGCGCAAACGGGATCGCCAAACGCGACGTGCGCGACGAGGCCCTCGCCGAAAAAGGTGGAGATGCGATGGAAGGTGCGATCGATGAACTGGTCGGGGATGAGGAAGTCACCGGGCTTGTGCTCCTCTTTAAGGGAGCCGACGGCGGACATGGAGAGGATGCGAGTGACGCCGAGCTTTTTGAAGGCGAAGAGATTGGCGCGGAAGTTCAGCTCGGAGGGCAGGAGGCGGTGGCCGCGTCCATGACGAGCGAGAAAGGCGACTTTGCGGCCTTCCAGGTCGCCGAGGACGAAGGCGTCGCTGGGATCACCGAAGGGGGTGGAGACATGCTCCTCATGGACGCCGGTGAGGCCGGGCATGGAATAGAGCCCGCTGCCCCCGATAATTCCGATCTCTGCCAGTTGCAAAAGGGACTCCGTGCGCGTGGGTTTTTGGATCAGCGCAAGGAATCAGTATAAATGGGCGCCAGCGTGAGGCAGAGCGGCCTTCATGAGACCGCAGCGGGCCATGAAGCGGACGAGATTGCCGGCCAGATCGGAGTCAGGCGCCGGCTGAGAGACGGAAGAGGCCGAGGCGATCTGGCCGCCGCTCTGCTGCTGGGCGCCGAACATGAGCAGCTGCAGCTTGCGCGCGGTGGTGAGGTCGAAGCTTTCGCTGACGAAGACGTCGTTGCCGCTGGTGACGATGAGGACCGGGCCTTCATTGGTCTTGTAGACCTGCTCATTGGGGGTGGTTTCATCGGCGGTGTCGCGCTTGACGCTGGAATACTTTTTCCCCAGGTCGTCGCCGTACATTTTGGCGAAGTCGGCGGTGGCTGCGGCTGTTTTCCACTGCGAGAGATAGAGGAGAGCGACGGAGGAGGTGGAGTCTTTGTCGGGGGCGTCCTTCTTCTGGGCGGCGTAGTAGATGCCGCCGTCCCAGGCAGGGGTGAGCTCAGCGGAGAGCTGGCTGCCGCCGAAGAGGTCGGCGAGGATGCGGACGTCGAGCTCGCCCATGACGCCGATGTCGTAGGGATTGTACTGGGCGTCGATGACGGGGTGAATGTCGGGCATGTTGAGCAGCGGCACCTTTGCGTGGTCCTCATAGGCGCGGGGATTCATGATCTGGTAGCTGCTGTCGGGGGGATTGTCGAGGACATCGGCGTAGGCCACTTTGGGATCTTTGGAGCCGGCCAGAAGGGTGGCCTCAAACTTGAGGCCTTCTTTGTAGGGAAAGAGCAGCGATTCCTGGATGAGGAGCGGGGCGCGCTCGAGCACAGGCGAGTCGCCGTCGTCAGACATATTGTCGAGGAGGGTCTCAATGAGCTCGGGGGCGGAACGGAGGGTTTTGTGCATGGGGGCGAGACTGTAGTCGACGAAGACGGCCATGGCCTGGCCTTCGAGGACGGCCTCGCGGGCGGTGTCATCTTCGTCGGTGGCGACGTGCTTGCGGTCCTCCGCGTAGCCGTGGGAGATGTCGTCGCTGGTCTGGTTCTGCCACTTGTCGAGGTTGACACGCTGGTCCTGGAGGGCGTGGGTGAGCTCGTGGGCGAGGACCGGCTTCTGGGTTTCAGGCGCGATCCAGTCGAGCAGGTTCACGGTCTTGGTCCTGCTGTCGTAATAGGCGGCGATCTGCTCGTCGAGGAGCTTGACCAGGAAGGACTGGAGGTGGAAGTCGGGATCGATGAGACCGAACTTCTTAAGGACGATTTCGGAGCGCTCCATGCGCTTCTCATCCTTGTCGTCCTTCATCTTATCGACGAGGTACTTTTCCACCTGGGCACGGGTGGTGAGGCGCGGTTTGACCTCATGTTTGATGGGGAGCTTCGTGTCGTCGGAGGCGAACTGGAGGATCTGGCCAACCGAGGCGAAGAGCTCTTTGGCCTGGGCCGGCGTGATGTGAGTCTGGGGTTTAGGCAGGGTCTGGTTCTGAGCCTGGGGAGCGGTCTGGGAGCCGGATTGCGGGGGCGGAGGCGTCTGCGTGGGGCTTTGCGGGGCCGTTTGTGCGGCGGCAGAAAGGGTCGCCAGGAGGGCGAGCGCCGCGATCCAGGTGCTTGATTTTGAATGCATTCCTTGTCCTTTTGGCTTTTTGGGGAAACCACCCGCTGCAACCGGGCCCGCTGTGGCGAGACTATAATTTTTTAGAGAGTTCTGCATGAGTACAACGCCGCCGATGCCTGAAACCGCTGTGCTGGAAACCCCCCTGGCCGTCCAATTGCGGGCGGCAGGCTCGTTCTGTTCTGCAATCGAGATCCATCGAGGGGCGCAGACCCCGCTCCGGTTCTCGGGGATTGGCACCGAGCTGGAGGCGTTGCTGCGGTCAGCCGGCATCTTCGACCTGGGGTACCGAACCTTTCTGCGCGCCACGGGCAAGGATCGCGTGCGGTGGCTGAATGGGATGATTACGCAAACGGTGAAGGGTCTGGGGCCGGGACAGACCGGCGCCACGCTGGTTCTGAACGCCCAGGGGCGCATCCAGGGCGACGGCGATGTGCTTTTCCATGAAGATCATGTGGAACTGGAGACGGACCGGTCGCAGGCGGAACGCCTGCTGGGGCACTTGCGCCGCTTCATCATAATGGACGACGTGCAGCTCCAGGAGTTAGACGCAGCGCGGACGGTTCTGGGCATAGCGGGGCCGAGGGCGGCCGAGATTCTGGCGCAAATGGGAGCGAGCGGGCCGGAGCCGGGAACGTTCGTGACGACGCGATTGGCGGGCGCGGAGGTGACTGTGGTCGCCGGCTACGGCCCGGTGGCGCCGCGGTGGGAGATCCAGATCCCGGCCGAGCAGGTGCTGACTGTGTGGAATGGGCTGCTGGGGGCGGGCGCGACTCCGTGCGGGACTGAGGCGCTGGAGAAGCTGCGGGTGCTGGAGGGCGTTGCGGCCTTTGAGGTGGACTTCAACGACAAGCAGCTGCCCCAGGAGACGAACCTGTTTCGCACGCTGAACTTCACCAAGGGCTGCTATATCGGACAGGAGACGGTGGAACGGATTCGGGCGCGAGCGACGCTGCACCGGTCTCTGCGGCAGTTTGAGCTGGAGGGTGCGGACCCGGCGATGGCGCCGGGCACGAAGGTTGAACTACGGGCCGGAGAAGCCGCGGTGGGCGAGCTGACCAGCGTGGCGAGGATTGAGGTGCCGGGGTGGTCGAAGACCCTGGCATTGGGGATCGCACGGACGGAGGCGCTGGAGCGCAGCGAGTCCGGCGCAGAAACGATACGGTACGACGGAGGAATCGCGGTGCCGTTAGCAGCGCCGCCGGTTCCTGCGAATCTTTGACCCGCGAGGGAGTTTTGTTCTTTATGGATGAGAAGCAACCCACGTTTACGGTGACGGACCGGCGGAAGTTCACGCTGGAGGGCGAACTGCGCGAGGACGCGCCGGCGGCGGATCCGGAAGAATCCGCGGAAAAGGAACCGGAAGCGCCTGCGGCTTCAGAGAAGGTGGTGAGGATGCCGCCACCGGAGAGCCGCGAGGTTGCGCCCGTCGCAGAGCCGGAGGAGCCGGAGCTGCCGCAGTTCACAGCGCAGGAGACGGCCGAGCAGGACGCGGCGTATCAGGAGTCGTCGCGGCAGATCGATGCCATGCTGCGGCAGACGAATCCCGATATGGGCGCGACCGGGGTGATCACCTTCGAGCACATCATCCAGTCGTTCTACGTTTCGGCGATGCTGGCGATGGGCGCGGGGACCGAGCCGGGGCAGAAGGCGCGGGTGGACATTCTGGGCGCGCGGCAGAGCATCGACATGCTGGCGCTGCTGCAGGAGAAGACGAAGAACAACCTGACGCAGAAGGAAGAGGCGACCCTGCAGAACGTCCTGTTCGAGCTGCGGATGATGTTCCTGGAGATTACGAACGCCATCGCCCAGTCGGCGCAGCGGCCGGCTGACGGGAAGACGAAGTAAACCCTCAACGGATGAAAGCGGAGATCATCGTCCTCGGCAGCGGGACCTCGATGGGCGTGCCGACTCTGGGGTGCGGGTGTGCGGTGTGCACGTCGGCCGATCCGCGGAACCGGCGCACGCGGCCCTCGATTGCGGTGGTGTGGTCGAGGGACGGGGCGGAGCGCACGGTCGTGATCGACACGGGGCCGGATTTTCGCGAGCAGGCGCTGCGGGAACGGATCCGGCACGTGGATGCGGTGCTGTATACGCATGCGCATGCCGATCACATTCTGGGTCTGGACGATCTGCGGCCGCTGAGCTTCCAGCACAAGCCGGGATTTCTGCCGCTCTACGCGGACCCGCCGACCGCGAGCATTCTGCGGCGGATCTTCGAGTACACCTTCTCGGCCGCTGCGACGTATCCCATGCGCGCGCGGGTGGAGCTGCACAGGCTGGAGGGAACGGAGGCGGTGTCGATTGACGGCGCGCGCTTCCAGCGGATTCCGCTGGTGCACGGCGAGCAGGAGGTAGCGGGATTCCGCTTCGGATCGGCCGCGTACCTGACGGACATGAGCCAGATTCCGGAGACGAGCCTGCCGCTGCTGGAAGGGCTGGATGTGGTGATTCTGGACGCACTGCGGCCGCAGCCGCATCCGAGCCATGCCACGATTGCGGAGTCGCTGCGGTGGGTGGAACGAATGGCGCCGCGGAGGGCGTGGTTCACGCATATGTCGCATGAGGTGGATCACGAGGAAACGGAAAAGGGCTTCCCTGCCGGCGTGCGCCTGAGCTATGACGGGCTGCGGATTCCCTTCGAGCTATAAGCGATGAAAATCTATCGGTCGCTGGCCGAACTGCCCCTGTCGATGCCGCCCACGGTGGCGGCGATCGGGAATTTCGACGGCGTGCATCGCGGGCATCAGGAGGTCATCGGGCGGGTGCTGGAACGGGCGCGGGGGGTGGGCGCACAGGCCATTGCGGTGACGTTCGACCCGCATCCAGTGGCGCTGCTGCACCCGGAGCGCGCGCCGAAGCTGATTACGCCGATGCCGCAGCGGTTGCAGCTGCTGCAGGCGACGGGGCTGGATGCGACGGTGTTGCTGCCCTTCACGCGGGAATTTTCGATGCAGTCGGCGCGAGAGTTTGCCGAAGGCGTGCTGTGCCGGGCGCTGCGCGTGACGGAGGTGCATGAGGGCGACACGTTCAGGTTCGGGCACGATGCCGCGGCCGGCATTGGAGAGCTGCGGGAGCTGGGACGGGAGCTGGGGTTCGGAGTGGTATCGCATGGCGCGCTGCGGGTGCGGGGCGTAGCGGTGTCGAGCAGCGAGGTGCGGCGACGGATTGCTGCGGGGCAACTGGGCATGGCGCGAGCCCTGCTGGGGCGGGTGTTTTCGGTGTTGTCCACAGCGGCGCGGGGACGCGGGGTGGGAACAAAGCTGACGACGCCCACGATTAATCTGGCGCCCTATAACGAGCTGTTGCCGCCGCACGGCGTGTATGTGACGCGGGTGCGTTTGGGCGACGGCACGCCGCTGCTGGATGCGGTGACGAATGCAGGCGTGCGGCCGACGTTCGATGGAGCGGGGTTTGCGGTTGAATCGCATCTTCTGGACGGACCGCCGCCGGTTGAGGTGACGGAGACGATGCCGGTGGAGGTGTGCTTTCTGATGCGGCTGCGGGAGGAGCGGCGCTTCCCTTCTCCGGAGGCGCTGCGGGCGCAGATTGGACGGGATGTGGAGCGGGCGCGGGAGTATTTCCGGCGGACCGAGAGGACGAAGGCCGTTTGAAACGGTGACAAATCCTTCCTGCTGCCTCCAGGGCCGGACGCGCGGGCGGATTGCCGCTGACCAAAGTGGGATTGGACTGGAAGGCCACGGTTGGTAGCATCGCTGGCGACCGATGAGTGCCGCCGCGCCCAGCACCGTTTCCGCATCGCGCCCGAAGACATGGGCCGCACAGCTCATGAGCCTGCCTGTCCTGCTGGGGTGCTCGCTGGTGTGCGTGCTGTTTCTGGTGACGGCGCGCGGCGGGGTGAACGCGCTGGCCGATCCGGACATCTGGTGGCATCTGCGCAATGCGCAGGAGCTGACGCAGAGCGGACACTTCATCCACCACGACACATGGACGTTTACCGTAGCGGGCCAGCCGTGGATCAACTTTGAGTGGCTGGCGGAGCTTCCGTTCTATTTTGCCTGGCGCTGGCTGGGACTGCAGGGGCTGTACATCACGATGATGGTGGCGGCCTCCGCCACGGTGCTGGGGATCTACTACCTCGCGTGGCTGCGGTCTGAAGACTGGAATACGGCTTTTCTGGCGGCGTTTGTCGGCATCCTGTTTGCGGAAGTATCGCTGGGGCCGCGCACGCTGCTGTGGGGCTGGCTGTTCCTGACGGCGGAGGTGGCGATCCTGTGGAACCTGCGACGGGGGCGCGACTGGAGATACGCTCTGCCGGCGCTGTTTCTGGTTTGGATCAACACCCATGGGTCATGGTTCCTGGGATTCGGGCTGATGCTGGTGTTCTTCGCCTGCGGGATGGTGGAGGGAGAATGGGGCAGCGTGGCCGCGTCGCGCTGGACAGCGGCGCAACTGCGGCGCTGGCTGATCGTATTGGCGGCAAGCGCAGCGGCGTTGTTCGTGAATCCGTATGGATGGCGGCTGGTGACCTATCCGCTGGACGCGATCGTTCACCAGAAGCTGGGCGTGCGGTACATCGCGGAGTGGGCGAGCCTGGACTTCCATAGTCCCCGGGGCAAGATCGTGCTGGGCACGGTTGTGCTGTTCGGCGTACTGCAGCTGGTCCGGCGGCGGCGCTGGGCGCTGGAGGATCTGGCCTTTGTCCTGCTGGCCCTCTATGGCGCCATGACTTATACGCGGCTGCTCTTTCTGGCGGGGATTCTGCTGACGCCGCTGCTGGCGATGGATCTGAAGGGGCTGTTGATGAAACCGTACGAGGCCGGCCGGGATCGGCCGATGCTGAATGCGGTGGCGATCGCGGTGCTGGCGGCGGTGGTGGCGTTTGCCTATCCGACCACGCGTGCCCTGCATGCAGGCATCGCTGAGGAATTTCCGGAGGCAGCGGTTCCCTATGTGCGGAGCCTGGCCGGGCAGGGGCACCTGTTCAACGAGTACCACTGGGGCGGCTATCTGGAGTGGCAGGCTCCGGCGGTGCAGGAGTTCATCGATCCGCGGGCCGATGTCTTCGTCGAGCGGGGCGTGATGGACGACTACGTGAAGGCCGTGAGCGTGACGGATACCTTTGCGGTTCTGGACCGGTATCAGATTCGGTATGCGATTCTCATGCGGAGCAGCCCGATGGCGTATCTGCTGGGTAAGAGCGCGGACTGGAAGCAGACGTACGCGGATCCGCTGGCGGTTGCGTTTGAGCGCGTGCAGCCGGGGAGCTAATGCGTGGCGAGGGCCGCGGACTGGCGCAGCGGCGAAGGGCCGGGTGAAGGATTCTCCCCGGGAAACGTCTCGTTGGGCGTGGCGGCGATGGCCGTCTTCATGAAGCTGGTCCACAGAGGCAGGGCCACGGCGGCGCCGGTCTGCTTGTCGCCGAGAGACTGGCGGTCATCGTAGCCGACCCAGACACCGCAGGTGATCGAAGGCGAGAAGCCGATGAACCAGGCGTCGGTGAAATCGTTGGTGGTGCCGGTTTTGCCGCCGAGGGGATGGTTCAGCTCGCGCAGGCGGGCGGCGGTCCCCTCACTGGTGACACCGCGGAAGAAGACCATCATGGTGCGTGCCACTTTCTGGCTGATGACTTCGCTGACGTCGGGGGTTGATTCGTAGAGGGGCACGCCCTCGGCGCTGACGACGCGCCGGACGAGGCGCGGAGCGATGCGGATGCCGTCATTGGGAAAGACGGAGTAGGCATCGACCTGCTGCTCGAGGGTGACCTCGGCCGACCCGAGAGCGATGGGCAGATAGGGAGGGATATTCGTCGTGACGCCGAAGCGATGAGCGGTGGCGATGACGTTGCGGATGCCGACGCGGTCGGCGATTTCGAGCGCGGGGATGTTGCGCGAGTCGGCAAAGGCTTCGAGGAGGGAGATGCGGCCCTTGAATTTGTTGTCGTAGTTGTGCGGCACGTAGCTGCCGAAGGAGACGGGCTTATCGACGATGGTGTCCTGCGGGGTCATGCCATCCTCGACGGCCGTGGTGTAGACGTAGGCCTTGAAGGAGGAGCCGGTCTGGCGTTCGGCCTGGGTGGCGCGATCGAACTGGGAGAGGTTGAAGTCGCGGCCGCCGACCAGGGCAAGGACATTGCCGGTCGCGTTATCGATGGCGAAGAGCCCGGCCTGGACGCCGGTATCTTCCTCGAGGGTAGCGCGCAGAAGGCCTCCCTCGTCGCCGGTGATTTTGACATAGATGAGATCGCCGATGTGCAGGAACTGGTCGGCGGTGCGAAAGCCGGTCCAGGCCCAGTCTTCCGCGGTGAGGATGAGCTGCCGGTCGCCGATTTTCGCTGTGGCCTGGTAGGGCAGGACTCCCGTGACCAGGGCATGCATGTAGGTTCCAGGCACGGGCGGGATGGACCAGTCGGGATGCCGGAACGTGTCCATACTGAGACCGCCGGCGACAACATTCAGGAGATGGCCGCGCCAGCCCTGGCGGCGCTCGTGCGCGGCGAGGCCGTCGAGCACAGCGTCGTTGGCGGCTTTCTGGAGATCGAGATCGAGGGTGGTGTCGATCCTTAAGCCGGCGGCGTGGAGTTGCTCGGTGCCGAAGCGGCGCTCGAGCTCGCGGCGGACTTCTTCGACGAACCAGGGAGCGATGCTGTTGGGCGGCGGCTCAATGCGGAGCCCGAGGGGAGCGGAGCGGGCCGCCTCAGCCTGCGCCGCGGTGATCTTTCCGTCTTCGAGCATGGCGTCGATGACGACGTTGCGGCGGCGGAAAGCGCGCTCAGGATTGAGAATCGGCGAAAACTCAACCGGGCCCTTGGGCAAGCCGGCGAGCAGGGCGGCTTCCGGCAGGGTGAGCTGGCTGGCGTGTCTGGAGAAGTAATACTCGGCGCCGGCTTCAAAGCCATAAACACCGCTGCCGAGGTAGATCTGGTTGCCGTAGAGGGTGAAGATCTGCTCTTTAGTGAAGGAGTGCTCGATCTGGAGGGAGAGGAAGACCTCCTGGAGCTTGCGCGAGGCGGTGCGCTCGTTGGAGAGGAAGAGATTGCGGGCCAGCTGCATGGTGAGCGTGGAGGCGCCCTGGGCGCGGCCTTTGGAAAAGAGATCGTGCCAGGCGGCGCCGGCAACGCGGAAGAGGTTCACACCCCAGTGACTCTCGAAGTCGCGATCTTCGGTGGAGATGACAGCCTGGCGGAGGACGGGGGCGAAGTCGTTATAGCCCACGACGACGCGGCGCTCGAGAGCGAAGGAGCCGAAGCTGCGGCCGTGGACATCGTAGAGCTCGGTGGTGGTGCTGGGATGGTAGTGCTCCAGCTCCGCGATCTGGGGCAGATCGACGGAATAGACGAGGGTAAGACCGGCGAGAGAGCCGGCCGCGGCCGCTACCAGGACGAGAAAGGCGAGAGCGAGACCGCCGGCGATTTTGCGATGTCCGGAGCCGGGGCGGAAGCCGTCCTCTTCGTCATTGTCATGATCGGTGCGGTACGAGCGGAAGAGATTGTCAGAGGCGTCGGGCTTGTTGGGAGGCGTGGAGAGATCCAACGGATTATGGCGCACGGAAGAACCCGCTCCTTCGCTGCCGCATCGCTTCTTCGCCGCCGCGCCGCATTGCTGCCGCGCCGCCAGGGCTCAGGCGTTCTTCTGCTTGAGAATCTCCAGCGCCTTATTGAGCTGATCGTCGGTACGAGGCTCCTGCGGGGCGCCGTTCTCTTCTTCGTCGAAGATCTGTTCCGCGCTCAGGCCGACGGGAACATTGGGTGTGACGGCGACATCCTCGATTTTTTTGCCGGAGGGTGATTCGTACTTGGCCACGGTCAGCAGCAGAGCGGATCCATCGGGCAGGGTAAAGGTCTTCTGCTGGGCGCCCTCGCCGAAGGTGCGGTCGCCGACCACGTCGCCGCGCTTGTTATCGAGGATGGCGCCGGCCACGATCTCGGCAGCGCCGGCTGTGCCGTGGTTCACCAGCACGACCAGGGGTGCGCTGGTCACGAATCGGGAAGATTCGGCAGAGAAGGTCTGGGTGGGGACCGTCTGGCCCTGCAGCATGGCGATGGTTCCGGACTGCAGGAACGCATTGGCGAGGCGGATGCCCTGCTGGGGATCGCCTGCGGCTACATCGCGCAGATCGAGAAGGACCTTCTTGTTGCCGTTCTTCGCCATGGCCTTGAGGCGGCCGACGATCTGGTCAACGCGATCGCGCGTGAGCAGCACCGGCTTGAGGTAGAGGATGCTGGAATTCTCATACTGCTGCTCGCCGATCGGGGGGAGATCGACGGCGGTGCGGGTGAGGGTGATGGAATCCGGCTCGGGCTTGCGCGGACGCACGAGGTCGAAGGT
The DNA here is from genome assembly GCA_036267395.1 of Acidobacteriaceae bacterium. Classification (GTDB taxonomy): domain Bacteria; phylum Acidobacteriota; class Terriglobia; order Terriglobales; family Acidobacteriaceae; genus Palsa-343. The sequence goes on along the minus strand of DATAWD010000027.1, from coordinate 23,949 downwards.
GACAGAGGTGCCGGGCTTGCCCTCGAGCAGCAGGCGAATCATGGCCACCGACATTTCCCGGGTGGACTGGCCGCCGATGGCCTCGATCAGATCGCCGTCCATAATGTGCTCTTTGTCGGCGGGGCTGCCGGGGATGACGGTGACGACGCTGCCATAGCCGTAGCGCTTGGAAACCTCCATGCCGACCTGGGCCACGCCTTCGTGCTGATGGGCCTGGTAGGTGGCGAATTCGGAGGGGGTGAGGTAGCTGGAGTCGGCGTCAAGGGACTCCAGCAGACCGTGGAGCGCGCCGGTGGTGACGTTCTGGATATTGGGCTGGGTCACGTAGTCGGTCTGGATCTTATGCAGCACTTCCTCATAGACGCCCATCTGGCGGTAAGCGCCGTCGCTCTGGGTGGCACTGACACCCGCGGGGCCGAAGCCGCCGAAGAGGACAACGACAATGATGGCAATGGAGAGGACGAGGATAATGCGATTGAAACTTCTGGGCATAAGGGACCGTTGCGGCAAGGCCGCCGGGTAACTCCATAATACAGCCTGTAGCCTGTGGCCGGTAGCCGGGAGCGCCTGGCCTGGATTCGGCGCTCGCGCTAACCTTCCTTGCGGAGGGTTGCGAGGAGAGCGTGAATCATCGATGCAATCTCCCCGGCTTCGGCGAGGATTTCCTCGCCTCGACTCTTATCGACGTATCCGAGGTCTCCTGCCAGCTCAATATCGGCTGCAATTCGTACAGGGAGCCGCGCGCCTGAGAAAGAAATGCGGCGAAGCTCTTATCGGTCGTGCGCCCACGGCCTTCGGCAATATTGCTCGGGATTGAAACAGCAGCGCGACGAATCTGGCTCGACAGGCCAAAGAGCTCGCTCTGGGGCAAGCTTTCAGTGGCGGCATAGACGTAGCGGGCCAAAGCCATGGAACGCTGCCAAACCTGAAGATCGCGAAAACGACGGGTATCCATCGTTCCATGGCAAGCGCGCAGCCATGAGATTGCAGGATCACACAAGGTGGCTTGCGCACTTTCGTCACGGATTCGTTTGCGGGAACAGCGATCAGGGCAACGGGGACCTGTAGAGCTACCGGCCACCGGCCGCAGGCTTACTCGTATCGCAACGCTTCGATGGGGTCGAGGGTGGCGGCTTTCCAGGCGGGATAGATGCCGAAGGCCAGGCCGATGGCGCAGGAGACGATGAAGCCGGTGACGGTCCAGAAGGTGGACATCGAAGCCGGGAACGAGACGCCATAGCGGACGATGAGCGTGATGATGGTGCCCAGCACAATACCGAGAGCTCCGCCCAGGGCGCACAGGGTTATGGCCTCGACCGTGAACTGGATGAGGACGTTGCGTTTGGTGGCGCCAATGGCCTTGCGGACGCCGATCTCGCGGGTGCGCTCGGTAACGGAGACCAGCATGATGTTCATGACGCCGACACCGCCCACCAGCAGGCCCACGCTGGAGACGGCAAACATGAAGACGACCAGGCCGGCGGTGATCTGCGACCAGAGATCGAGGATGTTGTCGGGGCCGAAGATGGCGAAATCGTCGTCTTTCTCGACGCGCACGCGACGGCGCTCGCGCATCAGCATGCGCACCTCCTCGGTCACCATGGACTTGTTTTTCGCGTTGTCGTACTTGATGGAGATGATGGTGTCCAGCACCTCCGGATGAATCTTGTGGAAGGTGCTCATGGGGAAGACGGCTTTGTTGTCGTTGGGATTGCTGCCGCCCCCGAACAGCTGCTTGAACTTGTCGAGGACACCGATGACGGTGAAGACGTCGCCGTTAATCACGACTTCTTTCCCGATGGGATCCTGCTTGTCGAAGAGCTTGTCTGCGGTATCGTGCCCCAGAATGACGACATCGGCGCGTCGAAACTCCTCGTCATCGGTGAAGGGGCGGCCTTCCTGCAGCTGCACATCGTTCACCGTGGCAAAGGTGGGCAGATCGCCCTCCAGCGTGGTGTTCTGAACTTTCTTGTCCTTGTACTGGACGGCCACATAGCCGACGCCGAGATTCCAGTTGGAGAACTGTCGCCCGGCATTGACGGCGACCACATGGGGCAGCGATTCGATGGCTTTGGCGTCGTCGAGGGTGAACTGCTTGCGGGCCAGCATCTCCGCGGTGGGGCGGATGCCGATGAAGTTCCAGCGAAAGACCCAGAGCACGTTGGTGCCGAACTGGCTGGCAATGTCCTGGACGCGGTTGTTGACGCCGTTGATGACCGAGGAGATGGCGATGACCGTGGCCACCCCAATCACGATCCCGAGAATGGTGAGGCCGGAGCGCAGTTTGTTGGTCCGCAGCGTATCGAGCGCCATGCGTACGGATTCACGGGAATCGCTGAGGGCCATGGCTTAGAGCTCCGAACGAAGGGCGACGATGGGATCGAGGCGGGCGGCCCTGCGCGCCGGGTAAACGCCAAAAAAGATGCCGACGGTGAGGGCGACGAACAGCCCAAGGAAAACCGCCCACAAGGGTACAGCGGAGGGGAAGCTAACGGCGAAGGTGACGCCCTTGGCCACGGCCACGCCGACCAGCACGCCGAAGAAGCCTCCCAGCAGAGCCATCGCTCCGGACTCGATGAGGAACTGGAGCATGACGTCCTGCTGGCGGGCGCCGAGGGCCTTGCGGATGCCGATCTCGCGGGTACGCTCGCTGACCGAGACCAGCATGATGTTCATGATGACCACGCCACCGACCACCAGCGAGATGGAGGCGATGCCCAGGATCACAGCGGCAAACATGCTGGTGAGCTGGTTAAACAGGCCGATAAAGGTCTCGTTGGTCAGTATGGCGAAGTCGTCTTCTTCTCCGGGGCGGTCGTGGCGGCGCGCGCGCATGAGCGCGCGGACCTCATCGATGAGGTTGTCGAGCGCGCCGGGAGCCATGCCTGCCTTGGCGGAGATGCTGAGGCTCTCGTGTTCCCCGTGGGTGTGAAGATAGGTGCTGAGCGGCATATCGACATAATTGTCTTCGCTCTGGCCAAAGACGGCGCCTTTGCGTTCGCCCACGCCCACCACCGTGTAGACCTCGCCGTCGACGCGCAGTTCCTGGCCGATGGGGTTGCGGTTGGGCAGCAGGTTATCGACGATGTCGTAGCCGACGATCGCGTTATGGGCACCGGTTCGTTCGTCCATGGGGGTGAGCTCACGACCCTCCACGACATTGAGGTTCTGGATATCCACCATATTGGGAGACCACCCATTGATGGTGGTGTTGGTGGTGGACTGCTTGCCGTTGACCACCGTACCGGAGGTGGAGAGCGCGGCCCCGATCATGAGGCAGCGGGTGCAGGTCCGCTGCAGATAGAGATAGTCGTCGTAAGTGATGTTCTTGCGCTTGTTTTCCTTCAGGTACTCTTCGCCGGTGAAGATGACGGGATTGATGCGCTGCAGGGTCATGACGTCCGACCCCTGGTTGGCGATCTTCTTCACTACAAACATTTTGGCGCCATTGCCGAGGGTGATGACGGCAATGAGCGAAGCAACACTGATCACGACGCCGATGGTCGTGAGGATGGTGCGCATCTTGTTGGCCCAGAGAGACTGGAGCGCGACTTTGATGGCTTCGCTGAAGAGCATCGATGCTTCCCTGGATCCTTGAAGGATGGGGAGAAAATCGGTCCCGGAAATCCTCGTCTTAGTGTACGCAGAAACCGGGGCTGTCGTTCCCTGGTTCTCAGCGGCGAGGCCCCGCCACGGGCGCTGCCTCGTACTGCTCCCGGTACCAGGCGACGGTGCGGCGCAGGCCCTCTTCAAAGCTGATTTTGGGGTGGTAGCCGAAGGCTTCGCGAGCGGCCGAGATGTCGGCCAGGGAGTTCTGGATGTCGCCGGCGCGGGTTGGCCCGTAGAGGGGCGGCTCTTTGAAATCGAGGAGCTCGGCGAGAGTGAGGTAGGTCTCGTTGAGGGTATGGCGATCGCCGCAGGCAACGTTGAAGACGCGGCCAGCGACCTTCCCGGCAGGGGCTTCGGCAGCGAGGAGATTCGCGGAGACGACGTTTTCGATGTAGGTGAAGTCGCGACCCTGTTCGCCGTCGCCGTCGATGGTGGGCCGCTCACCGCGCATCATCTGCAGGGTGAATTTCGCCATGACGCCGCTGTAGGGCGAGTCCGGCACCTGGCGGGGGCCAAAGATGTTGAAGTAGCGGAGGCAGACGGTCTCGATGCCATAGACCTGCCAATAGCTCTTCATATAGAGCTCCCCGGCCAGTTTTTGCACCGGATAGGGTGCAATCGGCATGGGCATCATGGTTTCGACGCGGGGAAATCCGGGCTGATTGCCGTAGGCGGAGGAGGAAGCTGCGTAGAGGATGCGGCGGACGCCGGCGGCACGGGCGCCCTCCAGCAGGTTGAAGGTGCCGTCGAGGTTGGCGGTGTGGCTGGTGCGGGGGTCTTTGACCGATCGGGGCACGGAGGGACGGGCCGCCTGGTGGAAGATGACGTCGATGCCCTGGCAGGCGCGGGCTGTGGCCTCGGCATCGCGAAGATCGCACTCGATGAACTCAAGGCGAGGGCTGCCGGCCAGGAGCGGGGTGAGGTTTTCGCGGAGGCCGGTTTCAAAGTTGTCGAGGCCGCGGACGGAGACGCCACGCTCCAGCAGAGTCTGGGAAATCCACGAGCCGATGAAACCGGCGCAGCCGGTGACGAGGATTTTTGGCATCGAACCTCATCGTAACGGATGCCGAACCTGCGTGGCGCTCATGCATACTAAACAAAACATGGAGACTCTTTCCCCATTCCGCCTGGCGCCCTATTTTCGCACCCGCCCCTGGGGTTTTCACGACCTGGCCCCCTGGTATGACTACCGCACCGAAGGCGAGCCGATTGGCGAAGTATGGCTGACCGGCGAGATGTGCATGGCGGATACGGGCCCTTTGAGCGGACTGCATCTGGCCGAGATCACACGGCTCCACCGCAGCGCGCTGCTGGGAACCGGGGTCCAGGAGAAGGACTTCCCGCTGCTGGTCAAGCTGCTGTTTCCGAAGGAAAAGCTCAGCGTGCAGGTGCACCCCGACGATGCCATGGCGCAGCAGTACGGGGAGCCGCGGGGCAAGACGGAGTGCTGGTATACGCTCGATGCCAAACCGGGAGCCCAGGTGGCGCTGGGCATTCGGCCGGGTGTGACGGTGGAGCAGGTGAAGGCGGCGGTCCAGGACGCTTCCCTCGAGTCGCTGCTGGAGATGGTTCCCGTGCAGACGGGCGATATGCTGCTCGTGGCTGCGGGTACCGTGCATGCGATGGGCTCGGGGGTGGTGATTCTGGAGACGCAGCAGACCAGCGACCTGACGTATCGGATGTACGACTACGGGAGCGCCCGCGAGTTGCACCTGGAGAAGTCGTTCGCGGCGATGCGTCTGCAGACGAGGGCCGGAAAAGTGCCGCCGCGGACGGTGGACGGACACACGCTCCTGATCGACGAGCGGTATTTTCGGATTGAGCGGTGGCCGATTCGGGTGGGGACCGCGCCTGCCCTGCTGAACCCCCAGTCTGTGGTGCAGATGCTGTTTGTGGCGGAGGGGCGCATTCGGATCTCCGGGGAAGGCTTTACGCCTTTTGCCGTGGAGCGCAACCAGATAGCGGTGATTCCGGCCTCGACGCCGCGGTGGACGCTGGTGAGTGAAGAGCCCACGCAGGTGATTCGAATCCTGCCGGCGGAAGGGTAAGATCAACGTTTAGCTGCTCCGAGGCATCCATAAGAAACCATGGCCGTAACGATTGATTTTTGGCCGGTGATTCTGGCCGGAGGCAGTGGAACCCGGTTCTGGCCGCGGAGCCGCAGGGCGCGGGCGAAGCAGGTTCTGGCGCTGGACGGGGAGCGGACGATGATTCAGCGGACGCTGGATCGGCTCACCTCTCCGGACGACGGGCAGCCGCTGGCGCAGCCGCAGGATGTATGGGTCATCACCAACGATCTGCTCTCGAGCGCCATCTGCACGCAGCTGGACTACGTGCCGCAGCGCCAGGTAGTCTGCGAGCCGGCGGCTCGGAACACCGCTCCGGCGGCGGGACTGGCGGCCTTTCTGATCGAGCGGCTGCACCCGGACGCGGTGATCGGGATCTTCCCTGCCGATCACGTGATCACCGACGAGGCAGCCTTTGTTGCGACGATCCGGCGCGCGATCATGCTGGCGGCGGCCGGCGACAACATGGTGGTGCTGGGGATTGAACCGACGCGGCCTGAAATCGGCTACGGGTACATCGAGACGGGCGAGGCGTTAGAGCCGGGCGTGCTGCGGGTGCGGCGCTTTACCGAGAAGCCGAACCGCGTGCGTGCCGAGGAGTTCCTGGCGGCGGGCAATTACTTCTGGAACAGCGGCATATTCGTGTGGAGCGCCAGGACGCTGGCCAACGCGGTGCGGCAGCATTTGCCGGAGACCTCTCCGCTGCTGGAGAGGATTGCCGCGGCCTGGGATACGCCGGAGTTCGAGCGGATCTTCGGCGAGCTTTATCCACAATGCGAAAACATCAGCGTCGATTACGCGATTCTGGAACCACGTTCCGCGAAGGGCGAGCATCACTCCGATCTTTATTGCCTGCCGGCGCGCTTTGGCTGGAGCGATCTGGGATCGTGGGCGGCGCTGCATGAGTATCAGGTGGAGCAGCAGGGGGCCGATGAGGCGGAAAACGTGATCCAGGGAGCCGGAACCGTGGCAATCAACGCAAAGGGCAATTACGTGTATAGCCCGGACAAGATGGTGGCCCTGGTAGGTGTGGAAGATCTGATTGTGGTGGAGACCAAAGACGCGCTGCTGATTACCACCCGGCGCCACTCCCAGGACGTGGGCAAGGTGGTGAAGGAGCTGCAGGCGCGCGGAGACGAGAAGCTGCTCTGATGGCGCAAAAATCTCCGGTGACATTTGGCACAGACGGCTGGCGTGGCGTCATCGCCGACGACTTTACCTTTGGCAACGTGCGCGCGGCGGCGGCGGCGATCGCCAGCTATGTTCTGGACAAAGAGGACCCTGCGAAGGGCGTGTGCGTGGGGTATGACACGCGGTTCGGGTCGCCGGCCTTTGCAGCCGCGGCGGCGGAAGTGCTGGCCGGCGCGGGGATTGCTGTGCAGCTCGCGGATCGCATCACGCCGACACCGGCCTTGTCGTATGCGGTGAAGCATCGCGGCGCGGCCGGCGGGGTGATGATCACCTCGAGCCACAATCCCGCACAGTGGAATGGAGTGAAGTACAAGGCCAGCTACGGCGGATCGGGAAGCCCGGGCATCATGGCGGAGATTGAGAACCGTCTGGGACGGCCGCTGCCGTCGGGTTCGCCGGCAAAAATTGAGAAGGTGGACTTTGTGCCGCCGTATGTCGCAGCGATTCAGGAATTCGTCGACCTGGACCTGATCGCACGGTCGGGCTTTCGTTTTGCCATCGACTGCATGTATGGGGCAGGCGCGGACATCGTGGCGGGGATCTTCGACCGGATCGGCGTGGAGTATGTGCAGATTCGCGCCAACCCTGACCCGCTCTTTCCGGGAATCAATCCCGAGCCGATTGAGCCGCATGTGCGGGCCTGCCAGGAAATTGTGGTCGAGAAGAAGTGCGATGCGGGCCTGATCACCGACGGCGATGCGGACCGGATCGGGGCGGCGGACGAGAACGGCAACTTCGTGGATCCGCACAAGATTTATTCGGTGCTGCTGCAGTGGATTCTGGAGCGGAAGCAATGGGCGGGCGATGTGACGCGCGCGTTCAACACGACGTCGATGCTGGATCGGATCGCGGCACGGTATGGGCGAAAGCTGCACGAGCATGGGATCGGCTTCAAGTATGTCTGCGAGCTGATGCTGACCGAGGACATTCTGATCGGCGGCGAGGAGTCGGGGGGAATCGGCATTCGGCGGCATTTGCCGGAGCGCGACGGGCTGCTGAATTCCCTGCTGCTGGCTAACGTGATGGCCGAGGAGAAGAAGACGCTGGGACAGCTGGTGCAGCGGCTGCAACAGGAGTACGGCGAACACCACTACGGCCGCATCGATCTGCACATCCCCGACGCGCAGAAGGACGCGATCATCGCTCGCGCAGGGGCCGGCTTATCGGTGCTGGCGGGGATGAAGGTGGAAAAGGTCGAGACGCTGGACGGGATCAAGCTGTGGCTCGACAACCCGGAGGCCCGAGGGAAAGAGAATGCCGCGAAGACCTGGCTGTTGCTGCGGGCGTCGGGGACGGAGCCGCTGCTGCGGATTTATTCCGAGTCGTGCTCAAAGGCGAGTGTGAAGAAGCTGCTGGAGGCGGCGCGGGGACTGGCCCTTCAGGCGGACGCGCCCTGAGGGGGGACTGGCCGTCCAGGCGGACGCGCCCTCACGGGCGCCAGAAATCCGGTGGGCCCATCAGGGTTCGGGCATCGCGCGCGGCGGGTGCTTTGCGGTTATTTCTTCTTTTCCGCTGCGGGCGGCAGGCGCGGATCGTATTCTGCGCGGATCGTCTTCACGATGCGCAGCTGTTGCGCGTCGCGGTGTTCCGGGTTCAGCAGAACGTTCCAGGTTTCGGGAAGGATGGCCGACGGAACACGCGCCAGGGCCGAGTCCGGAGCGCGAAGCCATGCATCGCCGAGCGCACGGCTTGCAGCCAGCGAACGCTTCCAGGCTTTCACCGGGGTTGGCTTCAGGGTTTCGATGGCGAGGCTGTCCGGAACTTCCACCTGGGCTAGTTGGTAGGCCAGCGGCCAGTCGGTTTCATCCAGTTCGAGGTGGACGAGGGCCTCGATCATGGCTCCCGCGGGTGATTCTGCGAGATACACGATGCGATGACCCGCCGTATGCCATCGCGCCGAATAGAGGAGCCCATCCTCGCCGGACAGGGAGAGGTAATTGCTGATCCTCCACAGGAAGGGCATCAGGCAAACATGCCGTGATCGAGCTGTCCGAGCAACTCCTCGACCATGCGGGCGCCGAATTCGGTGCGCAGCATCTGCAGAGGGCTGCGGTCCGCGAACCGGCGGAGGGGCTTGCGCAGCCAATGGAGCGCCTTCTCTTTATCTCCAAAGACCCGAGCGCCCTGATCGTAGATGCGGATCAGCCGGGCCAGCTTGTCGGATTCGTCCCGCGTCAGCGGCTCCCTGCGGGCTCTGCGGTGCTTCAGGGTTCTGGCCGGAATCACGACGTCGTACAACTCGTTGAACTGGAGTCCCGAACTCGCAACAAAGCTGGCGATGATGGCGACGGGGACGCCGGCTTCCACCGTTTCCAGATTCAGCCGCAGCGCAGCCATGAGGGGGGCGGGCGAGACCGCAGCGTTTCCCATGAGGACATTGTGCCACATGAAAGGCGGCATTTTGTACTGTCGGATTTTTAACCCTTCATACGGACGGGGTAGCATGGATCTGATTCCCCAGCGGAGGTCTCCATGGCTGAATCCGTCGCCGATTTCCCCTACGAAACTCGCCTGAACATCCTGCATGAGCCGCTGGAAGTGATCGATGAAAAGGCGATAGCGGACACCAGCACGCACAAGTGGTTCAACCAGACACTCTGTCAGGTGAACAGCAGCGTCGTGCGCATGGCCGTGATCGAGGGCGAATACCACTGGCACCAGCACACGGCAGACGACGAATTTTTCTACGTCATCGAAGGGCAGTTGCTGATCGATCTGGAAGGGCAAACCGTGGAGCTGGCGCCGCGGCAGGGCTTTGTTGTACCCCGGGGCACGATGCATCGGACGCGGGCACCCCACCGCACCGTGATCCTGATGGTGGAGAATGCCGGGATCGTCCCCACCGGCAGCTGACTTCAGGTTACGGGTTACAGGTTTCAGGTTGCAGACTCCTGGTGAGAGCTCCGACCCGGGATGCGACTAAGTGCACCTGAGAGGAATCTCAGGAGAAAGCGACATTTTGTGGAGAGACAGAGATGAGTGCAACCGCGACCCCCGTGCAAGCCCCGCTGACTTCCCTTCCCGCCTGGAAGGCTTTGCAATCCCATTACGAGAAGATCCGCAACCAGCATCTGCGGGATTTATTTCGCAGCGATGCGGGTCGCGGCACGCGCCTGACCGCCGAGGCGGAAGGGATTTACTTTGACTACTCGAAGCACCGCGTGACCGATGAGACGCTGCGGCTTCTGCTCGATCTGGCGGAGCAGAGCGGCCTGCGCGAGCGGATTGAGGCCATGTTCACGGGCGAGAAGATCAACATTACGGAGAAACGCGCCGTGCTGCACACCGCACTGCGGGCGCCGCGGGACGCGAAGATCCTGGTGGACGGGGAGAATGTCGTGCCCGGGGTGCATGAGGTCCTCGATCGGATGAGCGACTTCTCCAATCGCGTTCGCAGCGGCGCCTGGAAGGGCTTTACCGGCAAGCGGATCCGGAACGTGATCAACATCGGTATCGGCGGCTCGGACCTGGGGCCGGTGATGGCCTATGAGGCGCTGCGCCATTACAGCCAGCGGGATATGACCTTCCGCTTCGTCTCCAACGTGGACGGAACCGACTTTGTCGAGGCGACGCAGGATCTCGATCCGGAGGAAACGCTGTTCGTGATCTCGTCCAAGACATTTACCACGCTCGAGACGATGACCAATGGCCGGAGCGCGCGGGAGTGGAGCCTGAAGAAGCTGAAGGACGAGAAGGCGGTTGCGAAGCACTTTGTCGCGGTATCGACCAACGCCAGGGAAGTCGAGAAATTCGGCATCGATACGGCGAACATGTTTGGTTTCTGGGATTGGGTGGGCGGCCGCTACTCCATGGACGCGGCGATCGGACTTTCTACGATGCTGGCCGTGGGACCGGAAAATTTCCGGGCGATGCTGGCCGGTTTCCATGCCATGGACGAGCACTTTCGCCAGACTCCGTTCGGCAAGAACCTGCCCGTCCTGATGGGATTGCTGACGCTTTGGTACACGGATTTCTTTGGTGCGGAGACGGTCGCTATCCTGCCCTACGATCAGTACCTGAAGCGCTTCCCGGCCTACCTGCAGCAACTCACGATGGAGAGCAACGGCAAGCATGTCACTCTCTCGGGCGAACGGGTGCAGTACGAGACGGGGCCGATATTCTGGGGAGAACCGGGAACGAACGGTCAGCACTCGTTCTACCAGCTCATTCACCAGGGAACGCGACTTATCCCGTGTGATTTCATTGGCTTCTCTAAGACACTGAATCCTTTAGGTAACCACCACGACCTGCTGTTGGCCAACGTTTTTGCTCAGGGGGAGGCGCTGGCTTTCGGGAAGACGCCGGATGAGGTGAAGGCCGAGGGGACGCCGGACTGGCTGGTGCCGCACCGGGTTTTCGAGGGCAATCGGCCGTCCAGCACCTTTCTGCTGGATGAGTTGACGCCGGAAGCGCTGGGCAAGATGGTGGCGCTCTACGAACACAGCGTCTTTACCCAGGGGGTGATCTGGCAGATTGACTCGTTCGATCAATGGGGTGTGGAACTGGGCAAAGTTCTGGCGAAGAAGATCATTGGCGAGCTGGAGGGTTCGGGCCCGGCGGCAGGCGCCCATGACAGCTCGACGACGACCCTGATCGAACGTTACCGAAAGCATCGAGGCTGATCGCTGTTTCCGATCCCCGGGGCGTAACTTTTCATCTAACTCTGTGTTGAATGAGGCAGAAACAGAGCCGCTTCGGGCGAAACTGCGTCTGATCCCACGAACGCAGATAGAATGAGCCCGGGGCACGGGGGATACGACAGCCATGCTTACTTTTGATCTGAAATTCAGGAGGGCGGAGAGCTGGATCCTGGCGCTCGCCGTCTGCTTTGCGGTTCTCGCGGGAAGAACCGGGTATGCCCAGGGCAATAACGATGCCGCGCTGCAATCGTCGGTATCGAGCGCGCTGGCCCACGATCCCGTTCTGAAGGACCAGCCTGTCATCGCGGCCACCGCCAACGGCGTGGTGACGTTGAGCGGCAGCGTGGAGACGCAGCAGCAGCGGCAGCAGGCTGAAACCGACGCCGCGAACGTTACCGGGGTCAGCGGCATCCAGAACAACATCACGGTGACCGGACCGTCCGGCCAGGAGGCCGCGCAGCCGGCGCCTCCGCCGGTCGATCAACAGCAGCAGAACATGCCGCCTCCGCCACCCGATGAGGGGCAGCAACCGTCGCCTGCGCAAAACCCGCAGTCGATGCCGCCGCCTCCTCCGCCGGATCAGAACAACGCCCAGGCGCCCTACGCACCGCAGGGCGGCGGGCAGCCGGGCTATAACAACTACCCTCCCCCACAGCCTCCGAGCGGACCGGTGACGATCCCGGCCGGGACGCTGATGCAGATACGCCTGAGCGAGCCGCTGGATGTTTCCAAAGTGAAGGACGGCACGGTCTTTCAGGCGACGGCGGCCAGCGATGTGTTTGAAGGCAACGTACTGGCGATTCCGCGGGGCGCGGTGCTGCAGGGCACGGTCGTTCACGCGAAGAAACCAGGCGCCCTTGGCGGCAGCGGCGAACTGCAGCTGCAGGTGACCCAGGTGAACCTGGGCGGACACACCTATCCCATAACGACAGACCTGTGGTCGAGCAAGGGCCCGAACAAGGCAGGCTACACGGCCGGCAACACGGTTGGTGGCGCGGTGGTAGGCGCCATCATCGGCGGCCTGATCGGGCGGGGACCGGGGGCAGCGGCCGGCGCGATTGTCGGCGGCGGCGCGGGGATGGCGGCCTCGGCGGCCAGCAATGGTCCGCGGATCTACCTTCCCGCTGAGGCTCTGCTGAATTTCCATCTGGCCTCGGCGGTGACCGTGCAGCCGGTGTCGTGGCAGGAGGCACAGCGGCTGGCGCGGAGCGCGCCCCAGCTGGTGCGACGGCCGGTGTATCGGGGCTATTATCCCTACCCTTATCCCTATCCCTACCGTGCCTACGGATACCCGTATCCGTACTAGCAAATACGACTGGTAAGCTGAGAGCAGTGGCCGCTGGATCAGCGGCCCTGCGTCTTCTGCGAGAGGAGAGGACTGTCCTGGCCAGAGGGGTGTTTCCCGTCCCGTGCTTCCGTCAGAGCGTCCAATAAGGAGTGGGTCCCACCATCGAGAGCCAACAGGAAACCGAGCAGAGGCCGTCTTCATCTTCGCAACGGCCGCACCGGCTGACCCGGCGATCGTTCCTGACGCTGTCCGCGGCAACGGTGGGTGGCCTGGCGCTCTATGGCGGTGAAATTGCGCGGCACGAGATCAGCGTGGAGGAGCACACCATCCAGCTGCCTCGCCTGCCGGATGCTTTTCGCGGCATGCGCATCGTGCAAATCTCCGACATCCACTACCTGGAGTTCACGGAGAGCTTTTTCGTGCGGGAGATTGTGGACCATGTGAATCGGCTGAAGCCGGACATGGTGCTGATTACGGGGGATTTTGTCACCTATGGGCCGATTCGCCTGCCCCACATGGAATTCCACAGGACGTTCGCGCTGCGTCACATGCCGGAGTGCGCCTCCATCCTGAACGGGATCGAGTGCCCGCTGCGGTACACGTCGCTGGGCAATCACGACCAGATGGTGAATGGGCGTGCGATCTGGCACATTCTGGTGGAGCACGGCCTTCCCTGCCTGTACAACACGGCGATTCCACTGGAGCGGGACGGCCAGCGGCTGTGGCTGGTGGGGCTGGGCAGCGCGTGCGTGGGAGCGGCCAATCCGGAGAAGGCGATTCCGGCCAGCGCGATCCGGGAGAAGGAAGCCATGATCGTGATGGCGCACGAGCCCGATATCCTGCCGGAGATCGCCCGATACAACGCCGATCTGATGCTGTCCGGACACACCCATGGGGGCCAGATACGGATTCCCTTCGTGCCGCCGCTTTTTCTGCCGGAATACGGCCGCCGCTATGTCGAGGGCTGGTTTCAGTACGGTGCGACGCACCTGTATGTCAATCGAGGCATCGGTGCGATCGGGATGCCCATGCGGCTCAACTGTCCGCCGGAAATTACAGTCTTTACGCTGGCCTGAGCTCAGCGCTCCTGGGCCGGCTCGCGGACGCTGATGCCCAGAGCCTTCATTTTGCGGTAGAGGTGGCTGCGCTCGAGGCCCAGCGTTTCGGCAGCGCGGCTCATGTTCCCGTTGCAGTCATCGATCTTCCTGAGGATGTATTCGCGCTCGTAGGCATCGCGCGCCTGCTGCAGAGTGTCAAAGTCGCCGGTGCGCACGGCGGTGCGATGGACCAGCATGGGGAGATGGCGCCGCTCAATGCGATGGGCCTGGGGGTTGAGGATCAGCACTCGCTCGATGACATTCTTCAGCTCGCGGACGTTGCCCGGCCAGTGGTAGTGGCGCAGCAGCTCGATGGCGTCGTCGGCCATCTCCACGCGGGGGCGGCCGTACTCGCGTCCGAAGCCGCGGAGGAACTCGCGAACCAGCAGGGGGATATCCTCGCGGCGATCACGCAGGGGCGGCACGAAGAACGGAATCACGTTCAGGCGGTAGAAGAAATCCTCGCGGAAATTGCCTTTGGCAATTTCATCTTCCAGGTTTTTGTTGGTCGCGGCGATCACGCGCACATCCACGCTGATGGGCTGCAGGGCGCCGACGGGGAGAAAGCGCTGTTCGTCGAGCGCGCGCAGGACCTTGCCCTGCATCTTGAGGCTCATGTCGCCGGCTTCGTCCAGAAAGAGGGTTCCGCCATTGGCGCGCTCGAAGGTGCCCCGCTTCTCAGGCGGGCCGCCGGGCACGGCGCCGTTGCGGTAGCCGAAGAGCTCGCTCTCGATGAAGTCTTCGGGAATCGCGGCGCAGTTCAGTTCCACGAAGACGCGGTCACAGCGCAGACTCTCGGCGTGGATGGCGCGGGCGATCAACTCCTTGCCGGAGCCGGACTCGCCGTAGATCAGGACGCGGCCGTTGGTGGGCGCCATGAGCCTGATCTGCTGGCGCAGGGCGCGGGCCTGCACGCTTTCCCCGGTGATCTGTTGCTCCACGGTGAGTTGGCGACGAAATTCCAGGTTGTCGGCGCGCAGTCGTTTGGCCTCAATCGCATTCTTGACGACGATCAGCGTGCGCTCCAGCATGAGAGGCTTTTCCAGAAAATCGAAGGCGCCCAGTTTGGTGGCCTTCACCGCGGTCTCGATGGTGGCGTGGCCGGAGATGACGATGACTTCGGGACGGGTGTCCGCGTCGAGGGCGCGCAGCTCGGCCAGGACCTCGAGGCCGTCACGGTCGGGGAGCCAGACATCCAGCAGCAGCAGGTCGTAGACGGGATCGCGGGCCTGGGTGAGCGCTTCGGCTGCCGTGGCAGCGCTGGCGACCGCATAGCCTTCTTCGCGAAGAATCTCTTCGAGAGTCTCGCGAATCTCGACTTCATCGTCCACGATGAGGATATGGTTCATGCTGTCCTGGGTCAGACCGATTTGGTCAGGGCCGGAGCCGGCTCACTCTCCGGAGAGGCCGGCCCGGCCAGCGGCAATTCGATGATAAAGCGCGCACCGGCGGGCACATTGTTCTCGGCGCGGATGGTGCCCCCGTGGTCCTGGATGATTTTGGCGACAATGGAAAGTCCCAGGCCCGTGCCCCGATGGCGGGTGGAGAACCAGGGCAGGAAGAGACGCTCGCGCATGTCATCGGTGATGCCGGGCCCGGTATCGGCAACGACAATCTCGGCCATGCCGCGGGTATCGGCGACGCCGGTGCGGATGGACAGAACGCGCAGCAAACTGTCCTGCATGGCCTCGGCGGCGTTATCGATGAGGTTGGCGATGGCGCGGCGGAGGGCTTCCGGATCGGCCATGACGGCGGGCAGGCCGGGATCCAGGCGCTTCTCCACGCGAATATTGCCCATGCGGCCCTCGAACAGCAGCAGAGCCTTGTCGATGATTTCGTTGAGCTCGGCAGAACGCGGATGGGCGACGGGAAACTGGGCCAGCGCGGCAAACTGACCGACCAGAGTACGCAGCGATTCCACTGAGCCGAGGATCACGTCGCAGCATTTGCGAATGACGCCGGGCGACTCCGGCAGGCTGCGATCGACGTGGCGCCGGATGCGCTCCGCGGAGAGCGTGATGGGGGTGAGGGGGTTGCGGATCTCGTGGGCGACGCGCTGGGCCACCTCTTTCCACGCGGCCTGGCGCTGCGCATGCAGGAACTCCGAGACGTCTTCGAGGACGAGAATCGACCCGAGGCTCGGATCGCCGTGCGCGTCCAGGGTGGCCATGGTGATGGAGAGATTGAAGACGCCGCGCTGCGTGCGCAGCTCGAATTCAGAAGAGGCGGTGCCCATGCGGTGGGCGCGGCGATCCAGACGGACGAGATCCTCGGCGAATTCGGCGGGTACGAGCGAGTCCAGCGGCACGCCGGTGAGGTTCGGCTGCCCTTTGAGCCGCAGCAATTCCGTGAAGGCTCGATTGCCCAGGAGGATTCTGCGCGACGCGTCGAGAGTGACGACGCCGGAGGGAATCGTCTCCAGAATGGTCTCCAGCTCCTTGCGGCGCGCTTCGAGGGCGAGATTCGCGGCGGAGAGCTCGCGGGCGGAGGACTCCGCCAGCAGGCGGCTCTGTTCCAGGTCAGCCGCCATGTGGTTAAAGGAGCGAACGAGCTCGCCCATCTCCGCGGTGGCCTGCACCGTGACGCGGTGGCGATAGTCGCCGCGGCCGATCACGTCCATCGCGTCGGCCAGAGCCTCCAGCGGCCCGGTCATCTGCCGGGAGACGTAGAGCGCCAGCCAGCTGCTGGCGAAGAACACCAGAGCGGTGAGCATCAGCAGCAGCAGGAAGTAGGTGGTGCGGATGATGCGCCGCTGACGGTAGAGCGCCCAATACTGGCTGGTGCCGCTGCTCAGGTCGGCCATGATCGAGTTCAGGCCGGCGGGCATGGGCAAACCCACGACGATGACGCCGCCGGCAGGCAGACTGGCCGCACCGAGCGCGTATTCCGTTCCAGCGACGATCAGCATGGGTTCATCGGAGCGCTGCGCCGCCTTGAGGATGATGGGCGCAAGCGATGCACCCGCGGCGATGGTTTGCTGATCATCCGGATCGACCCAGGAATGAATCTGCGCCGGTCCGGAGGCTTGCGGGAGCTCGTAGGTGGCGAAGGGGGACGAGTCCTGATACAGGATTGCGAAACCGCCCTGGAGGGTGATCTGGTGGCTGCGCAGCTCGTCCAGAATGGCCTGGCGGTTCGCCGTTTGCAGGGTTGCGGCGAGGGGCTGGGAGCGCGCAATGCTTTCCGACTCGGCGCGGGCATTGAGGGCGGCGTAGTGGGAAAGCTCCATGGCAATCTGCGTGGATTCCGCCCGCACCTCGACGGCCGGAGTGGAAAACCATCGATCCAGCGAACGGTTTAACAAAAGAAAGCTGAATAAAAACATGAAGAGCGCAGGCACGAAGGAAAGCAACAGCGCCCCGATGAACATGCGTGTCCGCAGCCGGGCTCCCAGCACCTGACTGCGCTGCTCCGCCAGGAGCTTGATGAGGTTGCGCAGCAGCAGGACCAGAACGATGACGAAGAGGAGAAAGACGACGACCGAGAGCGAGGTAAGGAGGAAAATCTGCGCCGTGGTGCGCGGATTAAGCTGGCGAAGGTTGAAGGCGTTGAGGCCCACCAGCAGAAGGAGCAGCACAAAGACGGCGACCCCCAGCAGGATCAGCGTCGTTCGCCGGTTCTTTACCTCAGCCAAATCGTCCCCCGAGTACGGGACGATTATAGGCGCAGGCATGCACTAAAATGCTGTTTCTGAAAGCGAAAGGGCACTTCGGAGGCCGTGCGTTTCGCCGACCCAACCTCTGGCCAGGAAAGAGCATCGAGTTGGCTATGAAAGTGACCCGCATCCCCCTGTGCCTGGCCATGACGGCCTGGGTGAGCATTTCCCTGTTGACGGGCTGCAGCAAGAGCACACCGCCGGCTGCCCCTCAGAGTTCCACACCGGCCGCGCAGCAGCCCGCGGCGGCGAATAACCCGCCCGCACCTCCTCCCGATAACGCGACACCACCCCCGGCTCCGGCGCAGCCTTCATCAGCCGCGGCACAGCCGGCAGCGCCGCCGCCTGCAGCGCGGGTGACGATCCCGCCGGGCACACCGATTCGCGTCCGGTTGGACGAAGATCTGGGATCGAAGATCAGCCAGCCCGGGCAGACCTTCCACGCCACCGTGGTGGACGATGTCGTGGTCCACGGTCAAACGGTGATTCCGCGCCGAGCACGCGCTGAAGGTGTCGTGATCGACGCGAAGTCTCTGGGGCACTTCAAGGGCGGTGCCTTGCTGGAGCTTCGTCTGGAGCGGGTGAAGACCCGCTGGGGCAGCTATCCGGTCTCGACCAGCACGATGGAACGCGTCGAGAAGGGCAAGGGCAGGCGGACGGCTCTGTTCGCGGGCGGCGGCGGCGCTTTTGGGGCCATCATCGGCGGGATTGCCGGAGGCGGTAAAGGCGCGCTGATTGGCGGTCTGGCCGGCGCCGGGGCCGGTGGGGCGGGCAGCGCGATGACCGGGAACAAGGAGATCTTTCTGCCCACGGAAACGCTGCTGACGTTCCGCGTAGAGCACCCGGTACAGATCTCGGAGCAGTAGAGTCGTTCGTCAGGACGGCAGGGCGCGGCCGGGTGGCTGCGCCCTTTCAGGGCTCAGGCCAGCAGATCGCGGACCGGTTTCCAGGCTTTCTTCTGCGAGACGGCGACGGGTTCGCAGGTCAGCGTCCCGTCATAGGTATTCACGCCATCGCGAATGCCATCGTCTTCCTGAATAGCCTTTTTCGCTCCGTGGCGGGCCAGGCGCAACACATAGGGGAAGGTGGCGTTGGTGAGCGCCAGGGTGGAGGTATTAGGCACGGCCGCGGGCATATTGGTCACGCAGTAATGCACGACGCCGTTCACTTCGAAGGCGGGATCGCTGTGGGTCGTGGGCCGCGCCGTTTCAACGCAGCCGCCCTGGTCGATGGCGACATCCACGATCACGGCTCCTTTCTTCATCTTCATGACCATGGCGCGGGTAACGATTTTGGGCGCGGCCGCGCCCGGGATGAGCACGCCGCCGATGACCAGGTCCGCCTCCTGAACCGCCCGCGAGACGTTCCAGGAATTCGAGGCGAGGGTGAAGAGGCGTCCGTTGAAGATGTCGTCCAGTTCGCGGAGGCGATTCAGGTTCAGGTCCACCAGCGTGACGCGCGCGCCCATGCCCAGAGCGATTTTTGCGGCATTCGTGCCGACAATGCCGCCACCGATAACGCAGACGCTGGCCGGAGGCACGCCGGGAACACCACCCAGCAGCACGCCGCGGCCGCCCTTTTCCTTTTCGAGATAGGCCGCGCCCACCTGCACCGCCATGCGGCCGGCCACTTCGGACATGGGGGTGAGCAGCGGCAGGGTGCCGGCGCGATCACGAATGGTTTCGTAGGCGATGCCGATGACCTTCTTCTGCAACAGCTTTTCGGTCAGCTCGGGAAGGGGCGCGAGATGCAGGTAGGTAAAGAGCACCAGGCCCTCGCGGAAGAATCCATACTCCTTCTCCACGGGCTCTTTGACCTTCACGACCAGGTCGGCAGTGCCCCACACGTTATGCGCAGAGCCGACGATTTCGGCTCCGGCGGACTGATACTCGTCGTCGGTGAATGCGGAGAGCTCGCCGGCATGGGTTTCCACGAGTACCTTGTGCCCGGCCTCGGTAAGCGCCTTGACGCCGGCGGGGGTAATCCCCACCCGGCTCTCGTGGTCTTTCACTTCTTTCGGAACGCCAATAATCATGGTCCTGGCTGCGCCCCCAGTTTGCGGGAAGGTCAGATGCGAACTCTACATCCTATCGCACAGGAGGCGCCGCAGCTCCCGGGTGAGGGCTCCCGGGGTTACTGGCTTGCAGAGGAAGACGGTCATGGCGTCGGGAGTGCCTTCGATGACATTTCCACTGACGACAATCGCCGGCACATTGGGATTGAGGCTTCGGACGCGTGCGATGAGCCGCTGTCCACCCATGGCCGGCATCCGGGCATCGGTGACGATGGCGTCCAGGGAGTCGAGGTGTTTCCGCGCCCATTCCAGCCCCGCCGAGCCATTTTCGCAGGCGACCACGTGATATCCGGCGGACTGCAGCACTTTCGTGAAGAGGAGGCGCACAGCACGGTCATCCTCGACGACAAGAATCGTCGCGGCGGGAGCCCGGGAATCCGGCGTTTTCTCGCGCGCGTTCAGGGGGAATCTCTCTCTGTAGATGGCGCGGCCTTCGACGAGCAGAACTGGCCGAGGAGTCCGCAATCGAACCACGACCCCGCGAAGCATGAACGTATCACGGTTGAAAAGCAGGGGACAATGGTTCGTTCCACCCAGGAAGTTACTCAGGGAGCTTAGAGCCATCCCCGGGATCGCGCCAGACGGGCCGCTTCCACGCGATTGGATGCGCCCAGCTTGCTGATGGCCTCGGAGAGATAATTGCGAATCGTGCCTTCGGAAAGGTGCAGTTCTTCAGCAATTTCGCCGCTGGACTTCCCTTCTCCGGCGCGCCACAGAATCTGCCGCTCGCGCTCGGTCAGGGGGTCGGGGCCGCTGTCCCAGGCCTCGAGTGCCAAATCGGGATCGACCACCCGCAGCCCCTGGTGGACACGCCGCACCGCTTCAGCCAGCTCGGCCGAGGGGCGGTCTTTGAGCAGATATCCCCTGGCACCGGCATCGAGGGCACGCCGCAGGTAACCTGATCGGGCAAAGGTGGTGAGGATGACGACCCGCGTCGGCGGATGCCGTTCGCGGACTTCAGCAGCGAGCGTGAGGCCGGTCATCTCCGGCATCTCGATGTCGGTCACCAGCACATCGGGCTTGTGCCTGCCGACGAGCGTCAGGGCCTCGCGGCCGTTGGCAGCGCGGGCGCAGACGGCGATGTCGGGCTCGGTTTCCAGCAGCGCAGCCAGCGCGCCCAGTACCATGGCCTGGTCTTCGGCGACGACCACCTGAATCTTCTTCATCACGAGCCGACGGCCTGGGGCGGGATTTCGACCAGCAAGCGGGTTCCCTGCCCCGAATCGATGAGCAGCCGGCCGCCAATGGACTCCACGCGCTCGCGCATGCCGCGCAGTCCATTGCCTTCGGCGCGAATGCCGCCGCGGCCATCGTCTTCCACCACGAGCGCGGTGCCGTGGCCGTTGGATTGAAAATCGAGCCGGCAGCGGCTGGCCTGGGCGTGGCGCACGATGTTGGTGACAGCTTCGCGCACGATCAGGGACAGGAGGGTTTCTTCAGCCGGGGCGAAAAGCGGCGGCTTCGCTTCGCATTCCAGGGTCACGCCCGCCGCATCGAGGATCCTGCGAGCCCGATCGATCTCAGCCGCCAGGCCCTCGGAGCGGTAGCCGCGAATGGCCTCACGCACTTCGCCCAGCGCCTTGCGGGCGACCTGCTCCACTTCAGCGATTTCGGCGCGGGCGCGCTCCGGATCGCGGTCCATCACCTTGCCCGCCAGTTCCGCCTTCAGCACGACCACCGAGAGCGTGTGCCCCAGCACATCATGGAGATCGCGGGCAATGCGCTCGCGCTCGGCCAGTTTGGCCAGGTGGGCGATCTGCTCCTGCGCCAGGTTCAGGCTCTTATTGGCCCGCATGCGCTGCGCCGCCACCAGGTTTCCTGCCCCCACGGCCACCGCGATCAGGGCGCAGAAAAGCCATGACCAGGGGCTCAGGTGCAGGCGCCAGCCTTCCAGCATCATGCTGGCGCAGACGAAGACAAACGTCCCCACCGAAACCGCGATCGATTCAGAGACAAACGGAACAAAGGCCGCCACGTAGATGAACATGCCGCAGGCGCCGGCGTTGAACGGGTAGTACGCAAGGGCGAGTGCGGACATCGCTCCCAGGACGAGGAGTTGTATGCGGCGGGACGTGGAAAAAACCAGCGCGGTGTAGAGTCCCAGGAAGATGGAAAACGCAACGGCGAAGGCGATCCACGATTTCCGGCTGTGCTCCTGAATCGGCTGGATCACAAAGAAGACGGCATAGATGAGCCAGATAAATTCGAAGAGCCGGCCGCGCCATCCGGAGTTCTGGTGGAGGAGTCCACCGCGCACCCGAATCTCGGCAGTCCCCAGCTCCTCAAGCAGAGACTGTGACACGGAGCCGGCCCCGCAACCCTGCGGGATCAGCCCCGAATTGCGATTCGCATCCTTCACGCCCTGGCCTCAAAGCGCTGGAAGAGGATCCACGCCGCGCCCAGCATCAACAGGGTAAATCCTGCCAGCGCTTCCCAGTGCACCATCATGGTGCCGGGCTGCGCGAACCCGAAGATGTTCAGTGCGAGCTGCGCGAGGTGGTAGGTGGGCAGGACCGGAGCCGCACGCTGCAGCCAGTGAGGCAGGTATCTGATGGGCATCCAGAAACCCGAGGCGAAGGACATGGGCAGATAGATGAGGTTGATGATGCCGGGCCCGGAATTGGGCGGCACCAGCAGCGCGACCAGCAACGCCATGGCCGTGAAAGGCACGGACCCGGCCAGGATGACTCCGGAGAGCTCCAGCACCTGCAGGGCCGTGACGGTGACGCCGCCCAGCGCGACGCCCAGCAGCACCAGCAGCGCCATAATGATGATCGAGAACAGGGCGCAACCCATGACTTTGGCGGCCAGGTAGAGGATGCGCGGCATGGGACTGGCCTGCTTCACTTCCAGCCATCCCTGAGCGCGCTCCAGCGCGATGGCCATGCCAATGCCGAAGAGGCAGGCGGAAACCACGCCCATGCAGCTGTAGGCGGGCACCAGGTACTGGCCGTATCCGCTGGCGCGGTTGGAGATGCCGAAGAGCAGGAAGAACATGATGGGAAAGCCGATGACCGAGAACGAGAAGGCCTTCGTTCGCAGCATGCGGACGAACTCGTACTGCGTCTCCTTGCGGAAGACCCGGGCGTAATAAGCCGCGCCGAGCGTTTGCGGGGCGATGGCGATGCTTTGTGTGGCCATGATGCTTTTTCCTCTCTCGGTTGCAGATCAGTTCTTCGCGGACGGGTCGCTGGTGAGCGCCAGGAAGGCGTCTTCGAGCGCGGCTGACGAAATCTCCAGCCCGTGCAGGGTCTCGTCGCGCAGCAGCATCTCCCGCACGACGCGCTCCGGATGCTCGGCCAGAATCACCACCGCCTCGCGATCGCGCTGCACCTCAGAAACCGAAGGCAGCGCCTGCAGGAATTCCGGATCGAGCTGCGTGATGCAGCGAATCCGCCGTCCGGAGACGCGGTTCCTGATCTCGGCCGGGGTCCCCTCGCAGAGCAGCCTGCCCTGGTTGATGACGACGATGCGGCTGGCCAGATGATCGGCCTCCTCGAGGTAATGCGTGGTCAGCAGCACGGTCTTGCCTGCCGCCGAGAGCGCCCGCACCTGATCCCACAGGGCGCGGCGCGACTCAATATCCATGCCGACGGTCGGCTCGTCGAGAAAGATGAGGTCGGGGTTGCCGCACAGCGCCAGCCCAAAGAGCGTTCGCTGCTTCTGGCCGCCGGAAAGCTTGCCGAACATCTGGTTGGCGACGGATTCCAGATGGGCGGTGCGAAGGACTTCTTCGGTGCTGAGCGGATGGGGATAGTAACTGCGGAAGAGGTCAATGTGCTCACGAACGCGCAACATCTCCGGCACGCGGCTCACCTGCAGCATGGCGCCGATGCGGGTTCGGGCGTCGGCGTCGCGAGGATCGCGGCCCAGCACGCGCACGCTGCCGGAATCTGCCCCGATGAGGCCCAGGAGCAGCCGAACGGCGGTGGTTTTGCCGGCGCCGTTGGGACCCAGCAAGGCGACCACTTCTCCGGCGTGGAGCGTCAGCGAGAAGCCGTCCAGAGCGGTCACCGCGCCATAGCGCTTCCTGACCGAATGCAGTTTCGCCACCGGCCGCCCCAGCGGGAAGGGTGCCGGCGAGGCGGCGGAAAGGCTCTGAGGGAAAGCTGCGAGCGTAGCGGACATCGATTCTCTCCTGCCGCGATCTTCGGCGGCAGGGACAGAATCCCTCGCCCGGGGACCCGCGCCCTAGGCTGTATCGACATATAGCTGAAGCAGGAGCCATGAACAGGCGAGAGCAACGAGAGAGTGAAAGCAGGCTTTGGACTTCTCGTAGCGAGTGGCCAGTCGTCGAAATTGCTTAAGCCGGCTGAAGCAGCGTTCGAT
>DATAWD010000026.1:0-131710 GCA_036267395.1 Acidobacteriaceae bacterium | reverse complement strand
CATGTGGTGCTGGAGAATTCCGGGCACATCGATCCGGAAAAGATCGAGGAATACGTAGCGCGGGGCGGGTATGAAGCGCTGGTGAAGGCGCTGACGGACATGAATCCGGCGTCGGTGATCGAGCAGATCGCGAAGAGCGGGCTGCGGGGGCGCGGAGGCGGGGGCTATCCCACGGGGCTGAAGTGGGACACGGTGGCGAAGGTCAAAGGCGCGCAGAAGTACGTGATCTGCAACGGAGACGAGGGCAATCCGGGCGCATTCATGGATCGCAGCGTGCTGGAGAGCGATCCGCAGCGCGTGATCGAGGGCATGGCGATTGCGGCCTACGCGATCGGCGCGAGCAAGGGTTACATCTATGTGCGCGCGGAGTATCCGCTCGCCGTACAGCGGCTGACGGCGGCGCTGCAGCAGGCGCGGCGGCGGGGATTTCTGGGGAACAGCATCTGCGAGACGACCTTCAGTTTCGATATCGATATTCGTCTGGGGGCGGGGGCATTTGTCTGCGGCGAAGAGACGGCGCTGATTGCCTCGATTGAAGGCAGGCGGGGGACGCCGCGGCCACGGCCGCCGTATCCGGCGGTATCGGGACTGTGGGGCGCGCCGACGCTGATCAACAACGTGGAAACCTTCGCTAATGTGGCGCCAATTATCCGGCATGGGGGTGAATGGTTCTCCTCGATGGGGACGGCGCGCAGCAAGGGGACGAAAGTCTTTGCGCTGACCGGGAAGATCCAACGGACGGGCCTGGTGGAAGTGGCGATGGGGATGACGCTGCGGCACATCATCTTCGGGATCGGCGGCGGCGTGCCGGACGGCAGGAAATTCAAGGCGGTCCAGACGGGCGGGCCATCGGGGGGATGCCTGCCGGAGGAGCACCTGGATCTCTCCATCAGCTACGACGCTCTGATCAGCGCCGGTTCCATGATGGGTTCGGGCGGGATGATCGTGATGGACGATACCTCGTGCATGGTGTCGGTGGCGCGGTTCTTTATGGAGTTCTGCATGACGGAGTCGTGCGGCAAGTGCATTCCATGCCGGGCGGGGACGGTGCAGATGTATAGCCTGCTGACAAAGATCTGCAAAGGCGAGGGCACGCACCGGGATCTGGATCAGCTGACGGAGCTGTGCGAGGTCGTCGGTGCCACGAGCCTGTGCGGGTTGGGGCAGACGGCACCCAATCCAGTGCTGAGCACGCTGCGTTATTTCAAAGATGAATATCTGGCGCACATCGACGAGAAGCGTTGTCCGGCGGGAGTCTGCGCATGCAGTCCGGCTGGGGTGGACGCCGCCCGCGGGGAGGTACATGCATGAGCGCCGAAGCGAATGTTCGTACTCTGACGATTGACGGGGTGGATGTGAGCGCTCGTTCGGACCAGACGATTCTGGAAGCGGCGCGGGAGCACAAAATTGCGATCCCGACGCTGTGCCAGATCGAGGGGCTGTCGAGCGTGGGCTCGTGCCGTTTGTGCCTGGTGGAAGTGAAAGGCGCGAGGCGGCTGCAGCCGGCGTGCGTGACGCGGGTGGAAGAGGGGATGGAGGTCGCAACTCATTCTGCGAAGATCGACCGCTACCGGACGATGATCCTCGAGATGTTCTTCGCGGAGCGCAACCACGTGTGTTCGGTGTGCGTGGCGAACGGGCGGTGCGAGCTGCAGAGCCTGGCGCTGACGCTGGGCATGACCCACGTGGAGATTCCCTACCAGTATCCGCAGCTGCCGGTGGATGCCTCGCATCCGCGATTCACGGTGGATCACAACCGGTGCGTACTGTGCACGCGCTGCGTGCGGGTGTGCTCAGAGGTAGAAGGGGCGAACACCTGGGGGGTGATGGGGCGGGGCGCGCAATCGCTGGTGATCACCGATCTGAAGGAGCCGTGGGGCGCCTCCGAAACGTGTACCAGCTGCGGCAAATGCGTGCAGGTGTGCCCGACGGGCGCGCTGTTCGAGAAGAACCGCGCGATGAGCAAGGCGCGTAAGCATCCGGAGTTCCTGCCTTATCTGCGGATCATGCGGGAAGGGGAGCAGCCATGAGTGACGTGAAGACACTGGCCACGGTGTGGCTGGACGGTTGTTCCGGGTGCCACATGTCGCTGCTGGATATGGATGAGCGGCTCATCGAGCTGAGCAGCCGGTTTCGTCTGGTGTACAGCCCGCTGGTGGATCGCAAGACCTTCCCGGAAATGGTGGACGTGACGCTGGTGGAGGGGGCGGTGGCCAGCGAAGACGATCTGAAGAAGATCCGGAAGATTCGCGAGCATTCGCGGATTCTGGTTTCGCTGGGGGACTGCGCGCTGACGGGGAATGTGTCGGCGATGCGGAACATGGTGGGGCCGCTGCCGGTGCTGGAGCGCGTGTATCTGGAAAATGTCGATCTGCAGGCGCAGGTGCCGACGGTGGGGGTGCCGGCGCTGCTGGATCGCGTGCGGCCGGTTCATGAGGTGGTGCCGGTGGATGTGTTTGTGCCGGGGTGCCCGCCTTCGGCAGACACGATCTATCAGGTATTGACGGAACTGCTGGCGGGCCGCGTGCCCACGCTGGGCGGCGTCGCCCACTTCGGCTGATTGGAGAATCTATGCCTCGCACCCTCGTCATCGATCCTGTCACGCGGCTGGAAGGGCACGGCAAGATCACCCTGCAGCTGGATGAAGCCGGCGTTGTGCAGGACGCGACTTTCCACGTGACCCAGCTGCGCGGATTCGAGAAGTTCTGCGAAGGCCGTCCGTTTTACGAGATGCCGAACATCACGGCGCGGATCTGCGGAATCTGCCCGGTGAGCCATCTGATTGCGTCGTCGAAGGCCTGCGATGCGATTCTGGCGGTGCGGATTCCGCGGGCGGCGGCGAACCTGCGGCGGATTCTGAATCTGGCCCAGCTGATCCAGTCGCATGCGCTGAGCTTCTTTTATTTGTCCTCCCCGGATCTGCTGCTGGGCATGGATGCGCCGGCCGAGGAGCGGAGCATTCTGCACGTGGCGCATACGCATCCTTCCATTGGCGCCGACGGCATTGGGCTGCGGCAATTCGGGCAGCGCGTGATCGAACTGCTGGCGGGGCGAAGGATCCATCCGGGATGGACGGTGCCGGGGGGCGTGAACGAGCCGCTGAGCGCGGAGAAGCGGGACGAGATCCTGGCCATGATTCCGCCCGCGGTGGCCGCGATCCAGAGGACGCTGGAGTGGTATCGCAAAAGTGTGGAGAAGTTCACGGCCGAGATTGAAGTCTTCGCGAACTTTCCAACGCTGTTCATGGGCCTGATTGACGACCGCGGGCTGGCCGAGTATTACGACGGGGCGCTGCGCGTCATCGATTCGGAAGGGAACATCATCGCCGGCGAGCTGGATCCAGCGCACTACGCGGACTTTATCGGCGAGGCGGTTGAGCCTTTCACCTACATGAAGTTCCCGTATTACAAGCCGTTGGGGTATCCGGGGGGGACGTATCGGGTGGGACCGCTGGCGCGGCTGAACCTGGCCGGCCGTTGCGATACGCCTCTGGCCGACAAGGAATGGCGGGAGTTCCGGGCGATGTCGCCGCGGCCGCTGCTGAGCTCGTTCCACTATCACTACGCGCGGCTGATCGAGATGCTGCACGGTGCGGAGAAGATCGAAGGGCTGCTGGCGGATGCGAGCATTCTGGACAAGCATGTGCGGGCCACGGCGTCGGTGAACAACCTGGAAGGCGTGGGCGTGGCGGAAGCGCCGCGGGGGACGCTGATCCACCACTACAAGGTGGATGAGAACGGGCTGATCCGCTGGGCGAATCTGGTGATTGCGACGGGGCACAACAATGCCGCGATGAATCGGGGCATCCTGCAAACCGCTCGGCACTATGTGCACGGAGACCAGATCGCCGAGGGCATGCTGAATCGCGTGGAGGCGGTGGTGCGGACCTTCGACCCCTGCCTGAGCTGTTCGACCCATGCGATGGGGCGGATGCCGCTGAAGATCGAGCTACGCGCACCGGATGGTTCGCTGGTGCGCGAGGTGCGGAGGGGCTGAGGCCGGGGCGCCATGGACGCGTTTACAACCAAAACGCCCCTGCCTCCCGCATTGGCAGCTTTGCCGCGGGGAGCGAGCGGCGCCACGGACCGGCCGGCGCTGCTGCTGGCCTGCGGCAACTCCCTGCGCGAGGACGATGGCGTGGGTCTGCAGATCGCGGAGGCGGTGGAACAACTGATCCCCGCCGCGCGTTTGCGGATCGTGGTGGCGCAGCAGTTCACGCCGGAGATGGCCGCCGATGTAGCGGCGACCGATCTCGCCATCTTTGTGGATGCGAATGCGTCGGACGATCCTGGAGCGATTCGTGTGCAGGCCGTGGCGGCCGGCGGGGAGTCTCCGGAGACGCATCGCCTGGATCCACAGGCGCTGCTGGTTATGGCGGGCGCGCTGTGCGGACACACGCCGGCGCATGCGTTTGTGCTGACGGTGGGCGCTGCGCATTTTGGCTACGGCACCGAGATTGCGGGACCGGTGCGGCAGGCGGTTCCGCGGGCCTGCCGGCTGGTGGGCAATCTGTTGAGCGCGTTTCGCCGACCTCAGGCGTGATGGGCCTGGTGTAAGCGGGTCTCCGCTCCATGCTGCTGACGAATCCAAAGCATCGGTCGAAGACGCTGTAGCAGGCGGTGAGGATCGGGTTCGAGGACTGCGTCCATCCCGTCTTTCTCGGCCGTAGAGGCGCCGGGTCCCGCGGAAATGAGCAGGATGAGTGCCGATGGACTGCGCCTTCGTATGGCGGTGGTCAGGCTGAGGCGCTCGCTGCGGCTGAGGGAGTGGCACAACACGGCCAGATCGAACGGGTTGTCCCAGAGGGTGCCGAGGGCCTGAGAGACGGACTCGGCGCTGATGACGCGCAGGCCGGCGGATTCGAGAACGGCAGTCCGGGTCCTGAGGAGGAGGGGATCGGTGCCGATGTGGATTGCGGTCAGCATGTCAGGGTCCATCGATGGCGCCGACCGCAAACCGGGGCCCTGCCATCTGATTTCTATTGTGTGTGCAGCGAAGGCGCATCGTATGTATGGAAGCGAACGGACCCGGGCAACTTTTTGGGGTGCAGTCAACCCAGGGGACGGAAAGCGACCCAGGCGGGAGGAAGAGGGGGATGGAGTGAGCTATCGGAATCTGATTCTGCAGCATCTGGACGCGGATACTCTTGCGCGGCTGCGGCTGCGGGCGGTAGAGCTGGAACAGAGAAGGGTTCTGGAGGCCCCTGGAGGGCAGATCGACAATATCTTCTTCATCGAAGAGGGCATTGGATCGATGACCACGACGTTCGAAGACGGCTCGCAGGTGGAGGCGGGGATGTTCGGCTGGGATTCGGCGATTGGGGCGCCCGCGCTGATGGGCATCCGGAAGAGCCGCAACCACATTGCGGTGCAGGTGCCGGGCCATGCCTGGGCGGCGGGGAAAGATGCCGCGGAGACGGAATTCCGGAGGCTGGGCTGCTTCCACGATATGGTGCTGCGGTACATGCAGTCGCAGATCCTGCAGGCGACGCAGTCGTGCGGGTGCAACGCGCGGCATAACGTTCAGCAGCGTCTCTCGCGATGGCTGCTGCTGTGCCACGACCGGACGAGCGCGGACGTGCTGCAGCTGACCCAGGATTTTCTGGCCGCGATGATGGGCGTGGAGCGGCCGGCGGTCACGGTGGTGGCGGGCAAGCTGCAGGAACAGGGATTGATCGAATACAGCCGCGGGCGGGTGCGCATCACGGACCGGACGGGCCTGGAGGCGCTGGCCTGCGAGTGCTACCAGGTGGCGAGGCGGGAGTTGCAGGCGTTCCGGGAGTACGCGGACGAGCGGACGGGGCTGTACCAGCCGAAAAACGGGGGCGTGCGGACCGGGTCGTGATTCATTAGAAATTCTGGGGCTGGGGAAGGCCATTCGCTCCGGGCTGCTGGGCCCCGGGTTGCTGAGCATTCGGCGGCGGAGCGGCGCCGCGGGGCGGCGTGTAATGCGGCCGGCTCTGCAGGCGGAAGCCATCGCGGATCACATAGAAATTCTGCTCGGGGAGGTCGGCCTCCAGCAGCTGGCCGTCGGTGGAGTAATACAGCTCGACGGTGATGCCGTTTTGCTCGCTCACGATGACGCTGGTGTGGTGCACGGTGGTGGAACGGCCGTCCAACGTCCCGCTGACGTCGGGCCGGGAATTGTAATCGGCAGGGACCAGCAGACCGTTCTGCTTGGGGATGATGATCCAGGTCGTGGGCGGATTCTCGAGAGCGAAGTGCGCCATGGCGATGTAGGCGGCGGGGTCGAGATCAGGCAGCAGGGCCAGATGCTGGTGACGATCGACGGTGTTGGTGGTGGTCTTGCCGCCGGCAACGATGGTGATCTGAAACTGACGGCCGGTGGGGTCGGAGGCCAGATCGAAGGCTACCGAGGCTCCATTGACGGAGCCGTTGAGCTGATCGCGCACGATGTTGAGCTGGCTGTCGAGGTGATTGCTGTTCGTAAACGAGTAGGTGAACTTCGCCAGCTTGAGATCTCCACGGGAGTCGATCTGGTAGCCGCCAGGGACGGTGGAGACGGAGGCCTCGGCGGAACCGGCGGTCTTGCCGGTGTCGGCTTCGACGAGCGTGTAGTGCGAGGAGCCGAGAGGGACGCCGGGCGCCTGGGCGAACGCACTCGGAGCGAAGAGCAGAGGAAGAAGCGCAAAAAGGGGCAAACGCATGGTTCGGAAGAACCTTTCTGCTCCATTAGACACAGTTTTGCGGCAAAAGCTGCGGATTGCAGGGAGTCGGCAGACATTCGTTCCGCGGTCAGGCAGGACGGCGCGGCCCCCGCCTGAGCCCGGGGCTGCGTTTCCTGTTAGTGAAAGAGGCTCAGGTCGATGGAGTTGGCCATGGCGGCGTAACCGGCATCTTTGGGGTGCAGGTGATCGCCGCTGTCATATTGGGGTGCGTAGACCAGGGGGTTGGCCGGATCGCGGGTGGCTTTGTCGAAGTCAATGACGCCGTCGAAGGCGTGGCCATTGCGGATCCAGTCGTTGACGGCTTCGCGAATCTGCTCGCCTTGTTCGGTGAAGTAGCCGGCGCCCTTGTAGGGGGTGAGTGTTGCGCCAAAGACTTTGATGCCGTGCTCATGGGCGCGGGCGACGATCTGGCGCAGGCCCTGTTCCAGGTCTTCGGCGGTCAGCTGGTAGTTGGGGCGGTTGGGATCGTGGAGAGCGCCGATGTCGTTGATGCTCTCGAGCACGATGACGTATCTCACGCCGGACTGGGAGAGGACATCGCGATCGAAGCGGGCGAGGGCGTTGGGGCCGACGCAGGTGATGAGGACGCAATTGCCACCGATGCCCTCATCGAGAACCGACAGATGCGCGGTAGACGGATCGTTGTGCAGGCGCTGGGCGAGGTAGTCGGGCCAGCGATGGTTCTGATTGTTTGTGGCATAGGCACCGTCGGTGATGGAGTCACCGTAGGCGACGACGGCGGCGGCGTGGGGCGCCACGGGCTCGACATCCACACCTTTGACGAAATACCAGGAGGGGATGGCGGTGGCGCCGGCCAGCGACGGTGCGCTGACGACGTTGCTGCCGGCCTGGATGTAGTTCGTCTGCTGCGCGCCGGGGTGGACGGAGACATTGCTGATCTGCTGCAGCGGCAGATACAGACTGATGGCGAGGTTGGTGAAGGGGGGCGTGGCCAGGTCCACGGGATCGCTGACTGCTTCGGCGCCGGGGGGAATGAGGATAGAAGGCTGGCCGCCAAAGGCGAGGGTGTGGAGGGAATCCGGCTGAATCGCGGACTCGCCGGCGCTCAGCGCGACGGTGGCCGCGTCAATGCGCAGGGGCTCGGTACCGAACTCATTGGTGAAGCGGACGCGCAGCGCCTTGCCGGGGATGGAGGAGTGGACGATCTCGCGGAGGGTGGAATCGACCAGAGTAGGAATGGTGTGCCAGGGATCTCCGCCAAAGGGGGACGTGGCCCAGGTGCCGACCCAGTGGGATGGCGCGGGGGGTGTGGGCTGCGCAGCGGCGGTGAGGCCGAAGCCCATCAGGATGGCAGCGGCAGGAAGCAAAAGCCAGCGAAGCGAGACGGCAAGGCGAGGGCGCAGACGGCGCATGAAGAAGAGTCCTCCGGAGGAGTACGGATGGTGCCTGGAACGGACCATCATAAACTCCGCCGGAGATGGAAATGCCCCTTCCTTTGCCGAGGGCAAAAGAAAGGGCATTCGCAGCGACTGCGATTTACTTTTTCGCGGTTTCGAAGCGCTTGTTGATTTCGTCCCAGTTGACGGTGTTCCACCAGGCGGCGAGGTATTCGGGGCGCTTGTTCTGGTATTTGAGGTAGTAGGCATGCTCCCACACGTCGTTGCCGAGGATGGGGAAGTGGCCCTGGGTGAGTGGGCTGTCCTGGTTGGCGCTGGTGACGATCTTCAGCTTGCCGTCCCAGATGAGCCAGCCCCAGCCTGAACCGAACTGTTTGGCGGTGGTCTCGTTGAACTGCTTTTTGAAATCCTCGAAGCTGCCGAAGTCCTTTTTGATCTGGTCGGCGATGGCGCCATTGGGTTCGCCGCCGCCGTTGGGCTTCATGATGGCCCAGAACATGCTGTGGTTCACGTGGCCGCCGCCATTGTTGCGGACGGTGGTGCGGACGTCTTCCGGAACGCTGTTGAGGTTGCGGAGCAGATCTTCCGCGGAGTGTTTTCCCAGGTCAGGGTGTTTTTCAATGGCCGCGTTGAGGTTGTTGACGTAGGCGGCGTGATGCTTGTCGTGATGCAGATGCATCGTCTGTTCGTCGATGTGCGGCTCCAGAGCCGCATAGTCGTAAGGAAGGGGTGGAACTTCGTGTGCCAAAGCATCCTCCTTGTGCGAGGTTGGTGTTGCGAAAGTGCCGAGGGGACGCGCGGGGTAATCTGCGAATACGGAGGGAGGCCCGCGCAGAATGCGCCCTCCGATCATACTGGATGCAGCGAGAGGTCTGCGGGGTGCAAGGAGAGGGCCGGGTGAGTCGCGATGGGGGGCGAATTTCGGTTTTTCGAGGCCTGAGGCGTTTCGGCTGCTGCGGCTCCTATACATTGAGAAAAGGACTGCCGCTGGTCGCATCCATTGTGAAGATGGGTGGAGATGTCAATCTCCTGACGGACTGTAATTCTGTTGAAATTCCAGGATAAGAACGGGCCTCGATTGGCCCCATCGTCCATAACGCGAAGAGAACTCCTGCGTCGCGCCGGGGCATCCGGTGTTCTAGCGCTGGGCGCGCCTGCGCTGGCTCTGGGGCAAAACCAGAACCAGGCGCCGCAGGTGAAGCCGGGGCAGGAGCCGAAGTCGGAATCCCAGGCGGCGCAGCAGTATCCGCATCCGCCCGGGGTCTTCATCAACCGGCCGCTGATCCAGATCACCAAGGCGGCCGAGGCGCTGCTGGATGATCTGGAAGGGCGGGCCAGCGACTTCTTCTACAGCGAGGCCAGCCCGCGCACGGGGATGGTGCGCGACCGGGCTCCTGCAGCGGGCCTGTCGGTCAGCCGCGTTTCCAGCATTGCCGCGACGGGCTTCGGGCTCACCGGGCTGTGCATTGCGCACAAGCGAAACTACCTGCGCCCTTACGACTGCGAACAGCGGGTGGAGAAGACGCTGGCTTTTCTGCTGGAAGATTGTCCGCACGAGCATGGATTTCTCTATCACTTCATCGACATGGAGAGCGGACAGCGGATGTTCGGCAGCGAGCTTTCCTCGATCGACACGTGCTGGCTGCTGTGCGGCATTCTTACCTGCCGGCAGTATTTTGCAGGGAATCCCAGGATTGAAGGGCTGGCGACGACGTTCTACCGGCGCATCGACTGGGAGTGGATGCTGAACGGCGGCAACACGCTTTCGATGGGCTGGCTGCCGGATCAGGGCTTTCTGAACCATCGCTGGGATATCTATTCCGAGCTGCTGGTGCTGTATCTGCTGGCCATCGGGTCGCCGACGCATCCGATCCCCGCTACTACCTGGAACGATCTGCAACGGCCGGTGGTGCAATTTGGCGGGCTGGATTACATCAGCGGGGTGGCGCCGATCTTCATTCATCAGTACGCGCACGCGTGGTGCGATTTTCGCAATATCGCCGACCTGCACGCGAATTACTTCACCAACTCCATGGCGGCCACGCGGGCGCACCAGTTGTGGTGTCTGACGGAGGGACGACGGTTTCCCTGGTTCGATCAGAATCTGTGGGGGGTGTCCGCGTCGGATTCGCGGGAAGGGTATCGCGTGTGGGGTGGGCCGCCGGCCATGGGACCGCTGGACGGGACGCTGGTGCCGAATGCCGCGGGCGGCTCGGTGATCTTTCTGCCCGCGGAATGCACGCACGTGCTGCTGAGCATGCGCGAGCAGTTCAAGGAGAACGTGTACACGCGCTATGGTTTTGTGGACGCCTTCCAGCCGCATGCCAACTGGTTTGCGCCGGATATTCTGGGGATCGATCAGGGGATTATGATGCTGATGGCCGAGAACCTGCGCTCCGGCTTCGTGTGGCAATACTTCATGAAGAACCGCGAGGTCGCCCATGCGATGAG
This sequence comes from Acidobacteriaceae bacterium, assembly GCA_036267395.1. Taxonomy (GTDB): domain Bacteria; phylum Acidobacteriota; class Terriglobia; order Terriglobales; family Acidobacteriaceae; genus Palsa-343. The sequence continues at coordinate 121,213 of DATAWD010000026.1, read as the reverse complement.
CGAGGTGCAGTTCCATCCCGACCCGGATGCCATGGCGCAGGTGATGTGATCCCGGGGCTCGAGCCGGGGCAAAAAAGTCCGGTGCAGCGGCAAAAGCCGACACCTTTGTGCGTCTGAATTGATCCAATCGTTACGAAGGTTAGCGACGTTTCGGAGAGAATAGCTGATTCGATGGCAAACGCGACTCCGCGGTACCGATGGATCGAAGGGCAGGGAATGGCCTTCGGCGCACCCGGGCTGGAACCTCGCTGGACCTCCAGCGCCAAGGACGCGGTCAGCACGGCTTATGCCGCCTCCAGCAAGATCTGGTTCACCGTCTCCCACGGCATCCTGAACGAGATTTACTGTCCCACCATCGATCGGCCGCAGATTCGCGACATGCAGTTCCTGATCACGGATGGGGAGACGTTTTTCCACGAGGAACGGCGCGACCTGGTGCACGAATTCGATTACATCGATCCGGATGCTCTGGCCATCTGCGTTCGCAATCGGGACCCGGAGGGGCGGTACACGATTGTTCGCCGGATGATTGCCGATCCGCACTATCCGGTGATCCTGGTGCACGTGGAGCTGGAAGGAGAGGAGAAATTCCTCTCGCGGCTGCGGCTGTACGCACTGCTGGCGCCGCATCTGGAGGTGGGGGGGCGCGGCAATTCCGCACAGGTGGCCGACGTGGCGGGGCAGCGCGTGGTGCTGGCCTGGAAAGACACGATGTCGCTGGCGTTTGCGGCGGACTGCGGCTTTTCGCGCGCCAGCTGCGGCTATGTGGGCGCGAGCGACGGCTGGCAGGACCTGAAGCAGAACTTCAAAATGGATTGGGAGTTCGGCTCGGCGCTGGACGGCAATATCGCGATTATGGGCGAGCTGCCGGCGATGCGGCGCGAGTTCACGATCGGGATCGGATTCGGGGAGGGGCACCATGCCGCCCTGTCGGCGACGGTGGGATCGCTGGGCGTTCCGTTCGATCGGCATCTGAAGCGGTTTATCGAGCAGTGGCATCGCGCCGCCACGCCGCGGGAGCTGGCGTGCTGCAGCAGCGACGACGGACGCCTGCTGAATATCAGCCACAACGTGGTTCTGGCCCACGAGGACAAGACCTTCGCGGGAGCGTTTGTCGCGTCGGCTTCCATCCCCTGGGGCTATGCCAAAGGCGACGACGATCTGGGCGGCTACCACCTGGTATGGACCCGGGACATGGTGCAGACCGCGACGGCGCTGATGGCGTGCGGCCGATGGGAGACGGCGTTGCGTGCGCTGGTTTACCTGGCCTGCACGCAGAAGCCGGATGGGGGCTTCTCGCAGAATTTCTGGGTCAATGGCGACCCCTACTGGACGGGCATTCAGCTGGACGAAGTCGCGTTCCCGATTATGCTGGCGTGGCGGCTGTGGAAGCACGACGCGCTGGGCAGCTTCTCCGTGTTTCCGTTTGTGGAGCGGGCGGCCGGCTTCCTGGTGCGCTACGCGCCGGTGACCCAACAGGAGCGCTGGGAGGAAACGGCTGGTTATTCGCCTTCGACCCTGGCGGCGGTGATCGCAGCCCTGGTTTGCGCGGCCGATATGGCGCGCGCGCACAGCTCGCCGGAACTGGCGCATTTTCTGGAAGAGCACGCCGACTGGATCGAGAGCCACCTGGAAGAATGGACGGTGACGAACAACGGGGTGCTGCATCCTGACGTGAAGCGGCACTACATGCGCATTCGTCCTCCGGAGTGCGGCGATCCTTATGCGCACGAGGAGTGCGGCCGGGAGATCGTGCACATCAACAACATTCCACCCGGCGTGAAGTCTGATTTCGAAGCGCGGGAGATTATCGATGGGGGCTTTCTGGAGCTGGTGCGCTACGGGGTGCGTGCGGCCGACGACCCTCTGATCGTGGACTCGCTGAAAGTGGTGGACCATGTTCTCAAGGTGGAGACGCCGAAGGGGGCGTGCTGGCTGCGCTACAACCACGACGGCTACGGCCAGCGGAGCGACGGCGGACCCTTTCTGGGATGGGGCAAGGGCCGGGCATGGCCGCTGCTGGTGGGCGAGCGCGCCCATTACGAGCTGGCCGCCGGCCGCGATGTGAAGCCGCTGATCGCGACCCTGGAACGGTTCGCCTCCAGCGGCGGCATGCTCCCCGAGCAAATCTGGGATGAGCCGGACAAGAACGGGTTGGTGCTGGGCGGGCCGGCGGGCTCGGCCATGCCGCTGGTGTGGGCGCACTCCGAGTATCTGAAGCTGCTGCGCTCTGCGGCCGATGACCGGGTGTACGACTGCATTCCGATTGTGGAGGAGCGCTACGCGCGAGGACGGCATCCGAAGAGCCACATCGAAGTATTCAAGGTGCTCCGTCGCCAGATTCGTGCCATGAGCGCGGGCGAAACGCTGCGGATTACCGCGGCCGAGCGCTTCCAGGTGAGGTGGTCGCCGGACGGCTGGAAGACGGCGGATGTCCTCGACAGTACGCAGCTCGGCTATGCCGGATCGTATGCGGATCTGGCCACAACAGCGGAGCAGACGGGCTCGCTGATCTTCACCTTGTTCTGGCCGGACGAGAACCGTCGGGAAGGCCGCGATTTTGAAGTGATGCTGGAGCCGCCGGCATGAGACGAAGTGCCGGTTTGCGTCATCCAACCGGGAGAGGGAGAATCATGATGGATTGTCCCGCGATCCGTACAGCCCCCAGCGAACCGCTTTCCGAGGAGAGATGAGGATTATGAACGAACTCGATCAGTTATCGATTAATGCCCTGCGGTTCCTGGCGGTCGACGCCGTGCAGAAGGCGAACAGCGGTCATCCGGGCGCCCCGCTGGGCGACTCTCCCATCGCCTATCTGCTGTTTCACAAGTACATGCGGCACAATCCGAAGCACTCGAAATGGACCAATCGCGACCGGTTTGTGCTCTCGAACGGCCACGCTTCGGCGCTGCTGTATTCGGTTCTGCACCTGACCGGATACGACCTGTCGATTGCGGACCTGGAGCAGTTCCGCCAGTACGGATCGCGAACGGCCGGCCATCCGGAATACGGGCACACCGACGGCGTGGAAGTGACGACCGGTCCGCTGGGGCAGGGCTTTGGCATGGGCGTAGGGATGGCCATTGCCGAGAAGCACCTGGCCGCGGTCTACAACCGCCCGGGGTTCGACATTGTCGATCACTATACGTACGCGCTGGTATCGGATGGCGACCTGATGGAAGGGATCTCGCATGAGACGGCGTCGCTGGCGGGGACTCTGGGGCTGGGCAAGCTGATCTATCTCTACGACGACAATCTGATCTCACTCGACGGGCCGACGGAGTTGTCGTTCACCGAGGACGTGCTGAAGCGGTTTGAAGCTTACCACTGGCATGTGCAGCTGGTGGGTGACGGGAACGATCTGGAAGGGATTTCAAAGGCGATAGAAGCGGCGCAGGCGGTGAAGGACAAGCCGTCGCTGATCGCGGTCCGGACGGTCATCGGCTACGGGAGTCCCAAGGCGGGCACGAACAAAGCGCACGGCGAAGCTCTGGGCGTGGAAGCGGTGAAGCAGACGAAGAAGAATCTGGGGTGGCCGGAAGACAAGACCTTCTACGTGCCCGAGGATGCAGCGAAGAACTGGTTGCAGTCGGTGGATCGCGGGGCCGAGGAGGAGTCGGACTGGAACGCGCTTTTCGCGAATTACAAGAAGGCCTTTCCTGAGGTGGCAGCCGAGTTCGAGCGGGTGCAGGCGGGGCGGTTGAAAGATGGTTGGCAGCAATCGTTGCCGCAGTTCCCGGCGGACAGCAAACCGGTGGCAACGCGCAGTGCGGGCAATACGGTGATGAATGCGGTTGCCGAGCAGGTGCCGGAACTGCTGGGCGGGGCCGCGGACCTCTCCACTTCGACCAAGACGGTCATCAAGGACAGCCCGAATTTCCATCTCGATCCGACCGGGCGGAACATCTTCTTCGGTGTGCGCGAGTTTGGCATGTGCGCCATCGTGAATGGCATGGCTGCCCACGGGGGCATCATTCCCTACGGGTCGACATTCTTTGTGTTCTCGGATTACGCGAAGCCGGCGATTCGCCTGGCGGCGCTGATGCAGATCCATTCGCTGTTCATTTTCACGCACGATTCGATTGGACTCGGCGAAGACGGTCCCACGCATCAGCCGGTGGAGCACCTGACCATGCTGCGCGCGATTCCGCATCTGACGGACTTTCGGCCGGCGGATGGCAATGAGACTTCTGCGGCGTGGGGACTGGCGCTGGAGCGGAAGGGTCCGGCGTTCATGGCTCTGTCGCGGCAGGACCTGCCGCTGCTGGATCCGGTGCGGCAGCGCGTCTTTGAAGGCGTGCGGCGCGGCGCCTACATCGTGGAGCAGGGGGGCGATTCGCCCGATCTGCTGATTGTGGGCACAGGCGCGGAGCTGTGGCCGGCGGTGCGTGCTGCCGAACAGCTGAAGAAAGAGGGGCTCAGCGTGCGAGTGGTCTCCATGCCGAGTTTCCGGATCTTCGAGGAGCAGCCGGACAGTTACAAAGACTCCATCTTCCCCGATCACCTGCCCAAGCTGGCGGTGGAAGCCGGCGCTACGCTGGGCTGGTGGAAGTACGTGGGCAAGGATGGCGATGTGATCGGAATCGACCGCTTCGGCGCGTCGGCCCCGGGTGCAACGGTTCTGGAGAAGCTGGGTTTCGGAACGGACAGCGTGGCCGCGCGCGCGAGGGCATTGGTGGAGCGGGCACGGAAAGCCGAGCCGGCGATGGCGGGGAAATAGGATGAGACTGGCGATTGGAGCGGATCACGCAGGGTATCCCCTTAAGGAAGAGGTGCGCGGCTATCTGGAGCGCCTCGGCCATGAGGTGATCGATCTGGGCGCATTCAACACGGAGCCTTCTGATTATCCGGATTTTGCGGAAGCGGTCGGCCGCGCGGTGCATGCGGGTCGAGCCGAGCGCGGCATTCTGATCTGCGGCAGCGGCGTTGGGGTTTGCGTCGCGGCCAACAAGATGCCGGGCATTCGCGCCTGCATGTGCCACGATCACTATTCCGCGCATCAGGGCGTCGAGCACGACGACATGAACGTGCTGGTGCTGGGCGCGCGCATCATCGGGCAGGAACTGGCGTTCGATCTGGTGGCGGCTTATCTGGATGCGCGTTTTCAGTCCCAGGTGGAAAGATATCTGCGCCGCCTGAACAAGGTGAAAGCGATCGAAGCTCGTAACATGCCGGAAATGGCGAAGCAGTAGAATCAGCCGGGGCCCCCAGGCCCTTTTCTTTGTCTGCACGATTTCAGCCAGGGAGATGCCATGAGCGGCATCAGCACGATTCTTTGGGATGTGGGCGGGGTATTGCTCACCAATGCGTGGGACCGCCAGCAGCGCGATGCCGTGTTGTCGCAGTTTGGGCTGGACCGCGCGGATTTCGAGCTGCGCCACGCGGAAGTTGCCGAGCCCTGGGAGCGGGATGAGGTGAGCGTGGACGAATATCTGCAGCGCACCGTATTTTTTCAGACTCGCTCGTTTTCAAAGGCCGCGTTTCTGGACGCGATGCGCGCCGAATCCGCTGTCCTCTCCGACAGCGCGTTGGGAATCGTTCGCCGGTTGGCAGCATCCCAAGAGTATGAGCTGGCCACGGTCAATAATGAGTCGCGGGCTATGAATGAGTACCGGCTGAAGAAATTCGGGCTGCTGGAATTCTTCAGCGCGTTCTTCACGTCGTGTTATCTCGGTGTGCGCAAGCCCGATCGTCGCATCTATCAGATTGCCCTTGACGTTCTGCAGTGCGACCCGGAGGAAGCGATCTTCGTGGACGATCGGCCGGAAAATGTGAGCGCGGCGGTTTCGCTGGGCATGCATGGCATTCGGTACGTGGGATCGGCACAACTGGCGGATGAACTGACGCGTCTGGGCGTCGCGCTGGAGCGGAACGGGGCGGACCTGCTACGGGCGTAGGCACGGGCGGTCCATGGGCGAGGGCGAGGGCGAGGGCCAGGGTCAGAGTCAGGGTCAGGGCCAGGGTTGAGATTCTGATGCAGAGGAGCGCAACAAATGGAACTCGGCATTATCGGACTGGGGAAAATGGGCGGCAACATGGCCGAGCGGCTGCGCCTCGGGGGACACAGGGTGGTGGGCTTCGATTTCAGCGCCGATGCAGTGAAGCGGCTGACGGATTCCGGATCGACAGGCGTTTCCACCCTCGAAGAGCTCACGAAGCATCTTGCCGGGCCGCGCGCCGTCTGGCTGATGGTCCCGGCGGGCAAGCCGGTCGATGAGACGATAGCGAAACTGAAGCCGCTGCTGGAGAAGGGCGACACCATCATCGACGGCGGCAACTCGAACTACCAGGACAGTCAACGCCGCTATCGCGAGGTGAAGGCCGAGGGGTTTAACTTCGTGGACGTGGGCACCTCGGGGGGAGTCTGGGGGTTGAAGGAAGGCTACAGCATGATGATTGGCGGTGAAGATGCTGTGGTGGAGCGGCTGTACCCCATCTTCGAGACGCTGGCCCCTGGGAAGGATCAGGGGTGGGGACATGTGGGACCGGCCGGTGCCGGCCACTTCGTCAAGATGGTTCACAACGGGATCGAATACGGGATGATGCAGGCGTACGCCGAGGGCTTTTCCATTATGCAGGCGAAGCAGGAGATGGATCTCGATCTGGCCGAGATTGCGGAGATCTGGCGCTACGGCAGCGTGGTTCGTTCCTGGCTCCTCGACCTGACGGCCGATGCGTTGAAGCGCAATCCCGAACTCGAGGGGCTGGAGGCCTGGGTGGAAGATTCCGGGGAAGGACGCTGGACGGCCATTGAGGCCATCAATCTCAATATTTCGGCGCCCATAATCACGGAGTCGCTGCTGCGCCGTATTCGTAGCCGCGAGGAGAACAATTTCACCGATCGCATGGTGGCTATTATGCGCAACGAGTTCGGCGGCCATGCGGTGAAGTCAGAGAAAGAAGAAGCCGCCGCCTAGCTGAGAAGCGGGTGTGTATCGGGTACACGCACGAATGGGAAGGGACTGGATCGATGGCGACAACGGAAATCAGGATCTCGGCGGAGGACGTAAAGCAGGCCGCATCTCAGGTGAAAGAGCGCATTCCCGAGCCCGGCGTGGCGGTCATCTTCGGGGCCTCCGGTGACCTGACCAAGCGCAAGCTGCTGCCGGCGCTTTTTCATCTGGAACAGTCAGGGCTGTTGCCGGAGCAGTTCCGGATCGTGGGTGTGGCGCGTCGCGACCTGGGGCAGGGCTTTGCCGAAGACATGCGGCAGGGCATTCTCGAATTCGGCGGCGTGGAGAAGAACGCGGCGAAGCTGGATGAGTTCATCGGCAGGATCAGTTATCACGCCATGGACTTCGATAACGACCCGGGATACGACGCGCTGCAGAAAACGCTGGCGCAGTATGACCACGACTACGGCACGCGCGGGAACCGCCTCTTCTACCTGGCGACGGCGCCGGACTACTTTGCCGATATTGTGCACCGGCTGGGCACGCACGGCATGGCGAAGCCGGAGGTGGGCACGACGCGCATCATCATCGAGAAGCCGTTCGGCCACGATCTGGAAAGCGCCCGGGAGCTGAACGACGACGTCAACACGGTCTTCGCCGAGAGCCAGGTCTTCCGCATCGATCATTACCTGGGCAAGGAGACGGTCCAGAACGTCCTGGTGTTTCGCTTCGCCAACGGTATTTTTGAGCCCATCTGGAATCGCAACTACATCGACCACGTGCAGATCACCGCGGCGGAGAGCATCGGCATCGAGGGGCGCGGTCCGTTTTACGAGAAGGCGGGCGCACTGCGGGACGTGGTGCAGAACCACATGATGGAGCTGCTCTCGTTTGTCACCATGGAACCGCCGGCCAGTTTCGCCGCCGAGGCGGTGCGGGGGGAAAAGATCAAGCTGTGGAGTTCGATCAAACCCATCAACATTTACGACTGCGTGCGCGGCCAGTATGGTCCCGGCATCGTGGGCGATCAGATGGTGAAGGGCTATCGCGAGGAAGATCGCGTCGATCCGAAATCGCAGACTGAAACCTATGCGGCTCTGCGTCTGGAGATCGACAACTGGCGCTGGGCGGGAGTGCCTTTTTACCTGCGCGCCGGCAAACGCCTGGCCAGCCGCGTGACCGAGATTACGATTCAGTTCAAGCAACCGCCGATGTTACTTTTCGGCACCCCTACGTACGGACCGTGCACGGAAATCCAGCCCAACATCATCACCATGCGTATCCAGCCGGACGAGGGCATTTCCCTGCGCTTCGGGGCCAAGGTGCCGGGGCCGCAGATGGCGGTTTGCCCGGTCATCATGGATTTCAGTTATGCGCAGGCCTTCGGATCTTCGTCCGCCAACGGGTACGAACGTCTGCTGCTGGATGCCATGCTGGGCGACGCAACGCTGTTTGCGCATCGCGATGGGGTGGAAGCGACGTGGGCGCTGTTTACTCCGGTGCTCGAGGCGTGGGCGAAGAAGGTTCCGCAGACGTTCCCCAACTACGCGGCCGGCACATGGGGCCCGGAATGCGGCGATGAGTTGATTGGTCGCGACGGGCAGCAGTGGCATGCGGTGCAGGGGCAGGAGAAGCAGCAGCACAAGCCGGGATCGGCCCAGGGCTGAGCGGCACGCGATTCGCGTGGCGGGCGCAGGAAAGGGCCCGAGAATATCCAAGCCATCATGTCGAAGAAAACTCACGTCGAATATCGCGTTTATGCGCAGCAGGACGCGCTCTCCAGAGCCACGGCGGAACATTTCGTCCAGGGCGTTCAGGCGGCGGTGGCCGCGCGCGGCGTTGCCCGCATTGCCATTTCCGGGGGGGGCAGCCCTAAGCCGGTATTCGCGCTGCTGGCCGATCCGCACCAGCCCTACCGGGAGGCGATTCCCTGGGATCGTCTGTGGGTGTTCTGGGTGGACGAGCGCTGCGTCCCGCCCGACAACCCGGACAGCAACTACGGAGCGGCTCGCGAACTGCTGCTGGAGAAGGTCCCGCTGCATCCGGACCACGTGACGCGCATCGAGGGCGAGCTGGATCCGGAGGAAGCCGCAGCACGGTATGAGACGGCGATCCGCGGGCACTATCGGCTGGAAGGCGCCGAAGTGCCGATCTTCGATCTCATCCAGCTGGGCATGGGCGATGACGGCCACACGGCGTCGCTGTTTCCGCATACGCAGGCCCTGCACGAGCTGGGACGGATCGCGGTGGCCAACTTTGTGCCGCAGCAGACGCAGAGCCATCGGGTGACGCTGACATGGCCGGTGATCAACGCGGCCCGCGATGTCTTCTTCCTGATCGAAGGCTCGGCCAAAGCCGAACCGGTGGGGCATGTGCTGACCGGTGGCTACAACCCCGAGAAGCTGCCCTCGCAGTTGATCCAGCCGCAGAATGGCAGGCTGCTATTCTTACTGGATGGAGCGGCCGCGGCGCATCTGCCTGCGCCTGGCGTTCAGGGGATCGGAACACTGGAGATCGAAAGATGATTCTGGCCGGGGATGTGGGCGGCACCAAGGTACACCTTGCAATTTATTCTTTTGAACACGGACAGCTGGCCCATGTACGCGATGAGCGGTATCCGGCCCAGGAATACAGCGGCCTCGAGGAGATCGCCCGGCGGTTTCTGAACGAGTGCGGCAATCCGGAAATTACGGCGGCGTGCTTCGGTGTGCCGGGACCGGTGAAGGGCGGGCGGCTTCGCCTGACGAATCTTCCCTGGGTGCTGGACAGCCGGGAGCTTTCCACAGATCTGAAGATCGCTCACCTCTTCCTCATCAATGACCTCGAAGCGAACGGTTACGGGGTACCGGAGCTGACGCCCAGTCAGATGTCCACGTTGAACGAGGGGGACCCTGCGGCGGTGGGCAACCGCGCTCTGGTCTCCGCGGGCACGGGCCTGGGGGAAGGCGTGCTGATATGGGATGGGAAAACGCATTTGCCCATGCCCTCTGAAGGCGGACATTGCGATTTCGCGCCGCGCACGCCGCTGGATTTTGAATTGCTCGCATGGCTGATGAAAAAGATGGGAGGCCGGGTGAGCTATGAGCGCGTGATCTCCGGTCAGGGGCTGACGAACATCTATACCTTCCTGCGCGACGCCAAAGGGATGGAGGAGCCGGCGTGGCTCCGCCAGCGCATGGAGAGCGAAGATCCGAACGCAGTCATCGGGGAAGTGGGCGAGCTGGGCAGCAGCGAGCTCTGCGTAAAGACGCTCGAAGTTTTCACCGCCGCTTACGGCTCCGAAGCCGGCAATATGGTGCTGAAGGTGCTGGCCACAGGCGGCATGTATCTGGGTGGGGGCATCGCGCCCAAGATTCTGAAGACGATGTGCAGCGGCGTCTTCATGAAGGCCTTTATGGACAAGGGCCGGCTGAGCGATTTGCTGGTGCACACGCCTGTGCACATTATTCTGGAGAGCCGCGCGGCCCTGATGGGCGCCGCCGCTTACGCCGAAGCGCGCGCAGCGGAGATCAGCGGTAAATCTGTGCGCGCTGCCTCGCGCTAGCGCGGAAGCGGAGATCGCCATCCACGCTGCTCTGCTCGCGATTCTGTGCATCGTGTTTGTCGCGACCTTGATACGGTCGGCATTCGGATTCGGTGAGGCTCTGATCGCGGTTCCCCTGCTGGCCTTCTTTATGCCTCTGCGGGCGGCGGCGCCGCTGGCGGTGCTGTTGTCGATTACGATCGCGGCCATGGTTGTGATCCAGGACTGGAAGCAGATTCATTTCCGGAGTGCCGGATGGCTGCTGCTCGCGACGCTTCCGGGGCTTCCGCTGGGTCTGCTGCTGCTGTCCAGCGGACATCAGCGCGTAGTGCGCGCGCTGCTGGGCGTGGTGATCGCGGCATTTTCCTGCTGGTCGCTGGCTCGACGAGACACGGTCGAACTGCGGCGGGAAAGCCCGGGCTGGCTGGCCGCGTGCGGCTTCTGCGCGGGCGTGCTGGGCGGCGCTTACGGCATGAATGGTCCCCCCCTGGTCGTCTATGGATCGTTGCGGCGATGGTCGCCGCAGCAATTCCGCGCGACGCTGCAGGCTTACTTTCTGCCCGCCAGCCTGCTGGCCATGGCAGGGTTCCGCATGGCGGGCCTGTGGACCCCTGGGGTGACCCACGATTATCTGCGGTCTCTGGCGGTGCTGGTGCCGGCGCTCTTTCTGGGGCGGTGGATCAATCGTCGCCTGAAGGGAGAAGCTTTTCTGCGGTTCATCTACGCGGGTCTGGCAGCCATTGGGGCAGTCCTGGTTCTACAGGCCCTGGCGGGACGAGGTTAGACGCGCATCGCGGCTCATGGCTGTCTCCGCCCGACACACTTTATGGGGCTATTGCTGCTCGATTGGCTGGAGAGGGGATCGTACACGGGCTTATACGTCTTCACCACCCACCGCGCCAGCGCCTCATGCTCGGCAGGTGTGGTCGCGATGCGCTGATCAATCGCCTCTAAAGGCGCCATGGCGGTGTCCACCACCGCCGCGCTGGAATCGTCTTTCACTGCCTCGGCCAGATGCAGGTAGTCGCCCACGCCGTCGTAATTGGCCCGCACGCCGGCCCACTCGTCACCCAGCAGCGCGATGCGCTCCTCCGGGGTCAGCTCCGTTTCCACGCCCGCCAGTATTTGCGTGGACATCGTTCGACAGCGCGAAGCGGTAGTAGCCGCGTCCCCCCGCGTCGGGGAAAAATATCCCCGATGCCGGATACCGCAGCGTCCCCTGCGTGGAGCTCAGCACCTCGCATGGGGTTGTGGCGTGGGGCGCGGCGAAGCACACCGGGATGGTCCACGTCTGCTGCCCTTCAGGCTTCACCGTCGATCAGTTGCAGCACACCTTTGAGACCAGCGACAACCCGCAAATCCAGGAGGACGCGCTCCACCTGCTGGCGGTCTTCCGCAACCCGGAGCTGCAGAGGCGCTCGCTGGAGTTCGCCGTCTCCGGCAAGGTGCGCAAACAGGACGCCATCTTCCAGCTGCTCATCCCCATGCAGAGCCCGCAAACCCGGGGAATCGCCTGGGATTTCATCCGCAATAACTGGGACAAGGTGAAGGCGCAGATCACCACTGCGATGGGTGGGTAGCTGGTGGGCGGAACCGGTGTTTTTTGCAGCGAGCAGAAGAAGGAGCAGGTGGTCGATTTCTTCTCAACGCATAAGGTCGCCGCCTCCGGGGTGTCGCTGCAGCGCGCCCAGGATGCGATCGACGATTGTGTGCAGCTGCGCGCCGCGCAGGGGCCGAAGCTGGAGCATTGGGCGGGCGAACAGGGCGTCATGGGGCATTCCGAAGGGGGTGACCGCGGCGATTCCCCCGCTGGCCGGCGGCTGCGCTCTCTTCGATAATCGAGGCATGGGTGCCGCGCGTCCGTCCGAACCGAAGCCCGGCAATGCCGCTCTGCTGCGCGAGCATGTTGCCTATCTGCGCGTGGAAAAGGGACTGCGGCCGCTTTCGTGCGAGGCGTACGAGCGCGATCTGCTGCAGTTCGCCGAGTACCTTGAGGAACAGAGCGAGACCTTTCTGGAGGCCACGCAGGCACAGGTCGCCGGCTTTCTGGAGCATCTGGCCAGGCACAGCGTTCAGTCGCGATCGGCGGCGCGCAAGCTGTCGTGTCTGCGCGGGTTCTATCGCTGGCTGCTGCTGGACAAGCGCATCGGCCGCGATCCGACGCTGAATCTCGAATCGCCGGCAACGTGGAAGGTTCTGCCCAAGTCTCTGGCTGTCTCCGAAGTGGATGCCATGCTCGACCACGCCGGGATGGCCGCGGATCATCCCCAGGCCGATGCCATCGCGCAGCGCGATCGCGCCATTCTCGAGCTGCTCTACGCTGCGGGGCTGCGAGTCTCTGAACTGATCGGGCTGAAGGTCGCCGACCTCTCGCTCGATGCGGGGCGCGCGCTGGTCCGCGGCAAGGGGGACAAGGAGCGCATCGTGCCGCTGGGGCGCGCTTCGGTGGAGGCGATCGAAGTGTATCTGAAGCAGGGGCGCCCGGCGCTGGAGAAAAAGCCATCGGCAGGCCTGTTTCTTTCCACGCGCGGACGGCCGCTGAGCCGCACCTGGGTCTGGCATCTGGTGAAGCAGAGTGATGGCCACGCCAGCCCGCACATGCTGCGCCACAGTTGCGCGACCCATATGGTGGAACGCGGCGCCGATCTGCGCACCGTACAGACCCTGCTGGGCCACGCCGATATCGCGACAACGCAGGTCTACACGCATCTGGCGCTCGGACGCCTGAAGGCCGTGCATCGGGAGCACCATCCCCGGGGCAGGCGAAACGCGCCATGAGCGAGAAGACTCAGGTGCGCACCGGATCCTCGAAGTCGGCCCTAAGGGCTCCGATTGCGCAGCGGGTGGATGAATTTCTGTCCATGCTTGCGGTCGAGCGCAATGCCAGCCCGCATACCATCCGTGCCTACACGCGCGAACTGCACGACTTTGCGGAATTTCTTCTGGAGGGATTCGCCCCCGAACTGCCAATCCAGAAGATCGAGCACCAGCACATTCGCGCCTACCTGGGGGAACTCTACACGCGCGGTCTCTCGAAGGCGTCGGCTGCGCGCGCGCTGGCTGCGATCCGCTCCTGGTTCAAATGGCTGGCCAGGAGGGGCATTGTCGAGCAGAGTCCCGCTGCTCTGGTCGCAACGCCGAAGCTGCCCAAACATCTGCCGCGTGTTCCAACGATTGAAGACATGAATCGCGTAGTCGAAAGCGCGGCCGACGAGAATGCAGCGTGGCCGGAGCGGGACCGGGTCATCTTCGAGCTGCTCTACGGCTGCGGCATCCGTAACGCGGAGTTGGTCGGCATCGACCTCGAGGACATACACTGGGCCAATGAAGCCATTCTGGTGCGCGGCAAAGGACGCAAGGAGCGCTATGTTCCTCTGGGCGACGCCGCGGCGCAGGCCCTGCGCGCATGGCTGCCGGTGCGCGAGGCCAAACTGGCGGGGGCAGGGAAGTCTTCGCCGGCCCTTGTGCTCAATCTGCGCCTTCGAGGCGACGGGCGGTTGACCACGCGCAGTGTCGGCCGCATCGTCAAGCACGTTGCGATAGCCCATGGACTGCCGGCGGATGTTCATCCGCACACGCTGCGCCACGCATTTGGGACGCACATGCTGGAAGAGGGCGCGGACCTGCGCGCGATTCAGGAGCTGCTTGGCCACGAGCGCCTCTCCACGACGCAGAGGTACACGCAGCTGACCGTAGGTCAGGTGGCCGAGGTCTACGATCGGACGCATCCAAGAGCGAAGTAAGCTCGGCTCCGATCCGGAACCAGGCGAAAACACGGCGAAAGTCCCAGTTATCATCTGGGTTTTTCGGCTGTTTTTTCACTTGGTTGAACCATTTTTTGTGCGATATTCTTGGCTCCCATGGCTTCAACCGTCTGGAAAGGCTACATCTCGTTCGGTCTGATTTCGGTGCCGATCCGGCTGTTTGTCGCGGCGCGCGAGCAGCACATCAGCTTCAATCAGATCCACTCCGTTTGCGGCACGCGCATTCGGCAGCAGATTTTTTGTCCGCACTGTGACCGGGTCGTGGAGCGCAGCGAAATCGCCAAGGGGTACGCGGTCGATAAGGACAACTACGTCCTGGTGACGAATGACGAGTTGCGGGCCCTCGAAGCGCAGTCGTCGGAGACGATGGAGATCCTGCAGTTCGTCAAGCTGCCTGAGGTCGATCCGCTCTACTACCAGACCTCGTACTTCAGCGTGGCCGAAGATCCGGGGCGCAAGGCGTATTCGCTCATCCACAAAGGCATGCAGCAGCTCAATCTGGGGGCGATTGCGAAGATCACCCTGCACCAGCGCGAACAGATCGTGATGATTCGCCCCTTCGAGCAGGGGCTGGTGCTGCACACGCTCTATTACCCCGAAGAGATTCGGGCCGTCGCCGAGTATGACAATCAGACGGAAATCAGCGTGCAGAAGGCGGAGCTCGACCTCGCCGAGCAGTTCATGAAGCAGCTCACGGCGGAGTTCCACCCGGAGAACTTCAGCGACGAGTACGAGAGTCGCGTCGAGCAGCTGATCGAAAGCAAGCAGGGGCAGGCGCAGGCCCCCGGTAAGCAGGCGAAGAAGAAGCTGGCTCCGGTGATCGACCTCATGGATGCTCTGCGCAAGAGCATGGAGGAGCAGCCGGGACCGGCGGATGAGGCCACGGGCAAGAAGCCGCCGCAGCGAGTCACAGCGCAGCGAAAGCGCAAGGTCGGATAGCTGTCCCCGCATTGCAATTCCGCGTAGCGGACGCTATTGGGGAAGCGCCTGTTCGACCAGCGCCGTAATCTCCTCGGCTGTTCGTCCTCGTACCATGATGGTTTTGGTGCGCCCGCGTTCGCCGCTCCCAATTTCAATCGACGATCGCGGCACCTTCAGGAGATCCGCCAGAAACCCGATCAGCGCGGCATTGGCACGGCCCTCGAGGGGCGGCGCCTGCAGAGCAATCTTCAGTGCGGCCTGAGGGCCGTCGCCCATGATGCCAATGATGGCGGTCCGGCTCGCGCGCGGGGAGACACGCACCAGAAACCTCGCTCCCCCGGGCGTGTCGCGAAGGGGGAAAGCCATCTTCACGTCGTCCGCGGGCGAGCGCCGAAGAGAGCGGTGCCGATGCGCACCAGCGTTGAGCCCTCCTCAATGGCCATCTCAAAGTCGCCGGACATGCCCATGGACAGCTCGCGAAAGTCGAGGTGCGGGAAATCGACGCTCCATTGCTCCCGCAGCGTGCGCAAGCGGCGAAAGCAGGCTCGGGCGGTGTCCGGGTCTTTGTCGAGCGGAGCGATGGTCATCAGGCCGCGCATAGCGAGATTGTGCAGATCGGGCAGGCGTTCAAACAGAGAATGCAGCTCGGAGCTCTCCGGGCTCACTCCGTTTTTCGTTTCTTCGTGGCTGAGTTTAATTTCCAGCAGAATCGGCAGCGTCTTTCCCAGTTTGCCGGCCGCTTCGTTCAAACGCTCGGCCACGCGCAGGGAATCGACGCTGTCGATGCCGTCGAACAATTCTGCGGCCCGGGCTGACTTGTTGGACTGCAGGTGGCCGATCAGGTGAACCTCCGCGGGTGTTGCACCCAGATCCCGCAGCTTCTCCCGCTTGGTCTCGTATTCCTGCACGCGATTTTCGCCCAACAGGGTTATGCCCGCGGCCAGGGCTTCTACGAAAGCCTCGGCAGGATGGACCTTGGAGACGGCCATCAGCCGCACCTGCTCGGGATGGCGTCCAGCGCGGCGGCAGGCGGAATCGATCTTCTCCTGAATTGCGGCAAGCCTGTGCACGAAGGAAGTCACGGCTCTATGGTAGGCGAAGATTCGGGAAAGAGCCGCTCTGAGCAGCCGCCGCTGGCCACGTTTTCTCGCGCAAAGCGCCCTGGGGAACCAACTTTTGCTGCAGCGGGCGCATCTTCCCACTGATTACCCGGGATCAATCCATCAACAGAAGGTGATGTACAGCAGGATGCGTACGGTCGTTCTGGTCCGAGGACTTTTAAAAGGACCGCAGGTAAAAGTTCATTGCGAGATGCTGGCCATGAAGGAACGGCACCGGGAATCCGGCCGGGTCTACTTCTCTGGTTGTTGCGTGCTCGATGCGCCTCCGGGAATTCCGGATGGCAGCTACGCAGTCTTCTTTGAGGGGCACCGCGTGCGGGCGGTGCGGCAGGGCGGGCTCTGGCTCCCGGAAGAACGGGCCGAGCTGCTGACGCCCGAGGAGCGCTTCGACGAGCTGCAGGAGGAGCCTTCCTTCCGCATGGAAGACGCCATCGCCATCCTGCCCCTGCTGAAGAACGAAGCCGCGTGAAGGCTCAGTGCAGGTGATAGAACGCTCCCAGGATCACTCCGAAGGCCAGGTGAGAGACGAGGATGGCCAGCGGTGTCTGCACGCCATAATGGAGCGCCAGAAATCCTGGAGGCTCAAGCATGCGCTTAGCGGTGGGGCCATAGCGTTCACTGGCCATGCGGGGATGCACACTGGGCAGCAGTTTCATCACCACGACCAGGACAAACAGGGCATGGGCGAGGCCGATCAGGGCGCCGATCCACCAGTTGGCCTCATGCAGCGATTCGAAGATGGCTACATAAATGAGCGAATAGACCAGGCCGAGAAGCCCGTGGAGAAGGAATCCATAGATCTTCGCTTTGTCGCGGCTGGGTGTAACGGCCAGCCCCAGCACGTCAGGGAAGCTCATGCGTGTGAGCCCCGCACCCTGGGCTCCGGCGCTCAGGGTGGTGAGGGCAACGGTGGCGACAAAGCCCCACAGCAGCCAGCTGCTCCAGTTCATGCGGCACTCTCCCCGACATTGCCGCTGCGGCGTTCTTTGTGGCGGTCGGCGCGCCGGCGTTCCTGCTCATCCAGGGTCAACGCGGCGCTGATGAGACCCACATGGCTGAAGGCCTGAGGGATATTGCCGAGGGCATCTCCCGTTTCGGGGTCCACCTCCTCAGAGAGCAGTCCCACCGAGCTGGCAAAGCGTAACTGATCGCGGAAGAGCGCGTGGGCTTCCTCGAGGCTGCCGCCGCCCGTCGCGAGGTACTCGACGGCCCAGAACCCGCAGGCGCCAAAGGCACCCTCTTCCGGCTCGCGCCTGTACCGATACAGCAGTCCCTCGCCGGCTCCCAGGCGCTCCATGATCCGCCTTCCGGTCGCCTGCATGCGGGCAGAATCCGCGCGTTCAAATCCATGCCAGGGGATGCGCAGCAGGCTGGCGTCCACTTTCTCCCCATCGAGGGTTTTGGAATAGCTGCGCAGTTCGGGATTCCAGGCCCGCTCCTCGATCTGGTGCCGGATGCGTTCCCGCTGCAGGAGGAACTCCTGACTCGGCACCCCTTTGACCAGCCCCTTTCTCTCCAATTGCAGCAGCCGGTCGAGGGCGGTCCAGCACATGAGCCGCGAGTGGGTATGATTTTTTCCGCCGGAGCGGCTCTCCCACATGCCGCGGTCGGGCTGGTCCCAGTGCTTCGACACATACCTGCCGAAGCCAATCAGCGCCTTTTGCGCCGTTCGGTCCAGATACCCCTGATGCTCGGCGAACTGCGCTGCGGCCTCGACCACCTCGCCATAGGTGTCCAGCTGGAACTGACTGCGAGCGTTGTTGCCCAGGCGCACCGGCCGCGAACCGCGATAGCCTTCCAGCGGCTCGAGGACCGTTTCCTTCGGTGCCATGCGTCCGTAGAGGTCATACAGAACGCGCAGCTTTGGCTGGGTCAATCGAGTGCTGTGCAGCATCCAGGAGACAAAGCTTTCCACCTCGTCCACATAGCCCAGGCCCAGCAGGGCACGGACGGTCAGCGAGGCATCCCGCAGCCAGCAGAAGCGGTAATCCCAGTTCAGCGAGTCGTGCAGGCGCTCGGGGAGAGAAGTGGTCGCGGCAGCGGCAATGGCCCCGGAAGGAGCGAAGGCGAGCAACTTGAGAGCCAGCAGGCTGCGTTCCACCTCGTTACGATAGGGTCCCCGGTACTGCGACTGAGTCAGCCAGCCGCGCCACCACTGCACCGAGCGATCGATCGCCGCATGCGCCGGTTCGCCCAGAGGCAGCAATACAGCGGGGGCTTCCTCCGTGTAGGTGAGAGAGAACTGCAGTGACTCGCCGCGCCGCAGGCGGAACCGGGCCGTGGCTCCATCGGCGTCGGGGTGCAGAG
The DNA here is from genome assembly GCA_036267395.1 of Acidobacteriaceae bacterium. Lineage (GTDB taxonomy): Bacteria > Acidobacteriota > Terriglobia > Terriglobales > Acidobacteriaceae > Palsa-343. The sequence continues at coordinate 102,684 of DATAWD010000026.1, read as the reverse complement.
GCGCGTTCGAGCGCAGCCAGCCCACACCGCGCCCCATCGCAATCCGCAGGCCCAGCGCGCCTTCCGTACTCAGGGTGACCGGGCGGCGAGCGTAGTCGGGGCGAGGGCGAAAGTCCATCTCGAAGTCCATTTCGCCGTCGGTGCATTGCAGTTCGCGCAGCAGGTGGCGATCGGGCACCATCGCGGTCTGCTTGTAGTCTTCCCCGGAAACCGGCATCAGGTCAGTGAGCGTGGCTCGGGCGTCGGAGGAAGCAAAGAGGGTCTGCAGCACATTGGAGCCGGGAATGTAGTGCTGCTCCGAGCGGAACTCTCCCTGGGGATGGATCGACCAGTGTCCTCCGCGAAAGCGATCGACGATGGCCGCGAAGATCGATCCGCTGTCCAGACGCGGCCAGCAGAGCCAATCCAGCGATCCGTGGCGGGAGACCAGGGCGACCGATCGGCAATCCCCAATTGCTCCATAGTCCTGGATAGCCGGAATGCTCTGAGCGAATCGCACATCTAGCTAGATGAGAAGCTGCCGGTTCATGGCTGTTTCAATTTCGCGCTCCCTGCCCTGCAGTGGCAAGGCAACCGGGGGGCGCGATGAGGCATCGCCGGTCGCGCCGGCCGGCCGGTTCCGATTCAGCCTTCCGCAACCCGACCCGCTGCGGCGCCCCCACGGCCTGCTCCGCTTTCAACGAATTGCAATGGAAGCTGCTCATACTCAGGGCAGTGCGGCCCTTGAGAAGGAATACCCCGGGGCGGTTGTTGATAGGGTAGAGATGGAGGCTTCGTTGACGTCTACGCAGGCCACACCGGTTGTTCGCTATAGTGCCGAGGAATTTCGCCAGGCCGTCCAGGCCGATGCACCGCATACCGCTGTCTTTGACTGCGATGGCACGCTCTGGAACGGAGACGCCGGCCTTGGCTTCATGAACTGGTCGATGGAAGCCGGATTGCTTTCCCGCAACGCCAGTGACTGGATCGACGCCCGCCACCGCCTGTATCGCCAGGACAAAGTGTCCGAGGCGGATATCTGCGGGGAGATGGTTCAGGTCTATGCCAGCCTGCGCGACGAGGAGCTGCGCCGCGCCGCCGCCCGCTACTTCGCCCAGCAGGTGGAGTCGCAGATCTTCCCGGAGATGGAGCAGCTGGTCTCGGCTCTGCGCGCCGCCGGAACGGACATCTGGGCCGTGAGCTCCACCAATCACTGGGTCGTCGAAGAAGGGGTCAGGCGCTTCGGCATTCCTGCCCATCGCGTGCTGGCGGCTTCGGTCCGCATCCACGACGGCCTGATCACCAGCGACCTGATCGACGTTCCGACCGACGAAGGCAAGGCGGAGGCTCTGCGGCGCGCCGGGCTGCCTCATCCGGACGCGGTGTTTGGCAACTCCGTCCACGATGCGGCCATGCTGGAGATCGCCCGGCATGCTTTCCCCGTCAATCCCACGCCGGCTCTGGCCGAAATTGCCGCGCAGCGCGGATGGGCGGTTTACTATCCCGCCGCCGTTCTCGCCGACCACAACAAGTAGCCATGAAGATCGCGTCGTTGCAGCCGAGTATCAGCGTCGTTCTCGACCGTCTCGGCCGCCTCGATGCGCTGGTGGCGTGCACCCGCTACTGTGTCGCGGCCGTGCCCGCGCTGCGCGAGCGGCCTGTCGCAGTGGTTCACGATTCATGGTCGACCGGGGCCGGGGAACTGCTCGCCGTTCGGCCGGATCTGGTCATCGCTTCCGTGCCGTATCGCCAGGAATCGCTGGGGGAGATTCTGAAGGCCGGCTGCCCGGTTCTCGCTCTGGCTCCGCACAGCCTCGCCGACATCGAGCAGGATATCCGCCTCATCGCGTCGGTCGTGGATGCCGTTGCGCAGGGAGAAGCCGTGATTGGGGTCATGCGCTCCGGGATTCAGAGCGTCCGCGACCGCTGCGCTGTGATCCCGGATAAGCCCCTCGTCTACTGCGAAGAATGGGGCAAACCGCTCATTCACTCGCAACTCTGGGTGAGGGAACTGATCGAGGCCGCGGGAGGCGCCTTTCTGGGGCAGCCCGGCGCCGTCACTACTGCCGAGGCCGTCGCGGAGGCTCGTCCGGATGTCGTCATCGCCGCCTGGTGCGGAGCCGGAGACCGGGTGCCGCTGGAGAAAGTGGCGGCTCGTCCCGGGTGGGAGGCGATTCCGGCGGTCCGCAACGGTCGTGTCTTCTGCATCGCCGATGAGATGCTGAACACGCCGGCGCCCACGCTGGTGGAGGGTCTGCAGGCCATGGCTGCCGCACTCCACCCCGAGATTTTTGGTACATCGGGTACGGGGTTGCGCCGGATTGAGAATCAATCCGCACCGGCCTTCGTCTAATCTATCGAGGAATATGGCAGATACGCCCCAGAACGGCAAGGAGAACAAGACCCTCCGCTTCGTGGCAGCAGGGCTCATCCTGCGCGGCGACGAGGTTCTGATCTGCCAGCGCAAGGCCGGGGCGCCCATGGGCCTGAAGTGGGAGTTCCCGGGAGGCAAGATCGAGCCGGGCGAATCCCCGGAGGAGGCGCTGCGCCGCGAGCTGGATGAGGAGCTCGGCATCCAGGCGTCGATCGGGACTCGTGTCGCCCATCTGCGCCACACCTATCGCAGCGGCGGAGCCGTCGATCTCCAGTTCTTCGCGGTCCACAGCTTTGAGGGCGAGCTGGTCAATCACATCTTTGAAGACGTGCGCTGGTCGCCTCTGCGCGAATTGCCGGGCTACGATTTCCTGGCCGCTGACCGTGATCTGGTTCGCGACCTGGCGGCCGGCAAGCTGCTCTGAAGCGAACCGTTTCGCGGCTCATCGCTGGTTCGCTGTCCGCTTTTCAGGCGCCGTTCAGTGCTTCCCCGGCCACCACTGCTGCACCATCAGAATCAGCGACAGGATGCTGACCACAATCGCGGTTAGCCAGGCGACACCGTTGAACCAGTGCGAGTTCACATGCTTGCCCATCAGGTCTTTCCGGTTGATCAGCAGCAGCATCAGCACGATGACCACTGGCAGCAGAATGCCGTTGAAGGCCTGCGACGACACGTACCACTGCATCAATTGCGCGTTGGGAATCAGCATGACCGCGATTCCGCCTCCCGCAATCAGCAGGGAGTAGAGGCCGTAGAAGAAGGGCGCTTCTTTGAGCTTCTTGTCCACGCCGGACTCCACGCCGAGTCCCTCGCAGACGACATAGGCGGTCGAGAGCGGCAGCACGCTGGCCGCGAAGAATCCCGCGTTGAAAAGCCCAAAGGCGAACAGGATGAAGGCATATTGTCCAGCCAGCGGCTTCATCGCCTCCGCCGCATTCGACGCATCCTGGATGGACGTGATCCCATGCACCCACAGCGTTGCCGCACAGGCCACGATGATGAACCATGCCACCACATCGGTGAAGATCGAGCCCACAATCACGTCGAGCCGCGAGCCGGCATAGGTCTCCGCGGTCACGCCTTTCTCCACGATGGAGGACTGCAGGTAAAACTGCATCCACGGAGCGATCGTCGTCCCGATCACGGCCACAACCGCAAACACATAGTCCTTGTCGCGCAGGACCGACCGTGCCGGCACCCTGATCGTCGCTGCCAGTGCCGTATGCCATCCCGGATGGGCCAGCACGCCGGCAATGATGTAGCAGAAATACACCATGGAGGCGACCAGGAAAACCTTCTCCACGCTCTTGTAGTCGCCCTTGACCGCCAGCAGCCACACCAGCGCGCTGCAGATGGGGATGGAAATGAATTTGGAGACATGAAAGAGCTGCAGGCTGCCGGCAATGCCGGTGAATTCCCCGATAATGTTGCCAAAATTCACCAGCACGAGCAGGAACATGATGATGACCGTGAGCCGCAGCCCGAATTCCTCGCGGATGAGGTCGCTCAGCCCCTTGCCGGTGACCGCGCCCATGCGCGAGCACATCTCCTGCACGACGATCAGCGCCAGCGTCACCGGAATCATCGTCCACAGCAGGGCATACCCGTAATGGGCGCCCGCCTGGGAGTAGGTGATGATGCCGTTGGGGTCGTTGTCGACATTGGCCGTAATGAACCCCGGGCCGAGCACGGCGAGGAAGAGCAGGATCCGGGTTCTCCAGCGTTTCAGCATGTCGGCACAGGTTCAGTTCATGATTGGTTTTGCGGATGTGCGAGCGAAACCTCAGTGTAGGCGACCCATGCGGATTTGTGTCAGGTCATTTGGGTCCGCATTGGCCTCCGCCACGCTCACCGTGCGGCTTTCTGTAGACTGAAATCCAGCATGATCCGAAACCCGATCCGCCGACGGGTGGTGCTGCCCCTCTTCGCAGCCTGCTTCCTTCCGCTCCTCTCCTCGCTGGCACAGGCACAGGGCACCCGCCTCTGGACCGAGTCCCACTTCGAGGATCTTGAGCGGGGTACCCCCAACGGCGTGGCCATCACCAGCGACGGCCATCTCATTCCCGGTCCGGAAGCCAGACCCGTCCTCACCACACCCTCCACCTACGTCTGGTCAGAGGCCGCGGATCGCGCCGGCAACGTCTACCTGGCCACGGGAACACCGGCGACGGTGCTGCGCGTAACCCCGGACGGCAAATCCACGACCCTGTTTACCAGTCGCGAGATGAGCGTGCAGGTGGTGCGGGTGGGCCCCGAGGGCGACATTTATGCCGCCACTTTGCCTTCCGGCAAGGTTTACCGGCTCAACCCAAAGCAGGAAAACCGCAACGACGACAATGCGACCGTGGTCTTCGATCCGGCCGGCACAAAGGAAAAGCCGAAGTACGTCTGGGATCTGGCCTTCGACAAGGAAGGACGCCTCTACATTGCCACCGGCGGGCCTGCCGCCATCTATCGGGTCACGCCCGGCGGCAATGCCACCACGCCGAACAAGGCGGATCTGTTTTTCAAGAGCGATGAGGAGCACATCCGCTGCCTGGCCTTCGACAAAGCCGGTAACCTCATCGCCGGCTCGGACGGCACCGGCCTCATCTACCGCATCGATCCCTCGGGCAAGGCCTTCGTTCTGTATGACCCGCCCAAAAAGGAAATAACCTCGGTCCTGGTGGCGCCCGACGGCAGCATTTACGCTGCCGGCGTGGGCGAGAAGGGCCACAATAATCTGCCGCCTCTGGCTGTGACCGGACAAGCCACGGTGACCGCGACCATCACCATCATTCAGCCCGGCTCCATCCAGGCCTTCAGCGGCAATAATCTCGTGCCCGGCGGCTCCGAGCTGTATGAGATTCCCGACGGAGACGGTCCGCCGCGCAGGATCTGGTCAGGGAGGGACGACATTCTCTATGCCCTGGCCTGGACTCCGGACGGCGTCCTCGCCGCCACCGGAAATCGTGGCCGTATCTACCGCATTCACGACGACGGCACCTGGGCCGATGTCGCTCACCTGGAAGCCTCGCAGGTCACCGGGTTTGCCGATTCCCCGCAGGGGCTCTATGTCAGCACGGCGAATTCCGGCCGCCTGTATCTGCTCAGCCACGGCCCGGCGACGGAAGGCACGTACACCAGCGAAGTCTTTGACGCCGGCGCCTTCGCGCAGTGGGGCCGTGCCGAGGTGGAGCTTGGCGCCGGAACTCAGCCTTCCGGCGTACAGATGTTCGCCCGCGCGGGCAATATCGAAAACCCCGAACGCGCGTGGGGCGCATGGAAGCCGTTCACGCCCAACGTCGGCGCGGTGGGCATCCCCTCTTCCCGCTTCATGCAGTGGAAGGTCGTCGAGCATCCCGGCACCGCTCTGGGCGCCGTCAGCATCAACTACCTCCCGGTGAACATGCCCCCGGCGGTGGATGAGATCGTGGTCGCTCCGGGCGCGCGCGTCACCGACAACCGACAGCCGCCGGGCCAGCCGCAAGCCGTCACGATCAATTTTCCCTCCACCCAGGCGAACACCGTCAGCTACAACCAGGAACCCGGCAAGGAGCCGCTCTCCGCCTTCAAAGACCGCGGGGCCGTCACCGTGCGCTGGGCAGCGCACGACGACAATGGCGATGAGCTCAGCTTCACCCTCTACTATCGCGGCGAGGGCGAGCGCAACTGGGAGCTGCTGCGCGACCATCTGCGCGAACGCTATTACTCCTTCGACGCCTCGCGGCTGCCCGACGGTCCCTACCGCATCAAGGTCGTGGCCAGCGACGCGCCTTCGCATAATCCGGGCCAGGCGCTCACCGGAGACGGCATCAGCGACGAATTCATCATCGATACCACGCCGCCGGTCGTTTCAGGACTCGAGGCCAGCGTCGTCGACGGCAAGATCCACGCCTCGCTGAGCGCTACTGACGCCACGTCGCCCGTGGCGCACGCCGAGTATTCCATCGATGCCGGACGCTGGCAGTACATCGCCCCGCTGGGCAATATCGCCGACTCTCTGACGGAGCGGTTCCAGTTTGATGCGCCCATCCCGGCGCCTCGCGCGGATGCCGCGCCGCCCGTGGACCGCAGTGAGCACGTCATCGCAGTGCGCGTCTTCGACCGCTACGACAACGCCGTCACCGTGAAGACGGTGGTGCACACGCCCGGGCCATGAGATGAAATTTGAGCTCTTCGTCGCGGCCCGCTACCTGCGGGCCAAGCGCCGCCAGGCGGTCATCGGCGTCATCACCTGGATTTCCATCATCGGCGTCGCCGTGGGCGTGGCGTCGCTGATCATTGCCCTCGCCATCACCAATGGAACCCGCCGCGATCTGCAGAATCGCCTGCTCAGCTCCACCTCGCACGTCGAGCTGATGCGCAGCATGAGCGACGGCATTCGCAACTGGCGCGGGCTCACCCAGCGCCTCGGCCACCTGCCCCACGTCGTCGCCGATGCTCCCGGTCTCTACGAGCCCGTGCTCATCTCCCGCGGTGCGCGCTCCGGCGGCGCCCTCCTCAAGGGCATCATCCCGAGCGAGGAGCGCTCGGTCTCCGACATGCTCAACCACCTCACCGCGGGCAGCGTTGCGCCGCTCAGCGTCGGCGCCAATCCCGAGGATTCCGGCGGCGAGCCCACGCCCCCCATTGTCATCGGCTACGACCTGGCGGACTCCATTGGGGCTTCGGTCGGCGATACGGTGATGGTGACCAGCCCCCAGGGCGACCTCACGCCCTACGGCCTCATCCCTAAGTACCAGCGGTTTCAGGTGGTCGGCATCTTCCACTCCGGCTTCTACCAGTACGACTCCGGCTATGGCTACATCCGTCTCGCAGACGCCCAGAAGCTCTTCGGCGAAGCTGACCTGGTCTCCGTGATTTCGTTCAAAGTCGATGACCTCTACCACGCCGACACCATCGCCAACGAGATCGAAAAAGCCGCGGGTCCCGGCTTCATGACCAGCAACTGGATGGAGCAGAACCGCGAGCTCTTCCGCGCGCTGAAGCTGGAGCAGATCGTCACCTTCATCGTGATTGGCCTCATCGTGTGCGTGGCCGCCCTCAATATCCTGATCGCGCTCACCATGATGGTCATGGAAAAGACCAAAGACATCGCCGTTCTGCTCTCCATGGGCGTGCAACCCGGCCAGATACGCCGCATCTTCCTTTTCCAGGGATTGCTCATCAGCGTCATCGGCACCGTCCTTGGCCTGGTGCTCGGCTATACCGTCGCCTTTCTCGGCCAGCATTACCGCTTCATCCATCTTTCCGCGGATGTCTACTCCCTGGACTATCTCCCCTTCGCTCCGCGCATCCTACATGGCGTGATTGTCACGGCCATGTCCCTCGGCGTCTCGCTGCTCGCGACTCTGTACCCGTCCACTGCGGCGGCGCGCGTGCTGCCCGCCGAGGCCCTGCGCTACGAGTGATCGTCGAGGGGTCTAAGTACGAATGAACGGTAAGTCCGCGATCGCTGCGCTGTTGCTTCTGCTGTGCGCGCCGCTCTGCTTCGCCTATTCTTTCCTGACCCACGAAATGATCATCGACATGACGTGGGAGTCCGGCATCAAGCCGGTGCTGCTGGCGCGTTATCCCAACACCACTCCCGAGCAGCTGCGCGTCGCCCATGCCTACGCCTACGGCGGCTGTGCCATTCAGGACGCCGGCTATTACCCTTTCGGCCATCCGCCCTTCAGCAATCTCGCCCACTACGTCCGCACCGGCGACTTCGTGACCAATCTCATTCGCCAGTCCCATAACGTGAATGAGCTGGCCTTCGCCCTGGGCGCTCTCTCCCATTATGTCGGCGACAACCTCGGCCACATGGATGCCGTGAACCTGTCTGTGCCTCTTGAGTTCCCGCACCTCAAACACGAATACGGCCCCGTCGTCACCTACGAAGAAAACCCCCACGCGCACATCCGTACCGAATGGGCCTTCGACATCGACCAGCTCAGCCACGCGCGCTTCGCTCCCGCCGCTTATCTGCGCCACGTCGGCCTCCGTGTGCCTCGCCCTCTTCTGGAGCGCGCCTTCTATGCCACCTACGGGCTTCCGCTGCACAAGGTCATCGGCAACGAATTCCGCTCCATCCACGCTTACACCTGGGCGGTCCGTCAGTTCCTGCCACGCATCTCCTACGCAGAGGTTCTTCTGCACCGAAAGAGCTTTCCTTCGGACGAGGATCTGCCCGGGTTCACCACCTTCCAGAAACGGCTGAAGGATGCCTCCACGCGCAACGGATGGGAAGCGTATCGCAAGCACAAGCCCAGCTTTGAAACCCGCATTGTGGCCGCCCTGATCTTCGTCGTCCCGAAGATAGGGATCCTGTCCGATCTCGCCATCCGCGGCCCCAGCCGGGACACCGAGGAAAAGTACGTGGAAAGCGTCGACCTGGCGACCGATCGCTACACGGATCTGCTCCACGAACTTGCGCAGAAGAACAAGGACGGCTTCGCCGTGCCCGATCTCGACCTCGATACCGGCTACCCCACGCGCCCCGGCACCTACCACCTCACCGACAAAACCTACGCCACGCTGCTCAAAGAGGTGACGACGACCACGGCTATGCCTCCGCTGGGACTGCGCCAGAACATTCTTGCCTTCTACTCCGACGCGAACGCCCCCATCGAGACCGAAAAGCATCCGCGCCAATGGAAGAAAGTCCAGAAGGAACTGGCCATTCTGCGCTCCATGCCGGCCACACGCATCCCCAACGCCAAATGAGCCACCTGTCGCAAAACGGGACAAGGTTGTGCTGCCCGGGCACACCTGAGCCCTCCCTGGGTTATTCGCAGAGAGTCCTGCCCGGCTTCGTTGCTCGCGGCAAGGTTTCCGCCGTGTATTCTGCCCTTGCATGCAGCGTGTTCTGACTGCGGTCGTTCTCGTCCCCCTCGTCCTGCTCCTGATCTTCGTGTCTCCGAAGTGGCCGCTGTTGTTTATGGCGGTGGTCTTCGCCGTAGCGGCGCTGGCTCTCTGGGAATATCTCGGCCTCGCCGATGCCATGGGCGCAAAGACGCCGCGGGTCCTGGTGGTCGCTTGTCTGGCCATTCTGTATGCCGCTATCTTTCGCCGGCCCGACCTGATGGCTCCCTTCACCGGCGCGCTGGCCCTCGTGCTCTTTGTGGCCTGCGCCTTTCGCTCGCCGGTCAATCGCGTGCTCCTGGATACGGCGTTCTCTGTCTTCGGCCTTCTCTACATCGGCCTCTCGCTGTCCACGCTGTATCTGCTCTCCAGTCAGGACAACGGCCCGTCGCTGCTCCTCTTCCTGGTCCTCGCGGTGTGGTCCGGAGACATTGCCGCGCTCTACATCGGGCGCGCTTTTGGGCGCTGGAAGCTGGCTCCCACCCTGAGCCCCAACAAGACCTGGGAAGGCACGTTTGCCTCGGTGGCGGGCAGCGTCCTCATCACGATTCTGCTCATCTATGTCTCCCGCCTCCTTACCGCTCGCGATATCGACACGCTCTCCTACCCCGGCAATCGCGGAGTGTGGATCGGTTTGGCGGTGCTGGTGAACGTGGCGGCCCAGTTGGGCGATCTGGTCGAATCCGCCATCAAGCGGGGCGCCGGCGTCAAAGATTCCGGCCACCTTCTGCCCGGCCATGGAGGCATGCTCGACCGCGTCGATGCGCTTCTGCTGGCCGCGCCAGTGCTGTGGTACGCTCAGTTAGCGCAGCAGTCCTTTTAGCGCTGTTCGTGGATCCCTCGATGACTTGTCAGCCTGAGTGCAGTTCTGGCGTACATGCCTCGGCCAGAACCCTCTCGAAGGACCTCCCTTGAAGCCCATCGCCATCCTGGGCTCGACCGGTTCCATCGGTCACAGCACCCTCAGCATCGTCGAAAGTTACCCTGACCGATTCGCCGTCGCGTCGCTGGCCGCCGGCCATAACGTCGAAGCGGCTTTGCAGCAATGCCTCCGCTGGCATCCTCGTGTCGTCTCGCTGGCCACGGAGGAAGACGCCGCCGACCTGGGCCGCAGACTCCGCGAGCACGGCCACACGGGAACCGAAATCGTGTGGGGCACCGAGGGCACCGTCTCTGTCGCAACCTTGCCGGAGGTCGACTTCGTCGTCTCGGCCATTGTCGGCGTTGCCGGGCTCGAAGCCACCTATGCCGCGGTTCAGGCCGGTAAAACCATCGGCCTTGCCAACAAGGAAGCCATGGTCGCTGCCGGCGAGATCCTCACCGCCGCAGCTCGCGCTAAAGGCGTCGTCCTGTTGCCCATCGATTCAGAACACAACGCGATCCACCAGTGCATGCGCGCCGGGCAGCGCAGCGAAGTCCGCCAGATCTGGCTGACCGCCTCCGGTGGACCCTTCCGCACGCTACCGCTCTCCGAATTCGCCAACATCACCGTGGAACAGGCCCTTCACCATCCGACCTGGGTGATGGGACGTCGCATCACCATCGACTCCGCGACGCTCCTCAACAAGGGCCTGGAGATTATCGAGGCCTGCCGCCTCTTTGACCTGCCTCCCTCGGCCGTCAAAGTCACCGTCCATCCCCAGTCCACCGTTCATTCCCTCGTCGAATACGTCGACGGCAGCCTGCTGGCGCAGATCTCGGTCACCGACATGCGTTTGCCTATCCTCTACGCCCTGACTTTTCCTGAGCGCGTCGCCTCCGATCTCCGTTTCGATATGGCCGCTCTCTCCGACCTCCACTTCGAACCGCCGGATTTCCAGCGTTTTCCGTGTCTTCGCCTCGCCTATGAAGCTGCCGAAAAGGGAGGCGCTCACTCCATTGCCCTTAACGCCGCCGATGAGGTCGCCGTGCAGGCGTTCCTCGAACGAGGGATACCCTTTACCGGCATTCCGTCTACAATAGAAGCAGTACTTGAGACAACCCCCGAGACCCATCCGGCGACCATACAAGAAGTGCTCGCGCTGGACAGTCAGGCTCGTGATCGGGCGCGGGAGGTTCTCGCCCGATCGTCGGGTCGGCCGGTGCCGGTTCCTGCATCTCCGATACTCAAAGGGTAGTCAAACTTTCCAGATATGCCTTTCGCCGTTACCGCCACCATCTCGTTCCTCCTCGTCCTCGGCATCATGGTTCTCATCCATGAGTTCGGCCACTTTGCCGTGGCCAAGCTTTGCGGTGTGCGCGTGGAGGTTTTCTCCCTCGGCTTCGGCACCCGGCTCTTTGGCATCAAGTGGGGCGACACCGACTATCGCGTCAGCGCTCTGCCCCTCGGCGGCTACGTCAAGATGTCCGGCGAGACGCCCGGCTCCGAGACGACCGGCGATCCCGGCGAATTCAGCTCTCACCCTCGCTGGCAGCGCGTGCTCATCGCCGTCGCCGGCCCGGTAGCGAACTTTATCCTCGCCTTCGTTCTGATGGCCGGCCTCTACATGATGCACAACGAGGTCGAGGTTTATCTGAACAGCCCCGCCGTTCTCGACGTAGTGCCACCCAGTTCGGCTGCGGGACGTGCCGGTCTGGAATCCGGCGATCGCATCATTCGCTTCGACAGCGAGACCAATCCCACCTGGGAGAAGCTGGGCGACCGTGCCCTCCTCGACGCCAACTCCACCGTGCCCATCACCGTCGAGCGCACCGTCGATGGCCAGACGAAGCAGTTCAGCACCGAGCTTCTGCTCGCCGACCCCACCAAGGGTCAGGATTTCGATATCACTTCGCTCGGCCTCATTCCCAGGGAACAGAACGGCCCCGTCGTCATTCAGGACGTGATGCCCGGCGATCCCGCCGCCAATGCCGGACTGAAGCCTGGCGATGGCATCCTCTCCATTGACGGCCAAACCGTCCACGGCGTCCTGAGCATGATGGCGGTCCTCGACGCGCACGGCAACACACCCGCGGCTCTGGCCATCGAGCGCGAAGGCCGCCAGATCAACATGACGATACAGCCAGTCTGGATCGACTTTGGCAACAGCGAGCCAGCCGGCTATCGACTGGGATTCTCTGCGGTGCCGCCTCCCTTTACGGTCGAGCAGCTGCCGTTGAGTAAGGCCATTGGCCGCTCCGTCACGTACAACGTCCGCTACTCCGGCTACATCCTCGACATCCTGCACCGCCTCTTCACCCGGCATTCGGCGGTCATGCAGCAGCTCAGCGGTCCCATCGGCATCGCCCGCATGACCGGCGAAGCTGCCGAGATGCAGGGCTGGGAACCTCTCATCGGGCTCACCGCGCTCATCAGCCTCAACCTCGGCATCATGAACCTGCTGCCCATCCCCATTCTCGATGGCGGCATGATCCTCCTCCTCTGCATCGAGGGCCTCCTGCGGCGCGATCTCAAACAGGAATTCAAGGAGCGCATCTACCAGGTGGCCGTGGTCATGCTGATCCTGTTCTTTGCCATCATCATGGTCAACGACGTCTCCAAGCTGGATCTCTTCTCCAAGCTCAAGCCGTAGGTGGCGGCAGAACGCGCCAGGGCCTGCCTGCGGGCAGGCCTTTGTGCTGCTCGCGCATCCCACTCCGTAGCACGACGATCCCCTTACCCCTCGCGGAGTTCACCCATGCACCGTCGCAGCTTTATTCATGGAGCCACTGGCGCCGCCCTCGCCGGCGGCAGTTCCGCCGCTGAAGGACAGCAGGTTCAGGCCGCCGAGCCGCATAATCCTCGAACCGAAACGCCTCTGGGCGAAGAATTCCTCACCGTGGCCAATCCTGATACCGCGCGCCTTTTGCCCCGCATCGAGCACCCCGGCACCCTGCGCGGCGAGATGCTCTACCGCCAACTCGGCACCACCGGAGTGGAAGTCTCTGCCGTCGGCATGGGCGGATTTCATCTCGGACTGAAGAAGCTCAGCGACGACGAAGCCGTTCGCCTGGTCCATCAGGGCCTCGACCGTGGCATCACCTTCCTCGATAATTCCTGGGACTACAACAAAGGCCGCAGCGAGGAGCTGGTCGGCAAAGCCCTGAGCCAGGGCGGCTATCGCCAGAAGGCGTTTGTGATGACCAAGCTCGATGGACGCACCAAACAGGCGGCTCAACAGCAGCTCGACCAGTCCCTGCAGCGGCTGAAGGTCGATCACATCGACCTCCTCCAGCATCACGAGATCATTCGCTTCGAAGATCCCGACCGCGTCTTCGCCAACGAAGGCTCGATGGAAGCCTTCCTCGACGCGAAAAAGGCGGGCAAGGTCCGCTTCATCGGTTTCACCGGCCACAAAGACCCGCACATCCACCTCTACATGCTGGACGCGGCCAAGTCGCACGGCTTCCATTTCGATACCGCGCAGATGCCCCTGAACGTGATGGATGCGCACTTCCGCAGCTTCGCCCAGCTCGTCGTCCCGCGCCTTCTCCGCGAAGGCACCGGCGTGCTCGCCATGAAATGCTTTGGCGACCAGGTCATCCTGAAGAGCAAGACGATTCAGCCCCTCGAGGCTCTGCACTACTCGCTTAACCTGCCCGTCTCCGTGCTCATCACCGGCATCGACAATCAGCAGGTTCTCGATCAGGCCTTCGAGGCCGCGAAGACCTTCTGCCCCATGGACGAGGAACAGGTCGCCGGGCTGATCGCCAAAACGCAAAAGGCCGCGCTGACCGGGGAATTTGAGCTCTTCAAGACCAGCTCCCACTTCGACTCGACAGCGAAAAACCCGGAGTGGCTCGGCGAAGAATCGACCATCGCCAAAGCTCTGGCGCCCAAGGAAGAGTAATCGTCACCGCGACGAATCAGCGGATCGCCAGCGCTATTGGAGGCGGCTCATATCCGAAGGCGCTCTCGACGGCCGCTGCCACCGCCAGCACCAACTCGTCCGCGTAAGGCCGTCCCGCGATCTGCACCCCAATCGGCAGCCCTTCCGCCGAGCGGCTTACCGGCACCACCGCTGCCGGTCCGCCCAGCAGATTGAAAACCTGCGTATACCGCATGGTGTCGAGATACGCGACGGTCTGTCCCTCCACCGTCCAGCTCCGCTCAAACGGGCGAAACGCGGGAACCGAAGATACCGGGCACAGCCACACCGGGAACTCCCGCATCTCTTCGAGAAGTCGCCCCCGCACCGCGTCCGATTCCACCCACGCGTCGAGCAGGGAAGTCGCCGACAGCGGCGCCTCCGCCCGCGCCAGCGCCAGAAAATCGCGAAACGTCGGGCTCAATTCGGCCTCGCGCCCGCGAATCGTCGGCTCGTACAGCATCGCCCCGCACTGCATAAAGAAGGCCCACCACAGCTTCCGCGCGGCTTCCAGCGCCTGCGGCTGAAACCGCTCCACTCTGAAACCCTGCTGCTGCAGCGCACGCGCCGCTGCTTCTACCGCGGCCCGCGTCTCCGCCGTTACCGGACCCAGCCCGTCGTCCTCGAACCACCCAATCGGAATCTGCTTCGCTTCCTCGATCGTCACGGCCCGGTGTGCCACCGGAGCGCTGCTCGCATCGGTGGGATCCTGCCCGGCGAGCGTTTCGAAAAGCAGCGCCAGGTCCCCCACGGTGCGCGCCATTGGCCCAATCGATCCAAGAAACGCAAAGGGTCCCTGGCACGGCGGCAGATGCCCGGCAGCAGGGAAGCGCCCGGCTGTCGGCTTGAGCGCGCAGATGCCCGTAAAGTGCGCCGGCTCGCGCACGCTGCCGCCGCTGTCGCTGCCCAGGCCTCCCGCCGAGAGTCCCGCCGCAATCGCCGCCGCCTCGCCTCCACTCGATCCGCCCGCCGTCCTTTCCAGATCCCACGGATTGCGCGTGCTCCCGTACAGCAGGTTCTCCGTCTCATACGCCATCAGAAATTCCGGACAGTTCGTCGTCCCCAGGATCACGGCACCCGCCGCGAGCAGCCGATCCACCAGTACCGCATTCGTCTCCGGAATCGATCCTCGCAGCAGCGTGCTGCCAATCTCGCAGCGATAGCCGGCAACGGATATCGACGACTTCACCGTCACTGGCAGACCCGCCAGAGCTCCTGCATTGAGCCGCACCGCGCGCGCCTGCGACCGCACCCGCTCCGGGTCGAAATCCACCAGCGCGTTCAGCCGCGGATTCAGCCTCTCAATCTGCCGGATGTGCTCCTCGGCCAGTTCCAGGGGCGTGATGGCGCGGCGCTGCAGGAGTGCCAGTTGTTCCGTCGCGGAGAGGAGTGTCCCATGCATGGTGGAAGCGCCATTATAATTTCGCAAAGTGCTCTCCCATCTTTCGGCGCCGTTCTCCTTCTGGTCCGCAATCCTCGGGCGTGCCGCCCATTCCTCTGAACCGGCGCCGATTCCGAGCCTCAAGGGCCAGACCATCCTCGTGACCGGAGCCGGCGGCTACATCGGCTCGCGCATGAGCCAGCTGTTCGCTGCCTCCGGGGCGCGGCTCGTCCTCCTCGAACTCTGTGAGGAGGCGCTCTTTAATCTTCACTCCCAGCTCGCCCCCACTGGCAGCATCCCCGTCGTTGGGAGCGTCTGCGACGGCACTTTGCTCACGGCGCTGTTTGAAGAGCACCGCCCTGACCTCGTCCTCCACGCAGCCGCGCTGAAGCATGTGCCGCTCATGGAGCGAAATCCTTTCGCCGCCATCGCCACCAACGCCGTCGGCACCTGGCGTCTCGTCGAAGCCGCCGCCCGGCACCGCACGCCGCGCCTGCTCCTCATCTCTACCGACAAAGCCGTCGCACCGCACAGCATCATGGGCGCCTCCAAGCGCATCGCTGAGCCAATCGTGCTCGCCCATCCCGGTTTCACCGCCGTTCGCCTCGTCAACGTCCTCGGCTCACCGGCCAGCGTCGGCCCCATCTTCGCCGAGCAAATCGCCCGCGGCGGACCGGTCACCGTCACCCATCCCGACGCGTGCCGCTACTTCCTTACCCTTGATGAAGTCGCCGCGCTCCTGTCCGAAGCCGTCGTGCATGGGGCCTCCGGCCTTCTCGTTCCCGAACCTGGCGAACCTCTCCGCATTGCCGACCTTGCCCACCGCATGATCGAAGCCTCAGAGTCCAACCACGCCTGCGAGGTTGTTTTCACCGCTCCGCGCCCTGGCGACAAGCTGGACGAATCGCTTTTGTCGGCCACCGAGACCGACGCCGGTCCGGCAACGCCTTCGCTCCGGCGCGTCCTCTCACCCGCTGACTCGGATCTTCCCGCCGCGATCCGCAACCTGGAATCTGCCCTCGCCGCCCGCGATCTGCCCAGCCTTCTCCGCGTCGTCCAGCGTCTGGTCCCTGACTACACTCCCAGTGCGCTTCTCAGCGACTCAATCCCGGAAGCCGCCGCCCGATGACTGCGCGCCGCATCGCCGTCGTCACCACCTCCCGCGCCGACTACAGCCATCTCTACTGGCCGCTCAAGCTCCTCTCCGAGCATCCCGAAGTCGATCTCCGCCTCATCGTCATGGCTGCGCATCTCTCGCCGGAGTTCGGCGCCACCCTCCGCGAGATCGAAAAAGACGGCTTCCCCATCGCCGCCCGCATCGAATCCCTGCTTAGCTCCGACACCGATATCGGGATGGCCAAGAGCATCGGCGTGGCCGTCCTCTCGCTGGCGGACTCTCTCGGCGCGATGCGTCCCGACCTGCTTCTTCTCATCGCCGACCGCTACGAGATGCTCGCACCCGCCTCCGTCGCCCTTTCGCTGCGCATCCCCATCGCCCATATCGAGGGTGGCGAGATCAGCGAAGGCGCCATCGACGACGCGGTCCGCAACGCGCTCACCAAAATGAGCCACATCCACTTCACCTCCACCGATACCGCGCGCGCCCGCGTCATCGCCATGGGCGAAGAGCCCTGGCGCGTGCACCATGCTGGCGCTCCCTCCCTCGATCACCTCCGCCGCAGCCGCCTTCTCTCGCGCGAAGAATCAGCGGCCCGCCTCGACCTTGACCTCATCGCTCCGCCGCTGCTCGTCGCATACCACCCCGTCACCCTCGAGCAGAACACCACCGTCGAAGCCGACGCTCTCTTCGCCGCCCTCGACGTGCTGGCAGAGCAGGGAAGCGCGCCCATTCTCTTCTGCTTTCCTAATGCCGACGCCGGCAGCCGCTCCCTCATCGAGCGCACTCGCGCCTTTCTCGCTTGCCATAATGGGGCGAAGCTCTTCGTCAACCTCGACGCCATCACGTACTGGAACCTCCTCCGCGAGTCTGCGGTGCTGATCGGGAACTCCTCCAGCGGCATCATGGAGTCCGCCTCCTTCGCCATTCCCACTGTGAATATCGGCCTCCGCCAGAAGGGGCGCGAGCGGGCCCGCAATGTTCTCGACGCGCCGGCCGACACCGCGGCCATCCTCGCCCGCATCGCCGCAGCCCGCAGCTCAGCCTTCCGCGCTTCGCTCCATGGCATGACCAACCCCTACGGTGACGGCCATGCCTCCGAGCGCATCGTCGATGTCCTCACCTCCGCGCCCCTCGGTTCCGAACTGCTCATCAAGCGCGCGCTGCCGCTTCGCAACGGCTTCCAGCCATGACGGAGCCCATCCCTCTCTCCGCTCCCGATATCACTGAGGCTGAGATCGATGCCGTCGTCTCCGTCCTGCGCACCTCGCGCCTCAGTCTTGGACCGCAGATGGAGGCCTTCGAAGCCGCGATGGCCGCCCTGACGGGCACGTCCGACGCCGTCGCCGTCAGCTCCGGCACGGCCGGCCTTCACCTGGCGCTTCTGGCTCTGAACATCGGCTCTGGCGACGAGGTGATCGTCCCCTCCTTCACCTTCATCGCCGTTGCCAACGCCGTTCGCTACGTCGGCGCCCATCCCGTTTTTGCCGACATCGACCCAACGACCCTGAATCTGGACTCCAACACCGTTGAAGCCGCCCTCACCCCGCGGACCCGCGCCCTCATCGCTGTCCATACTTTCGGCCGGCCTGCCGACATGGACGCCCTTACCGTCATCGCTCGCCGCCACAAGCTCGCTCTTATCGAGGACGCCTGCGAAGCCATCGGCGCCACCATCAACGGTCGTCCCGTCGGCGCCTTCGGCGATGCAGCTGTCTTCGCCTTCTACCCCAACAAGCAGATCACGACCGGCGAAGGCGGCATGGTCGTCACGGCCCACCCTGAGACAGCCCGCCGCATCCGCGCCTTACGCAACCACGGCCGTTACGAATCGGGTTCAGGCTCCTTCAGCGAAACCCACGCCGAGCCTGGCTTCAACTACCGGCTCTCGGAAATCCAATGCGCCCTCGGCACCGCCCAGCTGGCTCGTCTGGACGCGATCCTCGCCCGCCGCAACTCGATCGCGCGGCGCTACTGCGACCTCCTCGCCGGCACTCCGGACCTGATCTTCCCCGCTACCGATGTCCCGGGTCAGCGCCTCAGCTGGTTCGTGTTCGCCGTTCGCCTGGCCGATGGTCTCACCTCCACCCATCGCGACCGCATCCGCCACTCCCTTGCCGCCGTCGGCATCGCCACCGGCCGCTACTTCGCTCCCATCCATCTCCAGCCTGCTTACGCGGCCTGGCGGGCCGGTACGCATCTTCCCGTCACCGAATCCGTCGCTGACCGCACGCTCGCTCTGCCTTTCTTCAACCGCCTCAGCGACGAACAGATGGAGCGCGTCGCCTCCACACTGCGAGCCGCCCTCCGCTCCCTCTGACTGCCGTAATCACCTGCGCCAATGCCGGCAACGAGTTATCAGAATCGGTAATCGCAGGTGGTACGATGGCCCCATGTCCCCCACCCGGAAGGTTGCGAGCAAGAGCCGCGGCGCTGCCGTCAATG
The DNA here is from genome assembly GCA_036267395.1 of Acidobacteriaceae bacterium. Lineage (GTDB taxonomy): Bacteria > Acidobacteriota > Terriglobia > Terriglobales > Acidobacteriaceae > Palsa-343. The sequence goes on along the minus strand of DATAWD010000026.1, from coordinate 83,770 downwards.
GTCGCCGCTCTTCCGCTCCGCCGCATCCGCGCGATCTCGTCATCCTCACCGGCCTCTCCGGATCGGGCAAGGCCTCCGCACTCAAGGCATTTGAAGACCTCGGCTTCTACGCCGTCGACAACATGCCCGTCTCGCTCATGCCGCCCTTCGCCGATCTGGTCGCACACTCCCGCGATATCCGTCGCGCGGCCCTCGTCGTCGACGTGCGCGAAGGCCAGAGCCTCGAGCGATTCCCCGCCATCCTGGGCCAGATGCGCCGCACCCTGTCCACCACCGTTGTGTTTCTCGAAGCCTCGCGCGCCGCCCTGCTCGCCCGCTATTCCGAAACCCGGCGCCCCCATCCCCTCGGCCGCGAAGCCCGCGTCACCCGCGCCCTGCAGCAGGAGCGCAAACTCCTCGAGCCCATCCGCAACGTCGCCGACGTCGTCATCGATACCACTAAGTTCAACGTCCACGAGCTCCGCGCCTACATTCAGAGCAAATTCGTCCGCCCCGATGAGGAGAAAACCCTCCTCATCTCTTCGATCAGTTTCGGTTACAAAAAAGGGGTGCCCCTCGACGCCGACCTCGTCTTCGACGTCCGCTTCCTGCCCAACCCCCACTTCGTCCCGGAGTTCCGCAACCTCACCGGCAAGGATCCAAAGGTCGAGAACTACATCATCAGCTTCCCTCAGACACGCGAGTTCCTCGACCGCGTCACCGATCTCCTCCTCTTCCTGCTCCCGCACTACATTCAGGAAGGCAAAAGCTATCTCACCCTCGCCTTCGGCTGCACCGGCGGCCAGCATCGCTCCGTCATGATCGCCGAAGAAGTCGCCCGCCGCATCGAGCGCCACGGCTTCCGCGTCAAAGTCGCCCACCGCGACATGCCCCGCTAACAGCCAGCCACGGCCCGCGCACTCCTGGGTGGATCCCGCCCCCATCCCTCGATTTCGTCCCGCCTTTTCCTCATCCGCGCCGCATTCCCCGCAGTTCCTCGTCTCGGCCGCGCGACCTAGAATAGAGAGAAGCGCCCATGGCCGAATTTACCCATCTCCATCTGCATACCGACTACTCCCTGCTCGACGGAGCCTGCGACGTGGAAAAGCTGGTCCAGCGCGTCGCCAGCATCGGCCAGAAATCGGTCGCCATCACCGACCACGGCAACATCTACGGCGCCGTCCACTTCTTCGAAGCCGCGAAGAAGCACAACGTCAGCCCCATCCTCGGCTGCGAGCTGTACATCTGCAAGAAAGACGATCACCGCGAGGATCCCCAGGGCGACGACTACAACCACCTCCTTGTGCTGGCGGAAAACGAAGAAGGTTATCGCAACCTCGTCCGCATCACCTCAGAAGCCTCCCTGCACGGCTTCTACCGCAAGCCGCGCGTCAGCAAAAAGTACCTTGCCGAGCACGCCAACGGACTCATCGGCTTCTCCGGCTGCCTGGCCGGCGAGCTCTGCGAAAATCTCATGGCCGGCAAGTACGACGCGGCTCGCTCCACGGCCGCCCAGTATCAGGACATCTTCGGCCGCGGCAATTTCTTCCTCGAAATACAGGACCAGGGACTCGAGCTTGAAAAGAAAATCCAGGCCGACCTCTTCCGCCTCGAGAAAGAACTCGACATCCCGCTGGTCGCGACCAACGACAGCCACTACCTCTGCGAAGACGACGCTCACGCCCACGAAGTCCTGCTTTGCGTCCAGACCGCCGGCTCCATCAACGACCCCAAACGTTTCAAGTTCGACTCCGACCAGTTCTTCGTTAAGTCCGCCGCGGAGATGCAGAAGGTCTTCTCCCACGCGCCGGAAGTCGTCAGCCGCACCATGCAGTTCGCCGAGCGTTGCCACTTCAAGCTCAGCAAAGTGGACAACCCTTTCCCGGAATTCGCTGTTCCCGAAGGCCACACCATCGACAGCTACTTCGAGGAAGTCTGCCGCCAGGGCCTCAGGAAGCGCCTCGACACCGCGGTCCGCAACCTCGAACTGCGCGGAGTCCTGCGTACCCCGGTCCACGAATACGAATCGCGCCTGAACTTCGAAATCAACATCATCAAGCAGATGAAGTACTCGGGGTACTTCCTCATCGTGTGGGATTTCATCAAGTACGCGCGCGATCACGGCATTCCCGTCGGCCCGGGCCGCGGCTCGGCGACCGGCTCGTTGGTCGCATACGCCATGGAGATCACCAACATCGATCCCATGCAGAACGTCCTGCTCTTCGAGCGCTTTCTCAACCCCGAGCGCGTCACCATGCCTGACATCGACGTGGACTTCTGCCAGAACCGGCGCGGCGAAGTCATCGAATACGTCACACGCAAATACGGCCGCGAGCAGGTTGCGCAGATCATCACCTTCAACACCATGGCCGCCAAGGCCGCCATCAAAGACGTGGGCCGCGCCCTGGACATGCCCTACGGCGATGTCGACCGCATCGCCAAGCTGGTCCCCGCCACCATTGGCATCACCATCGATCGCGCGCTCCAGGATTCGCCGCCGCTCCAGGAGGCCTACAACAGCACGCCGCAAATTAAGGAGCTCATCGACACCGCCAAGAAGCTGGAGGGTCTCGTCCGCGGAGCCGGCGTGCACGCTTCAGCCGTGGTTATCGCGCCGCGGCCGCTCACCGAGCTGGTTCCACTGAACAGAACCAAAAATGAAGAAATCGTGACTGCCTACGACATGAAGGCGGTGGAAAAAATGGGCCTGCTCAAGATGGACTTTCTGGGGCTGGCCACGCTGACGGTGATCACCGATTGCCTGAGGCTGATTGAGCAGACCCGCGGCGAGAAACTCGACATCGAGATGCTCCCTCTCGACGACCCTGAGACCATGAAGCGCGTCTTCCATACCGCGCTCACCTCGGGCGTCTTCCAGTTTGAATCGCCGGGCATGCGGGATATTCTGCGGCGCTACAAGCCGGATACGGTCGAGGACCTGACCGCCCTCAACGCGCTCTATCGCCCCGGCCCGATGGACATGATCGACGACTTCGTCGAGCGCAAGTGGGGCCGTCGCAAAGTGGAGTTTCTCCTGCCCGAGCTGGAGCCCATCCTCAGGGATTCCCTCGGCGTCATCGTCTATCAGGAACAGGTCATGCGCATCGCCAACGTCCTCGCCAGCTACTCCCTCGGCGAGGCGGACCTGCTCCGCCGCGCCATGGGAAAGAAGGATCCCGCAGCCATGGCCGAGCAGCGCGACCGCTTTTTGAAGGGCGCCGCGGATCTCGGCCATCCCAAAGCTCCGGTCGCGGAGATCTTCGATCAGATGGAGAAGTTCTCCGGCTACGGCTTCAATAAGTCGCACTCCGCCGCCTACGCCCTCGTCGCCTATCAGACCGCCTACTTAAAGACCCACTATCCTGTCGAGTTCATGTCGGCGCTGCTCACCTCGGAAACCTCCAAGCCCGAGAACGTCGTCAAGTACATCAAAGAATGCCGCGAGCTCAACATCTCCGTCGAACCGCCTGACGTCCGCTACTCCGACGCCGACTTCACCCCCCACGGCGAGGCCATCCGCTTCGGCCTCACCGCCATCAAGAACGTCGGCCGCAACGCCATCGACTCCATCCTCGCCGCCCGCACTTCGCTCGGCGAGGAAGGGAAGTCGTTCGCCGGATTCCAGGATTTCTGCGAGAAGATCGACCTCCGCCTGCTCAACAAGCGCGTCCTTGAATCCCTCATCAAAGCCGGAGCCCTCGACTCCTTCGGCCGCCGGGCCCAGCTCCTCGCCGCCGTCGACAAGGTCATGGAGCGCGCGCAGAAGGCCCAGCGCGACGTCGCGGCCGGACAGTCCGGCCTCTTCGGCATCTTTGACACGCACACGCCTGCGGCACCCGGCGAGGACCTGCCCAACGTCCCCGACATGGAAGAGAGCCAGCGCCTCGCCGCCGAAAAAGAAGTCCTCGGCTTCTTCGTCTCCGGCCACCCGCTGGACAAATACGCTGAGAAGCTGCGCAACCTCCCCGGCGTTCTCGATGTTGCCACCGCCCTCGAAACGAAACCGGCGCCTTCCACCGGCCGCCGCGGCCAGGCGCCGGAAAACGAAATTGCCATCGCCGGCGTTCTCCTCGGCCTCAAAGTCGCGAAGTCCAAGCGATCCGGCGAGCTTTACGCACAGGCCGGGCTCGAAGACGCCAGCGGCAAGATCGATCTCATCTGCTTTCCCAGGGACTACGAACGCCTCGCCGAGTCCCTCCGTATCGAGGTCCCGGTCCTGGTCCGTGGACAGCTTCGCGCCGATGAAGAAGCCGCTCCCAAGCTCTGCGTCTCCGCCATCCAGGCGCTGGAAGACGTGAAGATCCGCCTGCCCAATAACGTCCGCATCCGGATTCCTCTGGAGCGCGTCAACGAAACCACGCTGGTCGAGCTGCGCGATCTGGTCATCGGTGCGCCCGGTCCCGCGCGGGTCATGCTCAGCGTCGAACAGCGTGGCGAGTACTGCGTCGTCATGGAGCCGGAGGGCATCAAGGTCGCCGCCGACCGCGCGTTCATTGACAAGGCTGAGTTGCTCCTGGGCCGCGGCACCGTCCAATCCGTAGACTAACCGCAGGTACCACCGAGTCGATACCGTCCCCGTACCTCATATCGCGAGCCCTCCGGCCCAGGGATCGACTCATAGAGAAGAAACTCCTCGGCCACAAACTCCGCGCGCAGGTCGATGCGATCGTTCTCCACTGCCTTCCGCATCGGAGCCAGTGCCCGCGCGCCAGCCCGCCCCTTCACCCGCGCCAGCGTAATGTGCGGACGATACGCCCGATCCTCGGGTACAAACCCGCATCCCCGCAGCGCCGCTACCACCGTCTGCTGCAGAGCCAGCAGCTCCGGCGTCAGCGCCACGCCCGCCCAGAAAACTCCCGCCCGTTCGAAGAATCCCAGCCCCTCCACCCGCACCGGAACCGGCTCCGCGCGCACCGCGCCCAGCTTCTCGACAACGCACCGCGCCGCCTCTTCGCTCGTCTGTCCCAAAAACTGCAGCGTCACATGCCGGCTCTCCGGCCCCGCCCACCGCAGATTCCCTTCACCGCATGAAAGCCGCTCCCGCACCGCCAGCAGCGCGCGCTTCGCTTCCTCCGCCGCCGCGATTCCGATAAACAGCCGCATCGCTGTTCAGAATAGCGCCCGGCCCGCTCTCAGTCCGCCGCCTCTTCCACCCCTGGGTTCACGTCGATCAGAAAATCCCGGAGCACCCGCGCATTCTCCTTCCGGTTCTCCGCGTGTTCCTGGAACCGCGAAGAAACACCCGTGCCGCTGTTGGGCGCCCGCTCCGCCAACCGGCTATACAGCGCGGCGCTTTCCTCCAGAGCCCGCAGCCCCGACCACAGCGCCGTCTCCACCGCGTGCCGCTGCTCCGCGCTCAGGTGCTTCGCGGTGAACGCATGTCCCACCCGGCACCGGAACCGCAGGAATCCCTTCTCCTCCAGTTCCCACAACACCCCTCCGCAGTCCGGACACGCAAAAGCCGATGGCTGCCCGCTCTCGATCTGCGGCAGTTGTCTCTCCAGAAACTGCGATTCCTTCTCTTCCCGCGTGCCTCGCGTCGGAGCCGCCCCCTCCTCCACCGGCAGTTCTTCCTGCACCAGCCGTACCAGCTCCGCCGCAATCTCCTCCACCGGCAGCACCTTCGACTCCGGCACCTGCTCCAGCGCATTACGCGGCATCGCGGGAAACATCGCCGTCTCCGGATCCTGCACCAGCGTCGCCCCACCATGCGCCCGCACCACCATCAGCCCCGAGGTGCCATCGTCCATCATCCCCGTCAGGATCACGCCCATCACTCGCCGCCCCGCCGCTACCGCCGCCGACCGAAACAGTGGATCGATGGCCGGCCGATGCAGGTTCTCTCGCGGTCCCTGCACCACCCGCAGCACCCCGTCTTCCACCAGCATGTGGCAGTCCGGCGGCGCGACGTAGACCTGCCCATGCTCCATCCGCGTCCGGTCCGCGGGATGGCTCACCGGCAGCTTTGCCTTGCGTCTTAAAACCTGCGGCAGCAAGCTCCCTGGCCGCCCTGTCGTATGCAGCACCACCAGCACCGCAGCTGCAAAATCCATCGGCAGGCCGGGAAGCAGCTTCGCCAGTGCCTCGATGCCGCCCGCCGATGCGCCAATCACTACCACATCCCGATGACTCACGCCCTCGTCCCTCCGCTGCTTGGGATGGGCGGCTGCATCCCTTGTGATGGCCAGCGAACCGAAAGTCCTCCACCCGATGTGATATAGAAGAGAGAAATTGGTGGTACGACAGGCATCTGTCGCCGTCGAAAATGCCTCCCATTCAAGGCGTCCCTTTGCGGCTTATTATCCATCGCTGTCAACCGAGCGGAGCATCACGATGAACTTCAATAGTGTCGCAACTCGTCCAGCGGTCCTGACTTCCTGGAAAGATATCGCGCAATATATGGGCAAAGGCGTCCGCACCGTCCAGCGCTGGGAGCAGGATTTCGGTCTGCCCATTCGCCGGCCCCTTGGCTTCGACAAGAAAGCGATCCTCGCCCGTCCTGCCGATCTCGATGCCTGGGTGGCGCTCCGTTGTACCAGCCGGTCTTTCTCCCCTGCCCCCGCCCCTCCGGACCGGCGCCCCGGTGACGGGTCCTTTCCCCGCGCTTCTCTCGGCGCACTCTCCGCCCTCAACGCCCAGATCCAAACCGCCCGTATGCTCCAGGCGACCAACCTGGAGCTCATGAACGGAATGCATTCCGCCCTGCACAGGCTCCAACACCAGCTCAAGGCGTTTGAAGGCAGTCGCTGACGTCCCGCGCCCTCGCCCCAGCCCCTCGCATTCCGGGAAGTCTTCACCTCCTGCTGCCTTGCCGGCCTGCGGGTTGCGGCAGCGATCTATAATTTTGGAACGAAGGGCTTCTCCACGCCCCGCCCGCTCCGGCAAGCCCACTGAAGGTCGATCGAATGGCCCCACGCAAGATCGTTTCCGCTTCCGCCCCATCGCCGGATCGGGCGCAGCAGGTTTCTGCCCCGGCCCCCGCTCCCGGCGCCACCTTCCCCATCGTCGGCATCGGCGCCTCCGCCGGCGGCCTCGAAGCCTTCACTGCCCTCCTCAAACATCTCCACCCCGACCTCGGCATGGCCTATGTGCTGATCCCCCACCTCGATCCCCAGCGCGAAAGCGCCATGGGCCAGATCCTCGGCCGCGCGACTTCCATGCCGGTGGTGGAGATCGAAGACCGCATGCAGGTCCAGCCCGACCACGTCTATGTCATTCCGCCCAATTGCGAGCTGGGCATCTCCCAACGGGCCCTCCATATCACCGACCGCGAGCAGCCCCGCTCCGTCACCGCCACCATTGACATCTTCTTCCGCTCCCTCGCTTCCGAACACGGCCCCAACGCCATCGGCATCATCCTTTCCGGCACCGCTTCCGACGGAACTCTAGGGCTCACCGCCATCAAGGGAGAAGGCGGCATCACCTTCGCCCAGGACACCCGCTCCGCCAAATACGACAGCATGCCTGCCTCCGCCATCGCCGCGGGCTGCGTCGATTTCGTCCTGCCCCCCGACGAGATTGCCCGCGAGCTTGCCCGCATCCGGCTTCACCCTTACGTCGCCGGCACCGCCTCTCTCATCCAGAACGACGACCCGGACGAAGGCGCCGGCACCTGGATGCATCAGATCTTTCGCATGTTGCGCCGCGCCACCCACGTCGACTTCTCTGAGTACAAGCCCCCTACCATCGGCCGCCGCATCCAGCGCCGCATGGTCCTCCACAAAATCGAGAAGCTCCCGGACTACGTCGCCCTCCTCCATCGCGATCGCAATGAGGTCCATCAGCTCTATGAGGACCTGCTCATTAACGTCACCTCCTTTTTCCGCAACCCCGAAGCCTTCGAAGCCCTGAAACAAGTCGTCTACCCTGCCCTCCTCCAGTCCCGCAACCGCACCGCTTCCATTCGCATCTGGGTTCCCGGCTGTTCCACCGGCGAGGAAGCCTATTCCCACGCCATCTCTCTGGTCGAGTTCCTCGGCGATGAGCGCACCGAAGTCCCCATCCAGATCTTCGGCACCGACCTCAGCGACAGCGCCGTTCAGCGCGCTCGCGCCGCCGTCTACAAAGAAAGCATTGAAACCGATGTCAGCCCCCCCCGGTTGCGCCGCTTCTTCCACAAGACCGAAGGCGGCTACCAGATCAGCAAAACCATCCGTGACCTCTGCGTCTTCTCCACCCAGAACATCTTCAGCGACCCCCCCTTCTCCCGGATGGATCTGGTCAGTTGCCGCAACGTCATGATTTATCTCAGCCAGACCCTCCAAAAACGCGTTATCCCCATCTTCCATTACGCCCTCAACCCTCCCGGCTTTCTGATGATCGGCAATACGGAAGGCCTGCTGGGCGCGGGTTCGGATCTCTTCGAAATGGCCGACAAGAAACATAAAATCTATCGCAAAAAGCTGGTCGCGACCCCCGTTACCTTTGGCTTTTCCCTGGGGCCGGTGGACCATGAAACCCTTCACGAACCACCCGCGCCCCCCAGCCGCCCCCCGGACACGCTCAAGGCTCCTTTCGAGCTTCAGCGCGAGGCCGACCGCCTGCTCCTCGCCCGCTATGCTCCCCCCGCCATCGTCATCAACGAAAACCTGGAGATCCTTCAGACCCGCGGCCGCACCGGCGCTTATCTCGAGCTCGCTTCCGGCAAAGCCAGCCTCAACCTCCTCAAAATGGCTCGCCCCGGCCTCCTCTTCGAACTGCAGAGCGCCATTGACGAGGCGAAAGCATCCGGCGCCGAAGCCCGTCGCCCCGACCTCCACATCGAAGCCAACGGCAACAGCCACTCCATCGACCTCCACGTTCTTCCTTTCCGGGCTCCCGTCCAGGAACAGCGCAGCTATCTGGTGATCTTCGAGCCGGTCGCTCGGGACCTCGAAGCCGCTCCCCTGCAAAACGTCCAGCCTCTCGCCGAATCCGAGCGCGAGGACAAAGACAAGCTGATCGCCCACCTCCGCCAGGAGCTCGCCGCCACCCGCGAATATCTGCAGTCCATCATCGAAATGCAGGAAGCCACCAACGAGGAGCTGCAGTCCGCCAACGAAGAGATTCAGTCCGGCAACGAAGAGCTGCAGAGCACCAACGAAGAGTTGCAGACCTCCAAAGAAGAGCTCGAATCCGCCAACGAGGAGCTCCATACCGTCAATGAGGAGATGCAGCACCGCAACGATCTCCTCACCCAGCTCAACAACGACCTCACCAATCTCCTCAACAGCATCAACCTGCCCATGGTCATGGTCAGCGCCGACCTCGTCGTCCGTCGCTTCACCCCTCAGGCCGCGGCTATCCTCGGCCTCGCCGCCAGCGACGTCGGCCGCCCCATCCCCCGCCTCAATCTCAAGGTGGATGTGCGCGCCATCGAGCAGGCGATGCTCCAGGTCATGCAGGAGATCCAGCCCCGCCATGTCCAGGTGCAGAGCGACGACGGCAATTGGTCCACCCTGCGCATGAACCCGTATCGCACCCTCGACAACCGCATCGACGGCGTCGTCCTCACCATGGTCGATCGCAGCGTCGAGGATATTCACAACCGCGAGCTCGCCCAGTCCCCCGGGCCCCCCGTCCTTAGAATCCCCGCGAAGAAAAAGTCCTCTTCCCCCAAAAAGCGCTGACCGCGGTTACATTTTTTCTGAGCTGTGCCGTGGAATCCATCTTCTCGCCCGGGAAGGTGGAAAGCGGCTCCCTGGGGCCAGGGAGCCAAGCTGGCTGCCCCATCCTTTTCTCCCCCTTTTGGCGGGAGGGCGGGACGCCGGGAACACTCCCGGCTCCCACCTCCCTCCAGGCCACCGCCTGCTCCCACGCGGCATCTTAAGCGCCGAGGCCTACTCGAAACTTGTCCAATTCCCAGCTGACCTCTGTCCTTTTTGTCCTTCTGCTTCTGGTGGGCTTCGCCCAGCTCCTCGGATGGCTATGCGTCCGCCTCCGCCAGCCCAAAGTTGTGGGAGAAATCCTCGCCGGCATCGTCCTCGGCCCCGCACTCCTCGGTCGCTGGCCCGCCGCCGCGCACCTCATCGCCGGGGCCAGGCACCAGGGCGACATCCTCGACTTCGTCTACTGGCTCGGGCTGCTGCTGCTCATGTTCCTCTCCGGCGCGGAAACCCAGCAGCTCTTCACCCGCGATGAGCGCCGCGAGGTCGGCTGGCTCACCATCGTCGGCACCGGCCTGCCCTTCATTCTCGGACTCATCTTCGGCCCCCGCCTCATCCGCTCGCACCTCGGTCCTGCCCTCGCCGGACCCAACGGCAGCCGCATCTCGCTCATCATCATCCTCGCCGTCGGCATCGCCGTCACCTCCGTCCCGGTGGTCAGCAAGATCTTCGCCGACCTGAAAATCCTCCACACCCGCTTCGCCCGCCTCGTGCTCGGCGTCGCTGTCCTTGAAGACATCGTCCTCTGGCTCGCGTTGGCCGTCGCCACCGCCACCGCCGGCAAAGCGGTTCTCCATCCGGAGGCCATGGCCATGCACCTGCTGGCCACCGTCGCCTTCTTCGTCGCCGGGCTCACCATCCTTCCCCGCGCCATCAAGCGCATCAACAAAGCGGAGTGGAACGTCGTTGCCCGCCACTCGCCGGCCGGCTACGCCATCGCCGTGCTCCTTGCCTACTGCGCGCTCGCCGGAGCCCTCGACGTCAGCCTGGTTTTCGCCGCATTCCTTGCCGGATTCGCTGTCGTTCACCGCAAGCGCCGCCTCTTCGCCGACGCGCTGGACGCCATCGGTAAAGTCGCCTTCGCCTTCTTTATCCCCGTTTATTTTGCGATTGTCGGCCTTAAGCTCGATCTGGTCCGCGGCTTCTCACTCTGGATGTGCCTCGCCTTCATCGGCGGCACGTGCCTGGTCAAGATCCTCTCCGTCTCGCTGGCCGGCCGCTGCGCCGGATTCCGCGGCCGCGACCTCTTCAACCTGGCCATCACCACCAACGCCCGGGGCGGACCCGGCATCGTCCTCGCCAGCGTCGCCTTCGACGCCGGCATCATCAGCGCGCAGTTCTACACCACGCTGGTCATCGCCGCTGTTGTCACATCGCAGATCGCCGGCGCCTGGCTCGAATACACGCTGCGCAAGGGCTGGCCGCTGCTCACGCCCAAAGCCTCCGGCGACTCCCTCGAAGCCACCCCGGAAGCCCCGCGCGCCGCCTGAAGAGATTCGCGGCAGGACACACTCGAAGCCAGCAGAATCTCTCTGTAGTGTTCCGGGGTGGATTTCCCGGCGACCGGCTGGAGCTAGTCGCCCAGCTCGCTCGTGGCCGCCTTCCAGCCGCTCCGGATGGCCTCGGCCAGAGTCTCTTCATCGGTGTCCCGGTCCAGCACTCGATGAAACAGGCACCTCTCCGCGCCCGCCGCCCGCATCCACTCCACCAGAAACAGCCGGCTCACCGGACTGTACCGCCGGATCGTGCAGGCCAGAAACACCAGTGTGGCCTCTTCGACGCTCCCGCACATCACCCAGGTGCGGGGTTTGCCGTCATGCGCCGGAAACTCCGCCTGCTCCGGCAACAGCGAGTGCACCGCGATGCCTCGCCTCTCCATCGCCGCCTGACGCACCATCAGTTGGCGACGGTCGCGTCCGACCGACAGCACCGGCCACGCGTTTCGAGCTGGAATCACAGATTGACGTGCGGACATAGGGCCCCTCAACTCGCTCAACGAGGTAGACATAAGGGTTTCTCGCTTCCAGCAGCTCTCGGGTAGCTGAGCAAATCAAAAGACGAATGGGGAGAGGGAACTGTTTCCACAGTAACTCCGCGCGCGAAACGGGGGTAACGCCACTCCGCGCCAGTTCCGCCCCGAGTTTTCCACAGCTGAGTTACCCCTGTGGTAATCTGCGCAGCCGCGTCTCGGCTTGCGAAGCGCCCCTGACAGGCCCCTGAGGCCGCGTTCTTCCAGGAACGCAATGCGTTTCCCTGCAACCGGTCCAGCCGTCCCTACTGAGCGTTATGTCCGATGAGCTTGTCCGCCCATTGCAGGAAATACGTCATGTTCGGCGCATCGGTGTGCCCGCCGTCGTGCTGCCGCCACGCCAGAGCGCCCTCCAGCAGGCCCGTGTTCACCGGCGGTTTGGGCGCCGTGTGGTAATCCGCGCCCGGCGTGAAGTCCGATCCGCTCAGCCCCTTCGCACCCAGAAACGTGAATACCCGATTGGCGTCCACCGTCGCCATCCAGCTACCCTGGTGGTCCAGCCAGTGCGCATCGCCCTTCGCCGGTACGCCATAGCTGATAAAGGTCAGCCGCGGCGCGCACAGCGCGATCAGCTCGTTTGAGTCCACCGGAATCTCCCCTGGATTCATGCTCCCGAACTTCGCTTTCGACGACCCGTACTTCATAAAGCTCCCAGCCATCCAGTAATACTCACCGTCGGTCAGGTTCTCCACGGCCTCGCCGTAGTTTCTCCGCAACGGCGTGGCTCCGCCCTTGCCCGACGAGCCCACCAGCACCATCGCAAACCGCTGATCGAACGCCATGGTCACCAGCGCCGCCTTCCCATACCGCGACACGCCCTCAATGCCGACGTGCTTCGCATCCACCGCGGCATCGGTCTCCAGATAGTCGAGCGCGCGCCCCGCACCCCATGCCCAAGCCCGCAGAGCGCCCCACTGCTCCGGCGTGCGCGGCTGCCCGTGATTCACGAGGCCAATGATCCCTCGCGTGATCCCCGCCCCATCATCGGCCTGGATGCTGGCTGGATCCAGCAGCGCAAAGCCCCATCCATCGCCCACCAGCTGCCATGTGTTCGGGAAGCCGCCATCCGCGTTGAGCTGCGGAAACGTAAACGGTGTCGCCTTCACCGGCTCCCATGCCGGATGCGCCTCAAACACTGCCTTCAGCGAAGGATCCTGCTGGATCAGGATCGCCTTCCACGCTGCATTGATCCTGGCGAACTCCTCTTCGCTCGGCTCATGCGGAGCAGGGAAGCCCGCCGGGCCAAACATCATCAGCACCGGCACCGGCCCCTTCGCCGCCGCCGGTGTCACCAGCGTCATGTGGATCCTGACTGTGATGTCCGGGTACGCCGCGTTGTCCACCGTCCCGATCAGATCCTTCGCGATCACCGGCGTGAAGCCGATCCTCTCGTGATCGACGGCTCGCACCGTCCATGTGGCTCGGGGGACATCCTTCGGCACGAAGCCGTAGACATACTCCGAATACAACTGCACAATCTGCGGCCGCCGCTCCTTCCACCACATCGCCGACGTCGTTACCTTCTGCCCGTCCTTCATGGTCAGCGGATCGGGTAGATGGGGATACGGATTCGCCTTCGACTCGTCGTAGTTGGCGTGGTTGGGAGCCTTCTCATCGCCGCTCGGCCCCGGCCGCAGCGCCTCAACGCCGAGCTGGTCCATCATGTTCTGGTGATCCTGCGCGGCGGTAAAAGTCACGGGTGGCGCGGTTGTTGGGGTCTGGGCTAATCCGGCGGCTCCCGCCGCTAACAACAGGGCACAACCGCACAAGAGACTCCGAACGGGCACGCCGAACCTCCAGGACAAGGCAGATTGATTCGCGACCCATACTAAATCTTTCACCGGTTTGAGGGTAAAAAGATCATCCGGACCGAAGCGCCGCGGAAGTCACCGATAAGAGCTCTGAGGGATAGCCCGGGCGCGCAGACTTCGATGGGTCGCTTTGGGTCGGCTGGCGGAGTGCCGAACATCGCTCGGGGGCAATGAGCGCTCCGTAATGAATCAGTTATTAACCAACCAGCTCTAATCGGGCGGCATCACAACCTGCAGAGTTACTCCTCTTAGGTTTGCCTTTCAAGTGTCGCGCAGCGTCCAACAGATTCTCATGGCCGCGATGATTCGAGTCGAGCGGTCCCCCGACTTGTCCCCTGACGAGATCGAATGGGTGCGTAAGCTGGCTGTGCGCATGATGGCCGATTTCACCCTCGCCCAATCGGATCGTCCAGACCATGAAGAAACCCAGGTTGCCGCCTGAGCTCCCTCTGCAACGAACCGATGGCGCTGCAGGTAAAAACTGCAAATCGCTGAAAAAAAAGGTTATCCGATGGTGGAACGCCCAGGCTCAGGACTGCCGGCTCAGAGCTGGAACTGCTCCACAATGGCTGTGAGCCGTTCGGCGGAGGAGCGGAGGGTGGCTCCGGTGGCGGAGACCTCGGTGGAGCAGGCGAGGGATTCGGCGGCGAGACGCGCGACTTCCTCGGCGCTGGTGTCGATGGCCTGACTGTCGGCCGACTGCGCGGTCGCTGCCGTGGCGATCTGTTCGGCGAGGGATACGGTGAGGGCCGCCTTTTCAGAGATGGCGGTGAGCAGGGACTGCGCCTCCTGGGTATGGGCGCGGCCATCCTCGATGCAGGCCTGGCTGGAGTCGACCGCTTCGCGAGCGCTGGCGGTTTCCCGTTCGACGGCGGCCAGGGTTACGTCAATCTGACGCGTGACGGTGCGGGTGCTTTCGGCGAGGCGGCGGACTTCGCCGGCGACGACGGCAAAGCCACGGCCCTGTTCCCCGGCGCGGGCGGCTTCAATGGCGGCGTTGAGGGCGAGCAGGTTTGTGTTCTCCGAGAGGTCGCGGATGGCGAGCAGAGCCCGAGCGATCTCGTGGGAGCGCTCGTCAAGGCGGCTCATGCGTTCGTGGATGGCCTGGGCTGAATCGGCGATGCCCTGCATGGACTGGACAGCGGCGGCGATTACCGTGGTGCCGTTGCGGGCGGATTCGGCGGAGGCGCGGCTGGCCAGAGCGGCTTCCGTGGAGGAATGAGCGATGGCGGCGGAGGATTCACTCAACCGGCGGGTGGATTGTAGAACCTCGGCGGTGAGATTACGCTGGCGCTCGCAGTGCGCGGAGGCATCGCTGGTGCGGCCGTGCAGGCTGGCCGCGGCGCCGTGCAGAGTGGCCGACGAGTCGCGCAGCCCCGCCAGGACTTCGCGCAGGTGGCGGATCGTTTCATTGAGAGCGAGGGCCATGCGTCCCGCCTCGTCGGTGGAGTCGATGGCCGCGGTGGCGGTGAGATCGTGCTCGGCGAGGCGATGCAGCACCTGGCAGGCGTCGAGGATGGGGTGGGTGATGAGCCAGCTGAGTCGCCAGGCCATGACGAGATTGAGAGCCACGATGACCGCGACGAGAGACGCGAGGAGAGCGGGATGCAGTCCGGCGAAGCAGGCAGCGCCCAGAACGACGGTGAAGAGGCAGGACCAGCCAAAGGAGATGTTGAGCTTCATGCGGAGAGGAAGATTGCCGAACCAACTCAGGGCGGCCTTCCAAAGTTGAACCATGCGGACTCCTTAGGGACTCGGTTCGGATGCGCCGCGGACAGCAGGACGGCCGGGACGCAGATGCGGCTGGGTTACAGAGCGCTTATCGGCGGGTTGAGCCGCAGCGTGAGCGAGGTGTCCTCCGCTGGAGCGCGGGCGGGATTGGGGATTTTCCTGTAAACTGGAAATTCTGAAATTTTCCCAGGAAAGAGTCAGGTTATGTCGATACATCCAGTGATGCAGCGCCTCGCCGAGAAGCTGAACCGTACGGATCTGCCGCCGTTTGGGCCGGGGGATACGGTGCGGGTGCAGGTGCGGATTAAAGAAGGCGATAAGGAACGCCTGCAGGCGTTCGAGGGCGTGGTGATTGCGCGGAAGAACGGGCCGCAGGGCAGCTTTACCGTGCGCAAGATGAGCTTTGGGCAGGGCGTGGAGAGGATCTTCCCCTTCAACAGCAAGGTCATCGACAAGGTGGAGAAGGTCCGGTCGTCGAAGGTGCGGCGGGCGCGCCTGTTCTACCTCCGTGGACTGCGCGGCAAGGCGGCGCGTCTGAAGGAAGCGGAAAGAACGTAAAGGCAGGGATTACGGATCAGACGACGCCTCGGCCAAAGCCGGGGCGTTCGTGTTTGCGGCGGCCAAAGAAAAATCGGGAGACGCAGAGGCGTCTTAGCGCATGAGGGCGTCCAATAAAACACCGCGAGTGGAGCGGCGCAATGGCAGAGACAAGCAGCGGTCAGAGGACGAGAGATGGAGAGACGCCGGCGCGCCGTCGGGGCTCAACGCGGCTGGAGTGGGCGCTGGGATGCGCGCTGGCCGTACTGGGACTCGTGCTGTGGCTGACGCTTCGACCCTCGGGCGAGCCCCCATGGAATGATAAGGCGATCGCCGCGGATTTCCAGACCCTGACGATTCAGAAGCCGGACGGTCCGGTAGAGGCGGGGCAGACGCCCGGCGATGTGCATGTGGTGTTTCGCTACCGCCTGAGGAATTCGACGGCCAGGACGTACCGGGTCCCGGAGCCGAAGAGCGGGGTGCTGATGAAGAGCGTAGCTGGAGGCGGATGGCAGGAGGTGGATTCGGTGCTGTGGGACAACCATCTCTCCATTCCGGCACGGAAGACGGCGGATGTGGAGTTTGACATGGCGATTCCGTCGACGGACCCCGGCGCTCCGGAGGAGTTGAGCGAGCAGAAGGACCTGGCGGCAGCGGCGATGGCGCGGCTGCAGTCGATCGAGAATCTGACCTTCTTCGACTACGAACACCACTACGTGATCCATCTGCCGCGCGGATGGGAGTAGCGAACCGGCGGCTGGCCGGAATTCCGGACATCCCGGCTCAGACAGTCCGGGCCGCGGCGCGGGTGAGCCAGAATTGCATGGTGTTGGCGTCGACCAGGCCGGCCTGCTGGAAATCCAGCTGCCCGCGGGCGAAGACGGCGAAGGCAGGGATGCCCTGGACGTTATAACGGGCGGCGAGTTCGGGATGTTGCTCGGTATCGACCTTGAGAACGAGGGCCTTGCCGGCGAGGTCGTGAGCGGTTTGGGCAACGTGCGGAGCGGCCATGCGGCAGGGTCCGCACCAGGCGGCCCAGAAATCAACGAGGATCGGGACTTTGGCGTCGCGGACGATCTCGTCGAATTCGGCGGCGCCGACGGCGAGAGGCTCAGCAAGGGGCGGAAGGGGATTTTTGCAGGCGCCACAACGGCCTGTGTCGGCCAGATGCCGGGCGGGAATGCGGTTGGGTTTGCCGCAGGACGGGCAGTTGCGGATGACAGGCATGACGGTTAGCTAAGAAGCGCCGCGCTGACAAACCGTTAGCTGGTGGCGCAATCATGATGACCGGGCGACAGGGCTGGTCCGAGGACCAGCCCTGTGCGCAGCGGTTTACTTGCCGGACGCGGATTTCGCCGCGGCCTTGTGGTGATGGCGGTGATGCACCGGGTTGCGGGGCTGCGGCTGGATATCGCCGCCGACCTGCGAAGTGCCCGGAACATCGTTGTCGAAGTTGGCGCCGGAAGGCACGAGGTAGTCGCCCACCTCATTCTGCCCGCTGGTGCTGGTGCGGACCTGAATGCGGCTGGCGTCAATGCCCTTGTCGGTGACCAGGTAGTCCTTCGTGTTGACCGCGCGCTGGGCGGCGAGATCTTCGGCGGTCATCTCATGACGACGATGATGGCGGCCGTGCTTCTCGGGCACAGGGGCGGAGTTGCCGACGAGGACGAGGGTGGCATCGGGCTTCTGCTGGGCATTCAGCGCAACGTCGTCCAGGCAGGCCTTGGCTTCGTTATCCACGCGAGTCGGGCGATGGGTATCGCGATCGAACTGGATGGAGCACAGGGTCTGGGTCTTCGGAGCCGGAGGAGGCGGCGGCGCCTGCACGTCGACCGTGGTGGTTGCGGAGGCCGTGTGCCCCTTGTCGTCCTGCACATTGCAGGTGACGGTGATGGAGCCGGAGGGCGCGCCGGTGGTGGCCAGAGCGGCCGTGGTGCCGGTGCCGTTAATGGATCCGGACGAAGCAGAGTAGCTGTAGGTCAGCGGCCGATTCTGCGGGCTGGAAGCACTGGCGGTGATGGTGGCGCTGTCGCCGGGCTTCACGGTGCTGGGAGCGGCCGAGCAGCTGATGGTCGGGGGCTCAAAAGGCTTCACGGTAAAGTCGCTCGAGCAGTCGGCTGTCTCGTTGGGCTTGAGGCCTTCCTTGCCCTTCTTGCCTTCCTTGATATTGCCTTTCACGGTGTAGTTGCCGGGATCGAGGGAAGCGGTGGCAACCGAGGCGGTCTCACCATTGCCGGTGACGCCGTTGCCGCTCCAGGCATAGACGGTATCCCAGTGCTTCCTGGTGGTGACGTCGGTGGGCGTGGCGGTGACCGTTTCCGGATCGCCAGGGTAGATGGACGGGGCACTTGCGTTGCACGCCAGCTTAACCGGCGGGACCTTCTTGCAGCCCATAGGCAGGAAGGCCAGACAGGTGAGCGGAAGGATGAGGGAGGCAGATTTCAGAGTTCGTCGATTCATCGTGTCGTTCTCCAGAGCGGGATGTTCACAGAAACAGCAACGCCGCCTGCGCCGGATCGTCGGGTGGGAACGGGACGCCAGCACAGGAAAGAGCGGACACAGGCGGCAGGAGGCGCTCGATCTTCGCCACACAGTGTACCCCCGAAAGGGGGCAGCGAGGCGTCCGTTATGCAGTCGAAAAGTAACGGCAGAGGCACTGATCATCGAGCATACGAGAGCGGCACAGGGCGGGTATGTACTGGAAAGTAACGACTCTCAGAAAGGGGCGTACAGATGGTTACCTCAGTGCGGGCCGAACCGCCGCCCAGCGCAGAGGACGACGCTGTCCGGTTTCCCCTTGCACTTCTACAATGGGGGTGCTAGCGTCCTGTAGAAGCTGAAGGGGAGTGTGAAATGTCTTATCTGGATTTGCCGCAGGGAACCCTGGACCTGCTGATCCTGAGGGCGCTGCTCATGGGGCCGCAGCATGGCTGGGCGATCTCCGAGCGGGTGCAGCAGGTCTCCGGCGACGTGCTGCGGATCCTGCAGGGATCCCTGTATCCGGCGCTGCACCGGCTGGAGCGGCGGGGCTGGATCAAAGCGCAGTGGGGTGTCTCCGACAACAACCGGCGGGCGAAATATTACGAGCTGACACGCGGCGGCCGCCGACAACTGGAAGCGGAGACGGCGAGCTGGCACAAGCTGACGGCGGCGGTGGCCCAGGTACTGGAGAAAGGGTGAGCCATGGGAATGCTGAGCGACTGGCGGTACCGGCTGCGGGCGTTGTTGCGGCGCGAAACGGTAGAGGCGGAACTGAGCGACGAGCTGCGTTTCCACTTTGAGAAAGAAGTGGAGAAGCTGGAACGGCGGGGCCTGACGCCGGAGGAGGCGAGGCGGCAGGGGCGCCTCGCGTTTGGCGGACAAGAGCAGGTAGCCGAGGACTGCCGGGAGGAGCGAGGGACGAGTCTGGTGGAGAACATGCACCAGGATGTGCGCTATGCGCTGCGGGTGCTGAGAAAAAATCCGGGATTCACAGCAGTCGCGGCCGTGACGCTGGCACTGGGAATCGGGGCCAGCACGGCGGCGTTCAGCCTGGTGGATGCCGTGTTGCTGCAGCCGCTGCCCTATCCACATGCGGGCCGGGCGCTGATGGTGTGGCTGGAGTCGCCGCCGGGCTCTTACTACGGAAACATCGATATGCCCTGGGCCGCTCAGGACTACCTGATGTATTCGGGGATGCAGAGGGCGTTTGCGCAACTCGGGGCGTTCCGCAAGAAGACGTTCAACCTGACAGGCGAGGGTGAGCCGGAGCTGCAGGAAGGCGTGGAAGTGTCGGCGGGATTTTTTCCGGCGCTGGGCGGCCGGCCGCTGCTGGGGCGGATGGTGACGGCGGCCGACGATCAGCCCGGGCACGAGCCTGTGGCGGTGCTGAGCGAGTGGCTGTGGCGGACGCGGTATGCCGGTGATCGCGGCATCGTTGGCAGGAGCATCGATGTGAACGGGTTGCCGACAACGGTGATCGGCGTCATGCCGGCGAGCTTCGTGTTTCCCGATGGGGCGGGGATGCCGGCGGGTCTGGATGTTCCGCGGCGCACGGCAATGTGGGTGCCGATGGCGCTGCCGGCGGGCGCGCATGGGTCGAACGACATGGGAGTGGTGGGTGAGCTGAAGCCCGGAGCGACCCTGGCGCAGCTGGACGACGACCTGGCGAACTTCAATCGGCGATTCGCGGAGGTCTATCCGCAGGCCAAAGGTTTCTGGACGAGAGCGGTGCCGCTGGCGGAGCAGGCGGTGACGGAGACGAGACGGCCGCTGCTGCTATGGATGGGGGCGGTGCTGGTCGTGCTGTTGATCGCCTGCGCGAATGTAGCGGGGCTGACCCTGAATCGGGCGGTGGGACGGCGTCGAGAATTCACGCTGCGGGGGGCTCTGGGTGCCCGGCGGGGGCGGCTGGTGCGGCAGATGGCGGTGGAGAATCTGTTGCTGGCTCTGGTGGGCGGAGGTCTGGGTCTGGCCGGGGCGGAGGCGAGCGTGGAGGCGGTGCGGCGGTTTGGACCGGCGACCCTGCCGCATCTGCAGGAAGCGGGCGTCCATTGGCCGGTCGCGCTGTTTGCGCTCGGGGTCACGCTGGCAACGGGGCTGCTGTCGGGACTGGGGCCGGCTCTGGGCACGACGCGCATGAACCTGGTGGAGGCGCTGAAGGAGGGCGGTCGGCGAACGATCGGAAGTGTGACCGCACCTCGCCTGCGGAATGGACTGCTGATCGCGCAGGTAGCGCTGGCGATGGTGCTGGTGGCGGCAGCCGGGCTGCTGCTGCGAACTTTCCACGCCATGTTGCACACGAATGCGGGGTTCGACGCGGCGCACGTGGTGACGTTTGAGCTGCCTTTGCCGGTATCGCCTGCGTATGCGGACACGAATCGGATGGCGCAGGTGTATGGCGAAGTGCTGGAGCGGCTGCGGGGGATTCCGGGAGTGCAGGCGGCAGGGTTTGCGTCGGTGGTGCCGATGGGAGGCGAGACCGACAGCACCATCATCCGCATTTCGGGGCGACCGCACGCCCGTCCGGGAGATGAGCCGGGAGCGAATTATCAGTTTGTCTCGCCCGGTTTCTTCCGGGCGATGGGAACGCCTCTGGAGGAGGGCCGCGACATGGCGGACAGCGACACACTGGCGTCGCGCCCGGTCGCTATCATCAATCGCACCATGGCGGAGAAGGACTGGCCGGCTCAGGACCCAATAGGAAAGCAGGTGGGCGTGGGCATGGTCAGGATTCCTCTGCGAACGATCATCGGAGTGGTAGCGGATACGAAGCAGACCTCTTTGCGCGAAGCGCCTGCGCCGGAAATGTATGTGCCCTACACGCAGAACGAGATCAAAACGTGGCCCTCGATGCAGACGATGCAGTACTCTCTGCGGCTGCACGGCAACACGGCCGGGATTGCCGCCGCGGTGCGCCAGGCGGTGGACGGAGTGGATGCGGGGCTGCCCGTGTCGCGGCTGACGGAGCTGCAGACGATGGTGGATGCATCGATGTCGGCGGACCGCTTCGCCCTGCTGCTGCTGAGCGCCTTCGGGCTACTCGCGCTGGTGCTGGCTTCGGTAGGGATGTACGGAGTGATTTCGTACACGGTGCTGCAGCGGACGGCAG
Source organism: Acidobacteriaceae bacterium (assembly GCA_036267395.1). Taxonomy (GTDB): domain Bacteria; phylum Acidobacteriota; class Terriglobia; order Terriglobales; family Acidobacteriaceae; genus Palsa-343. Next base: position 62,449 of record DATAWD010000026.1, on the reverse strand, counting down.
AGATCGGAGTGCGGATGGCGCTGGGGGCGCCGCGCAGGCAGATCCTGGGGATGGTTCTGCGGCAGGGAGGAACGCTGGCGCTGGCAGGGATCGGGATCGGGCTGGCCGGCGCGTGGATGACGACACGGCTGATGGCGGGATTTCTCTACGGCGTGCGGGCGGGCGATCCTGCGACGCTGGCCATTGTGGCGGTGCTGCTGCTGGGCGTGGCACTGGCAGCCTGCTGGGTGCCGGCGCGGCGCGCCATGCGGGTGGATCCGATGATTGCGCTCAGGGCTGAGTAAGGGCGGGCGGAGATGCGGGCGTGAGCGCCGTTGGAATGACCCATGGAGGTGAATCGCGTGAACTGGCTTCGAACTCTGCGCCGATTTTTCTGCGACCTTCTCAGCGGGGCGGGCCGCGCGAACCGGCGGCGCATCGGCTTTTTTGCCAGCCTGTCGCTGGTGGCGGGGAGCCTGATCTGGATGTCGCCCCGTGTGCCTGCGGCGCAGATGACGACGGCAACGGCGGCGCCGGTCACACTGAACGGGATCCTCAATTCCGACAGCGACGACACTCTGGCCTTGACTCCGGACGGAAATACGGTGTTCTTCGACCGCAGCGAAGGCCCGCACAAGACGATCATGATCTCGCATCGCGTGGAGGGACGCTGGTCGCCACCGCAGATTGCGAGCTTCTCCGGTCACTGGTTCGATCAGGATCCCCTGGTGGCGCCGGATGGGAGCTATCTGCTGTTCGACTCGGACCGTCCGACCGAACCAGGGGGCCAGCCGCTGACGCAGAGCTATTTCGCCGGGGGCAAAGGTCCGGGCTCCAACATCTGGAGAGTGAATCGGAGCGGAGACCGGTGGGGCAGCCCGGTCTGGCTCGGTCCTACGGTCAACAACGACGTATTTATCGACTTCGCCAGCGTGGCCGGGGACGGCGCGCTGTATTTCATCCGCTGGAATGCCCAGGAGAAGGCAATGCACATCTGGCGATCGCAGGTTGAGAACGGCAGGTATCTGACTCCGGAACTTGTGACGATCGGCGATCCTTCAGTTTCTGTGCACGATCCCGCGGTGGCGCCGGACCAATCTTTTATGGTGCTGGATTACGGCAAAGTGAAGGGAGGACTGGGCCGGTTATGCATCGCCTTCCGGGAGGGGGATCACTGGGGCAAGCCCATCGACTTTGGCGATTCTCTGAATCGGGATCTTCCCTGGGGTTCGCACCTTTCGCCCGACGGGCACAGCGTGTACGTGACGGGGCAATCGGGAATCCGGCAGATTTCGCTTGATCCGTGGCTGAAGGCTCACCAGAACGCCGAGCTGAGTGGAAGGACTCACGCGACCCGATAGAACGAGGCAGGTTTTCCACGGGCGTTTGCGAGTGCGACGGCGGTAGACTCGCGCTATGGGCACCGTGCAGGGCGAGTTGGTTCCAAACCGGGGACGGCGGAAAGCGCCGGACGGTGGACCCGCCAGCAGAAACCTCCTCACCACAGAGAACGCAGAGAAGGACGGAGCGAGGGGTGTTCGCAAAGCCGAGCGCCTGGGCAAGAACGGCAGGCGGATCCTTCCCGACGATGAAGTCTCGGCCGCGACGCGCAAAATGCGCATGCTGCGGTCTTTCGCGTGCGGGAACAAATACGAAAAACTGGCGCGGGCGACGGGCGCGGTGCTGATCGCGGGGGTGGACGAGGTAGGCCGCGGCGCGCTGTTCGGCCCGGTGGTGGCCGCGGCCGTAATTTTGCCCCTCGATACGCGGATTCGCGGACTACGGGATTCAAAGCAGCTGCTCGAAGAAGATCGGGAGCGGCTGGCGGCGATTGTGCGCGAGCGGGCCATCGCGGTCGCCGTGGAGGAAGTGGACGCGGAGACCATTGACCGGGTGAATATCTATCAGGCGAGCCGGATGGCGATGGCGGCGGCGGTGATGCAGCTGGATCCGCAGCCCGATCATTTGCTGATTGACGCGCTGCGGCTGGACCTGCCCCATGCGCAGACGAAGATCATCTATGGCGATTCGCTGAGCATTTCCATTGCGGCAGCGTCGGTGGTGGCAAAGGTCTATCGCGACCGGCGGATGTGTGAGATGGATGCGAAGTATCCGGGGTACGGACTGGCATCGCACAAGGGGTATGCGACTCCGGAGCATCGGGAGGCACTGCAGACGCTGGGGCCTTCAGTGTTGCACCGGCGGAGCTTTGCGCCCGTCCTGCAGGGTGAATTGCCCTGGGAGGACTTTGTGGCGGAAGAAGGGCCGGAAGAGCAGGCAACCGGGAATAGCGTACAGCGTTCATGAATCGCGGCCTGCCAGGTGGACCGTGCCGGCGGCCGCTGGACGAATTACTCTCAGGAGGAGATGACTCATCGACTCCTTGTGGTGACGGCGCATCCGGATGACGAGAGCGGCGGCTTTGGCGGGGCGCTGCTGCTGGCGCATCAGGCGGGTGCGGAGACCAATCTTCTTTGTTTTACGGATGGGCAGGCGGCGCATTTTCGCGGGACCGCGGCCGATGATGCGGAGCTGGCGCGGATGCGGCGCGCAGAGCTGGACGGAGCTTGTGGTGTGCTGGGGCTGACGCGCTGCGAGGTGCTGCATTATCCCGATGGAGCGTTGCCGGAGCAGAATTTTCCTGAGCTGGCAGGGGTCGTGGTGGAGCGGATCCGCCGGTGGCGGCCGCAGGTGGTGCTGACCTTTGGCGGGGACGGGGCGGTGAATCTGCATCGGGACCACACGATGGTGTCGCTGGTGACGACGGCGGCCTTTCATTGGGCGGCGCGGGCGGAGCTGTATCCGGAAACGGGCGCGGCGTGGGCGGCGCAAAAGCTGTACTACTCGAGCCCTCCCTTCGTGAGCGTGCGGAATCATCCGGAGCTGACGGCTACAGCGGCGACGGTGCCGTGGTCTCTGGAACTGCGGCTGGGCGCGCTGGCCGACGAGAAGATAGCGGCGTTTGGGAAGCACACCTCGCAACAGGCGGTGCTGGCTCGCGTCGGCCGCGACAATGTGCGCAAGGGGATGGAGGCGGAGCGGTATCAGCTGGCGGCGAAGAGGGGAATGGGGCCGGTGGCGCAGGATGCGGGGATATGGGACGCGGTGAAGGACGAGTAGCGTGCGGTTTTCCGAGAGAACAGCGTGGGATGTGGCGGAGACGCGGCTGGCGCGTGTACTGCGGAAGCGGCGTGAAGCCGGGTTCGAGATCCTGGATCTGACGGCGTCGAATCCAACGCAATGCGGATTTCAGTATGACGGGGCCGGGATTCTGGCGGCGCTTGGGGATCAGGCGGCGCTGGTCTACGATCCGGAACCGCGGGGGATGTTGCGGGCGCGGCAGGCGGTGAGCCGCTACTACGCAGACCACGGGGCAACGGTTCGACCGGAGCCGATCTTTCTGACGACCAGCACCAGCGAGGCATACAGCTGGGTGTTTCGACTGTTGTGCGATGCGGGCGATGAGGTGCTGATCGCGCAGCCCAGCTATCCACTGTTCGATTTTCTGGCGCAGATTGAGGATGTGCGTCTGGTGCCGTATCCGCTGGTCTACGACCATGGATGGCAGACGGATCTGGCCGGGTTGCGGGCGCAGTTGACGGAACGGACGCGCGCGATTGCGCTGGTGCATCCGAACAACCCCACGGGCCATTTCACGAAGGCGGCGGAGCGGCGGGCTCTGGAAGAGTTGTGTGCTGAACGGGGGCTGGCGCTCATTGTGGACGAGGTGTTTTTAGATTTCTGGTTGGCACAAACCCACCCTGTCCACAATGAAGCCGTGGACAGGGATGGGGCACCCAGGCTCGGAACCGGGGGCAGTTTTGCCGGGGGAGAGCATCCGTGCCTGACCTTTGTGCTGAGCGGGATCAGCAAGATTGCGGCGCTGCCGCAGATGAAGGCGGCCTGGATTGGCGTATGTGGGCCAGAGCCTGCCTTGCGGGAGGCTCTGGAGCGGCTGGAGGTGGTGGCGGATACGTTCCTCTCGATGAACACGCCCATCCAGTGCGCGCTGCCGTCGTGGCTGGCGAGTACGAAAGAAATGCAGGAGCAGATCCGAGCGAGAACGGGAGAGAACCTGCGGGTGCTGGATGCGGTCCTGGTGGGTGCGCCCGCCGTGACGCGTCTGGAGCTGGAGGCGGGGTGGTATGCCGTGCTGCGGGTTCCGGCGCTGGGCAGCGATGAAGATCTGGCGGTGCGGCTGGTGGAGGAGCGCGGGGTGAGCGTCCATCCGGGGTACTTCTTCGGCTTTCCGGGAGCGGGATGGCTGGTGGTGAGTTTGCTGCCGGAGCCGGTGGAGTTTCGGCGAGGGGTGGAGGCGATAGGCGCGGAGTTCGCTAGCGAATGGGGTGGAAGGTGCGCGACCAGCGAGTCCGGGTGAAGAAGTGCAGAAGCTCATCGAGCGCGACGGCCGCTTGCTGAGAAGGCGACGCGTTGTCGGGGAGCTCCGGGGTCCGGATGGACCAGTAGACAAACAGCGGCCGGCCAAGAATGTTCTGGCGGGGAACGAATCCCCAGAAGCGGCTGTCGTAGCTGTTCTGGCGGTGGTCGCCCATCACAAAGTAGCTGTCAGGCGGAACGCAGACGTCGCCGTGGTGCAGATACATCGAATAGCGACCCACCCATGCGGCTGTGGCTCCTGCGTCGGTCGATGGCGCGACGGAAGGGAAGTCGTCCACATTTGCGTTGTAGTCGGCGGCAGTGGGGCGCGCGGCGAAGGGCTCATTCAGGGCGACGCCGTTGCGGTAGACGGTCCCGTTGTGCAGATGGAGGCAATCCCCGGGAATACCGATGACGCGCTTGACCAGAACCCAGCGCTGGCCGTCGCTCTCGAGAAAGGGCGTGTGGAAGACGATGATGTCGTCGCGATGCACCCGGCGGTAGTGGACAAACGGGGCCCATCCGGTGGCGGGGGCGAGGTTGGCGCGCTCGACAAGGACATGGTCGCCGACCAGAAGCGTGCTGGCCATCGACGAGGAGGGGATGGCGAAGTTCTCAAAGAGAAAGGCAAAGACGAAGAGCGCGACAACGATGGTGCTGCAAGCGGAAGAGAAGCTGAGGAGCGGCGATTCTTCCGCGTGGGACGGCGGGGTTGCCGAGCGCGGGGAGGGTTTACGCATGCGGGGTCCAGTTTAGCAGCGAGGCTCAGAGAATATTGACGGCGCGCGCGGCGAGCAGAGCGACGGTGGCCAGCGAGATGAGGGACTGGATCATCATGAGGAGCTTGGCCCAGCGGGAGAGCACGGGCACGTCGGTGGGGGAGAACGCGGTGGAGGTGTTGAAGGCGAGAAAGAGGTAGTCGATGAAGCCGGGGTTCCAGCACTGCTCGCCCATGGCGATCCGAGCCTGCTGGTCGAGCGTCATCTGCGGGAAGAGAAAGGCGCCGTCGGTGTGGACGCCGCGCAGCTCGCGGGCGCCCGGGCCCCCGCCGTCGAGCCGCCAGTACCACGAGGCAAAGACGAGGATGTTGCTGACCCAGAGGGCGGAGGCGGACTCGAGCATCTGGAGGGGCGTTTCGCCATGGCGCGGGAGCGCGGCGATCAGAAGGCAAAGAGACCAGATCATGTCGGCGGTGACGACGATGGTGACAATGATGCCGAAGATGCGGCTGATGGCCGGTCGGTCGGTCCACAGGGCCCAGCCATTCGGAACCAGAAGGGCGATGACCACAGCCATGAGAAGCCAGTCGGGCCCGATGGACAGCGATTCGGGCAGGGCGAGGCGCAATCCGCCGATGGCGAGCAGCGCGAGCATGGCCGGCCAGCGGGGCTCGCGGTATTTGGGCGTAGTCGGCGCGTTGGCGATCTTCAAAGGTTCTTGAGGTAGTTCAGAATTTCGGGGTTGGTCCAGTCCTGGGGGCCGATGAACTTGCGGCGGATGATGCCATGGGTGTCGATGATGTACGTTTCCGGCGGCCGCGTGGTGTCGAAGGCGTTGCTGGACTGGTTGGCGAGATCGACGACGGTGGTGATGCCGGCGATGTGGTTATCGGCGAGGTATTGGCTGTAAGCGGACTGATCGGTATCGAAGGCGACGGCCACGACGGCGATGTTGGGCATGTCCTTCTGGAGCTGCATGAGGGAGGGGAACTCTTCGAGGCAGGGAGCGCACCAGCTGGCCCAGAAATTGAGGACGACGACTTGGCCCTGCTTCTCGTACTGGCGGAGAGCGACGGTCCGGACGCCATCGCGGATGACGACTTTGGGGGCGCGTTCGCCGACCTGGGCGGGGTGCGAGGTGTGATTGCACGAGAGGCAGAGCCCAGAGCTCAGAGCACAGAGCGCAGCCAGCGAGATCAGATTCCGGCGATGCATCACATTTCTATAATAGGACCGTGGAAGACGCCCCGCCGCTGATTCTCTCCGTCATCATCCCCGCGCGTAATGAGGAAGATTGCCTGGGGACGTGTCTTCAGTCGCTGGTCGTGCAGCAGGAAGAAGGCTGGAAGCTGGGCGACGACTGGGAGATCGTGGTGGTCGATGACGCGTCGACCGACGGCACGCGGGCGATCGCTGCGGGGTTTCCCGGCGTGACGGTGATGGACGCGCCAAAGCTTGAAAAGGACTGGACGGGTAAGAACAACGCCTGCTGGGCCGGCTCGCACAAAGCCCGCGGACGATGGCTGCTCTTCACGGACGCGGACACGCAGCATGAGCCGGGACACATCCGGCTGGCATTGGTGGAGGCGGAGAGGCACGGCGCGGGGATGCTGTCGTATTCGCCGCGGCAGGTGGTGCGGGGGCTGGCGCAGCGGGCCCTGATGCCTCTGGTCTTCAGCGATCTGGCCGTCACGTATACGCCAGCGAAGGTGAACGATCCGGCGCGGCATGTGGCGGCGGCGAATGGGCAGTTTCTGCTGGTGGGGCGAGAGGCCTACGACCGGATCGGCGGGCATGCCGCCGTGCGAGGCGCGATTCTGGAAGATGTGGAACTGGCCAGCCTGGTGAAGCGGCGGAAGCTGGGGCTGCGCTTCCGGTATGCGCCGGAGGCCGTTTCGGCCCGCATGTATCGCAACTTTGGCGCGCTGGTCGAGGGGTGGACCAAGAATCTGGCGCTGCTGTTCGGGAATGCTCCGGTACTGGCGGCGATGCGGCTGCTGCAGCTGGGCGTGTTGGTGGGGGTCCCGGCGCTGATTGGTTTTTTTGCGGGGGAGATGGAGCGGCCGGGCACGCGGGGTGGGGTGCTGGGCCCGCCCATGGCAATCGCGGCGCTGAGCCTGGTCTGGGTGCGGTCGGTGTGGGGCTTCTATAGCCGCGTGGCCAGGTCGAATTTCGCCTTCAGGGATTATGTGTGGGCGCCGCTGGGTGTGCCGCTGTACGCATGGCTGCTGTGGCGGAGCTGGTTTCGTGTTCGGGTGCTGAGGCAGGTAGTCTGGAAGGGGAGAGAGCAAAAGACAGGCAACAGGCAATAGGGAACAGGCAATCACTATGATCCTGCTGACGAGGAAGGCGGAGTTTTCGGCGTCGCATTACTACTGGGTGGAGGGGTGGAGCCCGGAGGAGAATTTGCGCGCATTTGGGAAGTGCTCCAATCGTAACGGGCATGGGCACAATTACGCTCTGGAAGTGACCGTGGCCGGCGAAGTGGATTCCGTGACCGGGTTCGTGGTCGATCTGAAGGAGCTGAAGGACGTGATGGAGCGGGAAGTCGTATCGGCCTATGACCATCGGCATCTGAACCTGGAGGTGCCGGAGTTTAAGATGGCGCTGCCGACGACGGAGAACATCGCGGTGGCGGTATGGCGGCGACTGGAAGGAAAGATTCCGGGAGCGAAGCTGCATCGGGTGCGGGTGTATGAGATGCCGGATTTGTTTGCGGATTACCTGGGGGACTAGCCGTCCAGGCAATCGCGGCTTCGGCACAGAGGCAGGCGAGGTTCATCGATGAAGGCTTATCTGGGGCGGAGGTATCGGCTGAGCGCGTCGCATCGGCTGCACACGGCAGCGCTGAGCGAGGCGGAGAATCGGCGCGTGTATGGGAAGTGCGCTAATCCGCATGGGCATGGGCATAACTACATCGTAGAAGTGCTGGTGGGCGGGGAACTCGATTCGGTAACCGGAATGGTGACGGATCTGGTGGAGCTGGATGCGTGTGTGGGCCGCGAGGTGCTGGAGCCGTTCGATCGTCAGAATCTGAACACGCTGAATGTTTTTCTGGATCGCGTGCCGACGACGGAGAATCTGTGTATCGAGGTGGAGCGGCGGCTGCGGCGGGCGCTGCCGGAGAGGTTGTCGCTGGCGGTGCGGGTGGAGGAGACGTCGAATAACTCGTTCGAAACGTTCGAGGGCAGAATTTAGAGTTTGGAGTTTAGGAAAGAGTCGGGGCTATGGCGAAAGCGGCGGTGCACGCGGGGAATTCCGCGAAACGGGAAGTGATTGGGAAGACGGGGCTGGAGGCGGTGTCGACGCAGAGCCTCTATCGCGAGATTATTCGGCGGTATGACGCCGATCCCTCGCGGGATGGGCTGGAGCGGACGCCGGAGCGGATCGAAAAATCGCTGGAATTTCTGACTCAGGGATACCATCAGGATCCCAACGAGATTCTGCGCGGGGCGCTCTTTGAAGTGGCGTACGACGAGATGGTGATCGTGAAGGACATCGAGATGTATTCGCTGTGCGAGCACCATATGTTGCCATTCTTCGGCAGGGTTCACATCGCCTATATCCCGGACGGGAAGGTGATTGGCCTGAGCAAGGCGCCGCGGCTGGTGGATGTGTTCGCGCGGCGGCTGCAGGTGCAGGAGCGCATGACGCGCCAGATCGCCGATGCCATTCAGGAGGCGATCCATCCTCAGGGCGTGGGCGTGGTGATTGAGGCCCGGCACCTGTGCATGATGATGCGCGGGGTGGAGAAGCAGAACTCGTCGACCGTGACCTCGGCCATGCTCGGTGTTTTCCAGAAGCAGAACACGCGGAACGAATTTCTAGCCTTGATCCGGGAGCGGATGGGGGACCGGGTCTAAAGGCAGCCGGTTGCCTGTAGCCGGTAGCAAAAAGCAGTCAGCGGTGCGATAGGGTAGTTGAGTGAATGGGCTGCTGATTCTGGACAAGCCAGGCGGAATGACGTCGCACGATGTGGTGGCGCGGGTGCGGCGCGCAACCGGGGAACCATCCGTTGGACATTTGGGAACGCTGGATCCGATGGCGACGGGGGTGCTGCCGCTGCTGCTGGGGAAGTACACGCGGCTGGCGCAGTTCTACGGGTCGAGTGCGAAGGCGTATACGGGGACGATCCGGTTTGGGTTTGCGACGGATACGTATGACGCCGAGGGGCAGGCGGTAGGGGAGGCGCGCTCGGTGGCGCTTGATCCTGAGGCCGTGAGGGGGATCGCAGAGCGGTTCCTGGGGGAGACAGAGCAGATGCCTCCGCCGTATTCAGCGAAAAAAATTGAAGGCAAGCCTGCGTACAAGCTGGCTCGTGAAGGGAAGACGCCGGAGCTGAAGCCGGTGCGGGTGACGGTGGACTCGTTCACAATTGACGGCGCCCAGGGCGACGTGGCGACGTTCGCGATGCGGATCTCGGCCGGCGGTTATGTGCGGGCGATTGCGCACGCCATGGGACAGGCGTTGGGATGCGGCGCGCATCTGGCGAGTTTGCGCCGGACGCAGGCAGGGCCGTTCACGCTGGCGGAGGCGCTGCCGCTGAACGAGATGGAGGAGCTGGGTGCGGCGGGACGGCTGGAGGAGCGGATGCCGCACCCCAGAAAGCTGCTGCCGGAGATGCCGGCGGTCACGGCGGACGCGGCGACGGTCGGCCGGATTCGCAACGGGATGCAGGTGAATCTGCCGGAGTACTCGGATGCGCCCCTGGCGAAGATCTTCGAGGGCCAGCGGGAGCTGATCGCCGTGGGGCGGCGCGTCGCAGGGACCCTGTTCCAGCCGTTTGTCGTCCTGGTGGGATAGGCCGAAGGCGGTCAGGGCCCTGGCCGGCGACTGTTCGATTCCGAACAGAGCAGGCCGATTGCGGACAATCCCCGGATCGTAGAAAAACCGTAAATCCAGCTTTTTAAAGGGGATGGCGACGGGTGGAACTGGCGGGCGGCATGCACCGTATCGGTATCCCCTTTGAGCGCGGACGACGCGGGGAACCGGCTCCATTCACACAGACGCGAGGAGATGCATGCTGGCTGATTTCAGGCAATCGCTGCGACAACTGAGAAAGTCTCCGGGGTTCACGGTGACAGCGGTGCTGACGCTGGCGCTGGGAATTGGTGCGACGACGGCGATTTTTACGCTGATCCAGCAGGTGATGCTGCGCACGCTGCCGGTCGTGAAGCCGGGCGAGCTATGGAAGGTCGGCGATAAGGACCGGTGCTGCAACTGGGGTGGATACACCCAGGGCGACGACGGAGATTTCTCGCTGTTCTCCTGGGAGGCATACAAGCAGTTCCGGGACAACACGCCGGCATTTACAGAGTTGGCGGGGTTCCAGGCAGGAAACACGCAGCTGGGCGTGCGGCAAGCAGGCAGTGCGGAGCAGGCGGAGACGCGCAACGGCGAATTTGTCTCGGGAAACTTCTTTCAGACCTTTGGCGTGAGCGCCTGGATGGGGCGACTGCTGACGCCGGCCGATGATCATGAAGGCGCGCCGCCGGTAGCGGTGATCAGCTACCGGACGTGGCTGCAGCACTATGGCGCGGATCGCGGTGTGGTGGGGCGGAGCTACCTGATCGACGGGCATCCTTTCACGGTGGTGGGGATCGCGGCGCCGTCGTTTTACGGGGCGATTCTGGCGGGTTTGAATATGCCGGACTTCTGGATGCCGCTGACGACTGAGCCCCTGGTGGATGGGGCGACCGCGCGGCTGAAGACTCCCAGCGAGAACTTTCTGGATCTGATTGGGCGGGTGAAGCCAGGGACGAATCCACGAGTGCTGGAAGCGCAGTTGCGTGGAGAGCTGCATGCATGGCAGGCGAGCCATGTGGCGGAGATGAGTCCGCAGGCAAAGCAGATCTGGCAGAAGAGCACGCTGCACCTGGTACCGGGCGGCGCGGGCGTGGATTCGATCTCCGATAACTATGGGGATGGGCTGAAACTGCTGCTGGCGGCGGCGGGCTGTGTGCTGCTGGTGGCGTGCGCGAACCTCGCGAATCTGCTGCTGGCCCGCGGGCTGAAAGATCGGCAGCAGACCTCAATTCGTGTGGCGCTGGGCGCGAGCCGGCGGCGGCTGGTGCGCAAGGCGCTGGCGGAGAGCGTGACGCTGGGCGTGATGGGCGGCCTGGCGGCGGTGGGCGTGGCGTATGGAGGAGCGCGGCTGATCGTGCATCTCGCGTTCCAGATTGGCGGCCCGCAGAACTGGGTTCCGATCGACGTAACGCCGTCGTGGACGGTGCTCGGATTTGCACTGGCGATTTCGGTGGTGACGGGCGTGCTGTTCGGGATCGCGCCGGCGTGGATCACTTCGCATGCGGAGCCGGTAGAGGCGCTGCGAGGAGCGCGGGGATCAACCGGAAGCAAGGCGAAGTGGCCGCAGAAGGCTCTGGTGGTGGCCCAGGCGGCCATGTCTCTGGTGCTGCTGAGCGCGGCGGCGCTGCTGGGGCAGAGCCTGCGGAATCTGCAGAACCAGGATTTCGGTTTCTCTACTCAGGACCGGTATCTGGTATGGACCAACACGCAGCTGACCGGCTATCCGGTGGACCAGATGCCGTTGCTTTTCCGGCGGATCGACGAGCGGCTGGCGGCGATCCCGGGGGTACGCATCGCGGCGGCGGCGACCTATTCGCCCATGAGCGGCGACAGCTGGAACGACGGCATCCGCGTGGAGGGCCAGCCGGAACCGTCGGCCAAAGAAGATGACTCGGCAGGCTGGACGCGGGTTACACCGGGATTTTTCGAGGCTCTGGGAAATCGAATCGTGATGGGGCGGCCGATTACGGAGGAAGACGCGTCGACGACGCAGAACGTGGCGGTAATCAACGAGGCGTTTGCGAAGAAGTTCTTCAAAGGGGAGAGTCCGATCGGGCGGCACTTCGGACCGGACAAGATGAAATACGCGGGCATGTACACGGTTGTGGGCGTCGCGCGCAACATGCGGTACATGGCCTACGACTTCGACAAGCCGGTAGGACCGATGTTCTATGTCCCGGAGGCGCAGACGGCGCATTTCGACGAAGAGCAGATGAAGAGCGGCGAGACCTGGTCGCATTACCTGTACAACATCGTGCTGGATGCGCCGGGACATCCGGCGAATCTGCAGGCCCAGGTGAAGAAGGCGCTGGCGGATATCGATCCCAACCTGGTGCTGCAGGGTGTGGACAAATACTCCGATGTGCTGGCAGGGGATTTCCAGCAGCAGAGCATGATTGCCACGCTGACGCTGCTGTTTGGCGGGCTGGGACTGGTGCTGGCGGCGGTGGGGCTGTATGGCGTGACGGCATACACGGTGGAGCAGCGGACGAGCGAGATCGGTGTGCGGATGGCGCTGGGGGCGGATCGCGGCAGCGTGGTGCGGATGGTGCTGCGCGGGGCGTTTCTGCAGGTGGGGATTGGACTGGCGCTGGGGATTCCCGCGGCGATTCTGGCGGGGCGGGCGATGGCCGGTCAGTTATATGGGGTGCGGCCGTGGGATCCGGCGATGCTGGCGGCGGCTACCGCGATGCTGGCCATGGCCGCCTTCCTGGCGGCGGTAATTCCGGCGCGGCGCGCGGCGGGACTGGATCCGGTGGAAGCGCTGCGGAACGAGTGAGGCAGGGTGCAGGGTACAGGTAACAGTGTGGGTTACAGGAGCGGATGATGCTGGGTGATTTCAGGTATGCATTGCGGCAGTTGCGGACGTCGCCGGGATTCACGGTGACCGCGGTGATGACGCTGGCGCTGGGGATTGGGGCGAACACGGCCATCTTTACGCTGGTGGATTCGATCATGCTGCGGCCGCTGCCCCTACCGCACGCGGATCGCCTGGTGCGCATCGAGGAGAAGGTTGCGGAATGGGCCGAGATGTATCCCACCCTGCCGGTCAGCGCGAACCACTTTACCTTCTGGGAACAACACAGTCGGAGTTTTTCGGCCATGGCCGCCATGCGGGAGTATCCGATACCGCTTCAGCAGGACCGCGCGTCGGGAGGCCGGCCGCTCGAGGTGGAGGTTCTGCAGGCGACACCAGGAGTTTTTTCTGTGCTGGGTGTGGATCCGCAGATGGGGCGGGGGTTCCGTCCCCTGGAGGGGCAGACGGGTCACGAGCATGTCGTGGTGCTGACCTGGGATCTCTGGCGCGAGCCGTTCGGCGGCGATCCGGGAATCGTGGGACGAACCGTGAAGATGAACGGCTTCCCGTTCACTGTGGTGGGGGTCATGCCGGCGTCGTTCCACATGCCGCCGACGGGGTCGTATTCGGCAGATGAATCTTCGAAGAAGACGCCGCTGGGCGCGATCATCCCGCTGGTCTTCTCCAAAGATGACCTCGAAGAGGTGATGGGGGACCTGAACGATTTCGGGATGGCGCGGCTGAAGCCGGGGGTGTCGTTGGCTGCGGAGCGAGTGAACAGGTTACAGGTGACAGGTTACAGTTTGCGGGTTACAGGAGTCGATGATGCTGGGTGATTTCAGATTTGCGATGAGGCAGTTGCGGAAGTCGCCGGGATTTACGCTGACGGCGGTGTTGACTCTGGCGCTGGGTATTGGCGCGAACACAGCGATCTTCACGCTGGTGGATTCGATCATGCTGCGGCCGCTGCCGTTCCCACAACAGAGCGAATTGATGCGGATCGGTTATCTCAGCAACGCCGGCGGCGATCCGTCGTACGCACCTTTTCCCAAAGGATGGGTGCGCGCCCTGGGGGAACGCTCCGCATCGTTCAAGGCAGTGAGCGCGTTCGGCCCCAATGCGGAGTCGAACGTGGGCGACGCAAATTCGGCGGACCGTGTCTTCGGTGCCGAGGTCATGACGAACGCGCTGGACGCTCTGGGCGTTCATCCGGCGGTGGGCAGTTTCTTCACTCCGGACGAGGCCCAGGCCGGCCACGATCCGGTAGTGGTGCTGAGCTACGGGTATTGGCAGCAGCACTTCGCCGGGAATTCTGACGTCGTGGGACATACCCTGCGCATCGATGGGATCTCGCGACGGGTGATTGGCGTCATGCCGGCAGGTGTGCATTTCCCGTATGCCGACACACAGTTTCTTACCCCGGTCACCTTCAGGGGCGGCGACGTCGACGATCCCTGGCAGAATTTCAACCTGCGGGCGTTCGGCCGGCTGAGGGCGGGAGTGACACCGCTGCAGGCGCAGAGCGAACTGCGTCGGCTCTATCCGTTGATGCTGCCGTTGTTTCCCTGGCGGATGCCGGACAACTGGGCTCCCGACACGACCGTGGTGCCGCTGCTGGAGGCGGACGTGGCCGCAATGCGTCCGCGTCTGTTGCTGTTGTTCGCGGCAGTGGGGCTGATTCTGCTGATCGCCTGCGCCAATGTGGCGAACCTGATGCTGGCCCGCGCCGCCGGGCGGGAGCGCGAGATCGCTATTCGTGGAGCGCTGGGAGCCACCGGAGCGCGGCTGGTGCGGCAGTTGCTGGCGGAGAGCGTTGTTCTGGGATCCGTCGCGGGTGTTGTCGGCCTGCTGGCGGCGATGCTGAGCCTGCAGGCGCTGGTGACGCTGTTGCCGGCGGACACGCCGCGGCTGGCGGATGTAGCGCTGCACTGGCCGGTGTTTCTGTTTGCCGCCGGCGCGGCCCTGGTCACGGGCGTTTTGTTCGGACTGCTTCCGGCCCTGCAGATGGCGTCGCCCAATTTGCGTGACTCGCTGCATGCAGGCAGCCGCAGCGTCGCCGGCAAGGCGGGACAGTTCCGCGTGTCGATGCTGCTGGTGATGGGGCAGATTGCATTGTCGGTCGTCGTCATTACGGTGGCGGGCCTGCTGTTGCACAGCCTCTGGAGCCTGGCACAGGTGAATCCCGGCTTCCACACGGATCGAATTGTGACCGCGGAGGTCTCGATGGATGCGACTGCGTGCCCGGTGGCGCCCGGCGCGTCGACCAGCTCGCAACCGGCAACCGGCCGCTGCCAGGCGTTCTTCCAGACGCTGCTGACTCGCCTGCACGGCCTGGCGGGAACAGAGAGTGTGGGGATGACCGATGCTTTGCCGCTGAACGGACCGACGGCGAACTATGCCTACGACGCGGAAGGGCATCCGAGAGACGCGCGACAGGGAGCGTTGCTGGCCACGGGGCGTACGGTGACGCCGGGGTACTTTGCGACGCTGGGCATGCGTCTGGTGCGCGGCCGCCTGCTCGAAAATCAGGACGCTTCCGGAACCAGCCGCGCGGTGGTCATCAGCCAGCACATGGCGCAGGCGCTTTGGCCCAATCAGAATCCGCTGGGGCGGCATCTCCTCAACGTCAGCGACGAGCCCACGCCGGCCGTATGGGTGCCGAATGCTGCCGTGATCGTGGTAGGCGTAGTCAACAACAGCCATGAGGGCAGCCTGGCGAGCGCCTTTGGCGACGAGGTCTATTTGCCCATGACCCCGCCTCGTGAACGCGCGACGATGTATGTGCTGTTGCGCACGCGTGCCGGTACTCAGGCGGCTGTGGAAGAACTGCGCCAGGCGGTTGCGGATCTCGATCCCCAGGTGCCGGTGACGCGCGTGCAGACGCTCAATGAGGTGGTGGCGGCAACCGAATCCGGCGCGCGTTCTCTCACGTTGTTGCTGCTGACCTTTGGCGGGCTGGCAGTGGTCATTGGCGGAGTCGGAGTCTACAGCCTGATTGCCTACATTGTCAGTTGGCGAACGCGAGAGATCGGCATTCGTCTCGCACTGGGCGCGCAGAGGTGGCAGATCATCAGCGGAGTGGTGCGGCAGAGCCTGCTGCTGGCCCTGGGTGGATCGGTGGTGGGGCTCACGGCGGCCGCACTGGTAGCGCAGCTGCTGCGCAGCTTCCTCTATGGAGTGCGGGCGGTGGATCCTCTGACCTTCGGCGGGGTGGCCGTGTTGATGACGCTGCTGGCGCTGCTGGCCGCGTGGGTGCCGGCGCGCCGCGCGGCCAGCGTGGATCCCATGAAGACCCTGCGGATGGAATGAAGCAGCCGGTGGCCGGCAGCCGGTAGCCAGTTCGCGCAAGGATTGACGGAACCCGCGAGGCGACAGGCTCGTATTGCTTCCCAGGCGGGTACGATGACGAGCGATCTGAAAGTCGCGCTGCGGCAGCTGCGGAAGACGCCGGGCTTCACGGTAACGGCGATCCTGACTCTGGCCCTGGGCATCGGCGCGAATGCCATTGTGTTCAGCGTGCTGAACGCCATTGTGCTGAAGCCGGTCAAAGTGCCGCATCCGGAAAACCTCTACATGGTGCAGCGCTACCAGTATCCGTCGCAGTCGGTGCCGGATTACGAGGACCTGCGCGACAAGAACCGCACCTTCCAGAACATGACGATGTACAACATCATCGGCCCGGTGGGCTTCGACACCGGGAACAACCCCATCACGGCCTGGCCGTACGAGGCCAGCGGCAATTATTTCGACGCGCTGGAGATCCATCCCTACGTGGGACGGTTCTTCCACAAAGAAGATGAGAAGGGAGTCAACAGCGCTCCCTGGGTAGTGCTGAGCTACGACTTCTGGCACACGCAGTTCCACGACGACCGTTCCGTGGTGGGGCGCGTGGTCCAGGTCAACCGGCATCCCATGACCATCATCGGCGTCGCGCCGCCAGGCTTCCGGGGAACAGAAATGTTCTTCGCTCCCGCCTTCTGGTTCCCGCTGATGGACGCGAACGAAGTCGAAGGGTGGGACAAGGTCCACGAGCGCGGATCCCACTCAGGGTTTGTGGTGGGGCGGTTGAAGCCCGGGGTGACGCCGGCGGAAGCCACGGCGGATCTCGCGTCGCTGGCATCGTGGCTGGCGAAGACGTATCCAAAAGAGGATGACGGAGTCACGTTCAGCCTGGCGCGACCGGGCCTGGTGGGTGACATGCTCGGCAAACCGGCGCGGGCCTTCGTGGCAGGACTGATGTTGCTGGCGGGGCTCATCCTGCTGGCGGCATGCGCGAATCTGGGCAGCCTGTTTGCGGCGCGCGCAGCGGACCGGGCGAAGGAAGTCGCGCTGCGGGTGGCACTGGGTTCGCGGCGTGGGCGGATCGTGCGCCAGCTGCTGACGGAGGCGGTGGCAGTTTCGCTGGCGGGCGGGGCCCTCGGGCTGGCCGGCGGGGTGGTGATCCTGCGCTGGCTGAGCGCATGGCAGCCCGTTCCCAGCGTGCCCATCAACGTGCCGGTGAATCCGGACCTGGCGACCTACGGCGTGGCGCTGGGCATGGCTCTCGTGAGCGGACTGCTGTTTGGAATGGTTCCCGTGCGGCAGGTGCTGCGTACCGATCCGTGGCAGGTGATTCGCACCGGGGGCGCGTCGCTGGGCGGCATGCGCAGGGTCACGCTGCGCGATCTGCTGCTGGTGGGGCAGATCGCGATCTGCGCGGTGCTGGTGACCTCATCTCTGGTGGCGGTGCGGGGCCTGGCACGGTCGCTGCACAGCAACTTCGGCTTCGATCCCAACCATGTTGTCGTTGTCTCGACGGATTTGCAGATGGCCGGTTACACGGCCGCACAGCAGGCGCCCATGCAGAAGCGGATGGTGGAAGCGATTGCGGCCCTTCCAGGCATTACGTCGGTGGGCTATTCCGATCAATTGCCGCTCAGCCTGGGCGGGAGCGACTCCGACGTGTACAAGGACACGACGACCGATTTCCGGCCGACCAACGCAGTGGCCGATTCGATGAACTATACAATTGCACCGGGATATCTGCCGGCCGCGGGCACGACGCTGCTGGCGGGCAGGAATTTCACCATGCACGACGACGATAAAACGCCGATCGTCGCGCTGGTGAACCGCACCTTTGCCGTAAAGGTTTTCGGGTCGGTAGGCGCAGCCATCGGCGGACACTTCAAATACTGGGGTGGCAAGCGGGCCGAGGTCGTCGGTGTCGTCGAGGACGGAAAGTATCGAACGCTGACGGAAGATCAGATGGCCGCCATGTTCTTCTCGTTCCTGCAGCAGCCCAACAGCAGTGCGTGGCTGGAGGTGCGATCGATGCAGGATCCGGCGGCGGTATCCCGAGCTGTCGAGGAAACGCTGCACCGGTTGGATCCGGGGCTGCCCCTGCAGATGAGCACCTGGAATCAGGAGATGGATTCAGCGTTGTTTGCGGCGCGCGTGGCCACGGTCGCGCTGGGCGTGCTGGGGCTGCTGGGTGCGATGCTGGCCGTGACGGGTATCTTCGGCATGGCGTCGTATGTTGTGACCAAGCGCATGCGGGAGCTGGGCATTCGTGTGGCCCTGGGAGCCGGACAGAAACAGGTGCTGGGGACGGCACTCGGCCGGGCGTTCCTTCTGCTGGCCGGCGGATCGGTGGCGGGGATCGTGCTCGGCCTGCTGGCCACGAAGGTGCTTTCCGCCATCGTGTACCAGGCCACGCCGAAGGATCCGGTGGTGCTGGCCGGGGTGGTATCGACCATGCTGGCGCTCGGGTTGGTGGCGGCGTGGATACCGGCGCGCAAGGCTCTGGCCGTCGATCCCATGATTCTGCTGCGGGACGAGTGAAGAAGCACGCAACCGGGAACAGGGTGCAGGAATCCGGTTCCGCGACTTTCGTGAGGGGTGCGGGTTTGCGGGACCAGGACAGACTGTCCCCGAGGATGCCCATGCCCACGAGTTTCCGCTGTCTGGCGGCGCTGTTGATGGCGCTGCTGCTTCTTACGCCGGGAGACGCGGCGGCCTTCGGTCATAAGAAGAAAAAGCCGGCCGAGAGCGCGGCCAGCGAGTCGCCGCTGAGCCAGGACCAGCGTGCGCTGCAGGCGCTGAATCGGCTGACGTTCGGACCGCGGCCGGGCGACGTGGCGGCGGTGGAAGCGCTGGGGCTGGACAAGTGGATCGACGAACAGCTGAATCCGCAGTCGATGGACGACTCCGCGCTGGAGCAGCGGCTGGCAGCGTATCCCGCCATGCGCCTGAGCCTGCATCAGCGGGTGCAGCGGTTTCCTTCGCCGCAGATGATCCGGCAGGCGGAGCAAGGGCGGCTGGCCATCCCGCGCGATCCGGTGGAGCGGGCGATCTACCAGGATCAGATTGCGCAGTTGCGGGAACGACAGCAGAACAGGGTACAGGGTACAGGGAACGGGGTGCAGGGGACCGGTGCGGCGGCGCAGGCAGGGTCGATGGCGGCGGGCAACGACATGGCGCCCCCTCCTCCTCCGGACATGATGGCGGAGGCGGGGAAGCCTGAGGCCAACGCTGCTCCAGCGCCGAGCGCGGAAGCCATGTCAGAGGAACAGGCAGCTGAGGTGAAGTCTGCCGAAGACAAGCTGTATGCGGATCTTGACGAGACGAACGTAGTGAACCTGCCGGCTGCACAGCGCGTGCAGAAGCTGGTGGCTATGCAGCCGGATGCGTTTCGGGAATTTCTGCGGCGGCTGAGCCGGCCGGATCGCGTGGCGCTGTTTGCCGGGCTCACTCCGGAACAGCGGGAGACGGTGTTCGCGCTGATCAATCCGCAGCTGGTGGTGGGCGGCGAGGTGCTCATCACCCGGGTGCTGCGCGACGTATACAGCGAGCGGCAGCTCCAGGAGGTAATGACGGACTTCTGGCTGAACCACTTCAATGTGTATCTGCGCAAAGGTCCGTTCGCGCCCTGGTATCTGGCCGACTATCAGGACAAGGTGATTCGGCCGCGGGCGCTGGGGAAATTCGAGGACCTGCTGGTGGCGACGGCCCAGAGCCCGGCCATGCTGTTCTATCTGGATCAGACGGAGAGTGTGGGGCCGCATTCGATGGCAGCGGTGCGCGCGGAGTGGTTCCAGCGCCCCGGCGGAAAAGGACGGACGCTGGGCATCAACGAGAACTATGCACGTGAGCTGATGGAGCTGCACACCCTGGGTGTGGACGGCGGGTACACGCAGAAAGACGTGATCGAGGTGGCGAAGGCCTTCACGGGGTGGGGCATCGAGCGGCCCGATCAGGGGGGAGAGTTTGTCTTCAATCCGCGGCGGCACGAGCCGGGACCGAAATTCGTGCTGGGAAAGAAAATTCCGGATCGTGGCGAAGGCGAGGGGCTGGCCATCCTGCACATGCTGGCCATGAGCCCCGCCACCGCGCATCACGTGTCGTACCAGATCGCGCAGCGGTTGGTGAGCGACACGCCGCCGCCGGCGCTGGTGGATGCCATGGCGGCGACCTGGATGAAGACGGGCGGCGATATCCGCGAGGTGTTGCGCACCATGCTGCAGCGGCCGGAGTTCTGGTCGAAGGAGACGTACCGCGCGAAGGTGAAGACGCCGGAGGAGTATGTGATCTCAGCGGTGCGCGCGACCGGCGGCGAGGTCGTGCATCCGGCGGCGCTGGTGGAGGCGATCGGACAACTGGGCATGCCGTTGTATGGTTGCCAGACGCCCAACGGTTACGCGTGGACCGCGGAGGCGTGGCTGAACAGCGGCGAGCTGCTGGACCGGATGAATTTCAGCATGGCCCTGGCGGACAACAGCGCGGGCACAGTGATGGACTGGGACAGGCTGGTGGGGATCGCAGCACCGCAGGCGGCGAGCGGCGCGGAAAAAGAATCCCGTCTGGAGACGGCGCTGCAGGGCGAGGCCGCCTCCGCGCACACGCGCACCGCGATGTTGGGCCAGCTGGCGCAGAATGCCTCGGGTGCGGAGGCGGCGGAAGGCGCCAGGGCGACGGCTCCACGGCGCGTCAACTTCGTGCGGCCGCGGGAGTTCGGACAGCTGCTGCAGGCGGTCGCTCCACTGCCGCCGCCGGCAGATGGGGACGCGGCTCTGCTGGGCGGCCTGTTGTTGGGGTCGCCGGAGTTTCAGCGCAGGTAAATCACATGGCGCACGCGCGTAGCGCGATAACAGCCACGGCGACGACTAGCTGCAGATGTGGCGATGAGACGGACCGGCCTGCATGTGATTGTGCGTGCAGGCCGTTGTCTTTGGGGGCGGAGCGGCGGGGTGAGCCGGCAGCCGGACCACGGCCCGGACCACAACCGGGGCCACGATCTGCAATACGGCGGGAGCCAGAGCCCGGATCACCGGGATGGCGATGAGCGCGCCGCACACGGCCAGGGTGGAAACAGCGATGGCCAGAGCCTGCGACAGCCGCGCCCTCTCCGGGCGGAGACGTGCGAGCGGGTCGCCGGGCGTCCGGCGGCGGTCCCTGGGCGCAACGGGATTAGTCGGCGGAGACGGCATGGGGTGTCGGATGTTTCCGGCTGAATATTCCGAGGAACGACTGGAGCATCACGTAGAGCACCGGGATAAAGAACAGGTTGAGCAGCGTGGAGACGAGCATGCCGCCGATGATAGTGGTGCCGACGGAGCGGCGTCCTGCGGAGCCGGCGCCGGAGGCGATGGCGAGAGGAATCACCCCGAGGATGAACGCAAAAGAGGTCATCAGGATGGGACGCAGGCGCAGCTCGGCGGCCTCAATGGCGGCATCCGCGATGGAGCGGCCCTTGCGGCGCAGCTGCTCGGCGAACTCCACAATGAGGATTGAATTTTTGGCGGCCAGTCCGATAAGCATGACCAGCCCGATCTGGCAGTAGATGTCGTTCGCATAGCCGCGCAGCGACTGCGCGAACAGCGCGCCGAGCACGGCCATCGGCACCGCCAGCAGGATGATGAAGGGCAGTGCAAAGCTCTCATAGAGCGCGGCGAGGGTCAGGTACACAACCAGAATGCCGAGGCCAAAGATGATGAAGACCTTGCCGGCAGACTCAATCTCCTCCAGCGCCAGTCCGGTCCATTCATAGGTCATGCCGTGCATCATGGTGTGATCGGCGATGTTCTCCATGGTATGCAGGGCCACGCTGGTGCTGACGCCAGGCGCCGGGGAGCCGTCGATTTCCGCCGAGCGGAACAGATTGTAGTGGCTGATGACCTGCGGGCCGGAGGTGTTCTCGATCGTGACGAGGTTGTCGAGCGGGATCATCTGGCCGGTGGCCGATCGCACGTAGTACTGGCGGATGTCTGAGGCTTCTTCGCGGAACTGCTGCTCGGCCTGGACATAGACGCGGTAACTGCGGTTGTTGAAGTCGAAATTGTTGACGTACTCGGAGCCCATGTAGACCTGCAGCGCGTCAGAGATCTGGCCGAAAGGAACGCCCAGCGCTTTTGCCTTGTCGCGGTCGATGCGCACCAGCACCTGCGGGTCGTTGGAGGTGAAGCTGGTGTACATACCGGTGAGGTCCTTGTTCTGGGTAGCGCGCGCGGCGATCGCATGAGCGACGCGATCCAGATCCCCAAGCGTGTTGGTGCCGCGGTCCTCCAGCTCAAACTGGAAGCCGCCAAAGGAGCCGACGCCGTTAATGGCGGGGGGCACCATGGGAATGATCAGCGCGCCCGGAATCATGAAGAATTGCCTGCGGTAGCGATTGACGATGGCCGCCGCAGAATCCTGGGGGCCTTTGCGCTGATCGTAGGGCGCAAGATTGCAGAACATCATGCCGTAGTTAGCCGCGTTCCCGCTGAAGCTGAATCCGCCGATAGCGAAGGCTCCCGCCACGTCTTTGTCCTTGTTGAGCATGGCGCTCACTTCGGCCTCAATGTGCGTGGTGTAGGCCAGCGACGCTCCCTGCGGGGCCTGGATGAGGATCATCATGAAACCCTGGTCTTCCTCGGGAACGAAGGCCGTGGGCACGTGGGTGTACTCCCAGTACGCCCCGAACAGGCCCAGAAGAAACAGCAGCACCATGAGCCAGCGCACCCGCAGGACGCCATGGATCGCACGGGCGTAGCCGCGCCCCATCCCCTTGATGGCGCGCTCCGCCACGTGGAGCACCGTGTGCTTGCCCTCGTCGCGGCGCAGGATGAGCGCCGAGAGTGCCGGCGAGAGGGTGAGTGCGTTAAACGCCGAAATGGCGATGGAGAACGCGATGGTCAGCGAGAACTGTCGATAGAGAATGCCCGTGGTTCCGGGGAAGAACGACACCGGAACGAAAACGGCGATCAGCACAAGAGAAGTGGCAATCACGGCGCCCGTGACTTCCACCATGGCGGCCGAGGTGGCATGGTGCGGCTCGCTGTCCCCTTCGGCAATATGGCGCTGGACGTTTTCAATCACCACGATGGCGTCGTCGACCACCAGCCCGGTGGCCAGGGTGATGCCGAAGAGCGTGAGCGAGTTGATGGAGAAGCCGAAGATCCGGATGAAGGCAAAGGTGCCGACCAGCGAGACCGGGATGGTGACGGCCGGGATGAGAGTGGCGCGCCAGTCCTGCAGGAAGAAGAAGATCACCGCGATGACAATGAGGATCGCTTCAATGAGCGTCTTGATGACTTCGTGGATCGAAGCGCCGACGATGGTGGTGGTATCGAAGGCGATGGCATACTTCATCCCCGGCGGGAAGGATTTGGAAAGCCGCTCGAGCTCGGCCTTGGCGTCCCGGTCCACCTGCAGGGCGTTGGCGTCGCTCAGCTGCATGACGCCAAAGCCAACCGCGGGGATGCCGTTGAAGGTAAGGGTGCTGGCGTAGCTCGAAGCGCCCAGCTCAGCACGGCCGACATCCTTGATCTGGACGATGCCGTTGGGCGTGTTCTTGACGACGATGTTGTCAAACTGCTCAGGCGTGGTCAGACGCCCGACGACGTTGACGGAAATCTGAAAGGCCTGCTGGTTGTTGGAGGGCGGCGCGCCCAGCTGTCCCGAGGGCACTTCGACGTTTTGTTCCTGCAGCGCTGCGACGACGTCGGAGGCGGTGAGATCGCGAGCGGCGAGCTTGACCGGATCGAGCCAGATGCGCATGGCGAACTGGCCCACGCCGAAGATCTGCACATCGCCGACGCCCTTCACGCGCTTGATCGCATCCTTGATGTAGACATCAAGGTAATTGCTCATGAAGAGGTTGCTGTACTCGCCATGTTCCGCATAAATACCCGCGCCGAAGACGAAATTGCTGTTGGCCTTGCTGACCGTGATTCCGGTCTGATTCACCTCTGCCGGCAGCAGCCCGGAGGCCGAAGCGACGCGGTTCTGCACGTCCACGGCGGCAATGTCCAGCGGATAGCCGGTATTGAAGGTCGTCGTGATGGCGCTGGTCCCGTCGTTCGCGCTGGTGGACTGGATGTAGCGCATGCCGGGGACGCCGTTAATGGCCTCTTCCAGGGGAATGGTGACAGCAGACTCCACCTGGCTGGCGTTGGCGCCGATGTAGGCGCTGGACACCGTAACCTGCGGCGGCGCCAGCTGCGGGTACAGCGAAATGGGCAGCGACGGAATCACCACGGCGCCGGCCAGGATGATCAGCAGCGCGCAGACCGTGGCAAAGACCGGGCGGTGAATAAAGAAGTCAACCAAGCTGAGCCTCGCAGTTCATCCGTGAAAGTCGAAGCGCCTTACACTCCATGAGCTGGCGCATTGGGCGGCGGACCGGCCGGCATGGGAATCACGGGCATGCCGTCCATCAGCATCTGCGTGCCGGACACGATGACTTTGTCTCCGTTATCAAGACCGCTCAGCACGGCGTAGTCATTCCCCACCGTCTGCCCCAGATCGATGGGCTGCTGGTGCGCAATGAATTTTCCCTGGCCGGCGCTCTTCGCCACATACACAAAGGCCTGGCCGCCGAGGCGGCTGACGGCGAGCACCGGAACCACCGGCCGGGGCGAGACGCTCCAGATCACCTGGGCCTTCACCAGCTGCTCGTTGCGCAACTGCGGGGAATGCACTGCGGCCTTGACCAGAATGCCCTGCAGCGCGTCATCCACCTGGGGAGAAACAAAGTCGATCGAAGTCTTCTCGATGGGTTTCCCGTTGTTGTCGAGAATCTCGACGCCGAGACCGTTGCGAAGCTGCGAGGCGCGGTCCGTCGGCACATAAATATAGGCTTCCAGGTCTTTGTTCTCGTCGACCGTGGTCAGCATGGTGCTGGGCGTGACGTAGTCACCGATGTGCACCGGGATGTCGCCGACGGTTCCCGCGAAAGGAGCCGCGATGTGGTAATAGCCCAGCTCCTGCTGCTGCGTCTTCAGGGTAGCCAGCGCAGAGTCGTAATTGGCTTTCGCGCTGGCAAAAGCCTGCTCGGACTGGTCAATCGCGTCCTTACTGATAATGCCGTCGGAAAACAGCTGACGCTGCCGCGCGATCTGGGACTGGTTGTACCGGTACACAGCCAGCATCTGTTGATCGGTCGCCTCCTGCGAGGCGACCGTGGCTTCCTGTTTGGTAGGATCCACTTCCATCAGCAGCTGGC
This sequence comes from Acidobacteriaceae bacterium, assembly GCA_036267395.1. Classification (GTDB taxonomy): domain Bacteria; phylum Acidobacteriota; class Terriglobia; order Terriglobales; family Acidobacteriaceae; genus Palsa-343. The sequence continues at coordinate 37,308 of DATAWD010000026.1, read as the reverse complement.
CGGCCTTCACCTGGTCTCCCGAGTGCACAAGGATGCGGGTGAGGTTGCCGCTGATCTGCGGGTTGATGGTGGCCGAACGCCGGGATTTGATGGTGGCCACATATTGGTCCGACTGCGGAACCGGCTGCTCCGCCACCGTCAGAGTCTGGACGGGAAGAGCCTGCATGCCGGCGCCGGCCGACGGTTGCGGCCGAGCCTGGTTGCACCCCGCGGCTCCTGCCGCCAGCAGGATCGTCAGAGCAGAAAGAAGGACAGGAGATGGTTTCACTTTCTCTCCTCGAACAGAGTCAACAGCGACCCAAATAAAAAAGTAAAAGCAAAAACCTTTCAGGATAGCCCCCCGGAAGGCCCGGTCGTCCCGATACGCAGAATTCTCCCCAGGGTTTGTGCTTTGGATGAAGAACCGCGATGGATAGCTCCAGAATATCTGGATTTCTGTAGAGGATACGAAGGAAAGGTCCGAGTAGTTCGCAGAATAGAAAACGGGCTGTCCGTTTCCGAACAGCCCGTCCCGTTTTCGTCATTCCCGGAAGCTACCGGGGGAAGTTCTCCTGCTTCCACAGAAGCGCTTTCTATGGAAGCCTAGCCGCCCGCCCTGGTCTCGCCTCCGTAGAAGAGGTCCGGAATTTTCAACTGCCCTCCGGGGGCGAAATGAAATTCAAGCAGAGGCCTCCCGGGCATCCATTCAGCCCGAGTGCTTCTCCCTCCGCGAGCCTGTGGATCGGTAAAGATAGCTCGCTTTCGTGCCGATTCGGTTGGTTTCGTCCGGTTTCTGGACATCCATCCTCCTTGGTCGGTTTCTGAAGCGTTACCGCATCTACCTATTCGATTGCAACGGCGGGCAAGACGTTGCCAGAAATCAGACTCCACCCCTCGGCCGCGGGCTACTCGTCGGAAGCTGCTTCGTTGCGGGGTCGGACCCGGAACCAGATTGGCGATCCTTCAAAGCCAAAGGCTGCACGGATTTGATTCTCAAGAAAGCGCTCGAACGAGAAATGCAACTGCACATCCCGATCCGTGAACAGAATGAACGTCGGCGGTGACACCCCCGCCTGGGTCATGTAAAAGATGCGCACGCGTTTGGACATAGGAACGCTGGCCCGCTGGAAGTCGACCTTCTGCAGAAAGCGGTTCATCTGTCCGGTTCCGATGCGCTTGCGCCGCTCGGCCGCCACCCGCAGTATCGTTTCCAGAACCCGCGGGATGCCGCGACCCGCCGACGCGGTGATAAACAGTACCGGCGCGTAGCTCAGGTATTTGAGCACCGAACGGAGCTGTCGCTCGAAGATAGCCGGATCGGCGGGCAGCTTGCCGTCCGTGCGCCCGGTGGTCACCAGATCCCACTTGTTCACCACGATGACGACGGAGCGTCCGCTTTCGTGCGCGTAGCCGCCAATGGTCGCATCGGAGGCCGTCACCCCCTCGGTCGCGTCAATGACCAGCAGAGCCACGTCGGCGGTTTCGAGGTGACGGCGCGCCATGACGACGGAGAGTTTCTCCGCCATCAGCTTCGTCTTGCCCTTGCGGCGAATGCCGGCCGTATCGATCAGGCGGAGATCGTGATCCTTGTAACGGATCACCTCGTCGACCGCATCGCGTGTGGTGCCGGCGACCGGAGAAACAATGGCGCGGGTGCTTCCGGTGAGCGCGTTCAGCAGCGTCGATTTGCCCACGTTCGGCCGCCCGATGATGGCGACGCGCGTCTCCTTCGTCAGCTCCGAATCGGGGCGCGGGCCGGTTTCCTCGGAACCCTCCGCCTCGGCACTGGCTGTCCCGTCAGCCTCGGCAATGGATTCGACTGCAGCGAATTCGCCGGGCGGCGGTTCGGGAAGAACCGCGAAAACCTCATCGAGCAAATCGCCGATATTCTGGCCGTGCTCGGCGGAGATGGAAACAAGGTTGCGAATACCGAGCAGCCGGAAGTTCTCCGCAGCGGCGCCCATCGCTTCGGTGTCGATTTTGTTGACGGCGAGAAACAGCGGTTTCCCGGTCCGCAGCAGCAGCCGGGCCAGATCCATGTCCGGCGCCGCCAGCTCGGTGCGTCCATCCACCACCATGATGATGGCGCTGGCTTCTTCCAGGGCATGACGCGCCTGGCGAAAAATCTCCGCGGGGATCAGCGCATCGTCGTCAGGAATAATGCCGCCGGTATCGACCAGACGCGCGAGGCGACCGTTCCAGCCAACCTGCCCGTAGATACGATCGCGGGTGATGCCCGGCTCGTTGCCGACGATGGAGCGGCGGCTGCCTGTGAGGCGGTTAAACAGCGTGGACTTGCCGACGTTCGGGCGTCCGACGATGGCGATGACGGGCGGAGCGAAGGTTGCGGAGGCAGGCGCGTTGCCCCGAACCGAGGCAGGGGATCCCTTCAGACGCCGCGCTGTCTGGCGCTTCGAAACCGCTGCAAGATGAGAAGGAGATTTCAAAGGATGTCGTGGGTAGAGCGGGAATCCGGCCTCAGACCGATTCTAGCTGCTCGGCGGCCTGCTCAGGACGCGCCTGGGTTCATTTCCAGCTCCGTGCCGGGAACAGCGCCTCAAAAATGGTCTAAAGGAGCATATTCGTAGACGATGGACGCCGAATCGGGTCGATTGACCAGCCACCGGAGTTCCTCGCTATGGAAATCCAGGCCTTCATATTCGCCGGACATCGAGGGCACTGCAATCTGCCGCATAGACCGGTCCGAAAGACGGACAGCATACAATCCGCCGGAATTGCCCGCAATATAAAGGAAGTCCCCCCGCCAGGACATGCCCTGGATCTCGCAGACGGGCAGAGCCAGGGGGATGGTTCCGGTCAGGGTCCAGTCGGACATGCGGTAAACGTACACGTGATCGGCATCGCAGAAGGAGCTGACCAGAGCCTCTCCAGTATCGGAGTCGATCGCGATTCCCGAGGCCTCCGGCAGGTCGTGGGTGATCTCGATCGCCTTTTCCATCTGGAGACGGGTCGAGTCAAAAACGACGATGAAGATGGGACCATTGTTCGAGCTGCAGTTCGTCCAGTGCTCGGCCACGTCATAGACGTGTTCGGCGGAATAATCTCCCGCGCCCAGATGCGTGGTTCCCTGGGGCAGCGGATTGTGGTTGCTGGCCACCTCATCGAGCGACTCCCACGTACGGCTCAAATAGATCGCCGTCGTCGCGAAAAAATAGTGCAGGGGCGTTCCATGGGGAGAGACGCCGCTGGCGTAGCCCTGGTTCGCATCCACCACCTGCGATTGAGCCGCCGGAACAAAGGAACTGACCCAGTCATCGGGCGGCGGCGGAGCCATCATGACTCCCCCGCACCCGGTGAGAAAACAGATTGCGGCAGACAGTCTGAGAATACGGACACAGCGGGCTTGCATCATCGGTTGGGTCTTCCCCTGTTCCAGCGGGAAAGATCCAGACCGCCAGGGAACTCTGACTCCGAGGATAGGAAGCCGCTCTTCGTCGGGCTGAGGAATCCGAGCTACGAGTCGGTACTTTCGTACCGGCCCATTCCCCTTATGGCACCTATTAACTGACGGTCTCCGCGCTGTATCGCGCGATCAGCCCCGTTCGCACGGCGTGCCGGTAAACGCCGGTGAACAGCCGCCCCATGAGCAGCAGATAGAGCACCGCGAGGGCGCTGCCGATGGCCAGCTGCGTGGCCGCAACCGTGTGCCCCAGCAGCACCCCGCGCATGCCTTCAAAGACATAGCTGGCCGGGATGAGGCGGGCCAGAGCCTGCATCCAGTGCGGCAGCACCGAGAGCGGATAAAAGACGCAGGCCAGAGGCGAGATGAACGCAGGAATCGGCCAGATGAACCACTCGGCCGCGGGGCCGAAGCGCAGCACCAGCGCGCAGCCGAAGATCCCCAGCGAGATCCCGAACAGGAAGAGCACCAGCAGGAACGCCGCCAGCATCGATCCATACACAAAGAATGACAATCCAAAGGCCAGCGTGGCCAGCGCCACCATGGCGATCAGGCCGACGATGCTGGTGGCGATGCTGGACAGCACCAGCCCCGTCAGGTATTCCGACACGCTCAGGGGCGAGGCGAAGAGGTTGAGGAAATTCCGCGACCACACATCCTCAAGAAATGCCGTGGTGACGCCCTGCATCACGCGCGCCATGAAATCCCACAGCAACACCGCGCCCAGCATGGCGGGCACGAAGTTCAGGCGCGCTGCGGAGACTGAGTTCAGATAGCGGGTGATGAATCCCCACAGAATGATGTCGATGGCCACCCAGGCAAAGAGCGGCACAATGCGCGTGGCGCTGCTGCGCAGCAAATAGAACTGGCGCAGCAGCAGCCCGGCGGGACGGCGCGGAAACCAGGCCATCAGTCCGGCTCCCGGGGGATACGCAGGGTCAGCGGTTCGCGCGCCACCGCGACGAAAAGGTCTTCGAGGGTGCCATGGCCGTGTTGGCCGGGCAAGGAGCGCGGATCGCCCTCCAGAAGGATTTTGCCGTGCGAGAGAAACAGCACGTGGTGGCAGACCTCAGAAACCTCAACCATGTTGTGCGAGGTCCACAGGACCCCCACGCCGGTGCGCGCCGCGAGATCGCGAATGGTGGCGCGGATTTCACGCGCGATGGCGGGGTCCAGCGACGCCGTTGGCTCGTCGAGCAGCAGAAGACGCGGCCGGTTGAGCATCGCCTTGGCCAGAGCCACGCGGGTCTGTTCGCCGGAAGAGAGCACGCCGCACTTCGTGTTGCGAAAGCGCACCAGGTCGAAGTCGCGCAGGCTCTCTTCAATCCGCCCTCGGAGATCGGGCACAGCATAGAGCAGCCCGAAAACGCGCAGATTCTGCGCGACGGTCAGATTGCCGGGCAGCGGCGCGTACACCGCGGCAAAATTCGTCCGGCTCAGCGCCTGACGGCGGCGGCGCGCCAGATCGCAGCCATCGATGGTGATGGTGCCCGACGTGGGTGCCAGCACGCCGAGGATCATGTTGATGGTGGTCGTCTTGCCCGCGCCATTGGGGCCCAGCAGGCCCAGGATCTCGTGCGGACCGACGGCGAAGGAGACATCGTCCACCGCCAGAACCGTTCCGTACTCCTTGCGCAGATGGTCGATCGAGAGAATGGGAACAGATGCCATCTGCTTTTCAGTCTGGCATTGCCGCCGGGGCGGGGCAACACGGGAGTTCCCGGATGCCCCGCGCGGGAACGGGACTACGTGCCCAGATACATGATGTGGACATAGGTGCCCAGCCGAACGTTGTAGGCCAGGTACCAGCCCGGATCGTCCGGGTCGGGGTAGAGCACGATGTCGTCGGAATCCCACAGCCAGCCGTCGCAGTCGCCCATGTCAGCCGGAGCGACGCTGAAGTAGTAGCCGCCGAACCAGAAGCGGTCGGCACCGCCGCCGGCCAGCCGCCACACCTGCCGGGCTCCGGTGACGCCGGGGAAGTGTCCGTGCTGCCAGGGCTGGGCGAGGTGGTAATTGCCGGAGGGTACGTGGCCCACCCAGCGGTCGTTGCTCGCATCCACATGCGGCCCCGCAGGATGACCGGGCTTCTGGGTCTTCGGTAATGGCGTATGGGTCTGCGGTCCGTGGGATGGGATGTGCCCGCCACCCACGGGCGCCCGGGCCGGGCCAACCGGCGCTGCATGCACCCCTCGTTGAGGAGCGGTATGCGCGCTGGAAGAGGGGTGACCGGCGGGGTGTTGGGCCAATCCAGGAAGGGCAAAAACGAGCAGAACTGCGAGTGAACTGAGGATGACTTTCATGGTTCCTCCAGGGCACTGCGTGGGTCAGCCGGCCCCTGATCGATCCGTGCCACTGCAGGGACTCGGCCATGCCGCAGCTGCGCGGCACGCCCATCATACATGCGGGGCGCAGCTTCCCTGGGCATGGATTCGAAGACGAACGCCGCCTATTCCGGCGGCCCGGTCTCCAGGAAGTCCCACGAGACCGAAACCTCCGCGCCCAGCCCCTGCGCGATGCGGACCGCCGCGCTCTCAACCTGCGCCATCAGGCCGGTCAGGTAGTCGCGCGAGCCGGAGATGGCCGCAATGCCCAGAGTGGCCGACTGCCAGGTGAGGGCTTCGTCCATTTCGGCAATCGAAATATTGAACCCGTGGCCCAGCTTCTCCTTGAGGCTGCGGACCACCTGGCGGCGATCTTTGAGCGAATGGGCGTGTTCGATGCGAAGATCAAGGAACATGGCGGCAACGGGCATCCAGGCCATGGTAAATCCGGCCGGATGCCGCCAACCCCGGCCCGCTCGGGGAGTGACGACCCGGCTTCCCTGGGGGTCCGATTCCACGCCCCCGGGTGACCGTGGGGTGCGCCGCTGCATCTCTGTAACTCTGGGTCGAAAAAAGGGAGGGCCAGGGACAATGAAGAAAGTCTGGGTTTTTGCGATGGCGCTGGCCGGGTGCGGCACGCTTCTCGCGCAGGAGATGAATCCCACGGCGACGGATCACTGGCCGCAGCAGCAGGGGCAACAGCCCAGCGGCCAGACGGAAAACGGTGTGCCCATCTACAAGATCACCGTCGTCGGGCGCAATATTCCCGCCATTAATTATTTCCATCGCAGCGGCGCTACAAAAGTCGGGTTCCGCGGCACCGAGCTGCTGCCCCAGGCCAAAGGCTCTGCCGAGGTGAACAGCCTCAACGGCCGTACGCAGATCAAGGTGCACATGGAGGGCCTGATTCCGGCCAACAGCTTCGGCGTGGAATACCTCACGTACGTCCTGTGGGCCATTACCCCCGAAGGGCGCCCCATCAACCTGGGCGAGGTGCTGTGGAGCAAAAGTGGTAAGGCCGATACCACGGTGACCACCAACCTGCAGTCCTTTGGCATGATTCTGACCGCCGAGCCGTACTTTGCGGTGACCATGCCCAGCGACGTCGTCGTGATGCAGAACTTTGTGATCAACGACAGGACCACCGGCGTGCTGGAAACCGTGAACGCCCACTACAATCTGCTTCCCCGCGGTGTGTATGCGCAAACCGAGGGCCGGCACTCGGTGCTGCACCCGATTACGCGCAACGACCGCTCGCCTCTCGATCTCTACGAGGCTATCAACGCGGTGCAGATCGCTGACGCCGAGGGCGCCGAGCAGTACGCTCCCGACAGCATGGCCTCGGCCAAACAGGATCTCTACAACGCCCGGCAGATGGACATCCACCAGAAGGAGATGAAGCAGGAGATCACCTACGCGCGCGAAGCCGTCCAGACCGCGGAGGACTCCCGCATCCTGACCATTCGTAAGAAACAGGCGGATGAGCAGGCCGCGCAGCGCGCCGCCGAGGAGGCCGCCAAGAAGCAGGCGCAGGCCTCGGCCCTGGCAGCACAAGCCGCGCAGCAGCAGCAGCAGCAGGCCGAGCAACAGGCGGAAGCCGCCCAGCGCCAGCAACAGCAGGCCGAAGCAGCCGCCGCAACGGCGCAGGCTGAACAGGCCAAGGCCCAGGCCGCGCAGCAGGCCGCCGAGCAGGCTATGGCCCAGGCCCGGCAGCAGGCCGAGCAGATGCGCGAGAAGCTGCGCGACCAGTTGAATTCTGTCCTGAACACGCAGGAGACAGCACGAGGATTGATCGTGAACATGTCCGACGTTCTCTTCGCTTTCAACAAATTCGATCTGAAGACCGATGCGCAGATCAAACTGGCCAAGGTCTCCGGCATCCTCCTCACCTATCCCAACCTGAAGGTGCAGGTGGAAGGCTACACCGACAACGTGGGCTCAGCGGAGTACAACCAGCAGCTCTCGGAGAAACGGGCCATGGCCGTGCAGTCGTTCCTGATCGCGCAGGGCGTCCCACCGGGCAATGTGACCGCCCAGGGATTTGGGCCGGCCGATCCGGTCGCGGACAACTCCACGTCAGCCGGGCGGGCGCAAAACCGGCGTGTGGAGATGGTGGTCTCCGGACAGTCCATCGGCGTGCAGGAGCAGGCGCCCACCCCGGCCAATTCCCAGCCGGTGCCCCCGGGAACCGCGCCCATCACGGCGCAGCCGCCGCCACACCCGCAGAGCCCGCCCCCCGGTAATCCTCCCCAACCACAACAACCGCAGAACCCCACCGGTACGTCGCAGGGGCCGCCGCAGTAGGGCTGGCGCAACCCGGTACAGAAAGGCCACCCATGGCGGGTGGCCCTTTCTGCTTTTGCGGTCCGTCAAAAATGACCCAAACATACTTGCAATTCACAAGTAATCGCTGCTAGATTGGCGGACGTGCCTCGGAAGGCCGCTCCCCAGCACCGTTCCGGATGTCCGGTCGGCATCTCGCTCGATGTCTTCGGCGATCGATGGTCGCTGCTGATCGTGCGCGATCTCATGGTGCGCGGCTTTCAGAGATTTCAGGATTTCGTGGAGTCAGGTGAAGGCATCGCCACCAATATCCTCGCCAACCGGCTGCGCCGTTTGCAGCTCTCCGGGGTGGTGGAGGCGGAGCCCGACCCGGAAGACGGACGGCGCATGAATTATCGGCTAACCCAGAAAGGCATCGACCTGGCGCCGGTGATGCTGGAGTTGCTGATCTGGGGCGCGCAGCACGAGCAGTCCGGGGCGCCGCCGGAGTTAGTCGCGCACATGGCAGGGAATCGGGCGGCGATTCTGACCGAGACGCACCGGCGCTGGAAAGACCGCGATCCCACGCCGATTCTGCCCTGGCTGGGCGGCCCGCGGCGAACCAACCCGAAGAAGGGCCGCAGCGGTTGAACGATCCACAAAGTGGACAGGGAGGAAGCTGATGGCGGAAGCAACGATGGGAGCGCCCCGCATGGAGGCACGGCGGACGGAGGTCTCTACGGGAAAGCTGTGGACCGGACGAGGGATTGCCGGTTTGCTGGCCCTGTTTTTTCTGTTCGACGCGGCGATGAAGTTTGTTCAGCCAAAACCCGTGGTGAAGGCCTTCGTGCAGAGCGGATGGCCCATTGGCGTCTCCTCCACGCTGGGCGCGTTGCTGCTGGCCAGCACGATTCTGTATCTGATCCCACGCACATCCATTCTGGGAGCGATCCTGCTCACGGGCTATCTGGGCGGAGCGGTGGCGGCGAATCTGCGACTGGAAAATCCGTGGTTCAGTCATACATTGTTCCCGGTGTATTTTGGCGTTCTGGTGTGGGGCAGCTTGTGGCTGCGCGATCCGGAGCTGCAGCAGCTGGTGCCGCCGCGGCAAAACCGGTAGTCAACCCTTTTTCAGGGATCGGAAGGAGAAGCATGGGGTCCATTGCACAGGGATTTCTGGCTGAATTTGAGCAGCAGGCGCCGGTGACGCGGAGGTTTCTGGAGCGCCTGCCCGACGACAGGCTGACCTGGAAACCGCATCGGAAATCCAGGTCAGCCGGGCAACTGGCCCTGCATCTGGCCTCGGTACCGGGTGGCGTCGTGCGCCTGGTTCAGAGCGAGGTGGGGCAGGCTCCGGACTTCTCGAATATTCCGGAACCGGCCAGTCGCGAGGAGGTCCTTCGTACTTTCGACGAGAGCGTGGCCGCTGTACGATCGCTGCTGCCGAAGTTCGACGACGCCGCCATGAAGGAAACCTTTCGCATCCTTGCCGGGGAAATCGAAGTATTCGCGATGCCCCGCCAGGATTTCATTCGCAACATTATGCTCAACCACTGGTATCAGCACCGCGGGCAGTTCGGCGTCTATCTTCGGCTGCTCGATGTGCCGGTTCCGGCCAGCTGGGGCCCCAGCGCCGACGAAGCCCCGGCCGTTGTGCGCCGGCCGGAAGGCGCGGCTGCCTGATGCGGACCCGACAAAGACAGAAATCCAACCTTTGAGGAGACAACATGCGAATCCAGCCTTATCTGAATTTCAACGGGCAGTGCGAAGAGGCGTTCCACACCTATGAGAGGGTGTTGGGCGGCAAAATCGTAGGCATGTTCACCTTTGGCACCAGCCCCATGGCGGCGAAGTATCCGGAATGGGCCAACAAGGTGATGCACGTGGGCCTGGCGGTCGGGGACGAGATGATTCTCGGCTCCGATGTGCCGCCCGAGTATTTCGAGCAGCCGCAGGGCCTGAATGTTTGCCTGGATCTGCCGGATGTCGAGACCGCCGAGCGCGTTTTCGCAGGCCTCTCCGAAGGCGGAGAGGTGAAGATGCCGCTGCAGGAGACGTTCTGGGCGAAGCGGTACGCGCACTTTGTCGATCGTTTTGGCACGCCGTGGATGATCAACGTTTCCAAACCGATGTAGCCTGCGAGCAAAAGTCCGGGGAAAGCATTCAAAGGAGCAGGCATGAGCAAAGTACGCGTGCTGGTGGGAACCCGGAAGGGCGCCTTCACTCTGACGGCGGACGGCAAGCGCGATCAGTGGGAGGTCAGCGGGCCGTTCTTCGCCGGCTGGGAGGTCTTCCACATGAAAGGGTCGCCGGTCAATCCAGACAGAATTTACGTCTCGCAGACCAGCAGCTGGTCGGGGCAGGTGATCCAGCGCTCCGACGACGGAGGCAAAACATGGCAGGCTCCGGGCGGCGGCGTGCAGAAGAGTCCCGAGGGATTTCCCATGGGAGAGAGCAATCGTTTTGTCTACGACACCTCCGACCAATCGGGCGCGCCGCTCACCACGCACCAGTGGTACGACGGCACCCAGCATCCGTGGGAGTTCAAGCGCGTGTGGCATCTGGAGCCCTCGCTCACCCATGCGGAGGAGGTTTACGCCGGGGTTGAGGATGCGGCGCTGTTTCGCTCGAAGGACGGCGCCCATTCCTGGCAGGAGCTCTCCGGGCTGCGCGGTCACGGCACCGGTCCTAAGTGGCAGCCGGGCGCGGGCGGTATGTGCCTGCACACGGTAATCCTCGATCCCGAAGATTCGGAGCGCATCTACATCGCGATCTCGGCGGCGGGCGCGTTTCGCACCGACGATGGCGGCAGAAACTGGAAGCCGATCAACCAGGGTCTGCGCTCGCAGTTCATTCCCGATCCCAACGCCGAAGTTGGCCACTGCGTCCACCACATCGCCATGAACCCGAAGCGGCCAGGCGTGCTCTTCATGCAGAAGCACTGGGACGTGATGCGCAGCGACGATGCCGGCGACAGCTGGCACGAGGTGAGCGGGAACCTGCCCACAGATTTCGGCTTCGCCATCGATGTGCACTCGCATGAACCGGAGACGATTTACGTGGCGCCCATCAAGAGCGACTCGGAGCACTTTCCGCTGGATGGCAAGCTGCAGGTGTGGCGCAGCCGCAGCGGCGGCGACGAGTGGGAGGCACTGACCCACGGGCTTCCCCAGAAGGACTGCTACGTGAACGTGCTGCGCGATGCGATGGCGGTGGACACGCTGGACACGTGCGGAATTTATTTCGGTACCACGGGCGGCCAGGTGTACGTATCGCCGGATGCCGGCGAATCCTGGAAGCCGATCGTGCGGGATCTGCCGGCGGTACTTTCCGTCGAGGTGCAGACGCTGCCATGATCCGGGTGGAACTGCCGCACCACCTGCGGGTGCTGGCGCAGCTGAACGCGGAGGTCACGCTGGAGGTCGCGGAGCCGGTGACGCTGCGGCGGGTCCTCGATGCGCTGGAGGAGCGGTATCCGGTGTTGCGAGGTACCATCCGCGACCACGACACAAAGCAGCGCAGGCCGTTTCTGCGCTTCTTTGCCTGCCAGGAAGATCTGTCTCACGACTCGCCCGATAATCCGCTGCCCGCGGCGGTGGCTTCAGGGAAAGAGCCGCTGCTGGTGATCGGAGCCATTGCCGGCGGAAACCGCTGACCGCCGCAAGCCGTTCGCAAAGGAGACCCACGATGATGCAGACCCTTAAGCCGTTCCTGTGGTTCAATGACAACGCCGAAGAGGCGGTCGAGTTCTACCTTTCGGTCTTTCCGAACGCGAAGCGGGGAGCGGTGCTGCGCGCGCCCGAGGGATCGCCCAATCCGCCGGGGTCGGTGCTGACCGCGACGTTCACGATCGGCGGCATCGAGTTTGTCGCGCTCAACGGCGGACCCCGTTACCCGTTCACTCCCGCGATTTCGTTCGTGGTGCCCTGTGAAACGCAGGCGGAGATCGACGCGATGTGGGGAAAGCTCTCGGCTGGCGGTAAGGAAGTGCAGTGCGGCTGGGTGACGGATAAGTTCGGCCTCTCCTGGCAGGTGGTCCCGGTCAACATCGAGGGGCTGCTGCGGGGCAAGGACGCGGAGGGCGGCAAGAGAGCCATGGCGGCCATGCTGCAGATGGTGAAGCTGGACATCGACGCGCTGAAGCGGGCCGGCGGCCTGGCGTAGGACCTGCCCGGCGCCCTGCCGGGAACCCTTTTCGGAACAAATCGGCCCTCCGGGACACTCTTCGACAGAACCATCCTGACGCGTGGAAAAGACTGCCCCGCGGCGAGGGGGACTTGCTATGATGAGGTCCCCTCCCCGACGAGCACGCAGGAACGTTCGAGCAGCGGTGTGGCCGAGGCAAGGCGTGCGGCTGTCAGGTTCCGGGATCGACGATGGAATCGGGCTCCCCAGAAGCCCGAGGAGCAGGCGATGAAATTGCGTGGATATGGGATGGCGGCGGGGATGGCCGTCGCGTTGGCGGCCGCGCCTCTGCAGGGCCAGAACTTCGGGATGGCGAAGACAAAGGTGACGCTGCAGCGCAAGCTGCCGGCGCTGATCCACCTGCCCGGGGACACGATTCGGGTGCGGGTGGTGGCGCGGGGGGACCAGGCGGATCTGGCGCGGGACCTGCAGGCGCTGATGGAGACGGAGCTGCTGCAGGACAATCCCCAGCTGCGGGAAGAGGAACACGATCCCGCAGTGACGGTGAGCTGCCAGATCACGAACTTTGCCCACCCGCAGCCGACGGTGACGCAGCGGCCGAATCTGCTGGCGGCGAAGGGCCAGCCGGCGAACCAGACGTTTACGCGGGTGACCGGGGCGCTGAGCGTTTCGTTCCAGGCGAAGACACGGGGCGGAGCGACGATCGGCTCGGACAACGTGACGGTGAACTACGACCAGGAATTCGACAGCGCGGGGAACAACGCTTCCCACGGGGTGATGGGGTCGCTGAGCAGTTCGTGGCACAAGATCAAAGGCAGCTCCAGCGGCGACGAGGACGACCAGCCGCCGACGGATGCGGAGCTGCGGTCGCGGCTGCTGACGATGGCGGTGCATCGGATGGCGGAGCAGATTGTGAACACCGACGAGAGCATCGACGTTTACCTGGCGAAGAACAAGGGGGCTCTGGACGAGGGCGATAAGCAGGCCGAGGCCGGGTTGTGGGAGCGAGCGCTGGAAACCTTCGAGACGGCGTCGCCGCTGACGAAGAAGGACGAGGACGCGTACCGGCTGTACGACATCGGCGTAGCAGACGAGGCGCTGGGATATCAGGCGCAGGATTCCCAAGCGGCGATGAAGTTCCTGGATCAGGCGGCCATCGAGTACGGCAAGGCGATCGACGCGAAGCCGGAGGAGAAGTACTTTCTGGTTCCGCAGAGGCGGATTGAGACGGCGATCACGCATTATCACAAGCTGGACGAGATGCGGAATGCGCCGCCGACGGTGGCAGACAACGGGCCGGCTCCGGTGACGAAGGCGACGCGGGTGAAGGCGACGACGCCGGCGCGGTCGACCCATCGGTCGAGCGAGGCGTCGCTGCGGAGCGGGGGCCATTTGAGCGGGACGACGGGGAGCGCGGCAGCGGCGACGGGGCGCGCGCTGACGAATGCCCAGATCGTGGCCATGGTGAAGGCCGGGGTGACCGATGATATTGTCACAGCGTCGGTACGGAATGCGAAGGCCGTGGACTTTGACCTGAGCCTGGCGGCGCGGCGGCGGTTGGCGGAGGGCGGCGTGAGCCCGGCGGTGGTGGAAGCGATGAAGGTGCGCTGGGCGCACGAGCTGACGAGCGGCCGATGAGGGCGCGCGGGGCAGCGGCGGGGCTGGCGCTGCTGGCGGTGCTGAGCGTGGCGGCGGCGCGGGCCGATGACGATCGCTGTGGCGCGGGCAAAGACCTGGTGGTGCAGGCGCTGGAGCGGGTACGTCCGACGAGCAGCGACGATGCTTTCGAAGACGCTCTGGAACTGCTGAAGCATGCGGTGTCCACCTGTCCCGAACTGGGCGATGCGTGGTACTACCGCAGCCTGGTGGAGCAGCGGCTGGGCAACGCGCGGATGGCGCAGTACTCACTGCAGAAAGCGCAGACGTTCGGCTCCGACGCGATGCAGTCGGCGCTGAACCCGTTTGTGCTGGCGACGCCGAGCCAGAGCCGGGGGCTGCACGGGGAGACGCCGGAGCGCGGCGAAGCGCCGGCTCCAGCGACGGCGGGGCGGGTGCGGCAGAAGTGGGCGCTGGTGATCGGGATCGGACATTTCCAGGATCCTGCGATTCCGACGCTGCACTATACGACGGCGGACGCCAAAGCATTCGCGCTGGAGCTGGCCGATCCGGCAGTGGGGCGGTTTCCACCGGACCACGTGGGCGTTCTGCTGGACGATCAGGCGACAACCAAAAACATTAAAGAAAAGCTGAACTGGATCGCCCGGAATGCGCAGCCGAACGATCTGGTGGTGATCTACGTGGCCACGCATGGGTCGCCGCGCACGGACGATTCGGCGGGCGGGGCGAACTACATTGTCACGTACGACACGGACATCGGGCAGTCGCAGGAGATCGACCAGGATGCGCTGTACGCGACGGCGCTGCCGATGGTGGAGCTGGCCAACGCGGTGGCGACGCGGATGAAGGCGCTGCGGACGGCGGTGATTCTGGACACCTGCTACAGCGGGGGCGCGGTGACGAACGCGGCGAAGCTGATGGCGCCGGGGCTGGCAAATGCGGCTCCGTCAGCGGCGATGCTGGAGCGGATGGCCGACGGGACGGGACGGATCGTGATCGCGGCGGCGCGGTCGGACGAGGAGTCGATGGAGAGCGACTCACTGCAGCATGGATACTTCACGTACAACCTCCTCCAGGCGTTGAAGGCTAACAAGGGAATGGATCCGATGAGCCAGATCTACAGCTCGGTGGCGCAGGCGGTGGCGCAGCAGGTGTCGGCGCTGGCGAAGCAGCAGGGCAAGGCGTTCGCGCAGCATCCTGTGATGAGCCGGAGCTCGAGCAGCGCGGATTTTGCGCTGGGAGCGGGGGGGTAAGGGTACAGGGTACGGGGTGCAGGGTGCAGGCTCAGGGTACAGAGCTCAGGGCACGGTCCACAGGCACCCGCCTCCAGTCCTTCTTCTCTCGTCGGCAGGCCCTGGTCCTTCGTTTTTGTTACACGGTGGGGCTTTCCTTTCGGAAATTTTGATGGCTGATTTGCTATGTGTGCGAAACATTGCAGTTCGTGGGGGCCTCTGTTTGTATGTGCGGCATTTGTTGGGGTTGCGCGTAGTTAATACAGGGCATTGGGGTTACTTCTTCGACTCTGCGTCTTCCTTGCGCTTCGCCTGGAGTTCCGAGAGACAACCGCGGGTCCATCCGACTCGCTATGCTGCGAGTCGTCAGGATGACAGTTTCGGCGAGGTTAACCCTCAGGCGATGGGCTGAACCCATTGGCTGCGCCATGCGGGCGCTTCGAAGGGATCGGCGAAATATTGCGTCTCGTGGATGACCTTGTTGTTCCGGAACTCCATGATGCTGACTGTGAATGCCGATTGGCCCTGGTAGAGGATCGTGTATTCCGTGACCCAGAGACTGCCTTGTCCCACTATGCGCCGGACGCTGAAGCCGGAGGGCTTGCCGGGGTGGTGGCTGCGCAGGGCCTGGAGATTCTTTCGCCCGAGGATGCGCTCGCCGGATTGGGGATAGTCACAAATGGCGTCGTCGGCGTAGATATCGTGTTCCGCGTCGGCATGGCCGATGGCGGAGGCGTGCCAGTGGGCCTGGAGAGTTTCCCGTATTTGTTTTTCTTCAGGGGATTGCGGTGTTTGCGGAGTGTCGTTCATCTTCGTCCTTTGCGAATGAGTTTAACGGCTCGATGGTGGGCGTGCGCGGGAGTTCCCGGGGCTGAAGCCCCTCCTGTTTGAGGTCTCCGATTCCACGGCCTGAAGGCGCCTTCGGCTTCGCTCAGGCCAGGCTGTGGCTTTCTCCGTCGTCCTGCTTTGCAGGACCGCTATGCGCAGGGCTGCCACTCTGCGGTGGAGGCGGTGAGGGTGGGAAGGATGACGGGGTCGTGCTCGGGCTCGTGTTTGTGCACGGGGGCGTAGCGGGCGCCGGGGTAGGTCTCGATTTCAGCGAGCATTTTTGGGTCGTTCTTGTAGTAGTCGCGCAGATAGAGGATGGAGTCGCGCATGCGGGCGATGGTTTCGGCGTCGGGTTCTTCGGGGTTGGTTTCGGGCGTCGAACCCACGCTGTCTTCTCGAACGGCGCGAGAAGACGAGGATGGGGCACCCGGTTCGGATTCAACTGGGTCGGATTCACTCGGGTCTGTTTTCTCGGCTGATTCTTTTGGGTCGTCGGGGAGGGCGAGGGGCATGCCGTCGGTATCGAGGACGTAGTCAGTGACGATGTCGTCAGCGGGGGCGGGAGTGGGGGCGCCGGAGCGTTCGCGTTCGCGGGCTTCAAAGCGCTCGTGCAGGAACTTTTCGCGGAGGGAGCGCTGGGCGGTATGCATGACGGCGTTGAGGGCTCCCGCCTCGCGGGCGGTGATGGTGGAGTGTACGAGGGCGAGGGCGATCTGATTGCAGTTGAAGAGGATGGAATCGTGGTCCTCCGCCCAGGCGAAGCGGACGAGGGGGACGGTGTTGAAGGTGGAGGGCGGGCTGGGTCGGAGGCGTCCCCGGGTGTAGAGCTTTTTGTAGTGGTGGTCGCCGCAGAGGTCGCTGTCGGGTTTGGCGGGGAAGCGGCAGCGGGCTCCGTTGACTTTGACGAAGCGGCAGCGGTGGTCGGGGGCGGGTGCGGGGGAGAGGTCGGCGGGGTTGAACATATTTCTTCCTTGTGGAGTTGCGAGGTTACGGGTGGCAGGTGGCAGGTGGAGATTTGGGCAAAGGGAAAGGCCGCCTCATTGGGCGGCCTTTTTTTGTATTTACTCTCTATTCTTAGAATACCAAGTTTGAACGGGTTTAGTGCCAGGTTGGGGCGGGTATTTTGGCGGGGAAGTGCTTTTGTATCATCGGTTGTTACTTTCGTCAGGGCGGTGGGGGGCTTGACAAGATTTCCACAGGGGGATGGATAAGGGCATAAATGGGGGGAATTCCCAGCGATTCGAACCTGAGGGCCGCACTACTGGACCGTGACCGTCGCCGTGGTTGAGCTGGTGATGGCCGCATTGGCCGCGTCGGTTGCGGTGATGGTGAAGGTATACGATCCGGCGGTTGGGGCCGGAGTTCCTGCGACGCTCAGGTGGTAACAGCCGCCTGCACGAGGCAGGGAGAGGCGATCACGAGGACAGCGACCAGGCCACTTACAACCGATACCTTGCGGAAGCCCAATAGAAATCCGAGCGGATGCGGCAGGCGGAGCATATAGCCTGGATGTTGATCCTGTAACCGAGATTATGGCTGGCCCGCGGGGCGTCGGGCGGCGGCGCTCGGGGTCGGGAATTGGACTAAACTTGAACCGTTATGGCTACCACCGTCGAAACCTCCAGTGTCATCCTGCCGCGGAAGCCTCAGGGCGCGTTCCGCAACGAGCCGTTCATCGATTTCTCGCAGCACCACAACGCGCACGCGATGCGCGAGGCTCTGACGCGCGTGGGCGATCAGCTGGGGCATGAGTATCCGCTGATCATTGGCGGGGAGCGGGTGAAGACGAGCGGGAAGATCGAGTCGCGGAACCCGGCGCGGCCGGCGCAGATTGTGGGGATCCACCAAAAGGCGGGGGCGGGGCATGCCGGTGAGGCGGTCGAGGCCGCGCTGCAGGCCTTTGAGACGTGGCGGTTTGTGTCCGCGGAGGAGCGGGCCTCGCTGCTGCTGCAGGCGGCGGCGCTGATCCGGGAGCGGCATTTCGATTTCTGCGCGTGGCTGACGTATGAGGTTGGCAAGAACTACGCGGAGGCCGATGCGGATGTGGGCGAGACCATCGACTTTCTGGAGTTCTACGCGCGCGAGGCGCTGCGGCTGGCCGGCGCGACGACACCGATCCAACTGCCGGGCGAGCATGACGAGCTGCTGTACATTCCGCTGGGGGTGGGCGCGGTGATTTCGCCGTGGAACTTCCCGTTCGCGATTATGGCGGGGATGACGGCGGCGGCGATTGTGGCGGGGAACACGGTGGTGCTGAAGCCATCGAGCGAGTCACCGACGATTGCCGCGCGGTTTATGGAGGTTCTGGAAGAAGCGGGGCTGCCGGGGGGCGTGGTGAACTTCTGTCCGGGGTCGGGCGGGACGTTTGGGAACGCGGTGGTCGCGCATCCGAAGACGCGGTTCATCGCGTTTACGGGATCGAAGGAAGTCGGGCTGGACATTCACGAGCGGGCGGCCAAGCCGCAGCCGGGGCAGATCTGGATCAAGCGCACCATTCTGGAGATGGGCGGGAAAGATTCGATCATCGTGGCCGCGGATGCGGATTTCGACGCGGCGGTGGATGGAGTGATTGCGTCGGCGTTCGGGTTCAGCGGGCAGAAGTGCTCGGCGTGCTCGCGGGCGATTGTGGAGGAGGGGATTTATCCGGAGTTCATCGACCGGCTGCGGGAGCGGGCGGAGAAGCTGACGGTGGGGGATCCGGCGACGAATCCCAACATGGGGCCGGTGGTGAGCGAAGGGGCGATGAAGACGATTCTGGACGCCATCGACATCGGCAAAAAGGAAGGGCGGCTGGTGGCGGGGGGAAAGGCGATTGAGACGGCGGAGAAGGGCTACTACGTGGCGCCGACGGTGATCGCGGATGTGGCTCCGGACGCGCGAATCTCGCAGGAAGAGATTTTTGGGCCGGTGCTGGCGGTGATTCAGGCGCGGGATTTCGATCATGCGCTGGAGATTGCGAACAACACGGAATTTGGACTGACGGGCGCGGTGTATTCGACGGACCGGGTGAAGCTGGATCGGGCACGGCGGGAGTTCCACGTGGGGAACCTGTACTTCAACCGCAAGTGCACGGGGGCGATGGTGGGAGCGCATCCGTTTGGCGGGTTCAACATGTCAGGGACGGACTCGAAGGCGGGGGGGCCGGACTATCTGTACCTGTTCACGCAGGCTAAGTCGGTAGGCGAGAAGCTGAAGGATAGCCGGTAGCCTGTGGCCGGCAGCCTGTAGCGACGCGGCGGCGGCGCCTTTTGGGCGAGGGGCTGTCGATGGCGAGGTTGAACGGGCTGGCTGGAGGCGCTTCGCGGCTCGAAACTTCCCGCATTGCCGATCAGTCGCCCAGAATCATGGTCAGTGGGGGCATTGGCGATTTTGCATAAACCCAAATCCTGCGGTTCCCGGACAGCGTGTTGCCGGAGCAGGTCCGGGTTGGCGTCGTTGCCCGGTCAATGGCAATTTTCCGGAGTCTGGACTAACCGGCGAATTACCCCTTCGACAGGGCCTCGCCTGGCGAGACCCGTGCGCGGCCCCGCCACCGGTCACCCGACTTCCTCACGTAGTGCTCGGAGACATACGACCAGGGGACGAGCGGAATAAAAATCGCGATCATCCCGATGGCGAATGTGTTCGCGCCGAGATCGTGGCTCCATTGCCCCCGGAGCCAGTGGGGCAGAGCCACGGCGAGCAGCCAGGAGGCCTTCCACGTGAATTCCCAGAACAGCACGGGCAACATCTGCAATGGGTATCGAAGGCCCAGTATGGACAGGATGGAGAGAGCGAACAGCATGCAGACCTTGACCCCGGAATCCATTTCCATTGAATAGACCTGGTGAATCATCATGGACCAAACATGCATCACCAATCCGATCCCAACGACCAGAACGAGATAGAACAGGCGGAGCAAATTCAACCGTAAGGTGGAAACGGTGTTCATATATCACTGCCTTTCATGGGGAATTGACCAGCACGACTCTCTCGGAAAACCGTTCTCCGGCTCCTGCAGCGACCTCGGGTGGAAGCATTGCGACCGGGTTTCTCATGCGGTTAATTGTCCCACTGTTCAGGAGCGCTGGGTGAAGCCGTCGTGCTCCCTCCATTGGTGCTGGAAGACGCGCCGAAGGAGGTTGCCGGTGACTCCGATGCAGAGTGTATGACTGCGGCTGGCCATGACGCAGGAGCAGTAGCCGCCCTCGTGCATGAGGCATCGTACGCGAACTGGTGGGCAGAACAGCCGTTGCTGCGACCTGAAGATTGCCGGGGGTAAGGTGCGAAAAAGCAACCGCAGATGCCATTCGACTGCGCTCAGGCCAGGCTCTTCCGCCACGCTGTGCGAGTGGTCAGGATGACAGCGTGGGGCTATCACGGCTCAGCAGAGAATGAGGGCAATGGAGAAAGGCGCTGATGCCGGGTGGCAGCAGCGCCTTTAAAAGCAACACAGAAGCGGGAGAAAGAACGACTAACTCAGAGGCCCTGCAGGATCTGGTCGCCGATGGCCTGAGCCGCTTCAGCGAGCATGCGGTGGTGGATGGTGAAGAGCGCCAGCTCCAGACGGTCGGAGACGCCGGTTTTGTCGTAGATGCTGCGCAGGTAGTTCTTGACCACCTGTTCGGTGGTGCAGAGCCGGACGGCGATTTCCTTGTTTTTGCAGCCCTGGACGATGAGGGCGACGATTTTGAGCTCTTTGGGCGTGAGGCGGTCGCGGACGCGGGAGCCGACGGAGTCTTCCTCGAGGCCGGGGGCGTCAATGCCGTTGGCGCGGACATGGCGGTCGCCGAGACCGACGTGGCGGACGCACTCAATGAGGGCGGGACCGGTAACGTTACGATGGGCTGCACCGTTGACGCCGGCGGTGAACCAGGGCTGGGCGGACTCGCCGTTTTCGGCGATGACGATGCTGCGGCTGCCGGCTGCGAGGACGCGGGGCACCAGGGCCTGCGGGTCGAGCTTCATGGAAGAGGCAAAGAGCAGGATGGCGCCGCGGAAAGTTTCCAGCGCGGGAAAGAGACGCTCGGGATCCGAGCACTGGGCGATGATACGGAAATCGTCCTCCATGGCCAGGATTTTTGCGGTCCCGGCTCTGAAAATGGCCTGGTTATCAGCAAGAATGAGCTTATTCATAGTGTCCGCTTCCTCAGAAAAAGTGCGTCGCGGGGTGGCTCCCCGAAGACAGTGAGTCGAATGCGCGTCCTGCAGTGAGAGGCCGCGCGGCTGCGGTCATCGCGTGTGTCTCTGGAGTGGGCACTTGATGGATTTCCGCCTGGGCGGCGGAGAAATGATGGACCTTTTTCGGGAGGGTTCCCGGTAAGTCCTGCATGGATGACCTGTGAGCGATTGCCATCATTCAGGACAAAAGTAACCCCCGAATGCACAAAGGTCCTGTGACGTACGTCACGGGTGTAGGTGCGGGGAATGAGACTTTTGGGGGGTGGCGGGAGCCGAGCACAGAGCACGGAGCACAGAGCACGGAGCCTGGAGCACGGAGCCTGGAGCACGGGGCACAGGGCTCGGGGAGATGCGGGTGCGGTTGATTTCCTGGTCCGCCCCTGGTGCAGCAGCGGCCGTGGCCTGTAACGTAGTAGGTGAACCCCAGAGACGAGAGTCGACAGAAAAACCAGATCCGATAACGAAAACAGAAACGGATCGCGAACCAGGAAGCAGGAGTTCCCCCGAATGGCCAGGCCGATTATTCTAGCGGTCGATGACGACGCCAGCGTGCTGGAAGCGGTGGTACAGGATCTGCGTCGGAAATATGGGCAGGAGTATCGAATCCTGCGGGCGGGGTCGGGGCAGGCGGCGCTCGACACATGCACGCAACTGAAGGAGCGCGGCGACGCGGTGGCGCTGATCGTCTCGGATCAGCGGATGCCGGGGATGAGCGGCGTGGAGATGCTGGAGCAGGTGCAGGGGACGTTTCCGCGGGCGCGGCGGGTGCTGCTGACGGCGTATGCGGATACGGAGGCGGCGATTCGGGCCATCAACGCGGCGCGGATCCACTACTACCTGACCAAGCCGTGGGATCCGCCGGAAGAGCGTCTGTATCCGGTGCTGGACGATCTGCTGGAGGACTGGAACGCGGGGTACAAGGCGCCGTTTGAGGGGATTCGTGTGATTGGACCGCGGTGGTCGCTGCGGGACTATCAGGTGCGGAACTTTTTGTCGCGGAACCAGGTGCCGTATGTGTGGGTGGATCCGGAGCGGAACGGCGAGGCGACGGAACTGCTGAAGAAGTTCGGCGTGGACGACAGCCGGTTGCCGGTAGTGCTGTTTCAGGATGGGACAGCGTTGGTGCAGCCCGGCGATAACGAACTGGCGGAGCGGGTGGGCCTGCGGACGCAGGCGAAGCAGGAGTTCTACGACCTGGTAGTGGCGGGTGCGGGGATGGCGGGACTGGCGGCGGCGGTGTACGGTGCGTCAGAGGGTTTGAAGACGCTGGTGCTGGAGCCGGTGGCGCCGGGCGGGCAGGCCGGAAGCAGCTCGAAAATCGAGAATTATCTGGGATTTCCGCGGGGCGTGACGGGGGAGCGGCTGGCGCGGGATGCGTACGACCAGGCGCGCAAATTCGGGGCGGAGTTCGTGACGCAGCGCGCGACGGCGATCCAGGGGGACAGCCAGTACTACCACGTGTGCCTGGGGAACGGGACGGAGGTCTCGTGCAGGGTTTTCCTGATTGCGAGCGGGGTTTGTTACCGGAGGATCGATGCGCCGGGGATGGGGAAGCTGATCGGGGCGGGCGTGTACTATGGGGCGTCGCTGGCGGAGGCGCAGGCGTGCAAGGACGAAAAGGTATTTGTTGTGGGGGGCGCGAATTCGGCGGGGCAGGCGGCGATGCACTTCTCCCGGGTGGCCTCTGAGGTAACCATGCTGGTGCGAGGGGAGTCGCTGGAACGGAGCATGTCGAAATATCTCATCGATCAGATCGCAGGCACATCGAATATAAAGGTGGAGACCCGAACAGAGATCGTGGAAGCCATAGGGGAGAAGCGACTGGAAGCGGTGAAGATTCGCACGGCGCAGGGGGAAGAGACGCGCGAGGCGACCTCGGTATTCCTGTTTATCGGAGCGGCGCCGCAGACGGACTGGCTGCCGGGGACGGTGCTTCGGGACACGAACGGATTTGTGCTGTCAGGGCGCGATCTGCGGATCGATGGGGATTTGCCGGGGACGTGGCGCGCGGACCGGGAGCCTTATCTGCTGGAGAGCTCGTGGCCGGGGGTGTTTGTCGCCGGAGACGTGCGGCACGGTTCGATCAAGCGGGCGGCTTCGGCGGTGGGGGAAGGGTCGACCGCGGTGCAGATGATGCATCAATATCTGGCCCAGTTTTAGATTGCAGGAACAAGAGCGGATGGACGGCAAGCAGGCGGAAACGCGAGCAAGAGCGGTGAGCGAGCAGGAGCTGCTGCAGCTGACCCGCGAGGTTCCACTATTAGCGGGGCTGAAGCCGGAAGAGCTGGGCTGTCTGGGCCCGGTGGAGCTGGTGGAGGCGCCGGCGGGGACAACGTTGTGCGAGCAGGGGGCGGCGGTACCCGGCTTGTGCGTGCTGCTGGAAGGGGACGTCCGGGCGAGGCGCAAAGAAGAAAACAACGTGGAGACGCCGCTGGCTTCGTTCCAGGCCGGGGATACGTTTGGGGAGGCGGCGCTGCTGCTGGGGTCGAAGGTGAGCGGGGTGCAATGCGACGCGGCCACGGATGTGCGGCTGCTGCGGGTGGACGTGGAGGGATTCTGGCGGCTGATGGCCACGTGTCCTACGGTGCGGCAGGGAATTCTGTCGAACGCGGCGCAGCGGATCCAGGCATTCCAGGCGACCACGCTGCACCGGGAAAAGCTGATCTCGCTGGGCACGCTGGCGGCGGGGTTGATGCACGAGCTGAAGAATCCCGGATCGGCGGCAAAGCGGTCGGCGGCGCTGTTGCGGGAAAACCTGATGCGGCTGCAGGACATCAGCCTGCGTTTTTGCAGATCGCCGCTGAGCCAGGAGCAGACGGCGTGCCTGCTGGATCTGCAGCGGGAAGTGCTGGCGCTGGACAAGCCGAAGGCGGCGAGCACGCTGGAGGAGTCGGACGCAGAAGAGGAGCTGGGCGCGTGGCTGGAGAGCCTGGGGGTGCACGGCGCGTGGAAACTGGCGCCGACGCTGGTGGCGGCGGGCTGGCGACGGTCGGACATTGCGTGCACGCAGGAGGCGTTTCCGGCGGAGGCGCTGCAGGACGCCCTGAACTGGCTGGAGTCGCTGATTTCCGCGATGCAGCAGCTGACCACGATTGAAGAGAGCCTGGGGCGCGTGACGGACCTGGTGATGGCGGTGAAGAAGTACGCCTACGAGGACAAGAACGGCGAGCGGCTGCTGGATGTGCATGAGAGCATCCAGAGCACGCTGACGATTCTGGGGCACAAGTTCCGGTACAAGCAGCTGACGGTGGAGAAGGATTTCCCGGCGGATTTGCCAAAGCTGAAGACGCGCGGGACAGGGCTGAGCCAGGTGTGGACGAATCTGCTGGACAACGCGGTGGACGCAGCGCCGGAGGGGTCGAAGGTGCGGATCCGGACGTGGGCGGAAGGCGACGCGGTGTGCGTGGGGATCGCGGATCAGGGATCGGGGATTCCGGCGGAGCAGCGGGAGCTGGTGTTTCGGCCGTTCTACACGACGAAGCCGGCGGGCGTGGGGACGGGTCTGGGTCTGGACATCGCGAAGCGGATCGTGACGGGACAATACAACGGGACGATCGGGTTCACGTCAGAGCCGGGGCGGACGGAGTTTGTGGTGCGGTTGCCGCAGGAGACGGCAGCCGGGAGCGCGTAGGCCCTGGCCTGGACCGCGTACCGAGCCGCCGCTGTTCGTCACGGTCCTCCTGTCGAGGCGCATAGCAAGTCGCGAGGATCTGCAGCTGCCTTTCGGCGCTGGTCCGCAAGAAACGTCCGCGATGTCGACCGTACGACAGGAACAGCCCAATCCCACAAACATTACACCCCCCTGTCCTCCTGACGAGTCGCATCGCGAAACGGGAAGGATCTGCGGTTGGTTTTTATACTTCCCGGGAGGAACGCCCTTCTACGCGTGACTGCGGTTGTCCTTCGGCATCCGGCGCTCGAAACTTCCGAGTTGTCGACAATACGGACCACAACCAGCAGATGGCCTGTCCGCAAACCAGTCCACAGGCGAAGCGGCTTTGCTGCGCCAACGAAAGGATGCGGGGTCGTGATTGTTCTTTTATATGTCTTGACACGTATATACGTGGTGAGGTATATCAAGAGAGTGGAAACGGTATTCGAAGTCATCGCGGAGCCGAGCCGGCGGGCGATTCTGGGGCTGCTGGCTGGGGCGCAGCAGTCGGTGGGGGAGATTGAGCGGCAGCTGCGTATGCCGCAGCCGACCGTCTCCAAGCACCTGCGGGTGCTGCGCGAGGCTGGGTTTGTAGAGGCTACGGTGGATGCGCAGCGCCGTTTGTATCGGCTGAGGCCGGAGCCGCTGAAGGAAGTGGATGCGTGGCTGGAGCCATTTCGGCGCTTCTGGGAGGCGCACGTGGACGCTCTGGAGCGGCATCTGGACCGGATGGAGCAGGCAGAACGAACGAAAGGGAAGACAAAGACTCAACGGCGCGGCCGCCACCGCGCACGGAACAACAGCAAAGGAGAAAAGCCATGAAGATCAAAATAACCAGCGTATATGTGGACGATCAGGAGAAGGCGCTGCGCTTCTATACGGAAGTGCTGGGCTTTGTGAAGAAGACGGACTTCAGCCAGGGACCGTATCGGTGGCTGACCGTGGCTGCAGCGGAGGAGCCGCAGGGCACGGAGCTGCAACTGGCGCTGAACAACAATCCCGCGGCGCAGACGTTTCAAAAGGCGCTGTTCGAACAGAACCAGCCGGCGGCGATGTTCTTTAGCGACGACCTGCAGGCGGATTTTGAGCGCATGAAGGCAAAGGGCGCGGAGTTCTCGATGCCGCCGACGGACGTGACGGCATCGAAGATTGCGATGGTGAACGACACCTGCGGGAATCGGATCCAGATCACGCAGCTGATGTGGAAGGGCTGAGAGAGATGGCGAGTCGCGCGACCTACGTGCCAGGACCCGCGAGCGGGGCGCGGGTGGAAAAGGGGCCAGAGCAGTGGACGCTGGTGCTGGTGCGGGAGCTGCACCATCCGCCGGAGCGGGTGTGGGAGGCGCTGACGGAACCGGAACATCTGCGGGAGTGGGCGCCGTTTGACACCAATGGGACGCTGGATAAGGTGGGAGCCACGGTGAAGGTGACCTGGGCAGGAACGGGGCGCGCAACGGTCGCCACGGTTGTGCGGCTGGAAGCTCCGCGAGTGCTGGAGTTCGGCGATGTGCGCTGGGAGCTGGAGCCGATGGGGAAGGGCACGCGGCTGACGCTGTGGCACGCCATCGATCGCGGGTATATCGCATGGGGCGCGGCGGGATGGCACATCTGCTTCGATGTGCTGGATTGGTTGCTGACGGGCGCGCCGCTGGGACGGATCGCGGGCGCGGATGCGATGCAGTTCGAGTGGAAGCGGCTGGTCGCGGAGTATGGCGAGCAGTTTGAGGCAGGGGCGCGGGAAGGGACTTCGAAGGCGCCTGAGAATTCGTGAATGGAAGGAGGTAAGCGATGGAATCGACGATGCATAGTCCGGCCCGGGGGGGCGATCGCGTGATCCCGCGGGCCATGCGGGTGCTCTTCTGGGTCATCACGGCGATCTTCTGCCTGGAGATGTGTTTCACCGCGTATTTTGAGTTGCTGCCGCAGGGCGCGCAGGCTTTCGCGCGACTCGGATTTCCTAACAGCTTCTTCCGCTTCGAACTGTCTCTGGCCAAGCTGGTGGGCGTGGCGGTGTTGCTGGTGCCCATGATTCCCGCGCGGTTGAAGGAGTGGGCGTATGCGGGGTTCGCCATCAACCTGGTGTCGGCGATGATCGCGCACGCCTCGATCAGCGATCGCCCGCTGGCCTTTGTGCCCTCCACGCTCACCGCAGGGCTGTGGGCTGCGTCGTATTTCCTGTGGCACCGCGTGCGGGACGGGCGGACGGATCCGGATTGAAAAGGGCCTGAATTTGTGAAGGGAGGGAGGATGGCGATGGAATCGGCGTCGACAAAAATCGATGAGAAGGTGAAACAGCTGGGGGACTGGCGTGGGAAGACGCTGGCGCGGGTGCGGGGGATTATCCATGCGGCCGATGCGGAGATGGTGGAGGAGTGGAAGTGGGCCAAGGCAACGAATCCAGGGACGCCGGTGTTCTCGCACAGCGGCATTGTCTGCACGGGCGAGACGTACAAGAGCGTGGTGAAGCTGACGTTTGCCAAAGGAGCCTCGCTGCCGGATCCGGCGGGGTTGTTCAACTCGAGCCTAGAAGGGAATGTGCGACGGGCGATTGATATTCACGAAGGCGACAAGGTGAATGAGGCGGGGCTGCAGGCGCTGATTCGCGCGGCGGTGGCGTTGAATGTGGAGGGGAAGAGCCGGAAGAAGGGCGCTGGGGCGGGCAGTCGGCGAGCGTAGGCAGGGTGGTGGGGGAGAGGCTGCTGTTTCAAATCGGTCCTGCGTGGAGTACCTGGGGCCAGAGGCGGGAAGGGAATTGCTTGATGACGGCGTCCGGGGGGAGTTTGCTTCTTGCTGTGGGGTGAACCTGGCTGGGGGCGGGGCTGGGGTTGGCTCTCGCGCAGGCGTTGAGCCTCGGCGTTGTTTTCGAGGCCGGGGGCCATGGATTTCTTCCCGTTCGAGTCGGCGGGTGTGTCGACTCGCACAGAGCAGGCGCGCGGTGGGCGGGCTGAAGTGAGTGCGTGAGAACAAGACCCGGGGCGAGGCTGCTGTTTCAAATCGGTCCTGCGTGGAGTACCTGGGGCCAGAGGCGGGAAGGGAATTGCTTGATGACGGCGTCCGGGGGGAGTTTGCTTCTTGCTGTGGGGTGAACCTGGCTGGGGGGGGCGGGCTTGGTTTGCCGCTATCGGAGGAGATCGGGGCGGGAGTGACGGGCGTCCCTGCGGAGATCGGGGCGGGAGTGACGGGCGTCCCTGCGCAGCTCAGGCCGCTCTCGGGCCCTGGCGGTACGAGTGAGCCGCTTACGGAAAACGGCTATGCAGAGACAGGGGCGTCCCGCGGGGGCTGAAGCTGGATTATTTCCGGTCACTGGCGGCACGGGTGAACCGCCGCGGAAAAATCGCGTGCCTTCGCGCCTTCCGATCGCGTCTCCGTTTTTGGGGTGAACCTGGCCGAATCAGGGCGACGGGGGACGCGCGCGAAATCTCTATGGAACGGGGACAAAATTCGACAGCTGAATCGTCCGTGGGGCTGAGTTGACGGAGACGATGGAGACCGCCTGATGCGATGCGGTTGCCCAGGAAAGATGGAGAGGCTCCCGGTTTGCGTCAGGTGGATTGGGAACGCGAATTCGGGCTGCGCCGGGGCGGTAGATCCATGTGCGAGGCCGATCGTGGGGGCCAGCCGGCATCGTGACCAGGAGGATGGCCGGGGACTGCTGATTGCTTACATCGGCAAAGATCACTTTGCTGGAATCGGCGGACCAGAGGTAGTTCGACACCCGTCGGCGAGCTTTGCCTTCAACGAGGTGGTCCGCGAAGGAACAGCCGATCTGACCAGCCATTTTCGGATAGAGCGGTAATCCTCGAAGCTCCTCGTCGAGGTTCTTATCCTGCGGGTCATTCTCGTTGTAGCCGCAGGTATCTTCTCTCGGCGTTCGCAACACGTCGTAGAGGCGGTACTCATAGAGCGGGTAGGTTGTTTGGTCGCCATTGAGGAAAATGAGAAAACGGCGATTCGGTGAGAGTGAAAAGGATGAGGCCGTGACGTGATCTGTCAAGGTTCCGTCCGTAAGGTTCACGATGCCGGCAATGCTGAATAATCCGCTCCAGCCTTCCGTATGCGAAACCGACAACGATGGCTTTGTTATTGGGGGTCGCGGAGATGGAGGCAATCTGGTCATACAGATCATCCAGCCGGAGGATTCTCTCCGCGCCGATCGCGGGGCGGATGCTCAGCGAGTATTGATTCCTCTCGGCGGAGGGAAGGATCAGATCGAGGCGCCAGTTTTTGTCGTGCCAGTAGACATCGGGCTGCCGGCACCGGTACGCGGCGCTGTCGATGACCCACTCCGGAGCCGATTTCACTTCGGCCGGGCCGATGTGAGAGATTTCCGTGTCTGCAAGGGCGGCCGCGTCCTGGCGATCGGCCGATGTGCATTGAGAGACAGCAAGAGGCCCGGAGAGGAACAACACGCAAATCCATCCGAGCCGGTTGCCAACTGTGGCGATTGCGCGTCCTGACATTCGATCCTTCCCTGACTGGTTGAGCATTCGAAAGTGGCAGGCAATTTGCGAAACGGGTTAGTCGACGCGGGCCCAGTGGTGGGGGGCGACTTCGCGGAGGGGCGGGGGGGCGGCGGCCGGAGTTCCGGCGGTGGGCGCGAGGGTGGCGAGGGGCTGATCGAGCGGGGTCTGCATGGTGGGGACGGCGCCGAGGAGGCTGCGGGTGTAGGGGTGCAGCGGGTTGCGGAAGAGCAGGGGGCGCGGGGCTTCTTCGAGGAGGAGTCCGTGACGCATGACGGCGACACGATCGGCGACCTGAGAGACGACCGCGAGATCGTGAGAGATGAAGAGCATGGACAGGCCGTAGCGCTGGCGGAGATCGGCGAGGAGATCGAGGATCTGGGCCTGGACGGTGACGTCGAGGGCGGTGGTGGGCTCGTCCGCAATGAGGAGACGCGGGTGGTTGACGATGGCCATGGCGATGAGAATGCGCTGGCGTTGCCCTCCGGAGAACTGGTGGGGATAGTCGTTGTAGCGAGCGGCGGCCGTGGGGAGGGCGACGGCGGTCATGGCTTCGAGGACGCGGTCGCGGATCCGGCGGCGGGAGAGATCGCGATGGTGGGCGCGGACCGCCTCGGCAATCTGCTCGCCGATGGGGAGGACGGGGTTAAGGGCGGTCATGGGCTCCTGAAAGATCATGGCGATGTCGCGGCCGCGGAGGCGGCGAATGGCGGTGGGAGCGAGGGTGAGGAGGTTGTGGCCGTCGAAGTCGATGGAGCCGGAGACGGAGGCGGCGGGATCGAGCAGGCGCAGGACGGCGAGGGCAGTGACGGATTTGCCGGAGCCGGATTCACCGACGAGGCCGAGGGATTCGCCGGGATCGATGGAGAGGGAGAGGTTGCGCACGGCTTCGGTGGAGCGGAAGCGGATGGAGAGGTTGTGGATGCGGAGGAGCGGGGGCACGAGGAGATGGTACAGGAGCCGGGAGGCTGTCGCCGGCCGCGCACCTGCACCGTTTAAAAACGCTTGACATATAGTTTCCATGGACACCATAATAGTGTCTATGGAAACTACATCGAAGAGCGAGCGGTTCATTCCCGGGCTTGAGAGCCATCTGGGATATTGGCTGCGGCGCGTTTCCAACACTGTTTCGGGTGAATTTGCGAGGTCCCTGCATGCGAGGCAGACGTCGGTCGCCGAATGGGTCTTGTTACGCCAACTCCACGAGCGAGAGCAGGCAACTCCAGGCGAGCTTGCCGAAGCTTTGACAATGACCCGTGGGGCGATCTCGAAGGTGATCGACAAACTCCAGGAAAAGGGCTGGATCAGGAGCAAGGTGAACCCGGAAGACAATCGGGGCCAATTGCTGTCGTTGACGCCGATGGGGCGGCGCAAGCTCCCCAAACTTGCGCAGATCGCGGATCGGAACGACCAACAGTTTTTTGCCTGTCTGGATGCCGACGACAGAGCTGCTCTGAAAAGGCTGCTTTCCAAAATTGCAGAACATCATCAGATCCGGGACGTTCCGATCGCATGATGATGACCATGACAAATTTGAACCCAATCCAAAAAACACGTCACCGAGGGGGAAAATCGGATGAGCAAAGCAATTGAGAATCTAAAGAGGGCGATGGAACGAGCGGCCGCAGGCCGTCCCCGGGTGGGTGGATTTCCCTATCTGGCTGAGAGCCTGCGACTGGCAGGAGCCAGCCGCAATATCTGGTCCCTGCCGGCCTGCCAAAGTCTGTTCCTCACTGAGGAAGGGCCGGTGGTGATGCAGGGTGTGCCCTTAGTCTCTGGTGCAGTGGACGTGCCGGCGTTTGACCAGGGCGCCCTGATCGCAGCGCTGCGGGTGGATCAGGCGGGAGAGAGCACATTTCCGGAATTTCTCGAAGCCAGTTGGCGGGCGGGAGTTGTCCGCTATGACGTGGACTTTGCTGCCCGTACCGTCGCCTACTTTGGCTGTAACGGCGAGGAATACATCGAAGCCTATCCCGCGGTTCAAATCAGTTAGCGCAAATTGCACAATCGCGCGGCTCTCTGTCGGCCGGTTCGCCGATGGGAGGCATTCCTCCTGACATGAGCTCTATCCAGGGTGAAGGACGACAGCAGGGAATGTTGAGCGGATGTAGCTGCTGGCAGGCGGTGTCCAGACCCCGGGTCCATCGCCGAATTCCGGCGGCCCGATCGCGATCGGAACGCGGGTTCCTTCGCTTTGCTCAGGATGACAACTTCTTCGCTGCGCTCAGGCGTCGCTGGGCTCAGGCGTCGCTGGGCTCAGGATGACATTTGTCCGGCGTCGCCGGCGAGGAGGCGGTCGGTCATGGTCTGGAAGTGGTAGCCCATGACGGCCATGGTCATGGCGGCGCCGAACTGGCGGGGGTGGCGGAGGGCGGCGGTGAAAACGAATTTCCAGTAGCTGACGCGGGAGCGGTGGAAGATGCCCTGGCGGAGGACGGAGAGCGAAAGAGCGCGGAGATTGGTCAGGCTGAAGCTGGCGCGGTAGCGGGGACGACAGGTGCGGAGGTACTGGCGAACGCGCTGATAGTAACAGTCACTGGAATAAATGCGGCGGAGGACGGAGCGGTAGCCCTCGATGAGGCGGTCGGGGTTCATGCGGGGGCGGAAGTTGAGAAGGCAGCCGGTATTGTTGCCGCCGCCGGAGGAGAGGATGCGGCCTTCGCTGGTGAGGCGGCGAAAGAGCTGGGTGCCGGGGAGGGCCTGCAGAAGCCCCACCATGGCGATGGGGATGCCGCTTTTCTGGATGAATTCGACCAGGCGTTCGAAGATGTCGTCGCGATCGGTATCGAAGCCGAGGATGAAGCCGCCCATGACTTCAATGCCGGCGTGCTGGATGCAGGCGATGCTGGCGAGCAGATCGCGGCGGGTGTTCTGCAGCTTGTTGGCGGCGGCGAGGCTGGATTCGTCGGGGGTTTCGATGCCGAGGAAGACGGAGGTGAGGCCGGCCTGCTGGAACTGGCGGAGAAGGTCGGGGTCGTCAGAGAGATTGATGGAGGCTTCGGTGATGAAGCGGAAGGGACGGCCGTGGGCCTGCTGCCAGAGCGCGATGGCGTCGAGGAGGGCGCGGGCGCGGGGTTTGTTGCCGATGAAGTTGTCGTCGACGATGAAGACGGGGCCGCGCCATCCGGCGGCGTAGAGCTGATCGAGCTCAGAGAGGACGTGATCGATGGGCCTGGTGCGGGGGCGGCGGCCGTAGATTTCGATGATGTCGCAGAACTCGCAGGAGAAGGGGCAGCCGCGGGAGTACTGGACGGTCATGGTGCTGTAGCGGCGCATGCGGATGAGGCTGAGATCGGGGAGGGGCGTGCGCTCGAGGTCGGGGCGCTCGCCGCAGCGGTAAAGAGGGAGGGCGGCGCCGGCTTCGAGGTCGCGGGCTAGATCGGCGATGAGGTCTTCGGCTTCGCCGATGACGACGTGGTCGCATTCGAGCTCGGCTGCGGGGACGCTGCTGGCGATGGGTCCGCCGACGACGGTGCGGAGGCCGCGGGCGCGGCAGCGGCGGACGATGGCGAGGATGTCGGGCTGCTGGACATGCATGCCGCCGATGAAGGCGACGTCGGCCCAGGCGAGATGCTTGTCGAGGAGGTGCTCGACGTTGGTGTCGACGAGGCGCTTGTTCCATGCGGGCGGGAGAAGAGCGGCGACGGTCATGAGGCCGAGGGGCGGCTGGGCGGCGCGCTTGCCCTGGAAGGAAAGCGCGTAGCGGAAGCTCCAGTAGGTGTCAGGGAAACCGGGATAGATGAGGAGGACGTTCATGGGTGGCGACTCCACGGGCCGCGTGCGAGCGGGGGAGGGAGGCGCGCGCGGCCTTGTCTTCCAGTGTGGGCGCGGGGCGCAGCGGTGCAAGGGGTGCGACGAAAAGATTACAGAGGCGGGGTGACCGAAGTGTTGTGGCGCGGTCAGGCCGGGGCGGATGTTGCGAAACGGCCTATGCTTTCAGCAGTGTGTGAAGGGAAACCTCCATGCTGCCGACTTTTCGGCAGAAACGGCGCAATCCCGACCTGGCCTAATAGCGAAAAGGGGCCGAGCCAATTTCGATATAGTAGATTCCGCTCGTATGCTCAGTTTTGATGATGCGGGTTGGGACGATCTCACGGGCGGTTACAAGACCCCCTTCGATCCGCGTCCGAGTTTGCACAAACTTTACCTCGTCATTTCCGGGTGACCGGCAACACGGAAGTTGGACGGCATCTGATACGCAGGGGCTGAAGCCCACTTCCTTTTGGGCGCTTGCGGCACGACTGAAGTCATGCCCTGATACAAAAGCGGTTCGCTGACCTGTCTTCAGGCTGTATCACCGGCTTGTCCGGAGGTTGCATCGGACGTCCCGCGTTTGGGGGGCATTCCAGCCCCGGTCAGGCGCCGAACTGCCGCAGATGATGATCCAGATGCTTGTACATCAGAATGGACCACTGTTGCGGTTTGAGCGGACCGAAGAACGGGTGCGGATGCCGGGAACAGCCCGCTGCTCCCCTGGTGGCGAAGCTATCCAGGGCGTCGATCAGTTGGTTGCGTTCGCGCTCAAAGTCGGACGGCACGGGATTCGCCAGGAACAGTTCAGACGTAGATGGCGAATTGCGCCGCAGAGGCTTGTCATCCCGGAAGACCAGCGGCCTGATGAGCAACCCGATCACGCTGGCCGGAAACCTTTCGCGTCTCGGGTTGATCGAGCCCATCGCCATTTGTAAACCGCAGGTGCAGTGCGCAAGGGTCCGGGCGAGAGCCATGCTGCCCCATTGCCGCTCATTTTCGGGAACGAGGCGCAGAATGCGCTGCTTCACATCGTCTGCCACGGCGGGGTCAAAAAGATTCTTCACGGCAGTTGCTCTCGCCCCTCAACGGCTTGCGGAACTGGCTCCAGAAGTTTTTATCACGTGAGGATGCGGCTTTGCAGAGCAAAAGCAAAAGGGAAGCGGACGGAGCCGCTTCCCTTTGCCGGTGAGAAAACGGTGTTACTTCTTGGGTGGGGCGATGGAGTCCTTGGCGGACTTGGCGACGCGGAATTTGACGACGGTCTTGGCCTTGATCTTGATCTGTTCGCCGGTCTGCGGGTTGCGGCCCATGCGGGCTTTGCGCTCGGCCTTCACCAGGCGTCCGAGGCCGGGGATAACGAACACGCCGTTCTTCTTGGTTTCCTTGATCGCCGTTTCGGCAAGCAGGTCGAGAAAAGCGGCGGACTGCTTATTCGTGAGTTCCAGCTTCTCGGCCAACTGACGGACGAGAGCGGTTTTGGTCATGGTAGCTGCCATAGAAATCTATCCTCCTTGTTTTTCACTTCAGGTCGCCGGAGCGGCGCGGTGCGCTTTTCCGGAGTTCTTCAGATTGCGTCAGAAGAGCAGAAACGCCAGTAATGACGCGGGTCCGAAAGAACGTGCCGCCATTTACCGTGCGGCTTTGCGCAGCGTTTGTCAATGGCAAAAGGGGCGTTTCCACAGGTATTTTGCGGTTTTTCCTGGCATTTCTCTGGAAAACGCGGTTTTTGCGGGTGTTTTGAGCAGAGGAAGCGCGCGGAGGGCCGTTTGGAGCGGGTCTGCGCGTGGTGACTGCAGGCACGGGACGATGGCGATATGAGCGGTTATAGTCCCGCAGCGGGGCGGTGCGCAATGCGGCGCCTGTTCAAAAAAAGGCATTGAGTTTGACGGAGCGGCGGGGCTGGGCGGGGGTGAGCGGGGCGTTGAGGAAATCCACGAGAGGCGCGGCGAGACGAAAACGCTTCTCGATGAGGCGGAGGAGATCGGGACGCAGGGCCTGCTCGGCGGGAAGATGCGCGGTGACGCCCCACTGGCGCCACTTGATCCACTCGATGGCGGGGTGATCGGGAGGGAAGCCTTTGGGCGGGCGCGATAACGCCATGGGGTCGTGCACGGCGAAGGAGCGGAGGAGAGCGCGGCTGGCGATGAGGCGCTTCCACTCGGGGAGATGCTGGAGGAGATGGCGACGAATGGCGAGGAGCTGATCTTTCTGCGGCATGAAGACGCCGGCGGCGATGACGAGCTCGGTGTCGCTGACGTGCAGGTAGTAGCCGCCGCCGGAGGTTTTGATGAGGGCGCTGTGGGCCCACCATGCTCCCTGATGGGTTTTGTAGGGCTTTTTGTCGGCGGAGAAGCGGGTGTCGCGATAGATGCGGAAGAGGGATTTGGCGGCGGGGCGAACGTGGCTGGGGGCGTAGTCGAGCATGCCGTGGTTGAGCTGCTCGATGAGGGCGAGCATGGGGAGTTTGAGGGATTGCTCGTAAGTGGAGCGGCGCTCTTCAAACCACTCGCGACGGTTGTTGCGTTTGAGACCGCGGAGGAAGCGGAGGGTTTCCGGAGTGAAGAGGGTGGGGGCGGGCACGGGGACCATTGTAAAAGAGCAGCCGGTAGCCGGTAGCCTGTAGCTGGGAGCCGGGAGGATGGAGGATGGAGGATCTTTCGCTTGCGGGTGGAGGCGGTTGGCGCGGACGTGTGCGCCTTTATACTGGAGAGAAGGACCCCTGATTTGAAGTCTCGCTCGATTCTTCTTTGCCTGCTGGTATGCGGCGTGGCTGTCGTTGCGATGGCGGCGGCTCGTCCTGCAGCGAGCGGGCGTGGGTTGACGCCGCGGCAGGCGCACGCGATTGCGGTGCTGGTGGCGCATCACGACCGGATCGACCTGAGCGATACGCACGTGGAGCTGAACAGCATGGACCTGAGCGCGGCGTTCGTGCCGGGGTTTTACAGCTTCATCATTATTCGCGAGAGCAGCATGCCGGGTCCGGATGAGACGCTGCGGCGGTATGCGATCAGCCGGCGGACGGGCGATGTGTGGGAGATGACGCTGTGCACGCACTACGATTTTCCGGAGTTGACGCGAATGCGGCGGACGTTTGGGCGCGCGGGAGCTGCGGCCGAAGTGGCGGAGCAGGGGCGACAGCTGGGGTGCGGGGAGCATGAGGGGAAGCCGGCGTCGTAGTAGCAGCCGGTAGCCCGTAGCTGGTGCTTCTTAGGGCGCGTCGGCTCGGGGGATGAGATACGCCGGCGATTCGACTCGCACCTGCCGTTGCTGCAGGAGGCCGCAACCCATGCAGGAGTCTCGGGTGGGATTTTCGCGGCAGCTCTCTATCAATACCTGATGCCGATAGGGGCTAGCCGGCGACGCCGGGAGAGCTGATCTGGCGGATGACGCGCCAGGCGTAGTGAAATCCTGAGACAACGGTGAGGAAGATGACGGCGGTGAGGGACCACTGGCGCACGAAGAGCACCCACGGGGGAGCGAAGAACTGGCGGAGCATGACGGCGGCGAGGGCCAGAATCTGCGCGAAGGTGTTGGCTTTGCCGAAGAAGCTGGGTTTGAAGTTGCGGATAGAGGTGGTGGCGTAGAGGATGGCGGCGACGACGAGGATGCCGAGGTCGCGGGCGAAGACGAGAACGGTGACGCGGCGGGAGATGAGCTCTTCGTGATGGAGGACGAGGAAGAGGGTACTGAGCAGGAGCTTGTCGGCGACGGGGTCAAGATACTGGCCGAGCAGAGTGCGCTGATGGAGGAGGCGGGCGAGGAGGCCGTCGAGGGCGTCAGTGAAGCCGGCGAGGACGAAGAGGCCAAAGGCGAGGGGAAAGCGCTGATCGAGGACCGCGAGGACGAGAAAGGGTACGATGCACAGCCGGAGGAACGTGAGCAGGTTGGGCGTTGCCTGTAAATCATTCATGGAAAGGTCGCAGTACGCTCGCGCGCGGGCCGCCGGGGTTCGAGGCAATCGCGAAACACCCATACTATCGCAGAGATTTGCTCTCGCTTGTCAAAGCCTTTCTTTTCAGGGCAGAGGGAGCGCAAGGAGATCAGGAAAGGAGATGAGCCACGATCTGAGCCAAAGGATTTGTCCGCTCGAGCGAGGAGGCGTCGAAAAGTGCGTTCGCGTGGGAATCGCAACGGGACGGGCTCTTCTCGGGTGAGGATTGCCGGCGCGAATGATGCGAGACGCCCTCCTCAACGAGCTTCCTGATGGGGAATTCGCAGAAAAGGGGGGGCAGAGGTGGCGGGCACCGGGTGGAGCGGGGTGGGGGCATTTGCTATCATTTGGGCAGTCGGTTCTCGGTTGTAGGCGCGTAGCTCAGTTGGTTAGAGCGCTACCTTGACACGGTAGAGGTCAGGAGTTCGAGTCTCCTCGTGCCTACCATATTCTCAACAACTTACAGCGAAAATTGCGGCTCGGCAGCTCAAATCTGATCGAGTTTTTGCT
The DNA here is from genome assembly GCA_036267395.1 of Acidobacteriaceae bacterium. GTDB lineage: Bacteria > Acidobacteriota > Terriglobia > Terriglobales > Acidobacteriaceae > Palsa-343. The sequence goes on along the minus strand of DATAWD010000026.1, from coordinate 33 downwards.
ACCAAAGCGCTACCAAGTCACGTTCAGGCGCTA
>DATAWD010000025.1:0-4609 GCA_036267395.1 Acidobacteriaceae bacterium | reverse complement strand
GCGACGACGAGGTCGTCGTCCTTCACCAGCAGATCGCGCATCGATGTGTGGGGCAGATTGTATTGAAGAGGCCGCCAGTGGTCGCCATCGTCGAACGAAATCCAGACCGCGTGCTCGGTCGCTGCGTAGAGCAGTCCGGGCTGCACGGGGTCGGCGCGGATGGCGTTCACGGGCGCGTCATCAGGGAGACCTGCACTGATCGACTGCCAGGTCTTGCCTCCGTCATGGGTACGGAAGGCATAGGGGCGAAGATCATCGATGCGCATTCGGCTCACGGCCACATAGGCGGAGTTGTCGTCGAAGCGCGAGGCATCGATCTGCGCGATCTTGCTCCACGGAGAGAGTCCGGGCGGAGTGATCTTCGTCCAGTTCGCGCCGCCATCGCGGGTGATCCAGACCAGGCCGTCGTCGCTCCCGGCCCAGATGGTCTGCAGGGTCTTGTACGAAGCGGCGACGGCGTAGATAGCGCCTCGACGCTGCGCCTGCTGCTGCGGAGTGAGAGGCTGCAGGGAAGCGGGCTGGCCGCTCTGCTCCCGGGTCAGGTTAGGGCTGATGATCTGCCAGGTGTGGCCGTAGTCGGTGGTTTTGAAGAGGCGATTGGCCGCGTAGTAAAGGGTGCGCTGGTCGATAGGGGAAAAGAGAATCGGCTCGGTGCGGTCGGCGCGGAATCCATGGCTCCGCAACGGCAGCGGCGTCACGTTCTGAACCTGGCCGGTGACCATGTCGTAGCGCGAAACCTCAGTTCGGCCTGCTCCGTAGACAATCTCGGGATGCAGGGGATCGGGCGCAGCGTAGCCGTACTCGATGATGCCCGCCGGGTGCCACTCGCGGTATGTGATTTCGCCGTCATTGCCGCGCGTCGAGGTGCAGACGGAGCCGCTCTCCTGCTGGCCGGCGCATACCTGATAGGGAAAGCTGCTGGTGGCCGCCACGTGATAAAGCTGCGCGGTGGGCTGGTTGTACCATGAGCCCCAGCTTTGGCCGCCGTTCACGCTGATCACCGCGCCCTGGTCGCTCACCAGCAGGATGATCTGCGGGTTGAGCGGATTGATCCACATATTCTGGTAGTCGTCGCCGCCCGGCGCGCCGCGCAGGCTGATCCATGTCTTGCCGCCGTCGGTGGAGCGGCAGGTGACGATGCTGGTGCTGTAGACGATATCCGGATTCTTGGGATCGACAACCGGAACGGACAGGTCGCCGCCGCCGATCTTCATGGCCGGGCGCGGATCGTCGGTGATCTTGCGCCAGCTTGCTCCGGCATCGTCGGAGCGATAGACGCCGAGACCCCGCGCAGAGCCGTAGCCGCTTTCAGCCTTCGTAGACAGGTTGGCATAGAGGCGCTGCGGATCGCTGGCGGAGACGGCTACGTTGATCTGCACCAGATTGGCGGGCAGGCCATTGGTGAGCTGCTTCCACGTCGTGCCGCCGTCGGTCGACTTGAAAAGACCGCCGTTGGTTCCTTCGTACTGGTTTCCGTCCTCCCACGGGCCGAGCCGGTCTTCCCATAGCGACGCGTACACCACCTGCGGATCCTTGGGATCGATGACTACATCCGACCCGCCGGTGTTCTCATCCTTATAGAGAACCTTGGTCCAGCTCTGGCCGCCGTCTTCGGAGCGATAGATGCCGCGCTCCGGGTTGGGACCGTAGGGATGGCCAAGCACGGCCGCGAAGAGGCGATTGGGGTTGGTCGGGTCGATGGCGAGCGCCGGTATCTGCTGCCCGTCGCGAAGACCCAGGTGAGTCCAGGTCTTGCCCGCATCTGCGGATCGGTAGATGCCATCGCCTACCGAAAGATCGGGCCGATGCAGCCCTTCGCCGCTGGCCACGTAGACGATATTGCTATCAGAGGGAGCGACGGCGATGGCTCCGATCGATTGCGTATCCTGACCATCGAAAATGGGATGCCACGTCCGTCCATAATCCGTCGACTTCCAGACACCGCCATCGACCTGGCCGATGTAGAAGACATTCGGCTGGTCGGGAACGCCCGCGGCGGCGCGGGTCCGTCCGCCGCGAAACGGCCCGATCATGCGCCAATGCATATCCGGCATAGGTCCGGAATCTTGTGCTGCAAAGCAGGAGATGGCCGGCGCGAACGCAGCGGCGAGAATGACCGTGAAAAACAGGAGGTGTGCAGCAGAGCGCTTTCCCAACATGATGCTGTCCCTTTCAAGCCGCGATCGTGCGGCGTTTTGTATACAGATCAAGGTACATCGGTCGTGGCTTGGAGACATACCTCATTTCTTCGCCGACGGCCCACGTCGATTCATCTGCCCACCCGGTGCGAGAAGAATGTCCAGGCGCTGATGGTGAAAGGAAATTGCCTGTTTACGATATCCCGAGGGGTTGCCGCGATCCCATTGCGCGTTCCAGCGGGGCGCTCGTGCAGGGAGACAAGGGCAGCCTCCATTCGACGACGAGGACGTTCCCTGCATGACCGTTCCGTCTCTTCGCCAAAGTCGGCTTACATGCGATACTCCAAGAGGAATGTATAAACGCGTCGTCCTTAAACTTTCAGGAGAAGCGCTGGCCGCGGGCAAGGGCTTCGGCGTGGATGTGATTCGGGTTCACGAGATTGCAGCCGAGATTGCCGAGGTCCATGCGTTGGGAGTGGAAGTGGCGATTGTGGTGGGCGGAGGGAATTTCTTCCGCGGCGTGGCCGAGCAGGCCAAGGCCATGGACCGCGTCTCTGCAGACAATATGGGTATGCTGGCGACGGTGATCAACGCGCTGGCGGTTCAGGACGCGATCGAGAAGCAGGGACTGCACTGCCGGGTGATGTCGGCTATCGAGATGAACCAGGTGGCCGAGCCGTACATCCGCCGCCGAGCGATCCGGCATCTGGAAAAGGGAAGAATCGTAGTCTTCGCCGCGGGGACCGGGAACCCGTATTTTTCGACGGACACAGCCGCGTCGCTGCGGGCCATGGAAATCAAGGCCGATGTGCTGCTGAAGGCGACCAAGGTGGAAGGCATCTACGACGCCGATCCCGTGATTACGAAGGACGCTGTAAAATTTGAGCAGATCACGTACATGGAAATTCTGCGGCTGGGGTTAAAGGTAATGGATACCACCGCGGTGAGCCTGTGCAAAGACAACAATCTGCCCATGATTATCTTCAACATGAACAATCCAGGGAACATCCGTCGCGTGATTTCAGGCGAAAAGGTCGGCTCCCTGGTCACCGCCTAGAGCAGAGCCGCTTGACGTCGAATCGCCTGAGGGTAACTCTCTGAGTTCGCCCGTTCAACTCGCACCGCCGCCTATGGAGTCACCGGGATTTGCTGGACGTTCGGGCCTGGCTGAGGTTGCTTCTGCCGCGCCCGTCCCGGTACGCAAGGGCAAGAAAGAGATATTGCCTGCCCTCACCGGACTGCGCTGCTTCGCGGCGCTCAACATCGTTTTCTTTCACTTCTCGAATCCCAAATGGTTTGGCCCGTTCTCGCCGATCGTGGACAACGGCTATACGTCGGTCAGCTTCTTCCTGCTGATGTCCGGATACATTCTGGCCTATAACTATGCGGACCGCGCGGCTGCGGGACATTTCAATGTGCGCAGCTTCTGGCTGGCGCGCTTCTCGCGCCTTTACCCGGTCTACCTCTTCGCGCTGCTGCTTTCGCTGGGAATGCTGGCCGCGGAATGGCAAGCCCGCAGCCACGCGCAGTTCGCGCTGGGCGTGGTCCTGACGCCGCTGCTCCTCCAGGCCTGGCATCCGATGCTGGCGACGTTCTGGAACACTCCGGCGTGGACCATGTGCACCGAGGCCTTTTTCTACCTGATCTTCCCGGTGGTGATCTTATGGAAGCGGCCAAAGCGGATCGGGCCGCTGCTGGCGGTGATGGCCGGCCTGTGGGTGCTGGGAATGGTGTTGCCCAGCCTCTACATGTGGTTTCATCCCGACGGCGACCTGCATCCCGGGCGCTATACCGATGGCTTCTGGATACGGGCCCTGAAGTTTACGCCCCCGCCGCATGTGCCGTCGTTCCTGTTTGGGATTGCACTGGCCGATCTGGACGGGATGATTCCGCGGGCAAGCTGGCGGCGCCTGGTCTTTGGGCTGGCAGGGATGTCGGGACTGTACCTGATCCTGTATTACGGCGATCACATGCCGTTTCCGCTCATGCACGATGGGCTGCTGATGCCGCTCTTCGGCCTGGCCATTCTGGGGCTGGCCGGGCACAACCTGATCGCAAGATTCTTTGGATTTCTACCTTTTGCGACTATTGGCCGCGCAAGTTATTGTCTTTATATTCTGCATTTTAATCTATGGAACCTCATCCATGACTCGCACATTCTCGACCGCCTGCATTTAACCCGGTTCGATCCCTGGCTCAGTTATTTTCTACTGATTGCAGGAGCCATCATCGTGATGTTCACCATCGAGCGGCCTTGCCAGCGATGGATCCGCAGCTGGGGTTCGGCGGGGACCTAGGCGTTTGTGGCGTCCCACATCTCAACAGCGAGATGTGGGGCACCCGGCATCGCGTTGCGCCTAGAAGTGATGCAGGCGTTCTTCCTGCGGCGTCTCTACAGGCCGGTTGGCTTCGCGTTCGAGGGAGCGGCTTACCAGGTCGCGTGATCCCAGGCCAACGGCCAGCGCCAGGGC
>DATAWD010000024.1:0-25430 GCA_036267395.1 Acidobacteriaceae bacterium | reverse complement strand
TCGGCGAAGCCGCGCCGCGAGAAAGCTTCGTGGCGCAGTTCGAGGCAATCGTTATCCGACCGCGCCGCGACCACGTGAATCCCGGGAACTTCACCTTCCCGCTTCGAGGTGATCTCGACCTTCTGTCCCGGAGCCGCCGCTTCGACGATGCGCTGCAGCGAAAGCGCTGTCCCCGACGGCGCGTCTTTCTTGGTCGCGTGGTGAGTCTCGGTAATGCTGAAGCGATACTGCGGAGCCGCTGCCGCCAGCTCGCGCGCCACGCGAAACAACGCCTGGACGCCGATGGAGAAGTTGCTGCTGTAGAGCAGGGCCGCGTCTTTCCGCACGCACAGATCGCGCAGGTCGTTGAGGTGCTGATACCAGCCCGTTGTCCCGACCACCACCCGCGCGCCATTGGCCAGGCAGGCGCGCATGTTCTGCACCGCGGCTTCGGGCGTGGTGAAGTCAATCACCGCGTCGAAGCTGGCGAGGAAAGGCGCGGTCAAAGCCGCCGCGTTGCGATTTTCCTCTTCGCCGACCACGCGAACGCCGTGGCCGCGCTCATGCGCGACATCGGCGACCAGGCTGCCGGTCTTGCCGCGTCCGAGAACCAGAAAGAGCATGATGATATCTCCGCAACTACTGTGGCATCGCCGAGATCAGGACTTCACGGCCGCCGAGGGCGATTCCAGATCGAAAATCTCCGGATCGGGATCCTGGAAGAATTCCGCGTGCAGCGAGCGCACCGCCTCATCTGCATCATCTTCTTCCACCATGAAGCTCATGTTGATTTCCGACGCGCCCTGGGAAATCATCCGCAGGTTCACGTGGCGCACGCTCTGGAAGACGCGGGCGGCAATTCCGTTCTGGCCGCGGATATTTTCGCCCACCATGCAGATCAGCGCTTTGCGGCCTTCGTATTTGACGTCGGCCAGCTGGCTCAGATCCGCGGCGACGGCGGGCAGCTTTTCATTCGAATCGACGCTGAGCGAAATGCTGACTTCGGAGGTAGAGACCATGTCCACGGGACACTTGTGGCGATCAAAGACCTCGAAGATGGCGTGCAGATAGCCATGCGAGAGAAGCATGCGGCTGGCCACGATATCCATGATGGTCAGCCGCTTCTTGACCGCGATGGATTTGAACGGGCTGCGGCAGTGCGGCGCCAGGGCTGCGATGCGCGTGCCGCTGTTGGTGGGATTCCTGGAATTCAGCACCCAGACGGGGATATTCTTCTTCACCGCCGGCAAAATGGTGGCCGGGTGCAGGACTTTGGCGCCAAAGTAAGCCAGCTCCGCGGCCTCTTCAAAGCTGATGATTTTGACGCGCAGGGCATCCGGGCAGACGCGCGGGTCGGCGGTCATGATGCCGTTGACGTCGGTCCAGATCTCGATGGCACCGGCGTCGATGCCGCCGCCCACCAGGGCCGCGGTAAAGTCGGAGCCGCCGCGTCCCAGAGTGGTCGTGATGCCCTTCTCGGTCGCGCCGATGAAGCCGCCCATGACCGGCACCCGGCCTTCGGCCACCAGTGGCGCCACATGCAGCTTCAGGCGCTGCTCGATGGCCGTGTCCTGGGGAATGGCCTTGCCGAACTGGGCATCAGTGACGATGCACTGGCGCGCGTCAATGTGCACGGCGGCCAGGCCGCAATGGAGGAAAGCCTCGGTGATCATGCGGCTGGAAATGCGCTCGCCATAGGAGACGACCATGTCGGAGATGCGGGGCGTGAGCTCGCCGACGGCGGCCAGGCCGCGCAGGATCTCTTCCAGGGAATCAAATTCAGCGTCCATCCATGCGTGGCTGGCCACGAACTCCGGATCGGGTTTCGCGAAGGCCAGAGGGTCGGCCGCATCGCAGGGACGGAGAGCCAGCTGCGTGACGGTGTCATGATGCCGGATGCGCAGGCGCTCCAGAACAGCGAGAGCGGTGGCGCGGTCTCCGCGAGCGGCTGTTGCGGCGGCGGAGATCAGCAGGTCAGTGACCTTGGCCATGGCGCTGACGACGACAATGGGCTGCAGGCCTTTGCGGACGCGTCCCGCAACAATCTCCGCGGTTCGGCGAATGGCCGCAGCGTCTTCGACGGAGGTACCGCCGAATTTCATCACCACGAGGCGGTTCATGCGGGCACAGCCGCCGGATCGAGTTTGCCCAGGGAGACCAGCAATTCGGCATTCAGCAGAGCCGCGCCGGCCGCGCCGCGAATGGTGTTGTGGGAAAGGACGGTGAACTTCCAGTCGAGCAGGCCGCAGGGGCGCAGACGGCCGACGGTGGCGGCCATGCCTGCTCCGCGCATGCGATCGAGGCGGGGCTGAGGGCGATCTTCGGCGGTGACAAACTCCACCGGCTGCGCGGGAGCCGTGGGCAGCTCGCGGCCGGAGAGAGGCCGAAACTCCGCCCATGCGGCGATGAGGTCAGCGCGGGAGGCCTGGTTCGCGAGCTTGATGCTGACGCTTTCGGTATGCCCGTCCTGGACGGCGACGCGATTGCAGTGCGCGCTCATCTTTGCCGGAAGCGGCTCGACGATGCGGCCGTTCAAACGGCCGAGCAGCTTCAGCGTTTCGGCTTCCATCTTTTCTTCTTCATTTTTGATGAAGGGAACGACGTTGCCGAGGATGTCCATGGCGGGCACGCCAGGATAGCCGGCGCCGCTCACGGCCTGCATGGTGCTGACGAAGATGGCTTCGATGCCGAAGCGTTCGGTGATGGGCTTGAGAGCCATGACCAGGCCGATGGCGGAGCAATTGGGATTAGTGACGATGTAGCCGCCCGATTCCCTGCGCCAGCTCTGGTTCTCCACCAGTGCCAGGTGGTCGGCATTCACTTCGGGGATCACGAGCGGCACAGCCGGCTGCATGCGAAAGGCGCTGGAGTTGGAGATCACAGCGCATCCGGCAGCAGCGAACTGCGGCTCCAGCTCGCGCGCGATGTCGGCATCGAGGGCGGCGAAGATGATGCGAGGGGCATCCACAGGCTCGGCCGGGGAAACGGGGATGGCCGCGATGCGCTCGGGCAGCGGCGTGTCCAGCTTCCAGCGCACCGCGTCGCCATATTTTTTCCCGCTCGAGCGGTCGCTGGCGGCGAGCCATTCGACTTCAAACCAGGGGTGATTCTCGAGAAGCTGAATGAACCGCTGCCCGACCGTTCCGGTCGCGCCAAGAATGCCAACCTTATGCCGCATGATTGCGCCTTTGCGAAAGAGAACCTCAGGCCGGCGTAGACCAGGAATCCGGCTGCAGTAGGTTTAGCGATAGTGTAAATCGTGCCGCTGGAGCTGCAGGCGTCTCTATTGCTGGACGGTTCCCGGGCCGTTGCCGTAGGTGAAGTCCTGGGTCACCGTCTGCTTTGAGCCCACGGTGACGGTGGCAATCTTCTGCCCGAGGTTTTCCTGGTCGGCTACCACCGTATAGGTGCCCGGCGGCAACCCCTTGATGACGAAGCGGCCGGAGGCGTCAGAAACAGCGAAGAACGGATTGGCCGCCACATTGATGAAGGCCTGCATCCAGGGATGGTTATTGCAGCGCACGGGCATCATCAGCTCCGGCTGGTGGAAAGTGCGCTCGTCCTGGCCCGAGTTGGGCGGCTGGGAGATGTCCACAGCCTGGTTGCCGGCGACCGTGGGTGTCATGTGGATGTTGTGCATGGTGGGGTCGCTGTTGGTGAAGCGCACCGGCTGGCCGACCATGACGCCGACCACGTGCGGAATATAGCGGCAGCCCTTCTGGTCGATGTCCACGGGCTGCGTCGGCGGGGCGTAGACGCGATTGCCGAGGCCGTCTTTTACATAGATGAAGACATTCGCGAAGCCGCCCTTGCTCACCACATAGCCTTCGCTGTAGTTGGTGGGGCCGAGGGTGCAGGCGGGATCCTGGTTCATATCGATCTCAATGGGCTTGGGCGGTGTGCCCACGTAGTGCACGACGCCCTCGATGGACCCGGCGGTGCTCCAGTCGACGGTCGTGAAGCTGGGTTGGGGAGTGGTTTCCGTCGCCTGCTTCTTACAGCCTGCCGCCAGCAGCAGCACAGCAGCCGCTGCGGCCACGAGAATCTTCGTCTTCATCCCTGTTGTCCCCCTGCGTGGGTTGTTTCTGGCTGGTGCGCCAGCGCTTCAATCACCGCGTCGGCAAAGGCCGCGGTCCCTGCGGTTCCACCCACGTCGCGGGTGAGTATTTTCTTTGCGGAGTAGGTTGCCTCGATCGCCGCGTGCAGGCGATCGGCGGCTGCACCCTCATCGATGTGGTGCAGCATCAGGACCGCGGACTGCAGCAGGGCGGTGGGATTCGCGATGTCTTTGCCGGCGATGTCGGGGGCGGAGCCGTGGACCGCTTCGAAGATGGCAGCTTCCGCTCCGAGATTGGCGCCGGGCACGAGGCCCAGTCCGCCGACAAAGGCCGCGCACAGATCGCTGACGATGTCGCCATACAGATTTTCCAGCAGCAGCGTGTCGTACTGGTAGGGATTCATGACCAGCTGCATGCAGGTGTTGTCGATGATGTGCTCGCCATAGGTGACGTCGGGATAGCCCTTTGAAATGTCGCGGGCGCAGCGGAGGAAGAGGCCGTCGGACATCTTCATGATGTTGGCTTTATGGATGGCGTGAATGCGGCAGCGGCCGTGTTTCGCGGCGTATTCGAAGGCAAACTTCGCGATCCGCGTCGAAGCTTTCTCGGTGATGACCTTCAGCGACTCGATGACGCCGGGGACGACTTCGTGCTCCAGTCCAACGTAAAGGCCCTCAGTGTTTTCGCGGATGATGATCAGGTCAACATTGGGATAGCGCGTTTCCAGACCGGGGAGGTTTTTGATGGGCCGGAAATTCGCGTAGAGCTCGAATTTCTTCCGCAGCGTGACGTTAATGGAAGCAAATCCGCCGCCCACCGGCGTGGTCACCGGACCTTTGAGGGCCACGCGATTACGCTCGATCGAGGCGTACAGGTCCTTCGGGATATATTCGCCGTGTTTTTCGAAGGCTCCCGCTCCGGCAGCAAAACGCTCCCATGCAAAGCGAACGCCGGTGGCTTCCAGAATGCGAACCACCGCATCCGTCACTTCCGGGCCGATGCCGTCGCCCGGGATCAGAGTAATGGTGTGTGTCTTCCCCACGTTTCTCCTTGAATCTGAGTGGTCGAGCCGGCTCTCAGGACTGCTTCTTCCTGGGATGCTTGTCGGTGTGCTGGCTCAGCAGTTGTTCCAGCTCTTCCTTAAACTCGCGGACATCTTTGAAATCCCGATAGACGCTGGCGAAGCGGATGTAGGCCACCGTATCGAGAGCCTTGAGGCGCTCCATAATCAGCTCGCCGATCTCCGCGGTGGTTCTTTCGCGCTCGGTGGACTCGGTGACGAAGGCCTCTGTCTCATCCACCAGCTGTTCCAGCTTGGCCGCGGAAATGGGCCGCTTTTCGCAGGCGTGCAGCAGTCCGCTCAGCACTTTCTGACGCTCAAACTTCTCGCGGCGTCCGTCCTTCTTGGCCACCATGTAGGGGATTTCGTCGATACGCTCGTAGGTGGTAAACCGGCGGTTGCACCGCTCGCATTCGCGCCGCCTGCGGATGGAGTCGGCCTCTCTGCTCTCCCGCGAATCAATAACGCGGTCCTGGGCAAACCCGCAGTAAGGACATTTCATCGGTCTGCTTTGATTCTAGCAGCGCATGAGCGCGCTGCCGGCATGGAGCGGCTCTGCGGGTGTGATTGTCAGGGTCAGGCAAACGGATTATTGTGATTCGCGACGCATCTTATCCGCTTATGAGCAGAGACGAATCGAGACGCAGCATCACCAAAGGCGCGGTGGCGGGAATGATTGGCGGCCTGGCCGGGGCCGCAGCCAAAATGGTTGCCGAGCAGCTGTTTCCGCCGCGTGCGCAGGGGCAAACGCCGCCGCCGGTGGTACTGGCCGAGCAGGTGGCCAAACGCCCGCTGACCGGCAGCGATCGGCAGCTCGCCCAGCAGGGCATTCACTGGATCTTTGGAGCTCTGGCAGGCGCCGTCTACGGCGTGATGGTGGAGTATGAGCCCTCACTGGGCGCGTGGCGCGGAGCGGCTTTCGGCATTACGCTCAACCGGATCACGCATGAATCGCTGTTGCCGAAGATGGGGTTGTCGGCGCCTCCTGGGCAGCAGCCGACCCAGGAACGCATCAGCGAATGGGCTTCGCACGCAGCCTACGGTGTCGCGACGGACGCCGTGCGGCGGGCGGTGCGACGGGCTCTCTGATCGATCCGGAGGTGCGGGAATCAGGCTTCCTGCGTGGTCGCCGGGGGAGGGGTGACTTCCTCCTCGGCATGGCCGCTGGCGCGGGTGACGTTCTTGAGCGAAATGTGGTCGAAGCGCGACCAGATGAGGCCGACCGGCACAATGCCCAGGAAGGTGACCAGCAGCAGGGTGGCTGCGCAGCCGGTGGCCGGCTCCGGCGCCACGCCAAAGAAGCCGGAAAGCGCCGCTGCCACCGCCGCGATCTGGGTAAACCAGCCGAGAATGGGGAGCTGGAATCCGCTGGCCACCATGCTGGAGGCCATCAGGAGCATGCATTGGGCGATGCTCATGTGGCCCAGCTGCGGGCTGGCCACGAAGGCGTGGGTTGTTTCCAGATAAGCCAGGGCAATCAGGACCCACATGGCCAGAGAGGTCCCCAGGATGATGCCGAAGTCGGAGAAGGAACGCAGCGTATCGAGTCCGGTGTGGAAGGTCCTGATCTTGTCTCCAACCGCTTGTCCAAGCTTGCGGGAGGCCAGTCCGAATGCCTTTTCGGAGAACGATGCGACGGCATTGCCGGAGAGGCGCACCGCCAGCAGAAAGAGGCCGCCCGCGATGGTGGTGGCCAGGCCGGTGTAGCCCACCCTGCGGATGATCTCCGTGTGGGGCAGCGCTCCCGCGGGAGCCAGAAGGATGACGGAGCAGAAGATGAGGGCCATGGATCCGGCGTCAAACAGACGCTCGACGATGTACACAGCGACCTGGGAGCTGAGGGGCAGGCTGGTTTTCTTCGCGACCAGATAAGGCCGTACGGGATCAGCGACGCGTCCGATGAGAGCGACGGCTGTGAAGCCGATCACCTGCGTGCCCAGCAGGGAGAGAAGAGGGACCTTCTTGTTGTGGCGGATGAGAAGCGCCCAGCGCACGGAGCGAAAGACGTAGCCCAGATAAATGCAGCCCAGAGCGAGAAGGATTCTGCCCCATTGCGCCTGGCGAAGCTGCTCCGCAAAGACGCGCCAGTCGAAGTGCATCCGGTGCCGCCCGTACGCGACCAGCAGGGCGACGGCAACCAGAATGATGGCCAGCACGATCCAGTTTCTCTTTGACTTCAAATCAGAGCTCCGGGGGAAGAGGCTGCGCGTGGTTCACTGCGCCTGCCGGGGAAGAGCGGCCATCTGCCGGGATGCGCGCTGCTCCGCAACCTGGCGAAGCCTGTAACGGCGGTTGTACTCGTGAATGACCCGCGCCACATAGAGCTGCGTTTCGCGATAGGGCGGGATGCCGTGCCAGCGGTCCACAGCGGCGGGGCCGGCGTTAAAGGCGGCCAGAGCCAGCGCCAGGTCGTCGTGGTACTTCGTCAGCAGGACGTCGAGATAAGCCGTGCCGCCATCGATATTCTGCCGCGGCGCAAAGCTGTTGTTCACGCCCAGCTGCGACGCGGTTCCAGGCATCAGCTGCATCAGCCCTTCGGCACCGGCGCGGCTGACGGCTCGCGCATGGCCACCGCTTTCCTGGCGGATCACACTGGCCAGCAGATCGGTATCGATGTCGAACGCGGCGCCAGCTTTCGCCAGCATGGGACGCAGATCGGTATCGGAGAGCTTTTCAGGTCCGGCACTGGGCGCGGCGGCCGGGACAGAGGTCTTTGCGGGCGGCCTGAGCAGGTTCACAACCTGGGCCGATGCGATGTCTGAGGCTTTCACCTCGAGGTAGCTGCCGGTCGAGTCATCGAGGTAGAGACGGACCTGATCGCCGTCGGCCTGGCGATGGTCGCAGAGGACATTCTGTCCGTTTTTGAGCGTGATGTACTCCGCCGCATGGGCCATGGCGGGGCCAACGCAGGCAATGCCGAGGACCACCAGCCCGGATTGGAGGCAAAAGTGGCGCATTCCCATCCACTCTACCATTCTCAGACGCGGCTCCCGGCCAAAACGCTCTCCACGATCCGGGCTACGCCGTCGTCGTCGTTGGCGGGGGCAATCTCCCATCCGCGGCTCCGGGCCAGGTCCACCAGCTCCGGCGCGCCATTGCTCATGACGATCGGCCGGCCGGCCGCTTCCAGCATCTCGAGGTCATTCCAGTTGTCGCCGATGGCCAGGATCGACGCGCGCGGCACGCCTTCTTTTTCAGACAGACGCCGCAGCGCCTCTCCTTTGGAACAGCCGGGGGGAAGGATATCGACGATGGTCAGGTCGCGCGCAGGGTATTCGGTCCGGTGGATTTCAATTGCCGAGGCCAGTGGGCTTGCCGCCAGGCATTCTTCTGCGCGCCGCATGTCGGCAACACCGCCGCAGACCATGCTCTGGACCGGCGCTTCACCGGAATCGAAGGCCCGTTCCAGCGGCCTGACCTCGCGAATCCACGGCCGGTTGGCTTCGACCCAAACGAAGATGCGCTCGTGCAGCGCCGGCAGCGACTCCATCACCAGCTCGCCAGGCCCTTCACGGTCGAAGGTGAAGACCGTCGTTCCCCAGGGCCGGAGGGTTGGACAGAGAGCGCGCGCGGTTGCAATGGGCAGGAAAAAGCGATCGATGGGCGCGCCCGCCATGGTGCGCGTGACCGTCCCATTGGAGGTGATCATCACCGTCTGCGGTTTGAGGCCGATGGGGCTCAACAGCGGCATGGCATACGCCTGGCGCCGGCCGGTGGCGATGACGAGCTGCACTCCAGAGGCTTCCGCATCCAGCAGCGCGCGGCAGTTGCGGTCGCTCACGCGCGTGCCCGATGAGGGCAACAACGTGCCGTCGATATCAATAACCACCATGCGGATGGTAGGATTCATCTCTTCTCAAACCTGCCCGAGGTCCTGGCGGCGCTCGCGAAAAAAGCTCCGCAGCAGCTCGCCACACGCATCTGCCAGCACGCCGCTCGTTACGGCCATGCGGTGGTTGAGGCGGGGATGATTGAGGACCTCCAGCACCGATCCGGCGGCGCCCGCCTTGGGATCGGCCGCGCCGTAGGTGAGCCGACCCAGCCGCGCGTGGATCATGGCGCCGGCGCACATGGCGCACGGCTCCAGAGTGACAAACAATTCGCAATCGAGCAGCCGGTAGTTGCCGATGGCCTGGGCCGCTGCGCGCATCGCAACCATTTCGGCGTGCGCTGTCGGATCGATGTCGCGCAGGACGCGATTTTGCGCGCGCGCCACAATGGCGCCGCCCATGACCACTACGGCTCCGATGGGGACTTCTCCGGCTGCGGCTGCGGCTCGCGCCTCGTCCAGCGCCGCCTGCATCAGGAGCTCGTCGGCTTCTGCCATGCTTCTATCGTATGCGGCGGGGCCGGCTGCGCCGGTGAAAAGTCCGTCACAGGCTCGGGGCTGTTTCTGCAAAAGCTCAGGGCTGTTCCTGCAGCTCTTCGACCCATTTGCGGAAGACTCCGATGATCTGCTCCAGCCGCCGCGGGTCGCCGGCGCCCTCAAAGCGCTCCTCGGAGATGCTGCAGTCGATCCACTCCTCGCCGCTGGTGCCGAAGTTGAGCCGGTTGGGAGCGATGTTCTGGACGGAGGTGCCTTCCAGGTTGATGGTCAGGTGCCAGCCACGTCCCTTGCTTTCCAGTCGGATTCCCTGCGTGTGTTCCCAGTCGCCGTCGCACTGGCGTTGGTACCAGTCTTCCAGCCACTCGAGATTATCGGGCATTACGGCTCCACAGCCTGGGGCTGCTGTTGCGTCATGCAGTGCAGAGCGCCCAGCCCCCATATCAGATCTCCGCAATAGATGCCCACGACCTCGCGCGACGGAAACGCGTCCGCGAGGATATTGAGCGCCCGCCGATCAGCGGAACAATTCAAGGTTGGCACGAGCACCCGATCGTTGGCAATGTAGAAATTGGCGTAGCTCGCCGGAAGCCGCTGCCCATCAAAAATTACGGGCGGAGGCATCGGCAATTCAATCACTTCGAACGGGTTACCTTCGGTATTGCGCGCCGACTTCAGACGATCCAGATTCTCCGCCAATGGCAGGTGGTTCTCGTCCTCGCGGTTCGGTTCGACGACCGTAACAATCGTGTTGGGTCCGACGAAGCGGGTGATGTCGTCCACGTGCCCGTGGGTGTCATCGCCGGCAATGCCTCTGTTCATCCACAGAACCTGATCGATACCGAGATAGTCGTGCAGGATCTGCTCCAGCTGCTCGCGGGTGACGCCGGGGTTCCGCTGCTGCACCTCGCTGAGCAGACATTCCTCCGTCGTGATCAGAGTGCCGGCGCCGTTCACATCGATCGATCCGCCCTCGAGAACAATCCTCTGCGGTCCTGCGGGGGTTTCGATCGTCGGCATCCACTGCGGCAGCCCGAGTAAATCGGCGACCTGATCCGGGATCCTGTCATCCTTGTGCCAGTCCGAATACTTCGCCCACGCGTTGAACTTCCAGTTGGTGATGGCGACGGAGTCTTTGCCGGACTGATTCCTGCGCACGAAAATCGGCCCGGAATCGCGGGTCCACACGCGATCGGTGGGCAACAGATGGAAATGCACGCGGGCGAGGTTCGCGCCGGAGCGCTGCAGGATGCGCCGGGCCCGCTTCTCCGCCGCGGCATCGTCCACCAGGATGTGCACGTCTTCCCCACGCGCCAGGTGTCCGACAATCTCCGCGTAGACCCAGGGAATGGGCTGAAACTTTCCCGGCCAGTCTTCGGGGTTATGCGGCCAGGCCAGCCAGGTCGCCTCGTGCGGTTCCCACTCCGCGGGCATGCGGTAGCCGAGTTGCCGCGGGGTCGCGGGCCGGGAGGCATCCAGCGCTTCCGCTGTGGGGTTGTGGCTCACTCGCTGTCGCCATCCAGGAAGCGCCGGACGATGGGCGCGTAGGCGTCGATGCGCCGGTCGCGCAGAAACGGCCAGTTCCGGCGCGTGTCCTCCATGACGTGCAGATCGACTTCGCCGATGAGGATCTCTTCCCGGTCGTGGGCGGCCTTCGCGATCACGCGCCCGAAAGGATCGGCGAGAAACGAGCCGCCCCAGAATTCCAGACCGGGTCCATCGACACGATTGCCGCGCACGTCACCATGCTCCATGCCAACGCGGTTGACCGCCGCTACATAAACGCCGTTGGCAATGGCGTGTGCCCGCTGAATCGTCTGCCACGCGTCGTACTGCGCTGCGCCGAACTCCTCTTTCTCCCGCGGATGCCATCCGATGGCCGTGGGATAGAACAGCACGTTCGCGCCCTGCAGCGCTGTGATGCGCGCGGCCTCCGGGTACCACTGATCCCAGCAGACGAGGGTGCCGATGTGACCGGCTGAAGTGTCGAAGGCGCGAAAGCCCAGATCGCCGGGCGTGAAGTAGAACTTCTCGTAGTAGAGCGGATCATCGGGGATGTGCATTTTGCGGTAGAGTCCCGCCACCCGGCCATCTTTCTCGAGAACCGCGGCGGTGTTGTGATACAAACCCGGGGCGCGGCGCTCGAAAACCGAGGCCACCACCACCACCTTCTCCTCGCGCGCGACCGCTCCCAGCCTCTCGGTACTGGGTCCGGGGATGGGCTCGGCCAGATCGAAGAGCGCGATATCTTCGCGCTGGCAGAAATACTGAGCGCGAAAGAGCTCGGGCAGGCAGATGACCTCCGCACCCTGGCGCGCCGCTTCGCGCACGCGATCCGCCGCCTTGTCCAGATTGGCGTCGGGATCGGGCCCGCAGCTCATCTGCACCAGCCCCACACGAAAATTGCCGTTCTTTGCCATAATTATGCTGATTCCAGTTACATGTTTGGGGAAGCAAGCAAAAGGCGCAGGCCGATGTGGCCCACGCCCGCGCTCAAACTGCTTCCGGCCTACTCGAAAATCAGAATCGCCGCAGCGATGGTGGTCGTCCACAGGCCGCGCTTGTCGCCAATGGCGGACTGGGTCACGTTTGCGGTGCGCACGATCTTGTTGGAGATGCGGTAAATCTCCTTCTTCTCGTCCCAACTCGTGTCCGGATCGAATTCCACGTCGAGGGTGGTGGCCAGCATTTCCGCCGCCAGCTCTTCCGCGTATTCTCCGGCCTGATCTTCGGTTTCGCCGAAGCTGTGGTGCTCGCTTAAGTAACCGTAGGTGTTACGGTCGCTGGGAATGGCAACGCCAATGCTGGAAGCCACCAACCGGTGCGGCTCACGGGTGGAGTTCTCGGCCACCACCGCGAAAACCACCTCACCCGGACTCAGGTACTTCAGCCCTTCTTTGCGCGGAACCAGCTTCGCCTGAGGCGGAAAGATGGACGATACCCGCACTAAGTTCTGAGCTGCGATGCCGGCGTCACGCAGCGCCAGCTCAAACGAGGTCAGCCGTTCCTTGTGTTTCCCCACGCCCTTGGTAAAAAACAACCGTCGCGGGACCATGCTTTTTCCCAATTCTCATTTCCTCCGGATCAGTGACTTCCGCGCGCTCCCTTTTGCTCCGAACCATTATTTTGTCCGGAGAGAAAGCTCCCCGATGAAACGTATCATGAGCAGGGGCCGGGCTGAGACTTCAGGCGCGAGAAATTTACACTCTTTCAATCATACGGCACCCCGCGAGCCATCGGAACCGGCTTCCGATTCGCCGATGCGGAAGCACTGCGTCGCGATCTCCAGAAATTCCTGTCCGGCGCGAGAGAGTTGCCGGTCCTTGCGAAAGACCAGAGCCAGATCCCGGGCCAGGCGCACGCCTTCGAGGGTGAGGATGTGCAGGGTATGGGCCCGCTCCTCTTCCGCCACGTTGGTCCGCGGCAGAAAACCGAGTCCCAGCCCGGCGCCCACATAGCGCTTGAGCATCTCGCTCGACTCCACTTCCATGGCCAGGCGCGGCGAGAGTTCGTTCACGCGAAACAATTCGTCCAGCTGTTCCCGGCGCCGGCCGTGCGTGGGCAGCAGCACCGGATACTTTGCCATTTCCTTCAGACGCACGCGCTCCCGATCGGCCAGCGGATGCCCGAGCGGCGCGACCAGCACCAGTTCGTCGCGATGGATGGGCTCGACGACCAGCCGGGGATCCCGCACCGGCATGGAAACCACCCCAAAATCGATTTCCCGATTGACCACGCTTTCCAGAGTGCGCAGCCGCTCGGCGCGCACCACGCTGAGCGTGACGCGAGGGGACTGGCGGCGAAACCGGGCGAAGACCTGGGGCAGGATGTAGAGGTGGGTGGCCTCATTGGCGCTGATGGCGAGTTCGCCGCGGGGCGAGCGCTCCTGTTCGGCAATGGCCAGCAGGATATGCTTCTGCCGCTCGACGCAGTATTCGGCAAAGGGCTCGAAAAGGCGGCCAGCCGAGGTAAAGGTCACTTTGCCGCCGTCGCGATCGAAAAGGCGGGCGCCCACTTCTTTTTCCAGCGAGCGGATCTGCGCGGAGATGGCCGGCTGAGTGCGCAGCAGCTTCTGGGCCGCGCGCGAAAAACTCTTCAGGCGCGCCACTTCCAGGAATGTCCGCAGATTGTCGAAATCCATCGCTGATGAACAGAATATGCGGACGCTCCGGGCTCCACAAGGCCACCTTCGCGATCAGTGCTCGACGGCCGGGGCGGCGCGCCCGGTGCGCGGCGGCCGGCGCATGATAAACGGGAGTGGGATAAGAAACACAATGATGATGCTGAGTCCCCAGAAGGCATTCTGATAACTGAGCATCTGCGCCTGACGGTTCAGGGCCTGCCACACCTGGCCCAGGGCAATCGGCGCGGCGCTGCCGGCGCTTTGTCCCAGCCGCTCCAGCGCTTCGCGCGTCATGTCGAGAAAATGCGAGTACTGCACGCTGCCCGGCACTACATGAGAGCTCAGCGCGGAGACATGGGTCTGCTGCGTGCGCTCCAGAAACGTAGTGAGCAGGGCCGTGCCCACGGAGCCGCCGATGTTGCGCGCGAAATTGGAGAAGCTGGAAATCTGATTATTTTTTGTGCGCGGGACACCCAGATAGTTCAGGGTGCTGATGGGAATGAAGATAAAGGACAGGCCCATCACCTGGTACGCGCGCCACATGGTCACCTGCCCGAAAGAGACGTTCAGGTCCAGGCGCGTCAGGTTAAAGAGACCTGCGGCCGTGATGGCGTAGCCGATGGCGACCAGCATGCGCGGATCGAACTTGTTGGAGCTGACAATGCGCCCGGCGATGGGCATGGTCAGCATGAGCACCAGTGCCCCCGGAGACAGAACCATGCCCGCGCGCTCCGCCGTGTATCCCAGCAGCACCTGCAGAAATTGCGGGATGAGAACGGTGGTTCCAAAGAGCACCATGCCCAGCACAAATTGCAGAAAGACAGCGGTGCCGAAATTGCGGTTCTTCAGCAGTCTCAGATCGACGATAGGGTCCGGGTGTCGCCATTCCCACCAGACAAACACCGAGAGCATCACCACGGCGAGGATGGCAAAGACGGTGATGTTCGGATCGCCGAACCAGTCCTTTTCCTGGCCCTTGTCGAGGACGAACTCCAGACAGCCGACGCCGATGGAGATCAGCCCCAGGCCCATGAAGTCCACGCGCCCCGTTCGGCCGGGCTCCTCTTTCAGGTAGGGCGGATCTTCGACCATGCGGTGGGTGAGAAACAGCGACAGGAGGCCCACCGGCAGATTGATGAAGAAGATCCAGTGCCAGTTGAAATTGTCGGTGATCCAGCCGCCCAGGGTGGGGCCGATGGCGGGCGCCACGACCACCGCCATCCCATAAAGAGCAAAGGCCTGCCCGCGTTTGCTCACGGGAAAAGTGTCAGCCAGAATCGCCTGTTCGCTGGGCGCCAGGCCGCCGCCGCCGACGCCCTGCAGGATGCGGAAGAAGACCAGCATGGGCAGCGAAGAGGCCAGCCCGCACAACATGGAGCAGAAGGTAAACAGCGCCACGCAGGTCATGTAAAAACGCTTGCGCCCCATGCGCGCCATCAGCCAGCCGGAGATGGGCAGGATGACGGCGCTGGACACCAGATAGCTGGTCAGGACCCAGGTGGCTTCTTCCTGGCTGGCGCCCAGGGTTCCGGCGATGTGCGGGAGGGCCACGTTGGCGATGGAGGTGTCGAGCACCTCCATAAAAGTGGCGAGCGTGACCGTGAGCGCCACCAGCCAGGGATTATGGCTCGGGGTCCAGTTCGCCTCGTCATAATGCGGTTCTGCCAATCGCTTGTCCGTGTCGCCGGGTGATTTTCAACTGCGCGCAGATGATCCGCTCGGGCGAATGTGCAGGCATTCCCCGAGTTACGGCCCAGGAAGCCGACGCCAGGTGGATCAATGAGAATGGAACTGGCTTTAGATTAGCAGCAGAGGGTGAAGGATCTTTTTCCCGGCGGCCGCCCGATCGCGGGGCGTGGATCGCGGGCGTGGATCGCGGGGCCGGCTCAGGGACGAGCGACCGGATTTTCCCTGCGCTGAGACCGCCTGCCCCTGGCCGGCGCGCCTGACAATTTCCCGACGCCGAAGCAGCCACAGCAGAAGAACGTTGAGCCCGTCCCTCTACTGCGCTCCCTGTTTGAAGACCTCTTCCGCGTAGTAGTTCACCACCCGCGCCTGGTCGCGCAGCATCTCCAGATACGCGTTCTTCAGCAGTTGCTCGCGGCTATCCCTCAGCTGCTGGCGGATGGCCTGCTGCACCCGAGGATCGTTCAGCTCCCGCTGGCCCGCTGCTTCGCGATCGATGAGCTTGAAAATCTGATAGCCCGCCGGCTGCTTCGAATTCGGCGACGAGAAGATCGGCAGAATATCCGTAACCTGGCCTGGCTGCAGCTTGCTGACCGCCGCATACACCGCCGGATCCTGCCGTAGCTGGGAGTCCGGCACGAAACCCATGTCCCCGCCGTTCCCCGATGTGTTGGGGTTTTCAGAAAAGTTCATCGCCAGCGCGCCGAAGTCGTCGCCGCTTTCCAGCCGATTATGCAGCGTTTCGATTTTCCGTTTGGCTTCCGCCTCGTTCATCGCTTTACTGTTCTGCAGATTGCCCACCTGCTGCGGCGGCATCGGCTGCGCCGTCACCACGATCTGCGCCAGATGATAGCGGGGCTCGATCAGATTGAAATCGGCCTTGTGTTCGTCGTAATAGTTCGTGATATCCCCGTCGGTGATATTGATCCGCGACGTGATTTCCTTGTTGATGAGCTTCTCTTCCGTCCGGCTCCGCCGGATCTCTCGCTTCAGCGCGTCCAGCGTCATGTGTTGCGAATCCAGCTTCTTCTGAAACTCCTCTTTCGTGAACGGCGCCCTGATCTCGTTCAGACGGTCGTTGACTTCCTCGTCCGTCGCCACCAGATTCTGCTTCTCCGCCCTCTGCATCACGATCTCCTGATCGATGAGCTGGCGCAGAATGCTCAGGCGCATGATGTCGGCCTGCACTTTGGAAGGCTGCTGGTGCGAGTCGCCCAGATTGTTCTGGAAAATGGTTTCCACTTCCGATCGCACGATCGGCTTTCCGTTCACCATGGCCAGGGTGCCGGGGTCATGGGCACGCTGGCAGCCGCCCAGAAGGGCGAGCCCGAACCCGAGAACAGCAACCTTGATGATCCGAGGAGGCAATGGAAAAACCAGGACAGCCGATGAAACCGATCGAGATGACAAAAATCTTCTCCCTGCTGCTGCGCCACGAATCGGGGAGCGGCGCTCACGTTCCAGCATAATGCTCTCCCCTTACCCTGCAAAGACTCATTTCGCCGCGGCTGGACTGGCCGGAGTCGGGCTTTCCGCCGGAGGCGTAATTCCCTGCTCCCGCAGCGCGCGGTCGATCATGATCCACAACTCGTGCTCATCCAGTTGGCCGGCCCAGCGTTCTCCGTTCACGAAAAAGGTCGGGGTTGCGTTGACGCCGGCCCGGTCGCCGGCCTGCATTTCGGCCATGATGCCGTGGTCATCCTGTTTGGCCACGCAGGCGCTCAGCCCCGTCGCGTCCAGATGTTCGCGCACGCCTTCCTGGATGGCCAGCTTGTCCAGCATGGCTGCGGATTTTGCCTGGTCGTGCGTCGGGCCGCTCACATCCTCGCCGTGGGTGTGCAGATAGTCCACGTAATTCCAGTAGGCGGCGCTGTTCTGGGCCGCCAGGCAGTTCGCATCCACCGCCGCATGCATCGCCCACGGGTGGATTTCGACCAGCGGATAATCCAGATACACGAACTTCACCAGTCCTTTGTAGTGTTCCAGCGTGTCGGGAAAGAATTCGGCGTTCATGCGCGCGCAGTAGGGACATTCCAGATCGTCGAAGTTGACGATGGTCACTTTGGCCTGGGCATCGCCGCGGACGGGCCGTCCCTGGGTGGGCAGCATGGCGGCCGGATCCTTACCCAGATCCCACTTCGACAGGCGCGCCAGGGTGTTGCCGTCGCTGGAGAGCAGGAAGTCCACAGTCTGCGTCCGGCTGGGCTCACTGGCCAGAGAAAAAGTCACCGGGATGGTGTCGTATCCCGATACGTCGCTCTTCTGGCGCGCACCGATGGCCACCTGGTATTCGGGCGGAACGCTGAGCTCCGACCGGATCAGAATTTCAATCTTGCGATTCAGGGACGGAGACGCCGGCACCGCGCCGGCATCTGTCTGCTGCGCAGCGCATCCGGCTGTCAAAACCAGGGCGCAGCAAAAAGACAAAATCCTGCTCAACAAGAAAAACCGCCTTTTCGGCTCAAAGCCATCTGCAATGGGATTACTCCTCCATTATCGCAGTTCCCCCCGCGGGGTCGCCCGATTCGGTCAAAACAGGCTGATCCGGCGGCGCAGATCCCCGACGCTGCTGATGCCGGCCAGACTCAGGCTGTAGAAGTACTCTGTATCGTCGCGAATCGACCCCAGCGAGAAGCGCCGGTACTGGAACATCAGCCCGCAGCAGTTCCAGTTATACGAACCCTGGGCGGCCCCATACTGCAGCTGCTGGTGGACCAGGTCGTAGGCGGCGTTCGCTCCCATGCTCAGTCCCAGTTTGTTGGCCGCTCCATAAACGGCGGTCAGGTGAATCTGGTTAAACGGATTGGGCTGGCTCGACGACGTTGCCGGGGTGGTGGTCAGCGGCGTGACGCCCAGCGGTACATTCACGTAGGAATCACCGAACTGAAACCGGTAATATCCCTTCTGATAAGAGGCAAAGAGGTTGCTGGAGGTAATCCTGCCCTCTTTGACGTCATAGTCCAGATCCCACTCCGCATCCGTGGTCGAGGTGGTGCGCATGCGCAGCCGCGAAATCACCGGCGTGGTGTGCCGCGGCTGGGTCAGGAAATCCACCCCGGTAAAGTCCAGCGTCGTCTGCAGCGGATTCGGTGTTCCTCGGGTAATGGCGCCGTCGAAATCCGGTTCAAAGTAATACTTCTGGGCCACCCGCCAGGAGATCCAGTCCCGCGTGCCGCCCCCGCACAGCGCATCCGGACCCAGCGCCTCATCGCCTTTGCAGGGATGCGCGGGCAGATGCCTCAGGAAGAGCCGCTGGGTTAAGCCGTACTCCACCTCGTTCGTGTTGCTGGCCACGTCGGTTTCGTCGAAACGCAGAATCTGGCGGAAATTATTGATCCCCGTTACATAGCGATAGGTGAGGTCCGGCTCAATCGTATGCCGTAGATCGCCACCCAGCAGACGCTTCAGCCATGGCGAGGCGAAGTCGGCTTCCAGCGCCGGCGGACGCAGCTCGAAGCCCGCCTCGACGTCGTTGCGGCTGATGCCGTCGCTCCGGACCACGGGAATCTGCTCCAGGGTTGCGGGATATTGGCTCTTTCCGTACCAGGTCTCGCGAGCCCCCGCCTCCGGCCGAAAGGTCCAGCCGTCGAAATGCAGCGGCAGAGCCAGCCGTGGATGAACGTCTATCCGCGGCACCTCCGCCGAGGTACGAAACCCCGGGTAGTCGTATCGCGACAGCGCCCCCACCGAGGCGCTCAATCCCCAGTTCACGGGTGAATCGTCCAGCCGCCGGTCGGCGCTCTCCACATCCATCTGCGGCAAATGCAGAATGCGCACCTCATCGCCGCTGATGGTCGAGCTCTGGAAATCCTGATAGCGGTTCATGCGCAGACTGGCCCACATGTCTCGGTTCTCGTGAGTCACATAAGCCTGGGACTTCACCTCGGAGTCAATGGCCAGTGCGTACTCTTCTTCGAAAACCAGCCGGTACACATACGAGCTCAGATACTCCGCATCGATCACCCCGGAGGTATGCGGGGTAAAGTCGTAGCGCCCGTCCGCTCCGATATCCACGCCTCCCTGGTTGGCTCCGCGCGTTCCGTTCTCTTCGAGAACTCCCTCATCGAGGAGGCTCTGAAAGTGGAAATTCGCAAAGTTCTGCTCGCGCCCTCGATAGCGAAACATCCCATTCGGCGCCCACCCGCGCTTGGAATAGAACTGCGTCGCCAGGGTCAGGTCGGCGCTGCGCCCCAGGGTCAGATAAAACCCCTCGCCAAAAATGAAACCCTTGGTGGTGTTATTGCCCACGTAGGGGAGCAAAACGCCGGATTGCCGCTCCACGGCGACCGCGTGGGTTACGTAGGGGAGATAAAACACGGGCAGGTGGAAGAACTCAAACGCGGCCCACCTGGCGCTCGCGACCCCGTTGTTGAGTGCGATTTCGTGGGAGAGAATCCGCCAGTCCGGCTTGGGCAGCCGGCACGAAGTCATGGTTCCGTGAATCACCCGGTAGTGCCCGTTGCCCAGTTGCAGAACCTCGCGTCCGGTAATCGCGAACGGATTCGGCGCCGTAAACACCATCTTGCCCCGGGGCCGGCGATCCACTCCCAGTGTGCCCACCACGTCAAAGAAGTCGCCCGTATCCTCCTGCACGTTCATGGTGCCGTGGCTGCCTTCGAAATGCTCGTCATCCGGGCCGCCATCGACCATCATGTGCCCGCTGGCCGCAACGTCGCCGGTGGTCTCGTTGTAGGTGACGTGGTCGGCGTGGATGATGTAGTGCCGGTAGTACACGACCGCATTGCCGTCCAGCGTATAGACGGTCCCGTTCTTCGTCTCTTCCCGGGACTGCGAATCGGCGACGATCCTGACCGGCACGCCGGGGCTGGGCTGCGGCATTACATGCGCCTCCGGCATCGAGCTGTGCAGGCTGGGATCGTCTGGCAGGGCTGGAGAAGAGCGATTCGGCGCAGGGGGAAACTGCGTGGTTACCGCTTGCGCTCCGAGTCGCGGATGACACAGAAGATACAGCGTGATACACCAAAACAAGCGGGTTCTCATCGCGCGCGGCAACTCCAGCATAGCAAAGCGGAATGCGGATTTTCCGGCGCGGGGCCGCACGTCCCCCGATTGGAGTCCCTGAACACCGCGCTTCGCCTGTCGTGGATACGCTGGAAGGTTTGCCCCCGTTCTCAACCTCGCGAGGATTGATTTGACGCCGCTCACGACCGATCTTCCCCCGTCCTCCACCGCGCCCCCTCTCGTTCCCGCCTCGCCGGCCTGGAAGAATCAGGTCACGGCCAGCGTCCGGGCCCATCGCACGCGACGCACGCCGCACCCCGAAAACCAGCCGCCTCTCCCCGGTCTTGAAAACGCGCTGGCGCCGTCGTCCATCGCCGCCCGCGTGGCCGAACGGTACTCCAGGGTTCCCTCCTACAGAGACGTTCTTGCGGCTCAGGCGGCTGCTGCGGAAGCCGAAGCCGCTGCCGAAGCAAGAGCCATCGCGGAGGCGGCGGCCAGCGCCCCCCGGGGTCCGTCCGTGGCTGCCCCGGTCGAATCGTCTGAAGACCTGCCTGTCCTGCATCCTTCCGCTCCACAACCCTGGCAGCCCGATCTGCTCCGCTATTCCGTCAGCGCCGATTCACTTCCCCCGACGCCCTCGACCCCTATGGAAGCCTGCATGCCGGCGCATCGCACCAGCCGCAGCCTCGACACCGATGCCGACCTGCTGGAAGAAGCCGTTGTGGAGCCCGCCCGTCCCCTGCCGGCGCGGGTCCTGGCCTTTCCGCGCGAGCTGATCGCGCCGCGTAAAGCGCGGCCTCGCCGGGCCGAAGGTCCGCTGCGCGAGGAGTCCGGGGTTCAGGAGGCTCCGCCAGAAACATCGCGGGAGCTTGCCCCCCTGCCCGACGCCGAGGCCGCCGAACTGCGCATCTTCGAAGCCGATCCGGACACGCCGGCCACGCCGCACGCTCAGGAATCGCCGGACTGGCACTCCATCCACCTGGACGCGGAGGCCTCCATGCCCCAGCCGAAGCAATCCGCGCGGAATGCCGCTCTCGATGAACTGCCCCTGCATGTCGCCCCCCTGGGGCACCGTGCCATGGCCGGGCTGGTTGATTTTTCGCTCACCCTGGCCGCGTTTCTCCTCTTTGTCATCGTCTTTGCGGCGTCCACCACGCATCTGCCGTCCGGCCGGGTCGCCCTGGTGGGAGCCGGCGCTGCTCTGCTCGCCATGTGGGTCCTGTATCAGTTCCTCTTTTTTAGCCTTACGGATACGACCCCGGGCATGCGCTACGCGAAAATCGCCCTGTGCACCTTCGACGATGAGAACCCTTCTCGCCCGGCACTGCGCGCCCGGATCGGCGCGATGCTCTTCTCGGCGCTTCCCCTGGGCCTCGGCTTTTTGTGGGCTTTATTCGACGAGGACACCCTGGGCTGGCATGACCGGATCACCCGGACCTACCAGCGGAGCTATCGGGGGCTGTAAGCTGTTTGTATAAGAAGCACGTTACGCGACATTTAACAGGAAATTCGCATCCCATATTGGCGTGAACACTTTTGCCTCCACATCTCCGCCGGGCTCCGCTGCAAGGTTTGGGCCGTATCACGGTCAATATGAAGGACATGCCCGGATCTCGATGGTTCTTGCGCTTACAGAGACCGTCTGCCTGATCGTGCTTCCCTGGGTCTTCGGGTGGATCGAGATGCTCAGAAACCCCGGCCTTGTTTATTTGAACGGCCTGCCCATGTCCCCTGGCTGGCTGGCGATTGCCGACCTGATCGGCATCTTTGTGGCCTACGCTTATTACTCGATGTACAAGCGCATCGGCGCCCGAATCTCCGACGGAGTCCCCGGATACGCGTTCCTCGATCGGGTCCGCCTGAGCCTCACCCTGCTGTCGCATACGGTGATTATCCTGGTTTTCCTGCTGGCCCTCGAAATCCGCTGATCGGGCGAAAGCCTGGGGAGCCCGGTGTCTGTTGGCGCTTCTGTTCAAGGACGGGCGGCCGATTCCAGTGCCCCCTTACTGTATCGGTTTCTCCTGTACCGGCTGGTAGTTGAAATCCCACCGCTGATCGCGCCTTCCCGACTCATACCGTGTGTCCCACGTGAGCCAGTACCGGTCGGCCGCCGTGCCCTGCGGATAATGCTCGCGCGCCGGATACGGATACCGCGTCATCGCCTGGAAAGGCATGGGCCCCACCGTAAACGGAGCCGCCTCCCAGTAGTCCATGTCCTTCACATATCCGTTGGCATAGAAGAAGTAGTCGCGCGTCCAGCCCGCCGGCAGCGGGGGTAGCACCCCGGCCCGAAACTCCGCATCGATCTCCTCGCCCGTTCCGAAGATCACATAGCGGTTGTCCACCCGCTCCAGCAGCGATTTCACATCGCCGTAGCGCGTGTACATGCCGCGCGCCCAGAAAAACGGCCCTGTCTGGCTGATTCGCTGGTAGTTGTAGGTCAGGTCTCCCGGCGTCTTGCCCTCAATCTGCTGCGGATACCCGCGGAAGGCCAGATGCGCCTCCGCCAGCGGCACATCGGTCCGACGCACCTGCTCTGCGGCATCCGGGCCGTTGTCCACCAGCGCCTGATCCCAATAGATCTGCAGATTGGTCGTGATCCGGATCCGGCGCGCCCCCGGGGGCAATTTCCCAGTCAGATCCACGACGATCGTGCGCGGCAGCCCCGCCGGGAATCCCATGTCGTCGATCACTCTCTTCCAACGCCCGTCGGGCATCTGCACGTCCAGCCGGGGCGGAATCGGATGCAGCCCCGCCTGCCAGGCCGCATACATGGAGCTGGCGCTGAAGTACTCAATATACCCGTGCAGCAGCAGTCGCAGCGGATGGGCCGGCGTCCACTGTCCGACATCCAGCGTGAGCGTGTGCGGATTGGCAAAGCCGGCATAGCTCAGATTTGTAAAGTCCCGCACGTACTGGTGATCGATTTTCGCCAGTTGGGGCCGCACGTCGCGTCCATGACTATCCCAGGCTCCCGCCACCGGCCGCGGCGCTTCCACGGCCACGGTCTTGCCCGAAGCGAACGGCCGCTCGCTCAGGAAGCGCTCGTCGGGATACACCTGCACCCCCGCCGGGTGATCCACAGCCACCAGACGCAACTGGTCGATGTAGTTCACCTCCTCCATCGGCTCGCCGAAGCGCAGGCTCAGCAGGCCATTCCGCGGCCGCAGCTGGTCGCCATCCACCTTGATCCACTCATCGGGATCGTTCTGGTTGGTCGCCGTGGGCGAAACCCAGTGGCCCACCACCGCCGCCCCGATCACGTCGGACACGAACTGATATTGCTTCCCATCCCAGGCAAAGAGTGTCGGACAGGAGCTGCCCCGCCGATCCAGTTCCTTCAACGCCAGCGTCTTGTCTGCCGCAATATTGATCTCGTCCTGGGGAACCCCCGTCGGCCACAGCAGCCGCACCACGTCGACCTTATCGGCCGAGCCCAGGCCCGCTATCACGTCGAGAGATCCCTGGCTCAGGTAGCCTGCTCCGCCGGCCACCTCGAACTTCTGCCAGTGCCCGCCCGCCAGCACCTCGACCTTGGTCCCGATTCCGGACTTGTTATCGGCCAGCCCGCTCAGAGCAATCCGCAGCGAATGATTCTTATTGCCGCCGACATTCTTCAGCACCACCGGAGATCCGTCGAGGCGCGTCACGATCAGGTCTGCGGCCCCATCCCCGTTCACGTCCGCCGCAATCACGGAACGCGCACCTTTGAGAGCGATCTTGTCCAACCCCAACTGCGCGCTCACATCCTCAAAACCCTGCGGCCCCAGGTTGCGGAAGACGCGCAGCTCCGTCCCGCGCGAAGTCTCGAGCACGGCCGCCAGATCGATCCAGCCATCGTTGTCGAAATCGATGGGCGTCACACCCCATCCGCCGATCACCCCCGGGGGCAGCGGCAACTTCACTCGCTCAAAATGCCGGCCGTCGACATTCCGCCACAGGCTCAGCCCCGGCGCGCCCGCGTGCGTTACCGCCACATCCATCCAGCCGTCTTTGTTGAAATCGAAGACGGATACGCCACGCGTGGAGGGAAGGCCTGAATCGGTATACAAGGGCATCGGCTGGAAGGCGCCCTCGCGCCGGTTGAAGTAGATGGTCGGCGCGGCGCTGTCGCCCGTCACCACTAGATCCACCGCGCGGTCATTGTTGATGTCCGACAGCGTCGCCTGCACTGTCGTCCCCCGTCCCTCCAGGGCGGTCGGCCCGGTCCACTCCGTAAAGGTGGAATTGCCGTTGTTCCGCCACAGCACGCTGGGTCCGGACTTGCCTCCCGCTGCGGGCGCGCCGGTGACGAGAAGATCCAGATCGCCGTCGTGGTCGAAATCCACCCACGTCAGCCCCGCCGGGCGATTCAATTGCCGGATCCCCACCTTCGCCGTTACATCTTCAAACTTTCCGCCGCCCAGGTTGCGATACAGAATCACCCTGTCGCGGAGCGCCACGACCAGATCCGGCAGGCCGTCGTTGTCGAAATCTCCCACCGCGCAGGCCACGCCCGCACCGCTTGCATCCAGACCCGTTTGACTCGCAGGAATCGGTTCGAAAGATCCATTCTTCAGATTCCGATACGCCTGCATGGCCTGCGGGCCGGGCGTCATCACCACCAGATCCTGCGATCCGGCGCCTTCCAGATCGGCAATACACGCGCCCCCGCCCAAAAAACCGGCTGCCTGACCCGCCGGTTTCCCGTGCGCATAATGCGACGGAGCGAACTGCATGACCCGCTGCGCCTCGAAGCGTACGGGAATCATCGGGCCCACGGGCGACTCCGGCAGCTGCATCTCTTCCATGGTGGAATAGTGGCCGCGCTCCCCATACCCCACGCTCAGCGGCGAAGCGATCTTCGCCTGGGTCAGGTGCTGGAAAATCTTCAGGTGATCGTGCGCCTCCTGGGTGCGCCCCACCCGCTGCAGGGCCCGGGCCAGCCCAAACTCCGCCGAGCAGTGAATCGGGTTCAGCTCCAGCGCTTGTTCGAAGGCGGCAATCGCGTCGTTGAAATTCCCCAGCGTGAGATCCAGCTGTCCGACAAAGTAATACGCATCGGCGTCCTTCGGATCGAGGGCCAGAACCTTGCGCATGTCCTCGCTGGCCTGTTTCTGGTCGGCCTCATCCATCTGCGTCAGGCCCAGGTTGTACCAGACGCGCGGATTGTCCGGCTCCATCCTCGCTGCCTGCTGCAATTCCTGCTCCGCCTCCGGCAGTTTCTCCAGGTAGAGCAGCGAGATTCCCCGGTTCAGT
>DATAWD010000023.1:0-62574 GCA_036267395.1 Acidobacteriaceae bacterium | reverse complement strand
AAGTTCACCGACAACCAGCCGAACCTGCTCATCATAGCGGACGACTTGAACCTGCCGCTGCATC
Organism: Acidobacteriaceae bacterium; assembly: GCA_036267395.1. GTDB lineage: Bacteria > Acidobacteriota > Terriglobia > Terriglobales > Acidobacteriaceae > Palsa-343. The sequence goes on along the minus strand of DATAWD010000023.1, from coordinate 62,510 downwards.
TCTCGCTCGATCACGTCGAGGCTGCGCTATTCGGTTCTGCGCCACCGTATCTGGAGGACGGGTACTTTAACTCCAGTCGTTTCGAGAACATCGGCGGCCTCGGCATCTTCGGCTCATCCTCGTCGGGTGCAGGTGGTCTGGAGTACGAGTTCATTATCTACCCGAATCCGCACGCTCTCCCAGCGACCAGGCTGCCGCAGTCGTTACTGGACAAGTTCGACAAAACTTGCACCTACAGCGTGAAAGGCACAGACCCGCGCAGGCCAGCGCCGGTGCTGTAGGAGGACAGATGGGCGAGACAATCAAGGGAGTGGTGGCGGCTCATGTGAAACTCTGCGTGTGCGGGGAGCAGGGTCCCAAGGCCAATTTCAAAGCCGGTGCGAATGATGTACCGGCTTCGACCATTTACTGCCCCTATGTTAACCGCGACATCCCAATTAGTGAAAGTAGTCCAGAGCACATCATTCCGCTAGCGCTCGGCGGCATGAACGGCTTTACCATCCCCGTCTCAAAGGACTTCAATTCGAGCGTTGGTTCTGAGATTGACGGAGCTCTTGCCAACGACTTTCTCGTAATGAGCAAACGCGATAAGCATGGAGCCAAAGGACACAGCAAAAAGCATCCCGAGAGCGTCTTTCCCAAAGCGTCGAACGCTGAGACGGGCGAAACGCTTCATGTAACGCTCGGACAGGTCCGAGGCCTTCGTCTATGGGACCCGAAGCAAAAGCGCGACGTGACAGGTCAAGGACAGAAGGTCAATATCAGATTCAAAGTGGATCTTGATGTTACTCATCGCTTCGTAGCGAAGGTCGCCTTATCGGCTGGATACCTCGTATATGGAGATCATTTTCGGAAGCATGTGAAGCATGAGGACTTCCGAAAGATTATGAATCAAAGACCGACAGAAATGGGCGATCTTCTCGAGACGATCGAGGCGCAATATGATGATCGGTTCCTTGAGCCGCAGACAGATAATCAAAAGCTCTTGAGGGCCATGGTGACTGGATTTGGCCCTCATTCTGTCGTCGCACTCATACCCAATTCATGCAGTCTGTCAGTTGTGGTCGGAGTGCTAGGTGACTATATCGGCATGCTCAGCGTGCCTGCCGACACAAAGACATTTCCGAACACTGGTGAATATCGACAGGGCCAATTCTTCGTTCTCAAGAAGCCAATTGCGATTCGTGATTCCATTTGGAATTTACGCAACCAAATGCTCAGGCGAGCAAAAGAGATTCTTGCCGAGCGAGCAGGGAGCCCACGCTCGAACTCGCGCATTTAGGCGAGAGGGATTCTGGCTTCGCGCATCATCGCCGAGGCGCTCACTGAGCGATTTCCGTAGGCGCGAGATCACACCTCGTGCCAATCGGCATTCGGCTGCTTGAGCGAGGATCGCTCAACTTCAGCCATCGGTTTCGCCTATAGCGCCATAGGTATGAAGTCTTGGACTCCCCGAAACAACGGCGCTACTTTCGGCACATGACGGCAGAGCACCTGCCGCCGGAGGTGCCGATGAACTCTCTCCTACACCCTTCTGAACAACGCAGCATTGCGATCCGGCGCCGGCTGCGCCACATCCGTCAATCCATCACCCTCTTCCTTCTGCTCGCCCTCTTTCCCGCGCTGGCAATCGCGCAAAGCGGCTCGCCGTTCGATACCGGGCTGACCTCGCTCCAAAATCTCTTTACGGGAACAATCGCCAAAGTTGCCAGCCTGATTGCCATCGTGATCGGCGGCTACCAGTTTGCGCACGGCGAGCCGGGCGCGAAAAAAACGCTGGCTGGCGTAGCGGCCGGGACCGGTATCGCCGTGATGGCCGTCAACGTCCTCAGTTGGCTCTGGGGCATCTGACGCCGCGCCAGAAGCCGCAACCGCATGAGGCCACGATTTTCACCAACGACTTCGCCAAGCTCAACCCGCAACTCAGCGCCGATGTCTCCAAGACCTCCGCGCTGGAGATCAATCAGGCATCGTCCATTGCCCAGGGAATAGGAATTGGGGTGGGGATCTGAAGGATGCAAACGATAAAATGGAGGCTCGCCGTCCTCCATGCTCCCGCGCTCAATGTCGCGGCCAAGAAATGGAGGAATTGCAATGACCGACCTGACAATCATGCCTGAGAATTACGACAACATCCGCACCGGAATCGTCGAACTGCTGAAAGCGGCGCGCTCCGCGGCTGCCCGGAACGTCAATTCGATCATGACCGCCACGTACTGGGAGATCGGGCGCAGAATTGTCGAGCAGGAACTTCAGGGAGAGGCGCGAGCAGACTACGGCCAGCAACTGATGGAACTGCTTGCCAAGGACCTGACCAAGATATTTGGTCGCGGGTTCGGCCAAATCAATCTTTGGAGAATGCGGACATTCTACCGTGCCTGGTCCGAAGGGCAGATTCTTTCGACACTGTCGAAAGAATCTGCAAGTTACTTTCTTTCAACAATTTAGCGCCTGTGCCCACAAATATCTCGGATATTTCTTCCAGCTTTCCTTTGCCCTGGTCTGCCTATGTTCGGCTTCTTGCCGTCAAGCGTCCAGAAGCACGATCTTTTTACGAGCCTGAGGCGCTTCGCTCGGGTTGGTCCGTCCGGCAGCTCAATCGTCAGATCGACAGCCAATTCTACGAGCGCATCGCTCTTTCGCAGAACAAAGCCGCCATGCTCCAGAAGGCTGAGACCGCCGAACCGAATGATGAGATCACACCGGAAGAGGCCATCAAAGATCCGTTCGTTCTTGAATTCCTCGACCTCAAGGACGAATACTCCGAATCAGATTTGGAAGAGGCGCTCATCCAGCATCTCACCGATTTTCTGCTGGAACTGGGCGATGACTTCACGTTCCTTGGCCGCCAGCGGCGGCTTCGCATCGACGACAACTGGTTCCGTGTGGATCTCGTCTTCTTCCACCGCCGCTTGCGCTGCCTGCTTATCGCCGACCTCAAGGTTGGCAAGTTTAGCTATGTCGATGCCGGACAGATGCACCTCTATCTCAACTACGCGCGCGAGCACTGGATGAAACCCGGAGAAAACCCGCCAGTCGGCCTTATCCTCTGTGCGGAAAAGGGCGCGGCGAAAGCCCATTACGCCCTCGACAATCTGCCGAACAAAATACTCGCTGCCGAATACCAAACTGTCCTACCGGACGAAAAGCTGATCGCAGAAGAACTGGAGAAATCGCGCAGGGAACTTGAATTGCGGAAGCGGTTCTCAACCGGACTACCCCGTGGTGCGGACCAGTAAAGACATACAATCGACCGCGCAAATCATTTCACGGGCGCTCTCTTCAAAACATGCTCGCAGGGCTGAGCGCGATGAGGTGTTCCAACCGGTTTGGCTGAAGTGTTTCAAATCCCTTCTGAGGAACCTTCAGATATTTCCACTCGGTCTTCGTCAACTGCGTGGCGTTTGCGCACCACCGCATCGCGGCGGCATCCTTGTGAACCACGTCGCCGGTTTCTGCGCCCTTCGTTTCTAGCAACCAGTGCGTACCCTTATGATCGACAGCCACGAAAACATAGTGAGCGACAGACGTACGCGCGCCGCAGAAAAGCTGTTCACGTCACAGGCGTCGCTCAGTCAGGCGGGCCAACCGCACCAATCCCACCTCTGCCATGCGATCGCTGCGAAGACGCCAGAACAATCTCAGCTTATCCGCGTCTCTGCCCTGTGCCGCGCTGACGTATGCAGCGCCGCGCCGAAGAAATAAATCCAGAACAGGTGCGCCGGCAGCCAGTTTGGCACCATGGGCGCCATGCCGTGCGCGTCGGTAAAGTGCTCGGTTGCAAAGACGGCGAGTGCGATGGCGTCGCAGAGCGGCCCCAGCACCAGAATCCGCTCAACTCCTGAAGCTGCGCGGATGCGCGGTCCAGCCAGAACCATCCCCGCAACGAGCGCGGCCACCCCGCGGCCGTCATTGCGCCAACTTCTACGGTCATCTCGATCTCCTGGATGTGTCGTCGTTCTTCGGGACGCGCGGACTGTGCCTGGTAAACCAGTGTATTTCGCGCGGGACCCTGCCGACACAGCCACTCTCCAGGCGAAGCCGTGGACGATCATGAATGGCTTGCACATTTATTGGCTATCTTCGATGACGACAACCGCTGGCGCTGAGTCCGGTCGGCAGATTAAGCTCGCTCGACTTCACCGGCGCGGTCGCCGCACCGACAAACGTGTCCGCTGCGCCGTAATACAGCCACCACTTCCCGCGGAAGAGGACCAGCCCTTCCGCGAAGGTAGTCCCCGCCGCATACTGGCCGCTCTTCTCCCACGCCAGCGTTGGAGCAAACACCGGCTTCTCCGTCCGCGCAATCGAACGCGACGGATCGCATGCATCGAATAATGCCTCCTGCACGCTGTACGCGCCCGGGGCCACAGATGTGTCCATTGAGCCATGGGTGGCATTCTTCGCGTTATAAAGCAGCACGATCCCGCGCTTCGTCAGTACCGCGGGCGGTCCTGTCTCCGGAAAGCCGCTGTCGGACAGGTCCGGTCGCTTTTTCAACACCACAACAGGCTCTCCTGACCTATTTTCGACTGGCGTCCAGTGCACAAGGTCAGGTGACGAAGCCACATGCACTTCGACCTCGCCCCAGTACATCCAGTACCTGCCGCCGATCTTAGCAGCTATCAGGCGCCCGTTCTTCACCTGAGTAACAATCCCCGCGCTCTTGTATCTCCACGATGCATATTTTCCAGCCGTTCCCAGCGCGGGCCCATGCTTTTTCCAGTGCACCAGGTCCTTTGAGGTCGCAATCCCGATCGTATACACGCCCTTCGTGCGTGACCACTGCGTATAAGTCAGAACATAAGTGCCGCCCTCGCTCTCTACCAGCCGAGGATCTTCGACACCACCGGGCCACTCCCGCTCCATCTGCGCATCCCTGGCCGGATAGAGCACCGGGACCGGCATGCGCGTGAAATGCACGCCGTCGGTGCTCGCCGCCATACCCAGCCGCGAGGTATGTCCGCCAATCGTCATCGAGCCAGAATCGTCCTCAGCCCGGTACAGCAACATCACCTTGCGATCGCGCACCACGGCCGCCGGATTGAAGGTATGCAACGCCTCCCAGTGGACGGCGCGGCCGGTGACCGGGTCGTGAAAAACTGATGCTGCCCGCGGCCTGATCACCGGCTCCTGGCTTGCCCGCGTCCACGGGCCAATTACCCAGCTTTGGGCCGTACAGCCAGCCGCCAGGCATAGCAGGCCAATTCCCGCCAGCACAGGACGTAAGATCGCCATCCTCCCGGCGCCGCTCGTATTTTCGTTTTCGTCTCTCAGAGAGCTCTCCAATTTCCGCATGACCGGGCTTGGTTCCCAGCAACATCTCGGGTGAGGCATAGGTGCCGTCATCTTCTGTTCTGCTCCACCTGCAACGCCGCAACCAGCGCGTCCAGCGCGGAACTCTGCGTGGACGCATCGGCATTTCCCGGCGGACCAGACCAGATCGGCCCGGACGAATGATCCGGTTCCTGGTCCTTCTCCAGAATGCTGACGGCGTTTCGCACAATGAATTGTCGATATCGGCCCCTCGGACGTATCTGGTTCAGCAGACCCAGATTCCGAACGAAAATTCCCTTGAACTGCGTGCCGTCGGCGCCGCATCCGGGCTCGCATAGATCATGCAGAATGCCGCTGGCGTCCGTCAGCTTCAGAATCGCGGCATCCGCTATCCGTGTCGCCGCTCTGAGATTAACTCGCCTGTGGTCGCTGCGAGCTAACTCCGCCAGCCCACCCAGAATCGCTCCCTGGTTATAACTCCATTTCGTCTGATGATTATCCCGGCATTGCGCGTCGAGCCCGTCGCTGATGAGATGATCGTGCTCGATCATGCCCGAGTGTGCGAACCACGCCCATTCCCTTCGCGCCCAGGACAAATATTCGGAACGCCGAGCCGGATTCTCGGTCCGGTTGGAGAGATGCGCTGCCACGCTCAGGAAGAGCTCGTTTGCGATCGCATTCTTGTAATGTCTCTTTTTGCTCCACCAAAGGCCGCCGCCGCAGGTGTTATCCCAGCCTCCCGTCATATCCTGGAAGATATGTTCCGCCGCGCCAAGATACTCCCGCTTGCCCATCAAATCATACGCATCGATCCAGGCGAGCGCCCACCATCCTTCATCGTCGTAGTAGCCGTTGAGAAAGCCTGAGTGGATGTTGACTGCATAGGTTCGCGCGATCACAGGCTCATGCCGCGGATCCCCACTTGCGCGCGCCTCGTCGATCAGTACCGTAAGTGCGTTCGCTGAATTCCACCACCCTGTGCTGTTCCACAGCCTTGTATCGGAGTTGTACCAGGCCTGCAGTCGATCGGTCGCGAGCTGTACCTGCTGAAGGGTCACATCGGTAGCGGCAGGTGAATCGGGCTTTTTGGCGGCCCGCGAATGGAGACTGAACCCAACCAGTAAAGCCAGCGTCATAACGGCACGCATAAGTCCCTGCGTCACGGCTCATCTCCAATCGGGGCACAGCCGATCATTCACTGGCCGAACTCCATTTGTGCCATAGCTGCGGATCGTCCAGCATGCGGATGTACACGCCGCCCACCACCGAGCGCGCCTGAAATCCGACCTGCGCGCCGGTGACCGTGTCGTACCAGTCGCTGAGCGGAACCCGCGACGGCGTCTCCGTGATGTACCTGTACAGCGGATCGATCAGCGTCTCGAAGTCCTTCTGGTTCGAGGCCAGCGACGCGCTCCACACCGACCAGTCGAGCTTGGTGTACGTGTGCCGGTAATCGAGCGGCAGTCCGAAGGCGTTCAGGTGCTTCAGGTAAGAAGCCACTTCCTCTTGTGGGACCGACGGCGGAAAGAGGTTCAGGTCCAGAATCCGGTCCCACACCAGGTTGTACTTCTGGCTCCACGTATGCGGCATGTTGAAGGCCAGCCGCGTGTGATCGCCGTCGGCGGCCATTTGTACCCACTGGAGCGCCATCTGCCGGGCGGTCTGCTGATAATCCTTCGCCACGTTCGGCTTGCCCAGCATCTCTGCCAGTTGCGCGTAGCTACCCAGCGCCAGAATCGCCTTGATCGACAGATTCGCGTTGTGCGCCAGATGTCCGGCGAAATCGTCCGTGCTGAGCTGATTCTTCGGATCCAGACCGAACGCCCGCAGATACTCGGCCCATTTCGTCAGCAGCGGCCAGTACTGTTTCGCAAAATCGGCGTTGCCTTCGGCCCTCGCAATCGCGTCCATCAGGATCAGCATGTTGCCGCTCTCTTCGACCGGCATTTGATCCACTTCGCTTGTCTCGCCGCCGCCATACACCTGCCCATTGGCCAGCGGATAGGTGCCGATATCATGCGGTGCGAACGGCCACGGCCAGCGCGGCATCTCCGCGTATTCGAGTACCGGGCGCAGCATTGCTTCCAGCAGCTTCGGATTGACCAGCAGGAACAGCGGCGCCGAAGGATAGGTCACATCGACCGTATCGACGCAGCCGTTGCTGAAGTTCTCCTTCGAGAAAAGCAGCGGCTCGCCATCGATGCCCGCGGCCAGTTTGGTCGCGCCCAGCGTCTGCTGATAAGCCAGCACGGCGAGCTGCGCGTATTTTGTGCCGCCAACCTTCGTCAGGTCGGATACCAGCTCGCTATCGAAGGCCGTCGCCTTCGCATCCAAAGCCGGCTCCTGCTGCTCGGCTTCAAGCAGCATTTGCGCAAAGGTCGTATGGCCGCGTTGCCAGTAGTCCGGCAGTTCGCGATGAAACAGTTCGATGCCGTACTGATCGTCATAGGCCAGCATCGCGCGCCGCGTGAGCGGCGCGGCGGAAACACTGCCCAGATCGAAGCGCGCGACCAGCAGTGGCAAATCGATGCGCGCCATGCGCGGCATGGCAAGATCGTCGCTCGTGGGGAAGCTGCCATTCTGCACGGCCTTCCCCAGCGCATCGATGCCCACCGTCGCCACCGACATGCCCGGCTGCGCGGGCACGGCGACATCGGCCCAGCCCCAGTCGATGCGCAGATTGTCGCCCGACTTAGCCAGCACCTGCTGCGAGTTGCTGCCGATCTGCATCACTGACATATCGCCGACGCGGCTGGTGCCCCACACCACGCGCTCGTAATCGTCGTTCACCGCAAGCTGCGCGCTCGCTGCGAAATAAATCTCTACCTTGTGCGGTGCGCCGTCGGTCGAGCGGACCTGCCAACTCAGATAACTCAGCGGCCGGGAGAGCGCATCGAGATCCTGCGGAAGATCGGGTGTGAAGAACGTTGCGGTCAGATGAATACCCGAACCCTTGAAGTTATAGATCACATGCGTGGGCCAGATTTCACGCGACAGCTGCGGCAGCGCCGGCAATCCCAGCGCGTTACCCATGAAGCTCCAGCTCCTGCCGTCGATGCGAATCGCGCCGATCAGCCGCTGGTCCACACCCGTCCAGTGAGTTGTTGGGCCATCGGTCAGTTTGTCGTGGAAGGACCATACGCTGAAATAGGGGTTATGCACGACCAGCGGAGTGGTCGGCGTACGAGCCGTGATGGGCTGCTGCGCGTGGATCATCGGCGCCAGCGAGCTTAGCCCAAGAAGTACCATTGCAGATTTCAGGCTCATCGACCCAACCACGTCCTTTCCACGACAGGTTCACCAGCGTGTTCTTAAGAAGATACCGGGTCAACTGCACTCGCGTCCTTTCGGCCTGCCGTGCCCGTTCCCTGCAGTGGGAGAATGCAGGCCCCCAGCAGGCCCGCTTCCGGTCCCAGATGCGCCGGAACAACCCGCGTGCCTCCTCCGGGGATTCCGTGCGATGCCGGTCCACCTGCTGCCGTGAGCCGGTAAACGTAACTGCGGCGGTGCAGTTCTTCGAAGAGCCCCGGCGACAGGAGATCCCAGGATCGGGCAACTCCGCCGCCGACCACATACAAAGGGAGATTGAGCAGATTCACCAGCGCCGCCAGCCCGATCCCAAGCGCCTGTCCCGCTTCGGAATAGGCTCTTCGGGCGTCGCTGTCGCCGCCCCGAGCCGCCGCCGCCAATGTGCCCGCGTTGGGAGCTGTCGTGCCTTCCACCTGCGAAACCGAACCCCGCACCGCACGCGCGCTCCTCATGCGGTTTGCCGCATTCACCAGCGCCGTCGCGGACGCATACGACTCCAGGCATCCCGAATTGCCACATCCGCAGAGAGGTCCGTCAGGATCGATGGTGAGATGCCCGGCTTCCGCCGCCATCCCGGAACCCCCGCGCCAGATCCGGCCGTCGAGGATGAGTCCGCAGCCCACGCCGGTTCCCAGAGTCAACATACAAAGAGAGTCCACGCCGAGCAGCTTTCCTGATCCCAGAGCGAACTCGGCCAGTGCCGCCACATTGGCATCGCCGTCGATTTCGACGGGAATCTGCAGCCGCCGCTCCATCTCCTCGCGCAGATTGAACCCGTCCCATCCAGGGAGATTCGGGGGAGTGTGCAGCCGTCCTGCGGGGAGCTCCAGCGGTCCCGGCGATCCCACTCCCACTCCGGCCATCTCGCGATTCCCGCCGTGGGCGCCGGCCAGCCGGTCGACGGCATCGCAGATATCCCGAACCACCTCCCGCGGACCGGCCCGAAGGCGCGTTGGGATGGCAACGGTTTCCAGCAGCCCGTCCCCCGGCGAATAAGCGGCAATCCTCAGGTTGGTTGCGCCCAGATCGACGCCGACCGTTAGCATCTGTCGATTTCCAATGCTCATAACAATTCCAGTGCCACCAGGACAGCGGAGCAGGGTGAGCTGCCCCGTTTCGCCAGCTTTACTTCGCCTCCGCTGAGTCGCCAGTTGCTCAGCATATTCATGGAAACGATACCATGACTTGCAGGCTCCTCTGCTTGAATCGGCATTCCAATCCCTGCGGGGCGGCTCCCATCGCGCATTCGCAGTCCGACGCACGGGCGCTCGCCGCGCATCGCCGATCAGAGCAGCCGCGCTGCCCGTGAACCGCGGTTGTTTCCCGCCGTGTCCTGGCATAGACTGTGCTTCACAGCATGGATTTCGCTGATTCACCCAAACTATGATCGCCCGCGGTAAGCGTCCTACTGTCAGTGAAGTGGCGAGGCTGGCTGGTGTCGGCACCACCACTGTCTCCCGCGTCATCAACGGGAGTGACCGTGTCGATCCGAAGACGCTCGAACGCGTTAATCGCGCAATCGACAAGCTCGGTTACATGCCGAACCAGGCGGCGCGCATTTTGCGTGGGGGCCGCACGCGAACCATCGGGTTACTCATCCCCAGCATCGCGGATCCTTTCTTTTCCAGCTGCGCGGAAGCCGCCCAGGCCATTGCCCGCGCCAACGACTCGCTGCTGATCCTGATCACCACGCAGAACGATCCCCATACCGAGATCGAAAACGTCAACATCCTGATGCGGCACCGCGCGGACGGGCTGATTATTGCGCCGGCGAACTCCCAGAGTTCAACGCTCCGCAACATTCTGCAGCGATTGGCCGTGCCCGTAGTGGCCATGGACCGGCCGCTCTCCGGCTCGGGCGTTCCTTCCGTGGTGGCGGATAACTTTGCCGGGGCGCAGGCTGCCACGCGCCACCTGATCGAGCACGGCTGCAGGCGTATTGTTTGCCTGACCGGGGAAACGACGCTCTACACGATCCGCGAACGGATCCGCGGATATCGTAAGGCGGTGGAGTCGGCGCGGCTGCCCTGCATTCTGGATACGTCGATCCGCTATTACAAATCGGCCGAGTACGCCCTGGAAAGCATGATGGCGGGCACGCAACCTCCAGATGCGGTTTTTACCCTGAAGAACAGCACCACGATCTTCGCGTTCGAAGCTCTGCAGAAGCTCAGGATTGCGGTCCCGGAATCTGTCAAACTCGTGGGCTACGACGACTTCGAGCTGGCCTCCACCGTCAGGCCTTCGATTACCGTCATCCAGCAGCCTGTGGATGAGATCGGTCGAGTTGCCGCTGAAATTCTCTTTGAGGAAATGGCGGCGCGGGAGGAGCATGGTCGGGCTCATAGTTCCCGGCCGCAACAGGTTCAGTTGGGAACGCGTCTGATCCGGCGAAGCTCCTGCGGGTGTCCGCACTCTGGCTGAGCGGGACGGGCGCGGGCCCCCCCCGCCGCTGGCGTCTCCCCCTTTTCTCCGAATAAGCTCCCCTTCGTCTTGCCGATTCTTTCGGCCTCTCCGCTTTCACCCTTCTCCATTTCGATCATCGGGGCTTGCGGCTTGCGTTACCGTCGTCATACGAGCCCGTCGCGCGCCTGGAGGTGCACGACAAGCAGCCGGGACAGCGCGCCTGGATTCCGTGCAAAAGGTGGGCCCTGGGAACCTCTCGAGCCGACAAAACAAAAAAATCCGATCGTCAGCTTGACACTCGTTAACTCTCAGCCTACTATGGCAACCAATCGTGGAAACGATACCATTCATGGATGGAACCCTTACCACGAGCAACCGGCACTCGACGCCTTCTGGAGTGGACCATCTGCGCGCGAGACCGGCCGATAGGTTTCGGAGGCTGATTATGCGCATGAATTCTCATCTACGGGTGGCCGGGCTGGTTCTCCTGGCGATCCTCCTGGGGGCCGCAAATGGCCCGGCGCAGGAATTCCGCAGCGTGTTGACGGGGCAGGTCACGGACCCATCGGGCGCGGTAATCGGAAGCGCGAGCATCACCGCCGTGAATCTGGCGTCGGGCACGACCTACGCCGTCAAGACCAGCGGCAAAGGTGTCTATTACATTCCCTACGTGCTGCCCGGCATCTACACCGTGACGGCTAAGGCGAACGGATTCAAAACAACGGTGCAGGACAAGGTCGTCCTGCTGGCTGCCCAGACCTTCAATCAGAATTTTCAGCTGCAGGTAGGTGCGGTTGCGGAAAAGATCGTTGTCACCACGGCGCCTGCGCAGCTGGAGACGTCCACCGCGTCCGGCGGCACTGTCATCTCCGAGCGCGAATTGGAGAACGTCCCGTTGAACGGCGGTCAGGCGTATATGCTGATCGGAACCACCCCGGGCAGCCAGTTCACGCAAACGCAGTTCGGCTCCGGGGGCGGCTATTCTGGCACGCGCGGCTGGGACGTAACGAACTCCTACACTCTGGGCGGCGGCGTTGTCGGCAACAACCAGTTCACACTGAATGGCGTCAATATCACCAGCCAGTACGGTTATGACAACCACTCCCCAGGCGAGTGGACGGTTTCACCTAACCTCGATGCCATCGAGGAAGTGAACGTAATGACCACTACTTATGACGCGCGCTTTGGCCGCACCAGCGGCGGTACAGTCAATGTGGCGACCAAAAGCGGGGGCGACCATTATCACGGCTCTGCCCGCTATGCTTACGAAGGCACCCTCATGGATGCCGACACCTATCAGAACAATTTGACGGGGACTCCGCGGCAGGGCTATGTGCAGAACCAGTGGTGGCTCACGGCGGGCGGTCCAGTTAAAAAGAACAAATTGTTCTTCTTCGGTGGGTTCGAGGGTTACCGCGAAGCAATCGCTGGGACGGTGCTGACCCATGTGCCGCCTGCCTACATGCGCCCGGGATACAACGGCAATCCCGGCGTCGACTTTGGCATGGTCCAGGCGATGGACCCCAATGAATTCCCAAGTGGCCAGACGATCTTCGAACCTGGCTCGGCTTACTGCCTCGACGGCGGACCTGTGACCACCTGCAACTCGAATCACGTCGCCCAAATCCCGTATCCCAACGACACCATTCCAGCTACTCAGCTCAACGCCACTGCGATTGCCGTCCTCAAGGACATTCCACTTCCAAACATTTCCAGCGCGGCGAATCTGGCCAAGGGCAATAACTATCTGGCTCATGCTCCCGATCTCTACGACTACAACCAGCCGATGGTCCGGGTCGACTACAACCTGACGAACAACACCAGGCTCTACAGCTACTTCCTGTGGTGGAAGGGAACCGAGAATCGCAGCACCAATGGCCTGAGCGGCATTGCCGCAAACGGAAACATCAACAATATGCGCGAGAGCTGGGTAGCCACGCAGGACCTCACCCATGTCTTCTCCCCCACCCTGGTGGGAGATTTCAAATTAGCCCTCGATCGCTTCCAGGAGGCGGCGCCGGACGGAGACCTGAGCACCCAGACCGACCCCAGTACCATCGGACTCTCCATGCCGCGCCCGGCCTATCAATCGTCCGAATACCTTCCTGAGATCACGGTCTCAGACGGATGGAGCACGAACCTCCTGGGCGGCAACACCGTCTTCGGGAACCAAAGCGAAGCGGACGTTACCAACAACTACACGCTCAATGCGGACTTTACCAAGTCTGCGGGAGCCCATAACATCGAATTCGGCGGAGAGATCGATGAGTTTCAGTTCGGCGGCCGCCCATATAACGGCGGTCACCCCAACGGCGATTTCAGCTTCAACTCCGGATGGACGCAGTACAACCCGCATAACAGCAGCTGCTACCCGGTCGTTCCAGGTGCGGGAAACACGAATCAATGCACCTCGAATACCCCGAATGGCTCCTCACTCGCTTCTTTCTACGTCGGCGATCCCTCCGGCGGCGGCGTCGACTGGGACCCTCCCATTATGGACGGCTATCCCGTCTATGCGATCTACACCCAGGACAACTGGCGCGTCACTCACCAGCTAACGCTGAACCTCGGCATCCGCTATGACGTGCAGCGTGGATTGCGCGAGCGGAACAACAACCTGAATCGCGGCCTCTGCCTCACCTGTGTCAATCCGATTACCAACGATTCGACCTACCAGTCCAACATTGCCAGCGGCGCGAGCCTTGCGGCCTGGCAGGCAGCCGGTGTCGATACTTCCTCGCTCTCGACCGTCCTCGGAGGCATTGAATTCGCGGGCTACGACGGCCAGTCCCGGGACGCTTACAACACGGACTGGTCCAATGTGGGGCCTCGCATTGGCGTCGCCTTTGCGCTGAATCCCAAAACCGTCATGCGCGCTGGCTACGGGATCATGTACTCTTACGGCCTTGAGGGTGGCTCCAGCGTGGGTGAAACCCAGACCACCAACTACACCTCCTCCATCGACGGCGGCAACACGCCGACCAATTACTTCAACACCGGTTCGCCCTTCTCGAGCGGCCTGTTGGTTCCCACCGGTTCGAGCCTTGGCCTGGAGACTGACCTGGGGAACGGCGGCGTCCAGGTCGACTTCCCGGATCGCAAAATTCCGAAGGAGCAGATCGTCTCCTTCGGCTTCCAGCGCGCGCTGCCCGGCAACATGGTGCTGGATGTCCGCTATGCCGGCAACTTCAGCAGCAAGCTGCGTACATTCCTGTGGATCAATGGCACCGAGACCCGCGCTCAGGAAGCAGAGGCCGTTGCCAATCCATCCTACTTCGGTCAACAGGTTCCTAATCCTTACTACAACGTGCCCGGACTCTCCGGACCGGGGCAGTGTGGCACCTCGACAACCGTCGAGGCCATCGCCCTCCTCACGCCCCTGTCGCAGTACTGCTCGCCGGGCGGCGTCGGCCTGGTGGGCGAATACAACGCTCCTCTTGGAAAAAACTCATACAACGGCCTCGAGGTGAAGCTGAACCGCCAGGTTACCGGCGCCAGCGGCCACGGAATCAGCTATCAGATTTCCTACACCTATTCGAAGACGATCAATGGCGACGGATATGAAAACGGTTGGCCGTCTCAGGATCCCTCCCAGGTTCACTGGCTGGCGAACACCGATCGCACCCATGTCTTTACGGCGACAACCGTCTATGACTTGCCCCTCGGGAAGGGCCGACAGTTGCTTGCCACTCCGGGACATGCGCTCGGCTACCTGGTGAACAACTGGCAGCTGAGCGGCGTTTTCAGCGCGGAAAGCGGCTTCCCCGTCCAGCCAAACACCGGCTGGTGGTACACCTGCCCTGGCCAGAGCTATCGCCCCGCGGGCGGGACCTCTGTGGGCCAGGGGCGCTGGTTCAGCAACGATCTCAGCTGCTGGCAGGGCATTCCCGCGTGGGGCCTGATGGACCTGGAAGGAACCACCGGGCAGGTGCGCCAGCCTACCATTCCCAGCCTCGACATGTCCCTGCAAAAGAACCTGCCCATTCATGAGTCGTCGACCTTCGAGCTGCGCCTCGATGCCTTCAACGCATTCAACTCCGTATTGTTCGGCGGACCGGATACCAACCCAGGCGATGGACCGGCAGTTTTCACCCCTGGCTCAGGATGGAGCGGCTTCGGCACGGTCGGCCCGACCCAGCAGAATTTCCCGAGGATTTTGCAGGTCTCGGGAAAGTTCAGCTTCTGACAATCCGCAGGCGGCGGGCAGCCGCTGCCTGCCTCACACAGGAACTATCCGTGCACGCGGGCGGCAGTGGCCGCTCACGTGCCTCTGTTCATAGCCGGGCAGTAGACGAATCGGGTGGAGAGAAACATGGGACGAGTGCGTGCGGGGTTGATCGCGGTATTGCTGGGCAGTCTGTCGGCAGCGGCGCCGCTGGCCGCTCAAGTTCCGGATAACCCCGGCCTGACCAGGCAACCGACTCTGTATGTTGTTGGCTATGCCCATCTCGACACCGAGTGGCGCTGGGAGTACCCGCAGGTCATTGACGAGTTTCTGCGCCGGACCATGGAGGATAACTTCCCGCTGATCGAGAAATATCCCCATTACATCTTCAATTTCACCGGGGCAAACCGGTATCGGCTGATGCAGGAGTATTACCCGGCCGACTTTGCCAGAGTCAAGCAGTACGTCGCCGAAGGCAGATGGTTCCCGGCCGGATCGTCCGTGGAGGAGGGCGACGTCAATGCCCCCAGCGCCGAGGCCATCATCCGTCAGGTTCTCTACGGCAACGAATGGTTCCGTCGCGAGTTCGGCGTGGCCAGCGAAGAGTTTATGCTGCCCGACTGCTTCGGATTTCCGGCATCGCTGCCCACCATTCTGGCACATGCGGGGGTAAAAGGCTTTTCGACCCAGAAACTGACATGGGGATCGTCGGCCGACGCAGGCGGGCCGGACTCGATTGAGGATACCCCGCAGGGGACGCCCTTCAACGTCGGAGTGTGGGTTGGACCGGACGGCGAGAGCGTGATTGCCGCGCTGAATCCAGGGAGTTACAGCGGCGGAATCTATACGGACCTCAGTAAGCCCTTCTCCGCCCAGGCGCCCGATCCCGAGACGGCGGAACTGAACAGTCAGCTCGCCAGTCTGGAAGAACAAATGGAGAACGCCCGGGAGAGGCACAAGCCTGTGGACTCCGCGACGGTGCAGAAGTATTTTTCCCTGCGGACGGAGCAGGAGGGGCTGTCCGAAGTCCAGCAGCAGATGGCCGGTCGCCGTTTCCAGGGCGACTGGGCCGGAAGGGTTCTCAACAATGGCAAGGTGACGGGCGTTTTTACGGATTACCACTACTACGGCACGGGGGACATCGGCGGCGCTCCCAATGAGGAGTCAGTGAAGCGGCTGGAAGCCATCGTGACGAAGGGCAAAGCGGACCTGCCTCCGGCGGGAGGATTCTTCTATCGCGGAGCGTCATCGCAACAGGCTCCTGTTCAGGTGGGCGAGGGACCGGTGCATGTGATTTCCGCCACTGCGGATCAGATGTTTCGGGACATCACTCCGCGGGAAGAGGCGATGCTTCCGCGATACACCGGAGAGCTGGAGTTGACGAATCACTCTGCCGGCTCGCTTACCTCGGAGGCCTATCAAAAAAGATGGATCAGGAAAGAGGAACTGCTGGCTTCGGCAGCGGAAGAGTCGTCGGTGGCCGCAGCCTGGCTGGGTGCGCGGCCGTATCCGATGGACCGGCTGAATAATGCCTGGACGCTCGCCATGGCGGCGCACTTCCACGATCTGGCAGCGGGTACGGCGACCCCGCGCGCGTACGAGTTCGCCTGGAACGACGATGTCATCGCCATGAACCAGTTTGCGGATGTGCTGAAGAGCGGAGTGGAAGGCGTATCCGCGGGAATGAACACCGAAGGCCAGGGTATCCCTGTCGTGGTGTTCAATCCCCTGAATATTGCCCGCCAGGATGTGGTGGACGCGAGCGTTCAGTTCCCCGGCGGTATGCCGAAAGCGCTGCACGCCGTCGCGCCGGACGGCAGCGAATTGCCGGCCCAGATTTCAGACGGCAAGGTAATATTTGAGGCTTCCGTTCCCTCCATGGGATATGCCGTATACCGCCTGGAGAGCGGCGCAGATCCGAATGCGCAACCTTCAGAGTTACAAGTAACTTCGGATGAACTGGAAAACGCTCATTACCGGGTGCGGCTGAATCGCGACGGCGATGTGGCCAGCATTTTCGACAAGGATATCGGACGCGAACTCCTGTCCGCTCCCGCCCGCCTTGCCATTTCGTACGATAACCCGTCGCAGTGGCCGGCGTGGAACATGGACTGGGACCAGGAGCAGGCTAAGCCGCGCGAATACGTCTCCGGACCCGCCACCATCCGGGTCGTGGAAGACGGCCCGGTACGCGTTGCCATCCAGGTTACCCGCGAAACCGCGGGGTCGCGCTTGATTCAGACCATCAGTCTGGCCGCGGGCGAAGCGGGCACCCGGGTTGTGTTTGGAAACGTGATCGACTGGGCAACCCGTCAATCGAACCTCAAGGCGGTATTTCCTCTCGCCGCATCGAACCAGATGGCCACTTACAACCTGGATATCGGAACGATCGAGCGTTCGACCGCCCGTCCCAAAAAGTTCGAGGTGCTTTCGCATCAGTGGATCGACCTTACGGACATGAGCGGGAAGTTCGGTGCGACCGTACTGACAGACTGCAAGAACGGATCCGACAAACCGAACGACCATACCATCCGCCTGACGCTGATCCGGACACCGGGAACCGCCGGAGGCTATCCCGACCAGGGTACTCAGGATATTGGGCATCATGAATTCGTCTATGGCCTTGCGGGCCATGCGGACGGCTGGCGCCAGGCCCGGACGGACTGGCAGGGCGAGGAACTAAATGCGCCCCTGATCGCCTTTGAATCTCCGAAGCACCCCGGTTCGCTGGGCCGCAGTTTCTCGCTGGTGCGGATCAGCAACCTGCGCATTCGGGTCATGGCGCTGAAACGGGCCGAGCGGAGCAACGAGTTCGTCCTTCGCATGGTGGAGCTTGACGGCCAGCCGCAGCCCAATGTGCGCATCTCCTTTGCCGCGCCCATCGTCAGCGCGCGCGAGGTGAACGGGCAGGAGCAGCCGGTGGGCCCGGCGACAGTGAAGGACGGAGCGCTGGTCACTTCCTTCGGCGCCTATCAGCCGCGGACCTTTGCGCTGCGGCTGCAGCCGCCCTCCACCGGCATTGCCGGCGTGCGCTCCACTCCAGTTCTCCTCCATTACACGTTGGCCACGGCCACCGGCAGTGGCGACCACTCCGCCTCCGGCTTTGATGGCAGGGGCAATGCGCTGCCGGCGGAGATGCTGCCCACGCGCATCCTGTTCAACGGCGTCATGTTCCGCCTGGCCTCTGCGAAAACCGCCGCTCCCAACGCCATTGCCGCAGAGGGGCAGACCATCGAACTGCCTCCAGGGCGCTATAACCGCGTCTATCTGCTGGCGGCCTCGGCGAGCGGCGATCAGAGAGCGACGTTCGGGGTGGGCAGCTCCCATGCCCAGCTGAACGTGGAGGACTGGCGTGGATTCATCGGCCAGTGGGACGATCGTGTCTGGACCGGAAACCCCGCGGACGGCAGCTATGGCGAAATGATCGGACTGAAGCCGGGCTTCATTAAGCGCGCGGGCCTGGCATGGTACTGCGATCATCACCACGACCCATCAGGAGAGAATGTCGCTTATTCCTATTCCTATCTCTTCGGATACGGAATCAACCTGCCCGCCGGAGCGAGAACCCTCACACTGCCGAACAACGACAAGATTCGCATTCTGGCTATCTCGGTCGCCGAGGAGAATCCTGTCACAACGCCGGTGCAGCCTCTCTATGACGTGCTGCCCTCTCCGAATGCAGGCCCGGCCGGCTTTACGCTCTCCTTCGCGCGCAAAGTATCCGTATCGCAGGGCAGAACCGTCACCACCCCAATTCTGATGCTGCCGCGAGGGAGTTTCCACGGCAACGTCAGATTGTCCGTCTCAGGACTGCCCCCAGGCGTAACCGCCCGTTTCATTCCGGCGGCAACCACTACTTCGAGCATGCTGACGCTGACCGCGGCCGGCGGAGCCAGTCCTGCAACGGCTACCGTTACAATTTCAGGAAATTCCGGCAGCCAGTCGAACAGCGTCGCCACCGCACTTACGATTACACCTGTCCTGCAAGGGACAGTCCCCGTGGATCTGTCCTCCGCATTCAACGTCACCGGCATCTATACGGACGGCGCAAAGTTCGCGCCGTCCGCCAGCCTGGACGGAGGCGGGTATTCGCTGTCCAGCGAGGCGCTGGGCTCCAATCCTGTGGGCGCCGACGTCATGTTCAGGCTGGGGCCGGCCAATGCCCCTGATGCGGTCACGAGCGAAACAATCCCCCTGCCGCGGGGCAAATATTCGAGCCTCAAGGTTCTCGCCGTGGGCGTGGATGGAAACCAGGCGGCGCAGTCCTTTACCGTTCACTATGCGGACGGCACGTACGCCTCCCTTGTGCAGAGCCTGAGCGACTGGTCCGGCGGCGGTGGTTTCCCCGGCGAGTCGGTCGCCGCGCATACGGCATACCGGCTGGTCGCGGACGGCTCGAAGGACAACAATCCCTTCAACATCTTTGCTTATTCCTTCCCGCTCGATTCGCGGAAGGAGATTCGCAGCCTGACTTTGCCGACGAATCGCGATGTGCTGGTGCTGGCGGTCACACTGGTTCCGGCAAACTGAAAACCGGAGGATATACGTTGCCGTCGTTCCGGAGAAGCCGTTTCGCACCACAGTGCCCGGCGCCGCTGTCCGGATACTTCATACGGCGTTGGACGCCGCTTTCAAAGCGGGGCGCCCCCGTTCGCATCAGGAGAGTGAAATCATGCTGATTGCCTGTCCCAGCCTCCGCCGTGCATGCCTCCTTGCGCTTGCCGGCTGTCTTGTGTTGCCGGCACTTGTAGCGCAGGACAGCCCGGCCTCCCGCAAAACTCCTGTCCAGTACGTCAACGGCCTGGTGGGCACCGCTCCCCTCGACCAGCAGAAGCTGATCGGCAATGCCCCACCGCCCGGCGAGAAGCTGTACTCCGGATTCACCTCCCCGGCGGCGATGCTGCCCCACAGTTCAACGCAGGTGGGACCTGTCAATGCCAACCTCGACCTGATGTATCCGGCAGGAGTTAGAGCGCCTTATTTCTATCCGAACCGCAATATGTATGGCTTCACAAGCGGAGGACACGGCGGTCCCATGGTTATGCCGGTGGTGGGCAACTGGACGGTTCCTCCGGATCGTAGTTCGTCCGTCTACGATAAGTCGAGCGAGGTTGCGTCTCCCGGCTACTACAGCGTCTATCTCGACGACTTCCACACCAGGGCGGAAATGACTGCGACGACCTGGACCGGCCTGCTGCGCTTCACCTTTCCGCGGACTGAAAAGGCCAACATCCTGCTCGATCTCGGCGACCGGGGTGGCGACATCGAGGTGATCAACGATCATACGGTCCGCGGCAAGGTGCGCGGTCGCAACATCTATTTCGTTGCCCAACTGTCGCGCCCGTTCACCACGTTCGGCACTTTCAGGCAGCATCCGTCGGAGGGCCGCGGCTGGCCCATCATCGGTTTCAGCGAGGTCGATCCCGGCGTCAGGACGATATCCGGTCGCTTTGCCGGAGCGTATCTTCGCTTTTCCACGACGGCCGGCGAGCAGGTGCTGGTGAAAGTCGCCACGGGCGCGAGTTACGACACTGCCGAGGCGCGCCTTCAGTCCGAAGACCCCGGCTGGGACTTCGACGGCATCCGCCGCCGCGCCGAACAAGCGTGGGCGCAGAAGCTAAACCTCGTCCAGGTAAAGGGAGGCACAGAGAAACAGAAGATGCTCTTCTACTCCTGCCTCTATCATTCCTTCTACAGCCCGCAATTGCTGGCCAGGAAAGGCGAGCAATTCCTCGGTGAGGATGGCAACGTACACGTGGCCGCATTCGACCGCTATAACCAGGTGCCGCTGTGGGACACGGGCCGTAATCAGGTTGTGCTTCTCATGCTGCTCGAGCCTAAGACGATGAACAACATCCTGCTGTCGCAGCTTGATATCGCGCGTGAGACAGGCTACATGGGCACTTCCTTCCATGGCGACAATGCGGATCTGCTGTTCCTGGGTGCGTGGGAGCGAGGCTATCGTTTCGACCGCGCGGCCGTGTATGAATACCTCCGCAAAAACGCCACCGACCCCAACGGTCCGCGCCCCTGGCTTGCGGAATACA
This sequence comes from Acidobacteriaceae bacterium, assembly GCA_036267395.1. GTDB lineage: Bacteria > Acidobacteriota > Terriglobia > Terriglobales > Acidobacteriaceae > Palsa-343. Next base: position 41,306 of record DATAWD010000023.1, on the reverse strand, counting down.
TGCGCAATGGCTGGATCTCCGATGTTATTCCCGACCGCAACCCCAGCCCGCCATATGCAGGCGGTAAGGCCGGCGTTGCCACGACCCTCGAATACGGCTGGGACGACCACGCGCTCGCCCTGTACGCCCGGAAGCTCGGCAAAGAAGACGACTATGAGATATTCATGAAGCGTGCGCATAACTACCGCAATGTATTCGATCCCTCCGTGGGGTTTATGCGCGGCCGCACAGCGGATGGTCATTGGATCTCGCCGTTCGATCCGCGCGAGCCCTACTACAACTTCATGATGAAAGAGGCGTCAGGCTGGTCTACCCTCTGGCTCGTGCCTCACGACGTGCAGGGGCTGATGGATCTGCTGGGCGGGCGCGATAAGTTCGATGCCAGGCTGGACCAGTTCTTCTCCACGCCTTACACGGCGAAAGGTATCTGCCGCGACTGCACCGGCGTGATTGGGCAATATGTGCAGGGTAACCAGCCCGATCAGCAGGCCGCCTACTACTACGACTGGGGCGGTCAGCCGTGGAAGACGCAGAAGCTCGTTCGGGAAATCTTGGAATTGATGTACGGCAGCGATAAGTCCGGCTATGCTTTTCCGGGCATGGACGATCAGGGAAGCACGTCGTCCTGGTATGTGATGAGCGCCCTGGGTTTCTATCCAGTCGATCCGTCCAGTCCCGACTACATCATGGGCAGCCCCATCTTCAGCCAGGCGACGGTTCATATGGGCAATGGTCACGATTTAGTTATCCTTGCCCGCAATAACTCGGCGGAAAACATGTACATTCAGTCGGCCTTACTCAATGGCAAGCCATGGAACAAGCCGTGGTTCAGCCAATCCGACATCGCCGGGGGCGCAAAGCTGGTGCTTACCATGGGACCGAAGCCGAATCCGAAATGGGGCAGCGCCCCGGATGCGGCGCCTCCCTCCATGACCGCCGCGCCGGCAATGTGAGCTAAACGCTAACGCCTCCTGGGGTTGGGCGTCTGACGGCACAAGGCCTGGGCCGGGGCTGGGCAGGGTGGGGCCGGTTGGATTGGCGGGGTCGGCGATGAGCGGGGCCTCGAGATTGCTGGCGGTGAAGGCGGGTCAGTGCCAGCAGTTGATGGAGGCGATATCGCTTCCCTGGGTGATCAATTCGCTCTTCGGATTTGCCTTAAGAGTCTTCTGCCCGCACCTGCTAAAGATTTTTGACCCGGGCTGTTAGCGGCGAAGCCGCTCAGGATTTCGCCTGCGGGCCCAGATGCCCGCAAGGCGGCTCAAGTTCGATCCCGACCAGCTCCACCAAAGAATCAACAATCCGTGGGCAATACCTCGTGGGCAATACCGTTATCAGGCCGCAGAACTCGCCTCCGAGCCGACTTCGACACCATGCCTCCGGACCGAGACTTCGAATGGCTCAGCCACTTGCGGTGAGTTCTCCTTCAGAAAGCGGCATACTTCGTCCGCTATCTGAAGCTTGAAGGCGCGTTTTCTCAGGGTTCTGGATTTGTGACCGTTCCTGATCCGATTCAGCGGCTTCTCGTTCAGAGGCAGCGGGCTGGAATAGAAATTAGCCGTCATCCGCGTTGCTCCCAGCTCCTCAAAGAACTCGTCATAAGCCTGGTGGAACAGACTCGCTGAGCATCCGGCGTACTTGTGGGCACCCTGGCTGGCGGCGCAAATCCCCGCCATCCTTTGGATTCCCCAGGCTTTCGCAATCCCCTGGAGCGCTGCGACCAGCAGTGCCTGCGGAGCAACTTCGCCCAGAGCTTTAGTGGCGGAACGAACCTCTTCGTACCGCCCCTTCATGCCCTGAAGCCGCAGGATCACCACCACGTCCTTTTCATCCCATCGAAAAACCCGTCCCGGAATGAACGTGAATTGCAGAGCGTAGACGGAAATGCCGTTCACCAGCAACTGGAGACTCGATTCGCCTTCCCAGATCGCATTCTTCGGAGGAAAGCCCAGAGCGATGGCGTACGCGCGGTCGCCTTCCCGCCGTTCGAAAAGCGTGATTTCGCGCTGATGACGCTGGCGGAGGAAGGGGCGGGGCAGCCTGGCCTCGAGGAATTGGTAGTGATGAACAAAACAGGACGCCCGCTCTTTGGCAGAAAGTCCGCCCACCAGATAGATCGTGGAGAGATACTTGAAAGGAAATACCGGATCGAGAAGCACCAGCTGGTTGAATGCGGGGAGTGACAGAATCCTGAATATCTCAAACTGCCTGGTTATGTTACTTGTAATGGACCACAGGATACGGCCCAATCGCGACGGTGACGACCAATAATATCTTTGGCCTGCCATCCGCAAGAAGGAAGAGAGAAACATTTCGCTGCGCCCCGCATCGTCAACTTTGGACCCAGCGTGCAATCGACCCCCAAATGCGCGGATTGCTCCAGGCCTCCCACCCGTATCGGGGAGTAGGCGGCTGGCAGGATGGTAAAGCCTATTCGGCTTGCGCAATCGGAGACACGCTATCACCTTTGCTGTCGCCGGAGAAATGCGATCGCCGCACTCTTGTGAAGATGCGTGGTCGGGGAGAGGAGGTTGGCTCGTTCAACCCAGCTTTCGGTTTGAGCAGGAGGGTGGCCCATTTAGCACAGAGCGACACCATTAATGCCGAGCCCAGCCCCGATGCCTCGTCTCTCCTGAATATATTCCGCCCTATAAAATGGCATCTCGGCTCGTTTGTGCGTCGCAGCGAGATCGAACGACCGTCCAGGATGGCCGCGGGAGGTGGGATTGACCAGAGAATATGCCGGGGAACTCATTTCCGAAGCCGTGGCGCTGTTCATCATCATCGCCTTCGGCGACTCGGTGGCGGCAATGTACAGCCTCTACGATCCCAGCCCCTACCAGCACGCGTACTGGGGCGTGTGCATCGCGTGGGGCCTGGCGGTGACCATCGCCATTTACACCACCGGCTCGGTCAGCGGCTGCCACGCCAATCCAGCAGTGACGCTGGCGCTGGCTCTCTACCGCAGGTTCTCGTGGAAAAAGGTTCTGCCGTACTGTGCGGCGCAAACGGTGGGTGCGCTGGTGGGAGCGGGCATCGTGTACCGGCTCTTCGGGCCGGTGATCGACCAGTTCAATGCCGCGCATCATCTCACGCGGGCGGCTGGCGGCGCGGCCGGAGTTTTCTTCACGCATCCCGCGACGGGAATTACGGCGGGGCACGCCTTCGGCGATGAAATCATCCTGACCGCGTTTCTGGTCTTCGGCATCTTCGCCATCACAGAGCAGTACAACGAGATGGCTCCGGGGGCGAACTTCGGGGCGCTGATCATCGGGTTTCTAGTGGCGCTGATCGGAGCGTCGATGGGGTACCTCGAGGCGTGGGCCATCAATCCGGCGCGCGACCTGGGGCCGCGGGTGTTCTGCTTCCTCACCGGTTGGGGGATCGCGGCCTTTCCGTCGCCGCGGAATTACTGGTGGGTGCCGATTGTGGGCCCGCTGATCGGCGGAGCGGTGGGCGGCGCGGCGTACCAGACGCTGATCCATCCATTCCTGCCGGCGCGGAACCGGGCGCTGAAATCCGGACAGGAGAGCTGAGCCAACTCACATGCAGAGGAAGCCGGATCGCAGCTCGCTCTGGTCTTCGCTGGACGGCGACTTCGACGTACTGGTGATCGGAGGGGGCGCGACGGGGCTGGGCGTCGCCGTCGATGCGGCGACGCGCGGCTACCGCACGGCGCTGGTGGAGGCGGGCGACTTCGCGCAGGCGACCTCAAGCCGCGCGACCAAGCTGGTACACGGCGGAGTGCGCTATCTCCAAAGCTGCCAGATCCATCTGGTGCGGGAAGCGCTGGAGGAGCGGTCGATCCTGCTGCGGGCGGCGCCGCACCTGGTGCGGCGGCAGGCGTTCGTGGTCCCGGTGTACCGGCGGTGGCAGCTGCCGTATTACGGCGCGGGGCTGCTCGTCTACAACTTGCTGGCGGGCCGGGCGAGCCTGGGACCGACGCGGGTGATAGGCCCGGCGGTGGCGGAGCAGGCGCCGGGGATCGCGCGAACGGGGCTCAAGGGCGGCGTGGTCTACTACGACGCGCAGTTCAACGACGCGCGGTTGGCGCTGTCACTGGCGAGGACAGCGCTGGACCACGGCGCGACGGCAATGAATTACGTCCGCTGCGAGCGGCTGATCCACGAAGGCGGGCGGGTGCGCGGCGCGGTGGTGCGCGATGCGGAGAGCGGCGCGACCGCAACGGTGCGGGCCAGGGCGACGATCAACGCGACGGGAATCTTCAGCGACGAGCTAAGGAAGCTGGACGATCCCGGGGCTGCGCCGATGCTGGCGCTGAGCCGCGGGACTCACATCGTGGTGGGATCGGGCTCGCTGGGCGGCCAAGTCGCGATCATCGTGCCGAAGACGCGGGATGGGCGGGTGATCTTCGCGATACCGTGGGAGGGCCGCGTGCTGATTGGAACGACGGACGTAGCCGCGCCGGCGCCCGCCGTGGAGCCGGGGTACAGCGAGGAGGAAGTTGACTACCTGTTGGAGCAGATCGGGCCGTATCTGGAGAGGCCGATCGGGAAAAGCGACATTCTTTCTGTTTTTTCCGGGCTGCGGCCGCTGGTGAGCGGGAAGGCGGCGAAGACGTCGCAGCTGTCGCGCGAGCACCGTCTGTCGTGCTCGGCCGCGGGGCTGATAACGATCGCCGGGGGCAAGTGGACGACCTACCGGCGCATGGCCGAAGACACGCTGGAGTTTGCGATCCGGCGTGGGATGCTCCAGGCCGTTCCATGCGTCACGCGCACACTGAAGATTCACGGGGCTGCGGAGGGTTGCGGCGAATATGGCAGCGATGAGTCCGAGGTGGAGACGCTGATCGCGGCGGAAGGGGGGCTGGCGGGGAAAATCGACCCGGCGCTGCCGTACACCTGGGCTCAGGTGGTGTACGCGGTGCGGTCGGAGATGGCGCGGACGGTGGAGGATGTGCTCGCGCGCAGAACGCGCGCGCTGCTGCTGGACGCGCAGGCCGCGATGCGCTGCGCGGCGGAGGTCGCGGCGGTGATGGCGCGGGAGATGGGGCGCGATGCAGCCTGGGAGAAGGCGCAGGTGTGGGAGTTTACGGACACGGCTCGGAGGTTTTACCTGTTGCGGTGAGGGCCCTGGACTTAGGGGTCGGTGCTGAGACCAGGAGCAGTTTTCTTCGACTCGTCGTAGCCAATTCGGTGCTCGGGGATCTCGATGAGCGCTCTATCGCCAATGCGCTCACCGAGGGCCGCGCCGCCTCCGTTTTCCTCTACAGATTGAGAGGTTCGGTTATAGCGAAGGTTAACCTGCACGCGCAGTAGCCCTGCTGGGCAGGGAATCGACTGGCGCAGGGGCGGGCAGATCTGATGGGCCGGAAGGGCGAAATTGGCGCTTCGCTCGACGGCTTTAACTGGGAGTTAGGGGATTTCAATTCGGCCAGATTTTTGGAATACGCTCGGGATAATCGGATATGACCCCATCGGCGCCCAGTTGGATGGCGTAATCGATCAGCCTGGGATCATTGACGGTATAGAGCAATACCTCAAGGCCGGCATCATGAAGCGCAGCGATGAACTCGGGGGATGCGCAATCAAGCGACAGGCCAACCGAGGTTACGTTCGCATCGCGTGCCAATCCCGCAGCGGAAAGGGGGACGCAATCCATCAGTGCCATAGTTCTCGCAAGTGGGTCTATCTTACGGATTTCAAGAAGCTCCCCGTGCAGAAATGACGCATAGATCACCGGGCCCGAGAAAACCGGCGCTCGCACCACACGATGAATGGCTGGTCCGATCCCCGGTGTTTTGACTTCGAGAATCACCCCGGCATATCTGTTTGCCGCTGCCAGCGCCCCTTCTACCCCGCAATCCCACTACAACCTCAAAGGCTATCTACTGGCCTACTTTTACTCCGCCACACTGGCCTGGTTTTGCTCCGCCCTTGACAGGCGACGCAGGGCAGGGAACTGGAAGATGGACGGTGGATTCTCCTGTTGGTGCCCTCATCGGTGCCACCCGGACGAGCGCAGCTAGAACAGCGTTGGGGTTTCACCCTTGCCGCAAAAACAAGGGCACAATCAGGGCACTTTGGGCTGCTCCATAGCTTCCCGAAGGTTCTTTTTGTGCCTTTGCGTTACCCCTAACTCTTTGATTCCTTGAGCCTTGTGAATCTGTCACGGCAGAGGTCGCGGGTTCGAGCCCCGTCGTCCCCGCCAGTTCTTCAGACATTCCGCTCAAAATTTATTCTCAGTGCGCAGCGACTAATTGGCTGCTGAGTTGCCGCGCCTCTCGCACCAGTGCCACTTCCGGATCAGTATGGTCCCAATGCCCCATCAGCTCCGCCAGTTCCGCTCGCGCCGCTGTCGGGTCGCCTTTCTTCTGGTAATCCCGAGCCAGCGCAAACCTGGCCTCGACCAGCCGCTGCTGCGGCTCCCAACCCAGCGCATCCGACCCGCGGCCGCTCACAAACTGCTGCTCCCACTCCATCGCCTCGTCCAGTTTTCCCATCTTCTGATAGATGTAGCCAAGCGATTCGCGCATCAGCGTCGCGGTGGATGTCCCGCTGTCCGGCTCGGGAGGGCTCAGGAAGTCGATCGCTGTGTCGTAATCTCCTTCCGCGGCGGCTACTTCCGCCTTCAGCAGTTGAGCGTAGGCCACCTCTCCTTCCACGCGGCCGTTCACCAGCGGCGCTACAACTGCCAGCATCTTTTTCGCCTTCGCGGTTTCGCCGGCCCGCGCGTAGGCCTGGCCCACAAGGGAGCCATATTCCACGCGGGGGCCGATTGCATTGAGCTTCGCCGTAATGCGATCCAGCTGCCCAATCTGCTCCCGCCGATTCCCCTGGCCGCGGGCCACCTCCGCCAGCATGTAGCGGATCCGTGCCACGGAGAAGGGGCCGTTCGTCTTCGCGAGGGCCAACAGCAGCCGCTGCCGCGCGCTCGCATAATGTCCCTGATAGAGATCCAGAAAAGCCAGGGCCCGCTCTCCGTCGGCAACGTGGTCAGGATCGCGCAGCTGCGCCTCAAAAACCTGCTCAGCCTTCGCGTCCTGATGGTTATCCACCAGCGTGAATCCATATTCCTGATTGATATTGGCGACGGAAAGTTCCCGCGGGTCGAGGGCGAACGCCTTCTCATACGCCTGGATCGACTGCGGCCACAACTCCATCATCTTGTACGCTGTGGCCATCTCAATCCAAACGCCGGAGTCGTTGGGCGATTCACGCGCCAGCTCCTGATAAATCTGCAGCGCCTGTTGTTGCTGCCCGTTCATCCGCAACTCTCTGGCATAGCTGTACCCCGCGCCCCAATCGCCCGGATACTTCTCCACGTATGCCTGATACAGCCGCAGCGCATCCGTCACGCGCCCCTGGCTCTCCGCAAAGCGCAGTTCAATCCACGCGCGCTCGCGGGCCGTCGTCCGCGATGAGAGGGCCAGCGCTCTGTGGTATTCGGCTTGCCCCTGCGCCGGCTCGTTCAGGAAAAAGCTGTATTCGGCATAACCCAGCGCCGCATGGGCCATTGCGAATCCCGGATCAGCCGCCAGCGCCGCCTGGTAAAGCCGCACCGCATTTGCCACCTGCCCCTGTCCGAAGGACTTTGCGCCATCCGCATAGTCCTCGAGCGCGGCCAGCGACGGGGTTGTCACCTCCGGCAGGGCCGCGTGCGATTCATGAATAGCCAGACGCGATTCACCCAGATCATGTCGGATGTCCACCGCAATTCCATCTACGGCATCCAGCAGATGACTGTTGTCCCGCGCCCCCTCCGCATAGGAGCGCACCGCAGCCCCGGTGGTGGGATCCACCAGCTGCGCCGTCACCACGAACCCCGATCCGGATCGCCGGATTTCCGGCACAATCAGCGCGGGTATGCCTTCCCGCCGGCAAATTTCCCGCCCCACGGCAGGGGTAATGCTGGAGTTCGCCGGACGCTCCATCCGCCGCAGCACACGGCCGGCCTGTGCATCGGAATATAGGTTCACCCGGTCCGACTGTTCCAGGCTCACACGCAGCGCCGTGCGCAGCGCCGCTGCATAGTTGGGATCACCCGCCTGATTTGAAAAATCGGCCACCAGCACCGGGCTGCCATTCCCGTACGACAACACAGGCCGCGCGTGGGTCAGCCAGTACCACAGCCCCAGGCCGCTCGCCGCAATCGCACAAGTCGCCAGCGTCCAGCCAATGGCAAAGCTGCGGCGCCTGCGCTCCAGAGCATTCACCGCTCCCCGGACCTTGTCCTTCGTCGGGGTCGAAGGCTCGATCGCCGGCGTAAACCCACTCACCCGGGGCTCTTCCGGACCACTTCGGCCGTTCGCCACTGCCTCTACTTCCGCCAGCAGCCGATACCCACGCCCGCGCACCGTCTCGATATATCGGGGGTCCTGCGGATCGTCGCCCAGGGCCTCCCGCAGCTTCCTCATGGCCGTGTTCAGGCCGTCGTCGAAGTCGACAAACGTGTCGTCCGGCCACAGCCGCTCCCGCAACTCCCCGCGCGTGATCACCTCTCCCGGATGTTCCATCAGCGCAAGCAGCAGGCTATAGGGCTTCTCCTGCAGCCGGATTCGCCGGCCATTCCGGATGAGCTCGCCGGAACGGACATGAAGCGAGAAGGGACCAAAGCGATAACCGGTAATGGAAGGTGAGGTCGCCATAGCGATGCGTCTGGTCAGGCGGACTCGTTGGGGACTCGTGCTCTGCGCCGGTCCGGAAAGTCCCATAACAATAGCACAGTCCCTGCTCCGCTGTTGATCCCTTTTTCGCTAAGTTACGCCCCAACAAGGGGATTTCTGTCCAGACAAAGTTCAGAAACAAGTCAGATACCGTCCATTGACCTTCTCGCCGCCGCCTCCATATCCTCCGGCGAATTAGCGCCGCTATCCGTTCAGCCGAATCCTCGGCAACCGACTGGTCCTCGCCTGTCCGGAAAAGTGCGCGCTGTTTCTCGCGTGAGCACGGAGGAATCCATGACACTCGGCCAGAGTGAGCCAGTTACTAAGAGAACGTTGAAGGTTCGATCTCTTACGCTGCTTTCCACCGCAGCGCTGTTCTGTCTGGCTGCAGCGCCGCTCGGCTTCGCGCAGACCTCGGTCAGCCCAACTGGCATTGCTTTCCCCGGAACTCCCGTCAACACCACCTCGGCTCCCATTCAGGTGACCTTCTACAACCAGTCGGGCAATGGTCAGACCATCGATGCTGTCGCTCCCTCCGGACCCTTCGCCGTAAGCGGTACCAATTGCCCTTTGGCGCCCGCGACGCTCGGCAAGGGACTGAATTGCACGATCTCCGTCACGTTTTCGCCCACTGTCGCCGGCTACGCGAGCGGCTCCCTTACCCTCATCGACACTGCGGCCAACAGCCCGAGCATCATCCCCCTCACCGGCACAGGAACGAATGGGCCCACATCCGTGAGCCCCTCCAGCGTGGGCTTCGGTTCGGTCGTTGTGAACCAAACCTCAGCCGTAAAATCTGTAGCCCTCACCAATAACGGAACATCTGCCGTCACCCTGGGATTGCCCCAAACCACGGGCGACTTCGCGGTCACCGGCGCGACCACCTGCGGATCCTCGCTGGGGCCATCGGCGACCTGCACGATTTACATGACCTTCACGCCGACCGCGAGCGGATCGCGCACAGGTCTTCTCACGATCGCGGACAGCGCCGATTCGGCTCCGGTCTCGGTCCATTTGCAGGGCACAGGCGCCGGCCAGGCCATGGTGTCTCCGGCTTCCATCAATTTTGGCAATGTCGCTGACAATCAAACCAGCGCCGTCAGGACCTTCACGCTTACAAATAACCAGAGCTCCACTCTCACGATCGCCTCGACGACAGGTTTCGCCAACGGCTTTGCGCTTAGCCCCGCGAACACGACCTGCACCACAACCAATGGAACCCTGGGCGCCCATGCGAGCTGCGTCATCGCTGTGACGTTTACCCCCAGCAACTCGGGTGCGGCTTCCGCCACGCTCTCCCTCGCCGTCTCAGCGCCCAACAGCCCGCTTGCGGTTATCCTCTCCGGCAGCGGAGTTCCTGCCACATCCGTATCCCCGGCTTCGCTCGCCTTCGGCAATGCCGCCGTCAATAACACAAGCGCAATCCACACGCTGACGCTCAGGAATAATCAGTCAGTCACCGCCGCCATCTCCTCCATTTCCGTGCCGCCGGGCGCCATGTTTGCCATCGATCCATCCACAACCTGCGCCAATCCTGGAACTCTGGCCGCCGGCGCAAGTTGCAGTGTGGCGGTCACCTTCACTCCCACTGCGACTGGCGCCCAAAGCACCTCGCTCGCCATCGACTTTGGCGGCGGCCTCAGCGCGCAGTCTATTGCGCTCAGCGGCGCTGGTGTTGTTCCCGTCACCCTCACGCCTGCGCAGCAGAACTTCGGGCAGATCGTCATGAACACGACAAGCCCGGCCCGCGTGCTGACCCTGACCAACAATCTCTCCTCGACTCTCGCAATCTCGTCCCTTCTCTTCGGCGGACCTTTCGCGCTCGACATCGGTTCGGGAAGCGCAACCACATGCGCAACCTCCGGCGGCACGCTGGCTGCGGGAGCCAGCTGTCGCATCGGCGTAGTCTTCCAGCCCACCGCGCAGGGGATCGCATCCGGTCAGATCACCATCGTCGATTCGGCAGCCAACAGCCCCCAGTTCACCACCCTCTCGGGACACGGAATTCTGGCTACGACGCTCTCCACGTCAGCCATCAATTTCGGCAATGTCCTCGAAAACACGACCAGCGCCGTCAGGCGCGTCACTCTCGCCAACCAGCAGACTGTCGCTTTACATATCGTGGGCATCTCCACCAGCGCGCCCTACGCCATCGATAACGCCACAACCACGTGTTCGGCCGGAGGCACGCTGGGCGCGGGAGCAACCTGCACCATCGGTGTGACCCTCACGCCGACCGCTCTCGGACCCGCCCCCACCGGCGCTCTCACCATCACTCATGATGCCGTCACCAGCCCGCAGTCCGTGGCTCTTTCCGGCGGCGGAGTACCCCCGGTTAGTGTCGCTCCCGCTGCGCTCGCCTTTGGCGCCGTCGTGGTTGGAGTCCCGGCGGCTAAAACTCTGCAGCTGAGGAACAATCAGGCCACCGCGCTCACCATCAGCTCCATCACCGGTTTTACCGGCGGCTATTCGCTCGATGCGGGCACGACCACCTGCCCCATGTCTCCGATCGTTCTGGCGGCGGGCGCCAGTTGCACCATCGGCGTCAGCGTTACGGCCACCGCGGCCGGCTCGCAGCCAGGCTCGATCGCCATCACGCACAGCGCCGCGAACAGCCCGCAACTCGTCGCCCTCACCGGGACAGCCATCGCCCCCGTGCTTCTCACACCCGCCAAACTGTCGTTTGGCTCGCAGTTCCTCGGCTCCACCAGCGCAGCCAGCACCATCACCGTCACCAACAACCAGACGGTGCCGCTGAATATCGCCTCCGTTCCCATTACCGGAGCAGACAGCAGCGACTTTACCGTTGCCAGCGCATGCCCGGCCCAGCTTCCCGCCGGCGCCAGTTGCTCGCTTTCCGTTACCTTCGCACCCGCGGCCACCGGGACCAGAAGCGCCATCCTCAATGTCAAAGATGACGCTCTCGGCAGTCCACAAACTGTGAGCCTCGGTGGAGCAGGGAATGCCCCGCTCATCGTGAACCCGACCTCCATCACAAACTTCACTGCGCCTGTCGGTTCAACCAGCGCCTACCGGACCGTCACCCTGAAGAACTCCACCTCAACTCCCATCACCATCAGCGCCTTCCAGTTCAGCGGCGATTTCCAGCAGACCTCCTCCAGTTGCGGCGCGACTGGCTCGGCTCCGCCTCCGTACACGCTGGCAGCCGCATCTTCCTGCAACGTGACCCTGGCCTTCGCGCCCACCATCGGCGGCACGCGCAACGGCCAGTTGCAGATCTACGACACCGCCGTCACCAGTCCTCAGGTCGTCAACCTCGCCGGGACAGGGAACAAGCCTCTGACTCTCTCCAACGGCTCGCTGAGTTTCGGCGCCCAGAAGGTCGGCACCGTCAGCGCTCCGCTCAATATCAAGCTCACCAACCATGAAGTCCAGCCCGAGACCTTTACCCTTTCTCCCTCGCTGAATTTCACGGCCGCGAGTAACTGCGGCAACGGCGTCATCGCCGCCCAATCCACCTGCATGATCTCAGTCGCATTTGCCCCAGGCGCCTCGCTGTCCCAGGGCACCATCGCCGGCAGCCTGACCGTCGCGGACTCCGCGCCCAACGGCGCGTCCCTGGTCGTGGCGCTCACCGGCTCGGCAATTACCAGCGATCCCGCCGCCGCCGTCTCTGTCGTCTCGCCCGGCGCAGGAGCAGCCGGCGCCAGTGTGCCGGTCGTCATCACCGGCAACGGCTGGACCCACTTCAGCTCCTCTTCGCAGATCGTCTTCGTCGATACGAACAGCAGTTCCATCCTGTCCGGCATCGCCATCGTGCCCGGATCGCAGGTCGCCGTCAGCCCGAATGAGATCGATGCAACGCTGCAATTGGCCGGCAGCGGCGTGACCTATGGCGCGCGGAATATCAAGGTCACTACGCCTCTCACCGGCGGCGGCACTGAAACCGCGCAGCTCAGGTCCGCGTTCATCATTTCCGACCCGTCGAACGCGCACAGCATCGTCGGCGTCACGCCGGCCTTTGGCACGCAGGGGCAGACGCTCAACGTCTCCCTGACCGCCGCCGGCACCAACTTCGTTCAGGGCACAACCTTCGTTAATTTCGGCGATGGCGTCACGGTGAACTCGCTGACCATCAATGACGCCACCGATGCGATGGCCAACATCACCATCAGCAACACCACGCCCGTCGGCTATCGCACAATCACCATGGTGACGGGCGGCGAATTCGCGACGTCGGTTCCCGGGCCATCCGGGAATCCCATCTTCCAGATCGGCCCCAACAGCGCAGCTTTGCTCAGCATCAGCCCCAACTCGGAGCCTCAGGGTTTTACCGGCCAGGTCACCCTCACCGCGTTGGGCACCCACTTTCTCCAGGATGCAACCCAGGTTTCCATCAGCGGCGGCGTCATCGTCGGCGATGTGCAGGTCACCAGCGCCACCTCGGCAACCGCGCAGGTGGCCGTGCCCTCGAACGCCGCCGTCGGCGTGAATAATGTCACCGTTGCCACCGGCGGCGAAATCGCCGCGCTGTCCGCTTCCTTTACCGTGACCGGCGCCACGCCCGGCCTCATCTCCGTCTCTCCGAATTCGGCTCCTCAGGGCCAATCTGCCAATGTGGTCATTACCGGTAATGCCTTCACGGCATTCAACAGTTGCCCGGGTGGCGTGCTTCTCGCCGACTTCACCGGCGAAATCTCCACTGGCTCCATCACCATCGACAGCGCGCATCAGGTGACAGTTCCAATCGCGGTCAGTCCCAACGCCAACGTCGGCGCCATCATCGCCCGCCTCACCTGCGGCGGTTCCGGCAACGCGACCATCTTCCCGTTCACTTTCTCCGTCACAGCTTCCGGCGCGTCCATCGTCAGCGTCACCCCCGGCACTGTGCCGCAGGGCGGCCAGACCACCCTCGCTGTGGTGGGATCCAACACCAGCTGGGTGCAGGGAACCACCGTCGCGGCCTTCTATCCGCAGGGTGTCCTCGTACCCAGTTTCCCGGTCGTCACTATCACCAGCCCGACCACGGCCACCCTCAACATCGCCGTGCCCACCAGCACGCCGCCAGGAACCTACCCGTTCTACATGGCCACTGGCGGCCAGGTCGTCAGCGCCAGCATCTCCGTCTACGCGCAAACCCCCACCCTCACCATGAGTCCGGCCAACGGCGCGGTGCCCACCAACAACGCGCCGGCCGCCTTCAGCGTCAGCTTTACCGGCCAGTTCACCCACTTCTCCGGAACCGCCGCGCCTGTCACGCTCCCCGTCGTCGCCGGCCAGGGCGTCACCCTCTCGAACTTTGCAGTCACCAGTCCCGTCAGCGCCACCGCCACCCTCACCATCGCTCCCGGCGCCGCCACTGGACAGCGTCTCGTCACCTTCACCACCGGCGGCGAAATCGTCACCACGTATTTCAACGTCACCAGCACCCCGGTTGGACTCGTTGCGCTGAATCCCAACCATGCTCCGCAAAATGACACCCTCGATGTGTCGATAGTCGGCCTCAATACCCATTTCCAGGCCGGAGTCACGCAGGTTCTCTTCGGGCCGCAAATCACCGTCAACAGCACCACCGTGACCGACGCCACCCACGTCACGGTGAACATCGCCACGAGTTACTCCGTCGGCGGAACCTCCACACCCACGCCGCCCGGATTCCAGACTGTCTATGTCAACACCGGCGCCGAGCAGGTCATCGCAGGCTTTGGTGTCGATGCCCCCGCCACTCCCACCCTCGTCAGTGTCAGTCCCAACAGCGGACCTCAGGGATCCACCGAGAACGTCACCATCGCCGGTTCGCTCACCAACTGGGTGCAGGGCCAGACCCAGGCCATCCTCGGCGCTGGTGTCACGGTGTCCGATCTCACCATCACCAGCCCCACTACCGCCACGGCCACCATCGCCATCTCGCCTACCGCCCCCGTTGGCGGCAACAGCGTCATCATGATGACCGGCTCCGAGATTGTCAGCGGTACCGGCTTCAGCGTCACGTCCAGCGCGGCGTACATCGCCGGCGTCGAGCCCAGCTTCATTTGTTCCACCACCGGAACCATCGGCGGCCTCAACTGCACCATCGGCAATCCGCCCACCGGCGTCCCGCAGGTCGCGCAGCTTCAGACCGCGACTCTGAATATCACGGGCGTGGGCACACACTGGCTGCAGGGCGACACTACGGCCAGCTTCGGCGCAGGCGTCGGCATCGACAACCTCACCGTCACCGGTCCCACCTCGGCCACCGTTCAGGTCACTGTGCTCTCCTCGGCGCACGTCGGCTTCGTCCCGCTCACCATGGTGACCGACGGCGAGACGGTCTCGATTCAGCAAGCCATCGACATCGAGGAAGGGTCGCCTGCCTTGCTGGCTATCTCTCCCAGCGCGACGGAGCAGGGAGCCACTCTCAATCTCCAGGTGCTGGGCCGCTTCACTAACTGGCAGTCCATGCTCACCTCCCTCGAATTCAATCAGGACATCACCGTCAACTCCGTCAACGTCATCGACTCCGACACGCTGACCGCCAACATTACCGTCAGCCCCTGGGCCTATATCGATTCCGGCTCGCCATGCGGTCACCTCCTCACCGTGACCACCGCCTCCGAGCAGGTCAACACCGGCTCCATCGATGACAACTTCTGCGTCCAGCCCGGCGCAGCGCAAATTAATTCCGTTTCGCCGCTCTCCGCGCCCCAGGGATCGACTGAGGCCATCACCATCATCGGCTCCGCCACGCATTTCCTTGCCGGCGTCACCACCGTCAGCTTCAATGACTCCAACTTCCATGTCGGACAAGTCACCGTCAACAGCCCGGCCTCGCTCACCGTTTCCGTCGCGGTCACCACCAGTGCCTCCACTGGCTTCAAGCAGGTCACCGTCCAGACCTACGGCGAAATCGCCACGCAGCAATACTCCTTTACCGTGCAGCCCGGCGTCGCCACGCTCAATGAGGCTATCCCGAACCAGGCCCAGCAGGGCACCCAGAACCTCACCGTCCATCTCATCGGCCAGTATTCGCACTTCAACGCCGCCAGCACCGCGACCTTTGGCCCCGGAATCACGGTGAACAGCGTCAGCTTCACCGACGCCACCGATCTCATGGCCAACATCACTGTCGACCCCCTCGCCTACACCGGCGTCAACACCGTCACCGTCGATTCGCCCGGCGTGTCCTGCGCCTATCAACCTCTGGTCGCCACCAATGCCGTCACCTATGCCGGATGCACGCCTGGCGATCCCAACGGCACAGGCGATGAGATCGTCAACGCGCGTATCTTCACCATCGCCACAGGCCCCGCCATCATCACCCAGGTTGCGCCCGCCACCGGCAATCAGGGCCAGGAAGTCGTCTTCAACATCACCGGCTCCAGCACCCACTGGGCCCAGAACATTACCCAGTTCTACATCGCGGGCGGCGGCAGCGATATCGCCATTCACTCGGTGATCGTCAACAGCCCCACCAGCGCCACGGTGGACATGAGCATCTCCAACACCGCCGGCCTCGGAACTCGATCCGTCTACATGATTACCGCGGGCGAGTCGCTCGTCGACAGCGGCGCTTTTGTCATCACCGGCGGCATCCCCGTCATCACCTACCTCTCCCCCAGCAGCGCGCTGCAGGGAACCTCCGGGCTTGAGGTCACCATCAACGGCCTCTATACGCAGTGGAATTCAACCGACACCGCTGCGCCCAGCTTCGGCCCCGGCGTCACCGTCACCTCCTCCCAGATTGACGACGCCACCCACATTGAGGCCCTCGTCAGCGTCGATCCCGTTGCTCAGCCCGGTTACCGCACCGTCGTCGTGCAAACCGGAACCGGCCCCACCGCGCAGTTCCTCACCTCGAATTTCCAGGTCACCGCGCCCGCTCCTCCGCCCACCCCCTCCATCTGGTACTTCTGGCCCAGCCAGGGCCTGCCCGGCCAGACCTTCGACATTCGCTTCACCGGCTCCAGCACGCACTGGGACGACACCACAACGGCCATCTTCGGCGACGGCATCACGGTCAACACCTTCCAGGTGACCGGCCCAACCAGCGCCATCGCCAACGTCACCATCACCGCGGCCTCGGCTCTGACCGTCCCCATCTCCTTCAACACCGCCTCGGATTCCGAAGTCGAGGACGTAACCTTCAACGTGGTCGTGGCGCAGCCCACGCTCAGCATCGTCGATCCCGGCAGCGGCATGCAGGGCGCTCAGAACATCAGCGTCAACATCCTCGGCCAGTACACGACCTTCGATAACACCACGGCCTTCAGCTTCGGTCCTGGAGTCACCGTCAACAGCGTAACCATCCTCGGACCGACCATCGCCACCGCCACCATCAGCGTCGATCAGCTTGCGACCCTCGGCGGCCGCGCCGTCACCGCCACAACCGAAGGCCAGACCGTCGGCGGAGCCGGTTTCAGCGTTACACCCAGCCTCGCTCAGATGATCGCCGTCACGCCCAACACCGCCCTCCAGGGCCAGACCATCACCGTTGCCGTCGCCGGCCAGAACACCCACTGGGATGGCTCCACCATCTTCCGCTTCGGCTCCGGCATCGTGGTCACCAATACCGTGGTCAACGACGCCACCGACGCCACGCTCACCCTCGCCATTCCGCCTCTGGCTCCCATTGGCGCAACTGGCGCAACCGCGACAACCCAGGGCGAGATCGCCAGTCTCAACCACGCCTTCGTCGTCCAGCCCGGTACGCCGGTGCTGCTGTCTTCCGGACCCGGCTCCGTGGAGCAGCAGAGCGGCGCAGTCTTCACCATCCTCGGCCAGGCCACCTCGTGGACCCAAACCACCCCGCCTGTCGTCAGCTACGGCACCGGCGTCGACATCGGTTCCGTCACCGTCACCTCGCCAACCTCACTGACGGTGCAGGGATCAGTCCAGCCTCTCACCCCCACCGGCTATCGCAACCTCGTCGTGAGCACCGGTACGCAGACGCTGGGCATCGCCAATGCTCTCTATGTCGCGCCCGGACCGGCTGTCGTGAACAGCGTCTCACCCTCTACCGCCGGCCAGGCCTCCACGCTCACCATCACCATCACCGGCATTAACACCCACTGGCAGCAGGGAAGCACGCAACTCACCTTCCCCGGCGTTCAGATCAATACATTCACCGTCACGTCGCCCACCACCGCCACGGCCAACATCACGGTTTCGCAGTACGCCACTCCAGGTCTGGTCAACGTCACCATGACCACTCTCGGTGAAGTGGCAGGCAAGAGCAACGCTTTCGAAATCACCCAGACCCAGCCGGAGATGATTTACATCAATCCCGCCACCGCGATGCTCGGCCAGACAGAAACCGTTACTATCACCGCGCTCAACACCGACTTTGGCGGATCCGGCACAAGCACGACCGCTGCCTTCGGCGCCGGCGTCACGGTGAACTCCGTCACGCCCATCGGCGCAACACAGTTGCAGGCGAACGTAACCGTGCAGCCAACCACCGCGCTCGGCTATCGCCCCGTCTCCGTCACCACAACGGGAACTCCCTCCGGAACCCAGGCCATCGCCAGTTCGAACCTCTTCCAGGTCATGGCCGGTCCCGCCGCCATCGCCAGTCTCAGCCCCGCCAGCGGCGGCCAGGGCCAGTCCGTCACCGTGCATGTTACCGGCAGCCAGACTAACTTCACCAGCGGAGTTACTGCGGCCTCATTCGGCGGAGGCATTCAGGTCACAGGCATCAGCGTCGTTGACCTCACGCACGCCGACGTCACCGTGTCGATCCCCGCTGCTACTCCACTTGGCTCCTGGAATGTCACTCTCTCCACCGGCGGAGAAATCGCCACTATCCTTGGCGGCTTCACCGTAACTGGCGGCAGCGCGAAACTGACCAACGTCAATCCGCCTACCGGCCATCAGGGCGCGACTAACCTCGATGTCACGCTCACCGGTCAGTTCACGAACTTTGTGAACGGCGCCAGTATCGCCAATTTTGGCGCCGACATCGCCGTCAACAGCACCACCGTCACCAGCTCCACCACCGCGGTCGCCAACATCAGCATCAGTAACACGGCGGCGCTCATCTCGCATGCCGTCACCGTCACCACCAACTCTGAAGTTGCTTCCATCACCGGCGGCTTCACGATTCTCGCCGGAGTGCCCGCGTTGAGTTCCGCCTCACCTGGTGCCGGTCAGGCCGGCGCTACCCTCAACGTCGTTGTCGATGGCGCCTTCACCAACTTCCAGCAGGGCGTCACCACCGTGAGCTTCGGCTCCGGCATCACCGTGAACTTCGTCACTGTGAGCAGCGCCACGCAGCTCACAGCCAACATCACCATCAATTCCAACGCCTCCGTGGGCGGCCGCGATCTCCAGATCACCACGAACTCGCAGTCGGAGACCCTCAGCAACGGCTTCTCCGTCACGTCGGGAACTCCTGTCATCACCCAGATCAACCCCAACATCGGCAATCCAGCTCAGACCCTCAACGTCACCCTCACCGGCCAGTACACGAATTGGGTCAACGGCACTACCAACGCCGGCTTCGGACCCAACGTCACTGTCAATTCCACCACGGTCAACAGCGCCACCAATCTGACCGCGAACATCACCGTTTCCTCGACCGCTCCGCTCGGGCCTGCCGATGTTACCACCACGACCAACAGCGAAGTCGAGACCGTCGCCGGTGGTTTCACCATCCAGGCTGCCACTATTCCCGCCCCGTCGCTGCTCTCGCTCAGCCCCGGCGCCAACGCCGCAGGCATGCCCATCAACAGCAGCATCGTCGCGGTCTTCAGCCAGCCCATGAACCGCGCCACCATCACCTCCAGCACCGTCCTGCTCACCCTGGTCAGCAATCCGAACGGCTATGTTTCTGTGCCGGGCACCATCACCGTCGATGCCACGGGCCGCGTGCTGACCTTCGCGCCCAACGCCCTCCTCGCCGTCAACGCCCAGTACCAGTTCCAGCTCACCAACGGCATCAAAGACGCGACAGGGAACACTTTCAACACTTACACCGTCTCTCTCTACACGACCGACGCGGCCAACACCACCGCGCCCACAGTGGTCGCCGCCAATCCGCCGGCGAACACCACCGTTGGCACGAATGTATCCATCCAGCTCCAGTTCAGCGCCGACATGAATCAGTCCACGCAAGCCGGCCTTACGCTCATGGCGGGCGCTGGTCCTGTTGCCGGCGTCTACAGCTGGAACAGCAATGTCAATTGCTGCTCGTGGGGTCCTGGAACCATCCTCACCTTCAAGCCGTCCGCGCCTCTCACCCCGAGCACTACCTACACGGTGGCATACAGCAGCACGCTCACCGATACTGCCGGCAACGCGCTTACTTCGGGCTCGTTCGCCTTCAACACCGGCAGCGGTCCCGATACAGCCCAGAACTACGCCAGCAGCAACTTCAACGGACAGGCCAACATCGGCACAAACTTCGCCCCCACCGTCACCTACTCCAAACCCACAGATCCGCTCGACATTAACTCCGGAACCCTGCTCCTCTATAACGCCGACAGCGGCAAGTACATCCAGGCTGCGGTCGCCGTGGCCCCCAACGGACTCAGCGCCACGCTCACTCCGTCCGTGCCGCTGCTGCCCGACACCTATTACCACCTGCATCAGGGCAGCGGTTACTACGATGTCGACGGCAATTATCTCAACGGTCTCGACGCATACTTCACCACCGGAGCTGGTTCCGATACCACGCCGCCTCAGGTTGCCTTCGTCTCGCCGGCCGCCGCCGCCTCCTCCGTGCCCCTGAACGCTCAGATCGTGATCCGGTTTAACACTCCCATCAACCCGAGCAACGCAAATGTCGTCCAGGTGATACCGAATGGTGGATCGCCTATCCCCGGCACGCCTTCGCTCGCCAGCGACCTCGTTACCCTCATCTTCACGCCCACCTTAGCCCTGCAGAGCAACACAGAGTACACCGTTCAGGTCAGCGGATACGGCGATCTCGTGGGGAACTCCGGGCCCACCTTTACCAGCACCTTCACCACAAACTCGACGGCCCTGGACATCGATATCTCCACCGGCATCGACGCCTCCGGCAACCTCATCACGACCGGCGACACGGTCGATCCGCACTGGACCTACTACCCAACAGCAGGAACCTCTGGTGAAACCAACTTCCAGTACCCCGGCACCCAGCCGCTCAAGGTTGTCTCGCCCTCCAATACCGATTGGTACAGTAACTGGGTCTCAAACGGTCCTAACTCGTCCTGGGTCGCTATCAATCCCGATTCAACGACCGGTAACTCCCACGGCTTCTACTCCACCAGCTTCACCCTGCCCAATCCGCTGCCCTCCGGCCGCATCTGTCTCGCCGGCGCCATGAGTCACGACGATAACGGTCTGTTGGCAATGAACGGCACGGCCATCATGTCCGACCAGCCCTACACCGGCGCCGCTCTGGTGCCCCTTAACATCGACATCACCGGATTTGTCACGCCTGGAACCAACTATCTCACCTTCGCATTCGGTTCTACTGACAACAGCATTGAAGGCCTCCGCCTTCAGGCCACTGTTGAAACCTGCGGCGCCAGTGTGTCCTCGGCCTTGTCGCTCACCGGCGCTAATCCCGCCAACAATGCCACCGGCGTCTCCACGGCATCGAACATCACGCTGACCTTCAGCAATCCAGTGGATCCGCTCACCGTCAACACCAGCACCCTCCCGGTTATGATCGGCTGGAACAGCGGCCAGGAAATCGCCGGCAATTATCAGGTCAACGGCAATATCGTTACTTTCACTCCCGACAGCCCGCTGCCTGCCGATACCAACATCTGGGTGGGCGCGTGCAATGGTCCGCTCGATCTCGTCGGAGACAGCGCAGGCAGCTGCTATACGCAGCTGACCAGCTTCACCACCGGCAACACCGCCACCGCCGTCGGCTCCGCCTTCCAGGTTATCGCGTTCGCGCCTGGCTCGAACGCGGTGAATGTTGGACTTCGCGCGCCCGTCGTCGCCACCTTCAACCGCTCCTTCAACCCCAATACGATCAATCGCTCCGGCGCCTCCGACTTCGCCCTCTTCTCCGGCGACTCGCAGCAGCCCTGGTGTGCCGGAGGCAGTTACATGAAGTCGCAGGATAACTCGACTCTGCAATTCAACTGCTATCCGCTTCCTGCCGGCACGCCCATGACCGCCATGCTCAACGGCAACCTTCAGGATTGGCAGGGCAATCCGCTGGCAAACTTCTCCAGCCAGTTCTCGACCGCGCCCTACGACTCCAACACAAATGGTTCTCTCATCACCTCACGGCCCGGCAACGGTGCCAGCGGCGTCGATCCCAGCCAGCCGCTCATCCTCTACTTCAATCTGCCCATCAATTCCGGCACCGCTAACTCAGGCATTCAGGTAGCGCAGAACAACATCGCCACCACCGGCTCGGTCCAGGTCCTTGACGGGGGCTACACCCTTGAGTTCACCCCCAGCTCGTCCTTCGTCAACGGAGCTCTCATCCAATGGCAGACCACCAGCGCCCTCGCCGACAGCAGCTACAACACACCGATAAACGGCGCTTCCGGTTACTTCTACACCGCGGCCGGCACCAGTGCGCTCACGCCTGCCGTGCAGGTCGTTTCGCCTCCGGCCTACTCCAACCCCGTGCCTCAGAACACGATCTTCGACGTGCAGTTCAACACGCCGATCAATGCGGCCACCGTCAATTCCGGCAACATCTATGTCCGCGACTCCAGCTCCGGCCTCAACATCCCGGTCACGTACAGTGAGCCCCAGCCCAATCAGGTCCGCATGGTGCCGCAGTCCGATCTGCCCGCCAATCACTACATCTACGTCTATGTCACGACTGGCCTGCAAAGCTCCACCAGCGTGCCGGCCGCCGCCAATAGCTGGTATATCTTCACCGGCTCGCCCGATGACGCCTCGCTGCCCGTCGTTACCAATGCCGTTCCTTACAATGGCGCGGGCAACGTCGGCGTCAACATCTCGCCCGGTGTGGTCCTCAGCAAGCCCGTCGATCCGGTCAGCCTCAACGCCAACACCTTCCAGCTGATGCAGGGCAGCACCCCACTCGCCGGAACCTATTGGATGAACTCCACCGATACGCGCATCGAGTTCGTTCCCAACGCGCCCCTGCCGGCGTCTGCCACCCTCACCATGGCCCTCAACGGCGTCATGGACCGCGAAGGTCATTCAGTCACCTATAGCACTACCTTCCAAACCGGTTCCGGCCCTGACTTCACCTCGCCTTCCGTGGTCTGGACCAGCGTTCCCAGTAATGGCAGCGTCCCCATCAATTCAACCGTCACCGTCCAGTTCAGCGAGTCGATGGACATTACCACGTTCAGTTCAGCGAGCAACCTGAGGATCTACGACACGCTGCTGAGCGTCAACGTTTCCGCAGCCCTCACCTGGAGCAGCGATCAGTCGGCCGCGTATCTTTCCCCGTCTTCACCTCTGGCTGCCGGACGCCAATATATTCTCTACGTCAGCGGCGGTACAGACCTCGCCGGCAATGCCGTCAACGGCATCGGCCAGACGTTTTACGCCGAACTCACCGCCGCTTCGAGCGCGCCCACAGTTATTCTCTTCAATCCGCTCAGCGGTGCCACCGGCATCGGCGCCAACGCCGTCGTCGAGGCTGAATTCAGCGGCACCATCGATCCCAACTCGATCTCCGGCGTCACGCTCTCCACGGGAGGCACGCCCGTAGTCACCACTCCAGTACTCAGCGCTGGCAACACCGTCCTGCAACTAATGCCTCACGTGCCGCTCGCCCCCAACACCGCCTACACCATGACTGTTGCCGGAGCGAAGGATCCCGCCGGCAACGTCGTCCCCACCACCTCCAGCTCGTTCACCACTGGCCCCACGTACGACATCAACTCCCCATCGGTCGTCAGCTACGATCCGCCAAACGATGCAACCGTCGGCACCAATGTCATTCCGAAACTCGTCTTCAACAAGCCGCTCAATCCCATCACCGTCACTAACAACACCTTCCGCATGTATGTGAACCAGAGCGGGCAATGGGTTCCGCTCACGGTCACCCCGTCCGCCGACGGCCTCACTGTGTCCCTCCAGCCGCAGATTCCCCTGCTGCCTGATACCCTCTACCATTACCAGGCCTGCTGCAACTTCCAGGATCAGGACGGCAACAACGGCAACCAAAGCGACCTCTACTTCTACACCGGTACAGGGGCTGATACCACCAATCCCACCGTCGCCATCAGCCCCGTCAATGCCTCGTCGGGCGTTCCGCTGAACACTCGCGTCATCGCGGCCTCCAGCACGCCCATCGATGTCACCAGTTGGAATCGGAACTCAGTGCAACTGTTCGATAACTCGAATAACCCCATTCCGGGCGTAGTAACTCTGCTCGACAGCCAGACGCTGAGCTTTGCACCCACCGGATCCTCGCCGGCTGGCACGTCACTCGGCTGTTACGCCGACAACGGCAACCGCGCCCTCAATGGCTACACATTCAGCAGCAACAGCATGACCGTTGAAGCATGTGTCGCCGCTTGCGGCTCGCAGGGTTACACCTATGCCGGCGCTCAGAGCGGGAATCAGTGCTTCTGCGGCAACGGAGCCTACTCCACGCTGGGCGCAAGCACCGCCTGCACCTCGCAGTGCAGTGGCAATACCAGCGAGATCTGCGGCGGCAGCTATAGCAACAGCGTCTACACTGCCCAGGCCAATGCCGCGCCCGTCAACCTCGCTCCCAACGCCACCTATACCGCCAGGGTTTCCGGATTCACCGATACGAGCGGCAACACTGTTGCGGCCGCATCCTCCATCTTCACCACCTCAAGCTCCGCGTCCAACAATGGGCTCTCTTTGTCCGGCACAAATATCCCGTCGGGAGCCACCGGAGTCTCTGACACACAACCCGTAGTTCTCACCTTCACCCAGACTCTCGACCCGGCCACGGTCAACTCCGGCACTCTGAAGGTGATGAACTCCTGGAACAGCAGCCTCGGCCTCGCCGGCACTTACTCCGTTTCCGGCGATCAGGTTACTTTCATCCCTGCCAGCCCCTATCCCGCTGGAGCCACCATTTATGTGGGCGAGTGCGGCGGTCCTACCGATGTTCTCGGCGAAGTCTTCCTCGCCGGTGCCTGCTACAACCAGCAGTTGCTCTACTTTACCGTCAGCAGCAGCACAACCGACACCTCGGCTCTGCAGGTGACCGCAGTCCAGCCGGGCGATGGCGCGACCAACGTCGGACTTAACCAGCCCGTCTCCGTCACCTTTAACAAATCTGTCTCGCCGGGCAGCGCGGGCGGCTACAACTCCTTACTCTTCGCAGGGCAGGGAATTCAGGACGACGGCAATATCAGCTGGTCGGCTGATAACCGGAGCATGACCTTCAACTCCGGAGCCCTGTATAACGCCACCAATTACACCATCGCCCTGCCTGCCGGCGGCATCACCGACATGTCCGGCAACAGCCTGCAAAGCGACTTCCTTAGCACCTTCAGCACCCTCGTCGATCCCTCATCGAGCGGCGGCAGCGTCATCGGCGACGCGCCCGGCAACAATGCCTCCGGCGTCCCGATCAACTCTCTTCTGACGCTCTATCTCAACCGCCAGGTGAACGCTGCCACCCTCCCCGGCAATGTCAACGTCACCGTGAACGGTCAGCCTGCCGCTGGAGCCGTTACATCCGCCGCAAATGGCTATGAAGTGCAGTTCACGCCCACTGACCCATTCCCCAACAGCGCCGTCGTGCAGTGGTTCTTCTCAAATGTGCAGGACGTCGGCGGAGACACATTCAACAGCGCCAGCAACTCCTTCACTACCGTGGCTTCCGTCGATCCTTCCACGGCGCAACCCACGATTCTCGCGGTCAGCCCGGCATATGGCTCCAGCAAGGTGCCCACCAATACTGAGATCGACATCCTCTACAGCCAGCCCATCGATCCCGCAACCCTGACCACCAGCAACCTGTACTTCAGCAACTCCACGCCGATCGATATCGCTGCGGTTACGCCGTATCTGGTGCGGATTACTCCCGCCGCTCCGCTCAGCGCGAACACAACCTATTACTTCTGCGCCACCAGCAACATTAAGGGCGCCAATGGCGTCGCGAGCAACGGCGGTTGCTGGACGACTTACTTCACCACTACCGCTGGCGTCGACACCACGCCAGGCGCCGTCACGCTTGGGCCGCCCAATGGCGTCGTCAACGTTGGCACCAACGCCTACGTTCGCGTGCAATTCTCCAAGCCGGCCGACCGCGCCACCGTCAACTCCGCCAATATCAGGGTCATGAACGGCGGCAACGCCATTCCCGGAACCTGGTCCTACAACTACAATGGCAGCGATCTTGTTGGCGCGAACTTTTACCCGCTCAACTCGTTGCCCCCGTCCGCGACTATCACGGTCAGCGCCGCGAATGTCCTCGATTACGCCGGTAACACCTTTACGGCGGCCACGTCGCAGTTCACTACGGCGGCGATGCCCGACTACACCAATCCCAGTGTCTCCTATGACTTCCCGTACAACACGACCGGCATTGGCACCAATGCCATTTTTGCGTGCCGTTACACGGAGCCAATGGATCCGAGCAGTATCGCCACCGGGTCCACTTATGTGTGGAGTTATGGCTCCAACGCAGCGGTCCCTGTCACTTATAGCTACTCGAGCGATATGATGTCCGTCACCATGATGCCCACCTCGCCTCTTACCCCGAATTCGGAGTTTAACTACGCCTGCAACAGCGCTATCGACCTCACCGGCAACGCGCAAAGCAACGGCGGCGCTGACCTCTTCTACACCGGCAGTGGCTCCGACACCACCGGACCGTCGCTGCTTCAGGCCAATCCGCCGAACGGTTTTACCGGCGTCGCGGTGAACACTAACAACGGTCCATTCGGCCTCGGCACCAGCCTGGGACTGCTCTTCAGCGAGCCGGTCGCCTCCAACTCGCTCGCCGGCATCACGCTTACTCCCCAGGGAGGAACGCCGCTCGGCATCAGCATTGTGCCTGAAATCGGCAACAGAGCAGTTTTGGTGCAGTTGCCCTCAACCCTGCAGCCGAACACAACCTACACCTGGAGCATCTCCGGCGTGACGGATTTCAATGGCAACCCAATGACGCCTGTCACCAGTTCCTTTACGACCGGCGCGGCCTTTGACTGGACCAGTCCCACGTTCCTCTCTACGGTTCCGGCCAGCAACTCGACGGGCATTCCGGACAGCATTTCCTCCCTGACCGTCACCTTCAGCGAGGCCATGAACCCAGTCCTCATCGACTCCGGCCATATCTACCTGCGAGTCCACAATACGGGAATCACTGTGGCCACCACTTTCACCATCTCACCCGACTCGAAGACGGTGACACTCACGCCGACGGCACCGCTCGCCGCCGCCACCATCTACGACATCGTCACGGCTAGTCCCAACTGGTATATGACCGACATCGCCGGAAATCCGTACTACAGCACCGGCGTTGTCGCGACGTTCACTACCCAGTGAGCGTTGCGCGTCAGGCCGTGGGCGGAACTCCCACCACCTCCGCCCGCGGCCGTGGCCCTGGATCGCAAGCGACCCAGCCGAAACCGATTCCAGTCTTCCCCAGCCTCCACGAAATCTCCGCTGTCCCCGCTCTCTCTCCCGTCGCCGGCCCTCAGCCCCGCCATCGCCCTCCATAAAGGTCCTCGATTTCCACAATCACTGATTTTTATAGGGGGAAATCCTTATATCCAGGGCAGTACCCTGAATGGGAAGCTCCCAACTGCGATCACTGGAGCGCCGCCGGCACCTCGTCGTTCCGGCTGCGTCCGGTCCCATCACCTGGGGCAGCCCAGGGAGCCAATTCACAGACGAGGAGACGCATGTCGACTGATTACCGCAATTTCCAGGCGCTGAGTTACGAGGAGCTGGAAGAGTTCAACCTGAAGGCCAAGGAGCAGCGCAGGAAGCGTGTGGCTCCCGACAAGATCCAGGAAGAACGCCTGAAGTATCTGACCGACAACAAGGGCATCAAGGCGGTCACCGTGCTGTTCTGCGACCTTGAAGGCCGCCTGCACATGCTCGATTACGACAAGAAGTTCCTGCTCAAGTCTTACGAAAATCTCACCTTCGACGGATCGTCGATCCGCGGCTTCACCGCCCAGAAGGAAAGCGATCTCCGCCTCGGCATCGACTGGAGTTCGTTCTACTACGCGCCCGCCGACATCTTCGGCGCCGGCAAGGTGCTGGTCTTCGGCGACGTCATCGACAAGGACGGCTCGCCCTACGGCGGCGACACCCGCGGCCTGCTCAAGACCTTCGCCCAGGAGCAGTACAAAAAGAACAAGTACACCCTGAACGCCGCCAACGAAATCGAAGGCTTCCTTTTCGCAGGCCTCGACGCGGAGCGCAACTTTGGCACGGCCGGCCGCTTCGACTACGTCAACACAGGCGGCTACTACCACTCGCTGCCCGGCGATCCGCTGCGCACCTTCATTGACACCGTGGCCGAAGTCCAGCGCGCCATGGGCTTCGAGAACGAGAAGGACCACCCCGAAGTTGCGCCCTCGCAGTTTGAGATCAACTACGGCTACGGCGAAGTCGTCGCCGCCGCCGACCAGATCCAGATCTACAAACTGGTCTGCCGCCAGGTGGCCACGCGTCTCGGCATGACCGCATCCTTCCTGCCCAAGCCCGTTGTCGGCGTCAACGGCAGCGGCATGCACACCAACGTCTCCATCAGCAAAGACGGCAAGAATCTTTTCTGGGACCCCAAAGGCGAGGAGAAGCTCTCGGCAACCGGATGGGCGTTTCTCGACCGCATCCTGACCCACGGCAACGACATCTGCCTGCTGCTGAACTCCAGCGTCAACGCCTATCGCCGTCTCGATCCGCACTTCGAAGCCCCCAATCAGATCAAGGCTTCGGCGGTCGATCGTGGCTCCATGATCCGCATCCCCATCGGCAACGAACGCTCCATGCGCGTCGAGGTTCGCTCCGTCGCGCCGGATTCGAATCCGTATCTGGTGTTGCTCTCGATCTTCAGGACCGGCATCGAAGGCGAAACCTCCAGGACCAAAAACCTGCGCCAGGCCGAGCGCTACCTGCCTGACAACATCTACACCGCGATTGAAAACTTCCGCGACGCCGCGTGGACCACCAAGCTGCTCGGCGCCGATGTGAAGGGCCGCTACGCTGACCTCAAGCAGGCGTCGGCCGATCGCTGCCCGCGCCTCCTCGGCACCTTCGTCAAGCCGCAGGAAGTCCAGTTCCACCACGAGGTCTACAACCAGTTCCTCTGGAACCAGTTCTGATCATCGGTGGTTCGAGGCGGAGGCCCGCTATTGACGAGGTACACGAACTGCGAAAGATATCGAGAGCGACGCTTTGTATCAGGGCACGAGTTGACTCGTGCCGTAACCGGCCAACATCCGCAGGGCTTTAGCCCCTGCGGTTGCGGCTTTCGCCACTGACCGTCAACGTTCCAGGTAGCCGCGCCTGGCCGCACATCCCCATACGCCCCGGTCCACAGCCGGGGCCTTTTCTTTGCCACGGCCCGCACGGGAAGCCCCGGACAAAACAAAAAGAGGCCCGTGGCGGGAGACGTAGCCACGGGCTTTCGGGAGGATTCAACTCAGAAAAACCGATTCGGCGCGCCCCACATCGCGGACGCCCCCGCACGCACGCATTCCACGCACGACAACAGCGCAGCACCAGCGAAATGCGCTCAGCGCACTCGCATCAAATCCTGGATTCTTCAACAGGGAAGGAGCGAAACCTTGCGTCTCCAGACTGGGGAGAGTCGTCTCGCGGCGCCCGGCCAGGCTGTCCAGCCCTGCAGGCGCGATAACCCATTCTTCCCGCAATGCGGACGATAGCGCAAGCGGCATCAGCAAATCCTATGGTCCACATAAGTCAGGGCCGCACTCGTACCCAGGCGCAGTGTCCCTGGAATGTGCTCTAAAATGGCCCATCGCTGTTTCAGGAGAACCGGGTGAACCTCTGGGATCAGGACATTCGTTTCGCGATGCGGCAGCTGCGCAAGTCGCCCGCCTTCGCCATCACCGCCGTCGTCACGCTCGGCCTCGGCATCGGCGTTTGCGCCGCCATGTTCTCCGTGATCGAGCAGGTCATCCTGCGCCCCCTGCCTTATGCGAATCAGAACCGGCTTGTGACTTTGGACAGGTTGCCACGCAGCGGCGGCAACGCATTGAATTCTTTTTCCTGGCCCGACCTGCGGGATTATGCGGCGCGCAGCCACTCCATTGCGGGAATTGCTGCCTTTACTTTCCAGCTTCCTACCCTCGGCGGCACTGATAATCCGCAGTTGGTTCCGGAACTCATGGTGACTCCCAACCTGTTTCAGGTTCTGGGTATCCACACCCGCCTCGGCCGCGGCTTCAATCCCGTAGACAACAGGACCGGCCACACCAGCGTGCTCATCCTCAGCGACACGGTGTGGAAGAAGTTCTTCCGTGGCGACCCCTCGATCATCGGGCGAACAGTTCCCATCGATGGCGATCCCTTCACTGTGATCGGCGTGTTACCACCTCACATTGCCTTTCCCATGGGCGTGGGCGGCGAGGAGATCCTCAGCCCTCTGAACCTCGACGACAAGAGCTTTCAGGACCGCAACAACGCCATGCTGCAGCCCATTGCGCTGCTGCGTCCGGGAGTGACGGCGGCGCAGGCTCAGCGGGAAGTCAACGATGTGCACGCCCAGTTAATGCACGATTATCCGAAAGACGAAGATGCCACCACGATCCGCCTGGTCGATTACCACACCTCGATCACACAGCATTCCCGCGGCGCGCTCTTCGCGCTGGACTGGGCCGTGCTCGCAGTTTGGCTCATCGCCTGCGCTAATGTGGCCGGGCTGATACTGACCCGCACCAACGGCCGCCGCCGGGAAATCGCCATCCGTGGCGCGCTGGGCGCTCAGCGCGGACGCATCACGCAGCAGTTCCTGACCGAAAGTCTCCTGATTGCTCTGGCCGGGTCCGTTCTCGGCCTGGGCATTGCCGCGCTCGCGCTGCATTTCCTGCGGCGTTATCTCTCCGACAAGGTTCTCTTCGGCCAGGACATTCACATCAATCTCGGCGTGCTCGCCTTCCTTCTGGCCGCTGCCTGTCTGTCGGCTCTCCTCTTCGGGCTGGCGCCGGCGTGGCATGCCTCCGGCGTCCCGGCGCAAGAGGGTCTCCGCGAAGGCACAGCCGCGGCGGGAACCAGCCGCCGGCAGGCGATGTGGCGCGATGGGCTGGTGGTCGCTGAGATATCCCTTACGCTGGCGCTGCTGATCGCCGCCGGACTGATGATGCGGACTCTGCTCAGCCTGCGCCGTGCGAATCTGGGCTTCGTTACCGGCAACGTGGTTACCGGCTCGCTGTATCTGCCCACGCACGGAATGTGGTGGGCCTTCCAGGGCAAACCGAACTCCGCCAGCCTGATCCAGACCTTCTACGATCCGCTGGAGCAGAAGCTGCTCCGGATTCCCGGCGTGGTGGCCGCCGGATTCACCACCGTGCGTCCTCTGGAGCCCAACTGGGACTTTGACGACTCGGTGAAGGTGAAGGGCCATGCCGCTCCGGCGCCGGGCCAGGCCGTTCACGCGC
The DNA here is from genome assembly GCA_036267395.1 of Acidobacteriaceae bacterium. GTDB lineage: Bacteria > Acidobacteriota > Terriglobia > Terriglobales > Acidobacteriaceae > Palsa-343. The sequence continues at coordinate 10,238 of DATAWD010000023.1, read as the reverse complement.
AGGTCCGCGCCACGACTGACGGCTACCTGCATGCGCTCGGCATCCGTCTGCTCGCCGGCCGCCTTTTCGGCGACGTGGATGGTCCCGACGCGCCCATCGCCATCATCGTCAACCGGGCCTTGGTCCAGGCGCAGTTCCCGCATGAGAACCCTCTCGGGCAACAGCTCGAGGTGGGAGACAAAGGCAAACCGCGCCGCTGGGGCACCATTGTCGGCGTTGTGTCGGATGTGAAGCAGGACACGCCGGGTCAGCGCTCGCTGCCGGAGCTGGACATCAACCTCGAGCAGCTTCGCCCCACGGACCCGTTCTATTCCATCCTGGCTACCTTTCACATGGACCTTGCCGTCCGCGCCCGCATGGCGCCGACACTGATCGAGAACACCATCCGTCACGACGTCCACGACCTCTCTCCGGAGACCGCGGTTGAGGACCTGGAGCCCATGCAGCAGGTCGTCGACGACTCGCTGAGCGATCAGACCCTCGCCGCACGCCTGCTCGGCATCTTTTCCCTGGCGGCTCTGCTCATCGCCGTCGCCGGCATCTACGGTCTGCTCGCCTACTCCGTCAGCCAGCGCACTCGCGAACTCGGCGTCCGCATCGCCCTTGGCGCGCAGCGCGACGATATCGTCTGGCTGGTCCTGCGCCACGCGCTCATCCTGCTCGGTCTGGGCGGCGGCATCGGACTGATCGTGGCCTGGGTCGCCGGCGGTCTCATGCGCTCGTACCTCTACGGCGCCCGCGGTTGGGACGCCGCCACCATTCTGCTCGTCCTGCTCGTCCTCGGTTCCTGCGGACTGGCGGCCAGCTACCTCCCCGCGCGCCGTGCCGCGCAGGTCGATCCCGTCGAGGCCCTGCGCAGCGAGTAGCCCCGCCCAGCGCAGACGCCTGGGTCAGAGCTTCCTAAGCTCGCGGAAAACCTCGGACCTTGGGTCCTCAAATTGTTCGGGAGAAACCCAATCAGCCGCCTTGTATCAGGGCACGACTTTCAGTCGTGCCGTAGAAGCCGCGAAATGAATCCGGCTTGAGCCGCTGCGGGAGGGTTTTTTCTCGCGCGTCAACCGCGCGATTGGCCCAAATGTACGGGAAGGGAACCTGCGCCGCCGTCGATGACCAAAGCCTACGGCTGCGACACTGAAGCCACGCGAGGCTTGGCTCGCTCCGCGACCTGCAGCGCGTGGATCCGGAAGATCGCAAACGCGCCCCGGCATACCGCGTACGCCGCAAGAACTCCAAAGGCCAGCGCTGCCAGCGTGGCACAAATCAACATCAGTACATCAATCGCGTTCTGCATGCCCAGACTGTCTCCCCATCAAGCATCGCTACCGTAACCACACCTGCCGCTTTGTCCTCGTACGATGCTATTGTTAGCAGAAATGCCCCCAATTTGATCGTGATTTTTATTGCCGAATGAGATACTGGAATGGTGTAGTTCCATTTTGAATCCACTAGTACCCTTTTGCATCACAGACTTGCAGGGCAGTCCCGCTGTGGTGCAACTTTTGTTGTACCGTTGCCTCGCCAACCCCATTTCCTCCCGGATTCATGGCCATCTCCCACATCACCGTGCGCGGCGCCCGGCAGCATAATCTGCGCGACATCGGCGTCCGCATTCCCCGCAATACCCTTACCGTAGTAACTGGCCTCTCCGGCTCTGGCAAGTCCTCGCTCGCCTTCGACACCATCTACGCCGAAGGCCAGCGCCGCTACGTCGAAACCCTTTCCGCCTACGCCCGCCAGTTCCTCGACCAGATCGAGCGCCCCGACGTCGACTCCATCGAAGGCCTCTCGCCCGCCATCTCCATCGAGCAGAAGACCACCAGCCGCAGCCCGCGTTCCACCGTCGGCACCATCACCGAGATCTACGATTACCTCCGTCTGCTCTACGCCTCGGTCGGTGTGCCGCACTGCCCCAACTGCGGCCGCCCCATCTCCCGCCAGTCCGCCGAGCAGATCGTCGAGCGCATCCTCGCTCTCGGCCAGGGCGAGCGCGTCATCATCTACGCCCCCGTCGTCCGCGGCCGCAAGGGTGAGTTCAAAGATCTCCTCGACAAACTCGACCAGCAGGGATTCCGCGCCCGCGTCGACGGCGAACTGCGCGACCTCTCAGAATCCCTCAACCTCGATAAGCGCAAAAACCACACCATCGAAGCCATCGTCTACCGCGCCATCCTCAAGCCCGGCATTGAGAAGGCTCTGACTGAATCCGTCGAACGCGCCCTGCAGATGGCCAACGGCCTCGTCCTCGTCGCCGCCCCCAAATCGGGTCAGGTGGACGAGCAGCTCTACTCCTCCTCCATGGCCTGCCCCGACTGCGGCCTCGACGTGCCGAAGCTTGAGCCGCGCAGCTTCTCCTTCAACAGCAGCTACGGCGCCTGTCCGGAATGTCACGGCCTCGGCAGCATCTATGACTTCGATCCCTCCAAGGTCATCACCGACTGGTCGCGCCCGCTGCTCGATGGCGCGCTTGGCCCGGGCTCGGCCTCGCAATATCTCCTGCGCCTCATACAGCTCGCCGCGCAGCGCTACAAAATCGATCTCAAGCAGCCCTTCGAGCAGCTTTCCCAAAAGCATCAGGACCTGCTCCTCCACGGCCCTGGTCAGACGGAAGCGCCGCGCACCGGCTTCCACGGCATCCTCGCCTATTTGCGCGACTCCCTCGACGAAGCCAAATCCGACGCCTACCGCGAGTGGATGATGCAGTACATGTCCGCCTCCGACTGCCCGGTCTGCCACGGCCTGCGCCTCCGCCCGGAGTCGCTCGCAGTGCAGGTCGATGGCATGTCCATCGCCGATTTCACCGCCCTGCCCATGGATCGTGCCCTCGCCCGCGCCCAGGCCATCCCCTTCACCCCGCGCGAAGCCCTCGTCGCCGAGCGTCTGCGCCGCGAAATCGTCGAGCGCCTCCAGTTCCTCAACGCCGTCGGCCTCGCCTATCTCTCCCTCGACCGCAATGCCGCCACGCTCTCCGGCGGCGAAGGTCAGCGCATCCGCCTCGCCACCCAGATCGGATCGCGCCTGCGCGGCGTTCTCTACGTTCTCGATGAGCCTTCCATCGGCTTGCATCAGCGCGACAATGAGCGCCTCATCCACGCGCTTGAATCCCTGCGCGACCTCGGCAACACCGTCCTCGTGGTCGAGCATGACGAGGAAACCATCCGCCACGCCGACTACGTCCTCGACCTCGGCCCCGGCGCAGGCCGTCTCGGCGGACAGGTCGTCGCGGAGGGCCCCCCAGCCGCCATCATGAGCGCCCCCGCTTCGCTCACCGGCCGCTATCTCGCCGGCGAAATCTCCACCCTGCATCGCCTCGTCCCGCGTCCCCTCACCGGCAAGTGGATCACCGTCGAAGGCGCGCGCAGCCATAACCTCCAGAACCTCACCGCCCGTTTTCCGCTCGGCGTCATGACCGTCATCACCGGCGTCTCCGGCTCCGGCAAAAGCACCCTCGTCAACGACATTCTCTACCGCGCGCTCGCCCGCGAACTCTACGGCTCCCGCGAAGCTCCCGGCGAGCACTCGCGTATCCGCGGCTTCGAGCACCTCGACAAGGCCGTCCGCATCGATCAGTCTCCCATCGGCCGCACCCCGCGCTCCAATCCCGCCACCTACACCGGCGTCTTCACCGCCATCCGCGATCTCTTCGCCATGCTGCCGGAATCGCGCGAGCGCGGCTACAAGCCAGGCCGCTTTTCCTTTAACGTGCAGGGCGGCCGCTGCGAAGCCTGCCAGGGAGAAGGCCAGCGCCGCATCGAAATGAGCTTTCTCCCCGACGTCTACGTCCACTGCGAAGTCTGTAACGGACGCCGTTACAATCAGGAAACGCTGGCCGTCAAATTCAACGGCTACTCCATCGCCGACATCCTCGACCTCACCATTGAAGACGCGCTCCCCGTTCTCGGCGACATTCCCCAGGCGCGCCAAAAGCTGCAGACCCTGGTCGATGTCGGCCTCGGCTATATCCATCTCGGCCAGGCCGCCACCACCCTCTCCGGCGGCGAAGCCCAGCGCATGAAGCTCGCCCGCGAACTCTCCAAACGCCAGACCGGCCGCACCCTCTATCTGCTCGACGAGCCCACCACCGGCCTGCACTTCGACGACGTGCGCAAGCTCCTCGAAGTCCTGCACCGCCTCACCGACCTCGGCAACACCATCATCATCATCGAGCACAACCTCGACGTCATCCGCAATGCCGACTGGCTCATCGATCTCGGCCCCGAGGGCGGCGAAGGCGGCGGCCGCATCGTCGCCGAAGGCCCGCCCGAACTCGTCGCCGGCGTCGCCCAGTCATGGACCGGCCAGTATCTGCGTCGCTATTATGCTCAGACCGGCGCCGGCGAGACAATCAGCGTGCCGGATCTTTCCTCTGGCATCCGCCGCAAATCCGCGAAGAAATCGCCTACCAGGACAAAATCCAGGAAAGAATCGCTGCAATGACCCTGAACGAACCCACCAATCCCGAGCGCCACGATCCCGGCCTCCCCCTGCCCTCTGCTGCTCACCAGGAACCAACGCCCGAACCACCCATCGAAGCCCCGCCCGAACCCGGCGCTTCTCCCCAGCCTGCCGAGCTCGCGCAGCCCCCGTTCTACACCTGGCCCTCCGCGCAGGAGCCGCTCGTCGCCATGCAGCCGCCCCTCCCCGAGCCGCCGCCGCGCCTGCTGCCCAACCTCGGCCACAGCATCATCTTCGGCATCATCGCCGGATTCACCCTCATCACCGGCGCTCTCACCACCTTTCTCTCGCTGATGGCTGCAGAGCATGTATCGCTGCACACCTTCCAGGCAAAAATGGCGAGCAGCGTCGCCTGGGCCATCGCCGCGCAGGCTGTCTGGTATGTCGAACTCTGGGTGGTTGTTGCTTTGGTCTTTTCTTTGTGGTGGGGCCGCTCCCTCTTCAAAGGCATTTCCTGGAACAGCGTCAACGCACGCCGCTGGTTCGTTCGCCTCGCCGCCATCGGGCTCGGAACCGGCGCCATTATCACCCTCGCCGGCAACTTCGTTCCCATCCCCCACACCACGCCCATCCTCAAAGATATTCAGGCTTCTACCGCCAGCGCCTGGGTGCTCATGGTCTTCGGCGTCACCCTCGCCCCCCTCACCGAGGAACTCGCCTTCCGCGGATTCCTGCTCCCCAGCCTCATCAACGTCTTTCGCTGGATGCAGCGTCGTCGCATGATCGGCGAAGGCATTGTGCGCGGCGTGGGTATCCCGCTCTCCATCGCCATCACCTCCGCGCTTTTTGCCCTTGTCCACTCAGCGCAGGTCTCCCACGCCTGGGGCCCGGTCCTGCTCATCGGACTGGTCAGCGTGGTCCTTTGCATCGTCCGCCTCCGCACCAGCTCTGTCGCCGCCGGCGTCGTCGTCCACGCCTCCTACAACTTCCTGCTCTTCTCCGCGCTCCTCTATCAAACCGACTGGTTCCGTCACCTCGACAAGCTCAAAGGGTAGGGAAGGGATCCAGCGCTCAGTCGCCCGGACTTGAACGAAGGCTTTGTATCGGGGCACGACTTCACAGCTTGCGGAGAACTCCCCTGAGAGCGGCGTTTTGTATCAGGGCATGACTTCAGTCGTGCCGCAACGTGCCCCCAAATATTCCGGGCTTCAGCCCCTGCGCTTTGAAAAGGTACGGCCATCGGCAGCGCTGCATGCGCCGGAGGCGCAACGCTAGATTAGCCAGCGCTTCATCGCTGGCTACGCGTCAAGAGAAGAGGAGAGTCCCGGACGGACGACGCAAACCGCTTTATATCAGGACACGACTTCACAGCCCGCGAATACTCGAAATCCTCTCAACGGAACGCGCTCGTCGATTGAGATGGGAAAAATCAACGGCTGTTGGTATTCTCCTTTTCGACCATGGCCGCCGAAACTTCGCCGAGGAGTTCCTTGCGCTTCCGCGCCGCGCGCACTGCCGGCCTGGCTCTCTTTCTCCTCGCCAGCCTCAACCTCTTCAACTTCATTGACCGCTACGTTCTCCCCGGTGTACAGCCGCTCATCCAGCGCGAGTTCCACATCGACTTCGCCCAGGCCGGCACGCTCACTTCCGCCTTCTTCCTCACCTACATGCTCATCGCGCCCCTTACTGGATGGCTCGGTGACCATTTCCCCCGCAAGCCGCTCATCATCGCCGGCGCGCTGCTCTGGAGCGCCGCCACCCTCTCCACCGCCCTGGTCCACAGCTACACCACGCTGCTCATCCGCCACGCCATCGTCGGCATCGGTGAGGCCACCTTCTCCATCTTTGCCCCCGCCATGCTCGCCGATTTCTATCCGGAAGAGGAACGCAACCGCGTCCTCACCATCTTCTACCTCACCATCCCCGTCGGCGGCGCACTGGGATACATCCTCGGCGGTGCTCTGGGGCAGCAATACGGTTGGCGTGCGCCGTTCTACATCGCCGCCGCTCCCGGCGCCATCATCGCGCTCTTCTTCTGGCTCTTCATCCGCGAACCGCAGCGGGGCGCGGCCGACACGCTGGCCGCTACCCACTCCCGCGCCAGCTTCTTCGGCCTCTTCTCCAATCCCGCCTTCTGGACCGCCACCCTCGGCATGGCCATGTGGACCTTCGCCGTCGGCGGCATCTCCGCCTTCCTGCCCACTTTCTTCCAAAATATTGGACACCTCTCGCTCGCCCACGCTGACTTCACCACCGGCGAAATCACCGCGGTCGACGGCCTCCTCGCCACTATTACCGGCGGCTGGATCGCCCAGCTCTGGCTCAAGCGCAATCACCGCGCCCTCTACTACGTCTCCGCGTGGAGCGCCCTGCTCGCCATCCCCTTCGGTGTCCTCGTTTTCTTCGGACCCATGCGCTGGATGGTCCCCGGCGCATGGCTCGCCGAGTTTTGCCTCTTCCTCAACACCGGCCCGCTCAACACCGCCATCGTCAACTCCGTCTCCGCGCCCATCCGCGCCACCGCCATCTCCGTCAACCTCTTCATGATTCATCTGCTCGGCGATTTTCCCTCGCCGCACCTCATCGGATGGGTCGGCGACCGTCACGGCCTCCGCGTCGGACTCGGCGTCACCCTCATCTCGCTCGCCCTCTCCGGCCTCATCCTCTTCTCGGGTGCGCGCTTCGCTCCCCGTCTTCCCGACCTCGAAAAAAATCTGTCATCCTGAGTGAAGTTTGGCGCGCACAGCGCGACAAACGCAGTCGAAGGACCTGCGTTTCAGGTTTTCTAAGCACCCTATGGTTTGGTTCACTTCATTCGCCACCCTACTCTGGCTCATTGCCGCCTTCTGGCTCCTCTGCGGCCTCACCGCTCTCCGCGGACTCCGCCGCGTCCCCAACCTCTGGAATGTTGCGCCCACCCCCACTGCGCCCACGCAGATCACCGTCATCATCCCCGCCCGCAACGAAGCCTCCGCCATCGAGGCGACCCTCCGCTCGCTCCTCGCGCAAACCATCCCCGTCGATGTCGTCGCCGTTAATGACCGTTCCACTGACTCGACGGGCACCCTCTTGGATCGCATCGCCGCCGAGCCGCTCCCGCCGGGCAAATCTCTGCGCGTCCTCCACGTCCACGAGCTTCCCGCAGGTTGGCTCGGCAAACCCCACGCCATGGCCTTCGCCGCGCGCCACGCCACCACTCCCTGGCTGCTCTTCACGGACGCCGACGTCCTCTTCGCCCCCGACGTTCTCGCCCGCGCGCTGCGCTTCGCCGCCGAATCGCAGGCCGACCACATGGTCCTCATGCCCACGCTCATACTGAAATCCGCAGGCGAACGCGCCATGGCCACCTTCTTCCAGGCGCTCTCCCTGCTCTGGTGGCGTCCGTGGCGCATTGCGAACCCAGGCACCCGCGACTCCATTGGCATCGGCGCTTTCAATCTCATCCGCGCGGACGTCTACCGCGCCGTCGGCGGATTCGAGGCCCAGCGCTTCCAGGTCCTCGACGACGTCCGCCTCGGCGTCGAAGTCAAGCGCAACGGCTACCGCCAGCGCATCGTCTTCGGCAGGGAACTCATCCGCCTCCACTGGGCTCCGGGCGCGCTGGGCATGGCCCGCAACCTCACCAAGAATCTCTTCGCCGGATTCGCCTTCAACTCCGCGCTCCTGCTCGGCGCCTGCCTCGGCCTCGCGCTCATCTGCTACGCGCCCATCGCCGGACTCTTCTTCTCCTGGCCGCTCCGCTCCGCCGCCCTGCTTTCCCTGGCCATGATCGCCCTCCACTACCGCCTGGCCGGCCGCTACTTCAGCGGGCTCAGCTTTGCCTGGGCATTCACCCTGCCCGTGACCGCAGTCCTCGTCCTCTACGCCATGCTCCGCTCCATGATCCTCACTCTCGCCCGCCGCGGCATCGTCTGGCGCGGAACCTTCTACCCCCTCGCAGACCTCCGCCGCCACTCCGGCCGCTTACGTTGAACCGGCGGCGATACAATCAGCCGGATGAGGAAGACACGCAAGCCAGCGAAGCAAACGTGTCCGAAAAGTCGCGCTTCGCGGAAGCGTGTCCGTCGCGGCGAGTCGGATCGAATGCAAATCAATCGCGCTGTCAACTACCTCAATCGCGAGGCTCTCGACGTTCTTGAATACCAGCATGAGCCGCCGCTGTCCGAGAGCGCCCCGACCGATGATGTCGTTGCTGGTTCCGCGCAGCGGAACGACGGTAGAAGCCCCGGCCTTTAGGCCGGGGAAATCGAGCCGAACCCCTGCTGTTGCCTTTAGGCGCGGAACGAGCCGTGCACTGCGGCCCCAACGCGGTTCGACGCTGACATTCCACGCCACGCCGGAACCATGTAAACTTCCTGACCATGGCACTATTCGCCGACGACTTGATCCGCGGCATCATTCACACCGTGCGAAAGTCGATCAGACTCAATCGGGTCGAGAAGTGGCCTACCATCGAAGCAAAAGTTCAACGGTTTCGGTCCGAAGATACAGCTCCTTACGGTCACCGGCTTCGTCCCGTCCTCGATTATTCCTACGAGATGAACGGCGAAACGCAGTACGGCTCCGCCTACGGCATCCCAACAGCGGAAATCAACAAGGTGGCCGATGCTGCCGACAACGTGACGACATTGCGGGTCCGCTACGATCCTGCCAACCCCGCCTTCAGCCAGATGCTCAGCGGAGACAATCCTGACCTGCCCTTTGGCATCGAATATGACTACTTCTGACCCCACTCCATGCGCCGTCTTCTGTCTGCTGCCTCCCTCCCATCCGGTAAACTAGAGACGAGGCCTATTCATGCCCGAAATCCATCGCAGGAAGACCGTCACCGTCAACATTGGCCCCAGCGGTTCGGGTCAGGTCCGCGTCGGCTCGGACGCACCCGTCGTCGTCCAGTCCATGACCAACACCGACACCGCCGACGTCGCCGCGACCATCCAGCAGACCGCCGAACTCGTCGAGGCCGGCTCCGAGCTGGTCCGCGTCACCGTCAACAATGACGACGCCGCGAAAGCTGTCCCGTATATCGTGGAGGGCCTGGCAGAGCAGGGAATCCACGTCCCCATCATTGGCGACTTCCACTACAACGGCCATCTCCTGCTGAAGAAGTACCCCGCCTGCGCCCGCGCGCTCGCCAAGTACCGCATCAACCCCGGCAACTGCTCCATCGGCCGCAAGGACGACGACAATTTCCGCACCATGATCGAGTGCGCCGTCGAGAACCAGAAGCCCGTCCGCATCGGCGTCAACTGGGGCTCGCTCGACCAGGCGCTCCTCACCCGCCTCATGGACGAGAACTCAAAGCTCCCCGACCCAGCCCCCGCCCGCGACGTCATGCTCGAAGCCATGTGCCGCAGCGCCCTCGATTCCGCCGCCGCCGCCGAGCGCTACGGCCTCCGCCACAACCAGATCATCATCAGCGGCAAAGTTTCCGGCGTCCGCGACCTCATCGACGTCTACGCCATGCTCGCCGCCCGCTGCGATTACCCGCTCCACCTCGGCCTCACCGAAGCCGGCATGGGCATGAAAGGCATCGTCGCTTCCACTGCCGGCCTCGCGCCGCTGCTCCTCCAGGGCATTGGCGACACCATCCGCGTCTCGCTCACGCCCAAGCCCGGCGCCAGCCGCACCGAAGAAGTCCTCACCGCCCAGCAAATCCTCCAGTCCCTCTCCATCCGCAGCTTCGCGCCCCAGGTCACGGCCTGCCCCGGCTGCGGACGCACCACCAGCACCTTCTTCCAGGAACTGGCCCAGCAAATCCAGGACTACCTCCGCACCTCCATGCCCGCCTGGCGCGCACAGTATCCCGGCGTCGAGGAGCTGAAGCTCGCCGTCATGGGTTGCGT
>DATAWD010000022.1:0-143266 GCA_036267395.1 Acidobacteriaceae bacterium | reverse complement strand
CCTCGTGGTCTCCGTCCTGTTTGCCGTCGCCGTCACCGCCGCGGTCTTCGCCCTGCCCCGCTACAAGATCGTCATCGATCCGTTTCTGATGTTCTTCGCCGCCGGCATCGTCTCTCGCTGCAAGCCGGCCGATCTCTCACCCCGTCCAGGAACCGCCGCTGGCTGAACCGGGCTGCGGCCTACGAGCCCACGAACCGCGCGTAGAGGCTTCGCGCCACAGACAGGTCCGTCGTGCCCTGGATGATCGCCCGTCCGTCGGCAAACAGCGTCATCGTGTGGGCGCCTCGCTCAAAGCGCAGCAGCAATTCATTGCGCCGGACCATCCCATGCGGCCGCAGGCGCATCTCCATCTCCGCCAGGTCGAGCGGCCGCGATCGCTCATGGATCTGCACTGAATTCCGCCCGCACAGCGTAATATGCGGCCGTCCCTCGCCGCGCAAATGCGCGAAGTCGCGTTCCCCGCACACCCTGCACTCCCGCCGTGGAGCCCCGGCCGCCACCTCGCTCCACTCGTTGTTCCATAAGTCGCACGAGAGCAGCGTCCGCCGCACTTTGTCGTGCGCGCCCACCAGCCACTTCAACGCCTCCGTCACCTCGATCGACGCCGCCAGATTCACCGCGGTATTCAGAATGCCCGCTGTGTCGCAGGTTTCCACCGCTCCCTCCGGCGGCTCCGGAAAAATGCACGCCAGGCAGGCCGTTTCTCCGGGCAGAATATTCATCGTGACCGCATACGCACCCACCGCAGCCGCATAGATCCACGGCTTGCCCTGCTCCACGGCATAATCGTTCAGCAGATAGCGCGTCTCGAAGTTGTCAGTCGCATCCAGAACGATCTCGGCTGCACCCAGCAGCTCATGAATATTGCCCGGGGTCAGGTCGGCCACGTGCGCCCGGACATCTACCTTGGCGTTGAAAGCCGCAATTTTGCGCCGCGCCGCTTCCGCTTTGGCCCGCGACTCGCGCGCGTCTGCCTCGTCGAACAGCAACTGCCGCTGCAGGTTGCTCTCCTCCACAAAGTCGCGATCGACCAGCGTCAAAGTGCCCACGCCGGCGCGCGCCAGCAGGCTGGATGCCGCGGCGCCGGTGGCGCCCACCCCCACCACGGCCACATGCGCCCGCTGCAGCCTCTGCTGTCCGGCCGCGCCGATCGGGCCAAAGAGAACTTGCCGGGAGTACCTTTCGGGTACCGTCTGGGACGGAGTCGCCATCTCTCAGTAGTATAGAAATTTCAGAACTGCCCCTCCGTTCTCTCTGAAGCCACGCTCCCGCTCCCCTCGCATCTCATGGTCTTAAGAGGGCGATCGGAGGCAGTTCTCGCAGCAACAACCGTGGAGTCGGCGCGTCTGAATCAATGACGGCCCGGCGGGGGGTGCCGGGAACAGCGTTCCTCCGCGTTTGCGGTGAAGACCTTTCCCATGCGGAACGAGGGCGGTTTGGGTTCGACAGCAGTTCCTGTTTTGCGCAAAACTCCGCGGCCAGGCCGCCGGACTCTCGTGCGGCGCTTCGCACGCGTGTCCCGGCCCTTCTTTGTCCTGCTTCTGACCGGCGCACTGGGCGCGTCTGTGGGTTTTGCCCAGCAGCCCATCAATCCCACAGCCCAGGCCCCCAGCCCCGGAAGCCCCGCTCAGCAGCAAAAGAAGACCCCACCCATTCCTCCCGGCAGTGTTCTTCCCTCCTACAACACCACCATGGCGCAGTCCCGGACCCAGGTGCAGCCCGTTCCTACATCCACAAGACTGGAAGGGTGGTCCGGCCTCCAGGTCTCGGAGATCCGTTTCTCCGGCGTCAGCCGCGACGCTCTCGAGCCCCTGCCCGAACAACTCGCGCAGCAGCCCCGGACTCCGCTTGATCCGGCCCAGGTCCGGTCCAGCTTGCGCCGCCTCTACGCCACCGGCCTCTACCGCACGGTGGCCGTCGATGGCGAGCGGCAGGGCAGCAGTGTGGTCCTCACCTTCCAGGGCACGCCCACCATTTTCGTCGGCCGCATCTCCATCAAGGGCATCAAGAACACCCAACTCTCCAATCAGCTCAACTACTCCACCCGCCTCAACCCGGGTACCCCCTTCACCAGCAGGACGCTGACCCGCTCCACCGTTCTGCTGCAGCAAACCCTCCAGCAGAACGGCTACTACCAGGGTTCCATCGTGCCCCATACCTGGCTGGACAAGACCGACGCCGAAATGAACGTGCAGTTCGAGGTGAAGCAGGGCAAGCAGGCGCGGCTGGGCTCTGTCACCGTCCAGGGCGACAGCGGGATGAGCGTCCCCACCTTTCGCAAAAAGGCCAAGCTCAAGGCCAATTCAAAGATCAACGCGGATATCGTGAGCCGCGCTCTCACCCGGCTCCGCAAGCACTATCAGGGCGAACACCGCCTGGAAGCCAACGTCAGCCTGGCCTCCAGCAAATATCAAAAACCGGTGAATCATCTCAACTATGATTTCCAGGCCGATCGCGGCCCCGTTATCAGAATCGTCGTGGAAGGGGCGAGCCTCAGCAACGGCAAGATTCGCAATCTGGTCCCCGTCTACTCCGAAGGCACCCTCGATGAAGACCTGCTCAACGAGGGCAGCAAGCGCATCCGCGATTACTTCCAGCGCCAGGGCTATTTCAACGCCAAAGTCACACACACCTCCAGCGCCAGCGACGGCGTTACCCATATCACGTACGACGTGACCCGCGGTCCGCGCGACCGGATCAGCTCCGTTTCCGTCTCCGGCAACGGCTATTTCGGAAGCTGGCTCCTGATGCAGCGCCTCAGCGTGCAACCCGTCTCGCTGTTTATGCGCCACGGCATCTACAGCCAGGTCCTGCAGGAAGCCGATGTGAATGCCCTCACCGCCATTTATCAGAGCAACGGCTTCATCGACGTCAAGGTCACTCCTGAAATTCGCATCGCTTCCCGGGACGCGAAAACCGGCGACCAGGCCCTTGCCATTAACTATCACATCGTCGAAGGCACCCAGCAGAAGGTGGGCGAGTACAAAATCGACGGCGTCACCCCCGCCCAGCTGGCCGCAATCCATCCCAACCTCAGTCTCCAGTCCGGGCAGCCTTATTCGGGCGATAATCTGGCTGCCGACCGCGACGCCATCCTCGGCTATTTCCTCGACCATGGATACGATCACGCCCAGGTCGCCCTGCACCAGCATCCGGCGCCCGGCAATCCCAACCTGATCAACGTCCAGATCCAGGTCACTCCCGGCGATCAGATCTTTGTCCGCCATGTCCTCATCAGCGGCCTCCACTACACGCGCCCCTCCACCATCAAGCCGCAGATTCTTGTCAGCGCCGGTCAGCCGCTCGATCAGTCCAGGCTGCTGGAAACCCAGCGCCAGCTCTACAACCTGACCCTCTTTAATCAGGTCAACACCGCGGTTGAAAATCCCGGAGGCGACGAACTGCGCAAGAACGTCCTGGTGCAGTTCGACGAAGCACGCCGCTGGGATGTGACCTACGGCGTCGGATTCCAGGCCCAGACCGGAACCCCGGCCACCAATTGCCCCAACCCCATCAGCCTCATCCAGCTCGGCATCACGAATTATGTCTGCAATCCCAACGGCAAGCTCGGCGTCAGCGCCCTGGGCGAGCTGGATATTTCCCGTATCAACCTCTGGGGCCACAACCAGTCGGTGACCTTCCGTTCGCAATACGGTTCGCTGGAAAAACTCATCACCCTCAACTACAATGCCCCGCGGTTTTTAAACCACCCCACCATCGATTTCTCCGTGGGCGGCGGTTACATCAACGCCCAGAACGTCGTCACCTTTGCCTCCTCCACCTCAGAAGGCGATGTCCGCCTCACCCAGCACCCCAATCTGGTCGACACGATCATGTACCAGCTCTCCTACCGGCGGGTGCAGGTCGATCCCAATACCATCCAGGTCTCGCCCGACCTCATCCCTATCCTGTCGGAGCCGGTCCGCGTCGGCGGTCCTGAGCTGACCTGGATTCACGACAGCCGCCGCCCGGAGCCGCTGGACGCGCGCGCCGGTCTCTACAACAGCATCCAGGTCTTCGCCACCGACAACGCCTTCCTCACCTCGCAGGCCAACTTCGCCCATTTCGACTGGTCCAATTCCAGCTACTACACGCTGGGCAAACTCAAGAACTTCGTCCTCGCGCGCAATACCCGCTTTGGCATGGAACGGGTCTTTGGCGAAGCGAAATATGAGTCCATCCCGCTCCCCGAGCGCCTGTATGCCGGCGGACCCGAATCGCTGCGCGGCTTCCCGCTGAACTCCGCCGGCCCGCGCGACTCGCTCACCGGCTTCCCCATCGGCGGCGCCGGCGTCTTCGTCAACCAGACGGAGCTCCGCCTGCCCTATCCTCAGTTGCCTTACTTCGGCAAATCGCTGGGCTTCGTTCTCTTTGAAGACATGGGCAACGTCTTCAACAACTCCTCGGATATCTGGCCCAGCGCCATTCGCATCAAGCAGCCCCACAGTTACACCTGCACCAGCCCCGCCTATCTCACCCCTGACGCCCAGGAGCAGGTCACCCGCTCCTCCAGCACCAACACCGCCGGCACCTGCGACTTCAACGACTTCTCCCACGCCGTGGGCCTCGGCGCCCGCTACCACACCCCCATCGGCCCCATTCGCGTGGACTTCAGCTATAACCTCAATCCCCCCGTCTACCCGGTCATCATCGGATACGGCTCCACCTCCACGTCGAGCTCCAATTCCTGCGAAGACTCCTCGATGGCGCCCCCCTGTGTCGGCCGCGCCGGTCACTTCAACTTCTTCTTCAGCATCGGGCAGGCCTTCTGATGATCCGTCGCCTCTGCATCCGGCTCGCCCCGCTCTGCCTGCTGGCGCTCGCAGCCCACGCGCAGCAGAGCTCACCCCAGCCCCCCCTACCGCCACCCTCTTCGCCTGCGGCGCTACAACCCGTCGAGCTGGACCACGTCGTCGCCATCATCGGCGCCAATGTCCTGCTCCAGAGCGATGTCGAGCAGGAAATGCACCTCTCCGCCCTTGAGCCGCTGCAGGTCCTTCCCGGCCAGAACACCCCCGACGCCGCCCTTCGCCGCCTCATCGACCGCACCCTCATCCTCGAACAGATGAAGCAGCAGCAGCAGGCCGTCACCACCGCCGCCCCCGAGGTGCAGAAGGCCATTGCGCAGCTGCGCCAGGAGATTCCTGCCTGTACGCGCTACCATTGCGAAAACGAGCAGGGATGGGACGACTTCCTGAAAGCGCACGATCTCACCCCCGAACTCGTTCAGCAGCGCTGGAGCCAGCGCATGGCCATGCTCCACTTCATCGACCTCCGCTTCCGCAGCGGCATTCGCATCTCTCAGGATCAGATCGCGGCCTATTACCACGACACGCTCGTCCCGGCTCTGGAGAAAGAACACCAGACCGCTCCTTCGCTGGCCACCGTGACCCCCCGCATTCAGGAGATCCTTCTGCAGCAGCAGGTCAGCGGCCTGTTTCAGGACTGGCTGGGCAGCCTGCGCGATCAGGGCAACGTGCGCATCGTGGATGATGCCTACAATGCCGACCTCGGCCTCACCAGTACCACGCCGGGAAGCAGCGAATGAACGCCGCGCCCCAGCCTCCCCAGGACGAGCAGACACGCATCCGGCCTGGGGATCCGGCGCGCTCGCGGCGGGCCGGCCGCGTCGGTCGAATCGTGCTGCACGTGCTGGGATGGACGCTCGCCGTCGTCCTGCTCCTCGTTGGCGGCCTCTACTGGTATGCGAATACCGCTTCCTTTAAGAATCGAGTCCGCGGCGCCGTCATCGCCGAACTGCAGAAGTCCACCGGCGGCCGTGTCGATCTCCAGCGCTTCAACTGGCGTCTCACCCACCTCGAGTTCGAGGCCGACAACCTCACCATCCACGGCCTCGAAGCGCCCGGACAGGTTCCCTACGCCCACATCGATCGCCTCTTCGTCCGGCTGCAGATTCTATCTTTCTTCCGCGCCAAGGTAGGCCTGAACTACCTCGAAGCCGATCATCCCGTCGTCCACCTCATCGTCTATCCCGACGGCAGCACCAACCAGCCCAGGCCGAAGCATCCTTCCAACAGCGATACGAAGGACGAGATCTTCAGGCTCGCCATCGGCCGCACCGTACTCAACAACGGCGTTGCCCTCCTCAACGATCGCAAAATTCCCTTCAACCTCAGCGCCAATAACCTCGCTGCGCAGGTCAGCTATGTTCCCGCGCGCGATCATTACACCGGCACGCTGCACGCCGAAGACATCGTCGTCCAGCGCGGAACCGACATCCCGGTCCACACCGTGCTCGACGCCTCGCTCGACGTCGGCCGCAACACCGCCAACCTCGTCTCCCTCACGTTGCAGAGCGGGCCGGCCGGCCAAAAGCAAAAGACCATCGTCCGCGTCAGCGGAACCCTGAACAACTTCTCCCAACCGGCCTGGCAGTTCACCCTGAAAGGCGCCGTCGACGCCCTCGAAGTGCGCGCCCTCACTGGCCTGCCCGGCCTCGACGCCGGCACCGCCCAGCTCGACGTGACCGGCAGCGGCGCCCAATCCCGGTTCCTGATCGGCGGCACCGCTCGCCTCTCCGGCGCCGCGTACCGCACCGGTACTGTGCACGTCACCAGTCTCACCGCCGACGCCGACGCGCGCGTCACCCAGGATCAGATCGCCGTCACCAACATCCACGCCCGTCTGGCTACCGGCGGCGCTGTCACCGGCGACATGCGTATTGTTAACTGGGAGACGCCCCCGCGGTCCCGGCAGCCAACGCCGCCCGCCGCCGCCGAGAAGGGCGCCATCCACGCCCGGCTGGCCGGCTTCACCCTCGACTCCATCCTGGCGGCTTCCGCTCCGCCGCACTATCGCCATCTCGGATTCGACACCTCCGCCTCCGGCACCGCCAACGTCACCTGGACCCGCAGCATCGCCAACCTCACCGGCGCTGTCGACGTTCAGCTCGCGCCACCGCGTCCGCCCACGCCCAACGAAGTCCCGGTCACCGGCGTGGTCAATGCCGAATACGTCAACCCCTCCGGCTCGGTCGTGATTCACGCCTTTGACATCCACACGCCGGCCTCGCATATCCAGATCAGCGGCGCTCTCGGGGTTTATCCCATCACCCGTGCCTCGGCTCTCACCGTCAGCCTCGACACCCGGGATCTTTCCGAGTTCAACCCGGCGCTGGCCGCGTTCGGCCTCTCCGCTCACGGCCAGGGTAGCCCGGTGCCCGCACAGCTGCACGGCGTCGCCGATTTCCACGGCACCGTCGCCGGCAATCTGCAATACCCTGACTTCCGCGGGCATCTGCAGGCCACCAACTTCAACCTTGCGAGCTCTGCAGCTCCCGCCTCCGTCCCCGGCCTCAGCGGCCTCGAGTTCGATAGCCTCACCGCCGATGCCGCCTACACCGCCGGCTCCCTTTCCATCTCCGCCGCCACTCTGGTTCAGGGCAAGACCACCCTTCAGATCACGGGCGAGGTCCGCGGACGCCGCGACTCCCCTGAAGATCTCTTCGCCGACTCCTCTGCCATCCGTGCCACCGTGCAGGTCAGCCATGCCGACCTTGCTCAGTGGATCGCACTCACCGGCAAAAAGCTGCCCGTCTCCGGCACTCTCGATCTGCACGCGCAGGCCGCCGGCACCATCGGCGCCATCGACAGCACCGGATACGTCATCCTTTCCGGCGGGTCCATCGACGGCGAACCCTATCATCTCCTCACCACCAACTTCGCGGTCCACGGCAAAACCCTCAGCGCCAGCCACCTCGTTTTCACCATGGACGGGGGCAGTATCGCCGGCACTGGCGGCTACAACTTCACGACCCAGGAGATCAGCCTCAACCTGCAGGGCAGCGGCTTCGAACTCGGCCACATCCGCAAACTGGAAAACGCCCAGTATCCCGTCAGCGGCACCTTCTCGTTCCAGGCCCACGGCAGCGGCACGCTCCAGAATCCTTCCCTCCAGGCCAGCGCCCACGTCCGCAATCTGCGTGCCGCCCGCGAATTCACCGGCTTCATTGATCTGGACGCGCACGCGCAGAACCACACGCTTCTCGCGCAGATGAACGCGCACCTCAACACCGCGACCCTCGAGCTGCAGAGCGAAACTCAGCTCTCCGGCGACTATCCCACCCGCGCCAGCCTCAACATTGCCCGCTTCAACATTGACCCGCTGCTGCGCACCTTCAGCGTCAGCGGCATCCAGGGCAGCTCCTCGATCGCCGGCATCGTCACTGTCTCCGGCCCCCTCAAAGAGCCCAAACAGCTCAGCGGCGACCTCCGCCTCAGCGAGCTCTCGGCCACGCTCGAAGGCGTTCCCATTCGCTCCGCAGAGCCCCTGCACGCCACGCTGCGCAACGGCGTCTTCGCCATGGATCCGCTGCATATTACCGGACAGGACACCGATGTCCACACCCAGGGCTCCATTGATCTCTTTGCCACGACCCGCACCATCCACGGCCAGGCCAACGGCTCCATCAACATGGCGCTCGCCCAGACCCTGGACACCGACATCCTTTCCTCCGGCCACGTGGACTTCAACCTCAACGCCCAGGGGAGCACCGTCAATCCGGACCTCACCGGCCAGGTGAAATTCACCAACGTCAACGTCGCTTTGGAGGACTACGTCAACGGCCTGAGCCGCATGAACGGCGAGCTGGCCTTCGATCAGGATCGCCTCGACTTTAAAAACGTCACCGCCTACAGCGGCGGAGGCCTGATCAGACTCGGCGGCTTTGTCACCTATCATCACGGCCTCTACGCCGACCTCACCGCCGACGCCAAAGATGTCCGTATCCGCTACCCGGAAGGCATCACCTCAACGGCCAGCGCCAAAATCCGCTTCCAGGGAAGCCAGGCCAGCATGGTGCTCAGCGGTCAGGTCCTGCTCACCGGCTTCTCCGTCAGCCCCACCGTCGACTTCGCCTCCCTCGCCTCGGCTACCAGCGGCGTCTCGCTGCCCCCCAATCCCAATTCGCCGTCCAACCGCGTGCGTCTCGACGTCCGTATCACGTCCGCCCCATCGCTGAATTTCCAGAACTCCTTCGCGCGCCTGGCCGGCAATGTGGACCTCGGCATCCGCGGCACGCTCGCCCAGCCCACCGTGCTGGGACGCGTCACCATCACCGAAGGCACCGCCACCTTCAACGGCGAGAAGTTTGAGCTGCAGCACGGAGAGATCTACTTCAGCAACCCCGTCCGCATTCAGCCCACCATCGACATGACCGCCACTACCAATGTCGAGGACTACACCATTACCATCTCCCTGCAGGGCACCACCTCCAAGCTCAATCCCACCTTCCGCTCCGAGCCGCCCCTCTCCGAGCAGGACATCTTCTCTCTTCTGGCCATGGGCCGTACCCAGGAAGAGCAGCAGATCTACTCCACCGAACAGCAGCAGGCGGGCGTCAACTCCACCGCGGATGCCCTACTGGGCGGCGCCCTCAACGCCACCATCAGCAATCGCATCCAGAAGCTCTTCGGCGGCGGCAGCGTGCGGATCGATCCCACCTTCGTCTCCGGCGTTGGCAATGCCACCGCCCGCATTACCATCCAGGAGCCCATCTCCAGGAAGGCCACCCTCACCTACGCTACCAACGTCAATTCCACCGCCGAGCAGCTCATCCAGGGGGAATGGCGCCTGACCCCTGAGTTCTCCGTTCTC
The DNA here is from genome assembly GCA_036267395.1 of Acidobacteriaceae bacterium. Lineage (GTDB taxonomy): Bacteria > Acidobacteriota > Terriglobia > Terriglobales > Acidobacteriaceae > Palsa-343. The sequence continues at coordinate 133,651 of DATAWD010000022.1, read as the reverse complement.
GCCGTTCGCGACGAATCCGGCGTCTTCTCGCTCATCTTCCGGCTGCGCCGGCGCTACCACTAAGCGGGTCCGCTAAATCCCGCCGGTTCATCCACAACCGGTGTCGGTCTTCGGCGTGTCCCAGCCATCTTTTTCTTCCCTTTTGCGCGCATCCAAACCCCCTCTTTCGGTGTCTGAAGAAGTGGATAGGCTGTCTCCCCGGCACGCAGTGTTCCCGCCGCAATTCCCCGGATTTCCGAAGGACAGCCAGGAGAAACCTGATGAAGAAAATAATTGTTTCTATTCTTGCCGCGGTTCTTGCGGTGTCCGCGGCGTTTGCGCAAAACGACGTCCAGGCGGCCGTCCAGAAAGCTCTCAGCGGCTCGCACTTCAAAGATGTTCGGGCGACGGTTGAAAATGGCGTCGCCACCCTGACCGGCACCGTTGACCTCTACGCCGACAAAGTGAGGGCCGACCAGAAGGTCCGCCATGTGAAAGGGGTGCAGGCCATCCGCGACGAAATCCAGGTCGCCGGCCCGGAAATCTCCGATCAGCAACTGCAGGCCAAACTGATCAACACCGTTGCCTATAGCCTGGTGGGCTATGTGCCGGTCGCTTTCCAGGCCATTTCCGTCCAGGTCCACAACGGCGTCGTTGAGCTGGCCGGTCACGCAGCCGGTCCCATCGCGGCCTCCGACGCGGTCGCCGCTGTTGAGAACACCAAAGGCGTCAAAGACGTCATCGACAATATCCAGGTCGATCCTCTCTCGCCCATGGATAACCAGATCCGCATGGAGGCCTATCGCAAAATCTACGGCTTCCCTTCGCTGAATAAGTACGCCATGGATCCCGCGAAGCCCATTCGCATCCAGGTGGCCAACGGCCACATCACGCTCTACGGAACGGTGGACAACCAGGGGGATAAGAATGCCGCCGGCATTCAGGCCAACAGCGTCCCCGGAGCGTTCAGTGTGACGAACAATCTGCAGGTCGCCAATGGCGGGAACGAGAAGCCGGGCAAATAACCTTCACCTGGGCCCTCCCCTGAAGCCCACTCCGCTTCCGCGGAGTGGGCTTTCTTTCGCTCCCGGCTTCTGGCCTTCCTGTCCCCTGAAGCCTGTAACCTGTACCCTGTAACCTGACAAAGTGCCCCTCCTCCGCTCCATCCGCGTCACGCTTGAAATGATCAAGTGGGAGCACTCCATTTTCGCGCTCCCCTTCGCACTCACCGGCGCCATGCTCGCGGCCCATGGCTGGCCCCCGGCCATCAAGCTGCTCTGGATCGTCATCTGCATGGTCGCGGCCCGCTCCGCTGCCATGGCCTTCAACCGCTGGGCCGATGCCGATCTCGACGCCGCCAATCCCCGAACCCGTATGCGCGCTATCCCTGCGGGCCTGCTGACGCGGAGCTTTGCCGCCGGCTTTACCGTCCTGATGTCCGCGGTCTTCCTGCTCGGCGCGGCACAGCTCAACCGCCTCACGCTCCTGCTCTCCCCGATCGTGCTGGCCATTTTGTTCCTCTACTCCTATACCAAGCGCTTCACCCGCTGGTCGCATCTCTTCCTGGGACTCGCCCTCGGCATCGCCCCCACCGGTGCGTGGATCGCCATCCGCGGCTCTCTCGATCCGCGCATTATGGTCCTCACGGCCGCTGTCCTGTTCTGGGTGGCCGGCTTTGACGTCCTCTACGCCTGCCAGGACGAAGCCCACGACCGCGCCGTCGGACTCCTCAGCATCCCCGCCACCCTCGGCGCCGCCACCGCCTTCTGGATTGCGCGCAGCATGCACCTGATCATGCTGGCGCTGCTGGTCTGGCTGGTCGCCCTCTTCCACCTCGGCCCCATTGCCGTCGCCGGCATCGTCGCCGTCGCCGCTCTGCTCCTCTGGGAGCACCTGATCGTCTCGCCGCGGGACCTCACCCGCCTCAACGCCGCCTTCTTCACCATGAACGGCGTCATCTCCGTCATCTTCTTCGTCTTTGTCGCCGCCGACCTGCTGTTCCACCACCGGCTTTAAGTCGGGCTTAGCCCTGAGAACCCGATTGTTGCGGGAATGCCGGGGCAGGCTCGGATGGAGCAGGAGCCAGACTCCTGTCTTTCCATTTTTCGCTGACCGCTTCTTAGCTGACCGGATTTCAGCTGGCCGCTTCTTAGCTGACCAAACCTCCGCCGTCCCCTACTGCGCGTCCTTCGGCAGTTCCAGCGACACCAGCCCGAACTTCGTCTGCCCCGCCACACCGACATCGATCGCCACAATCCGGAACTGCTTCGGCGTCCCGGCCCGCAGCTCGCGATCCGTGGACGAATCCGAGCCATTGACCTCCACGTGTCCGTTGTCGCCGCAGGTCAATCCACTGCGCGTCTTGTCCAGCGAGCCCACCGCGTGCCCGTGATCGCACTCCAGCACCTCACCATACCGCGCCAGCGGTTTGCGATAAAAATCCAGCACCCGGTCCGCTGCATCCGGCGTCACGTAACTCGCCACCTGCAGCCGAAAATGAAAGCTGTTCAGAACCATCCCCAGATCCGCCGACCCGCTGTCGTCATCCTTTTCCTTGTACGGCTTCGCCCCCGGATACGACGGCAGCCCAATCTCGCGCGCCGTCGCATGCCCGTTCGCATGCAGATCCAGTTTGAAGTCAGAATCCTGGGCGCTCACTGCACCGCCGCCCACCACCATCGCGGCCACCGCCGCTGCACATAGATACCCTGCCCATCCACGCATCATGACGACCTCTGCCCAAAACATACGACTCCGCGCACGCGAAGGTTCCCCCGGCAACCATCAGAAGAGGAAAGAATCTCCGCGCCCTCTGGGGCTGATCACCTGGTTCCCGCAACCTGTAACCTGGTTCCCTCACGCATAAGCCAGCTTCGCCCGCCGTCCCATCCACGCCGCGCCCAGCAGCAGCAGCGTCAGGCCTGCAAACACGCCTGGCCGCGCGCTCGATGCCACTACACCCGTGTAGTCCAGCCCCGGCAGATGATGCAGGGCCCCCACGTACCACCACACCGTGTACAGCGCCTCAAAAAATTTGCTGCCGCCGCTCCACACGCCGGCCGCCAGCGCCAGGCTGGGAATAAAACACCCGCCTACCGCCCATCCCACCAGCGCGTGAACGTCGCCCGCTGCCGCCAGCCGGATCGCCAGCCCTCCGCCGGTCGCCAAGGCAACCATCACGCCCGCCAACCACGCCGCCGGCAATTGCCGCACCAGTGCATGCGGCGAGGCATACACCAGCGACTCGGTCGCCCATCGCGCCTCACGGTTCCCCATCGGCGCCCACAGCAGCAGAGGCCAGAGCCACGCCGCCACCAGCACCCCTGTGCGTCCTGTGTTCAACGGCGCCGCAGCACAGCCCACAAACAGCCCCGCCGCCACCAGATACCACCACCACTTTTGCCCGTGCACCATCAGCCGCAGCTCCGAGGCCACCAGCGCGAAGAACCGCGTCTTCTCCTCGCCTCGCGGAAGCGGCGTCAGCATCCCGCGCCAACCTTCCCGGCTCTGCTCCGCCAGGTGCCGCGCCGCCTTCAGTTCGATCACCTCGCCCCGCTCCGGGGCAGCCTCCGCCCGCCGCCGCAAACCGCGCCAGGATCGCGCTGGATCGAACCGGTGAAAGAACACGGCCGCCAGCAGCGCTACCAGCAGCCCGTAAGCCACCCACGTCAGCCGCGCCGCCACCTGCACGCCATTCCACACCATGCCGTTCCACAGAAAGCGTTTCACCGGCACACCCGAGGCAATCGTCAGCGAGAATTCGTTCTGGAACCCGGGATCCACCCGCACCAGCGCGGCCCGCATCTGCTCCATCAGCGTCGGCATTCCGGTGAAGTCCTGAAAGTATGCCCTCGTCCGAATCGCCCCCGAATGCCCCATCACCGCGCCGATCCCCAGCGACAGCAGCCCCGACCACACGAAGAAGTACACCACGTTCCCCACGCCGCCGCGCAGCACCGGCATCGTCTCCCACAGCACCGCCAGCGCCGCCACAAACGCCATCGCCGGTAGCGCCAAAAACGCCAGCGGACTCATCAGAGCGCCCCAATGCAGCGTCCGATCCTCGCCGTGCAGCATCTGCATGCAGACGGCGGCCACCGCCATCACGCCCACCATCGACGCCAGCACCGCAAAATTTCCCAGCCACTTCGCCGTCATGTAGAAGCTCTTGCTCATCGGCGTCGCAGCGAGGATCTGCCCCACCCGCGTCTGCTCATCCCGCAGTATCGAGCCCTTCACGATGTAGAAACCCACCAGGCTCAGGAACGCGCTCGTCACCACACCCATCAGCGCGCCCACCCACGCCGAGTTGTACACTCCGCGATACTCTCCCAGCCGCAGCACAATATGTCCGACAAGCGTCTCGTACCCGACATACAGCGTGAAGGCCAGCGTCAGCAGAAAGCTCGTCCGCCGCACCCGCGTCAGAAAATCTGCCTTCACCAGATGCCACAGTACCCGCGCCGACTTCATGCCGGCACCATGGCCGCCCGATGCAGCGACAACGCATCCAGATAAGCGTCCTCGAGCGTCGGCGCCATCGGTTGCGCACCCACCGGAGGCTCATCCGTCAGCACCCGCACATGCACGCCATCGCTGCGCCGCGCCGTGCTGCTCACCCGGTACGCTTCCTTCACGCCATGCAGATCGGCGCTGGGCACCACCCACTCCCACACCTTGCCCTCCACCCGCCGCAGCAGTTCCTCCGGGGCCGCATGCGCCACCAGATGCCCGCCCGCGATCAGCGCAATGTCCGTCGCGGTCGCTTCCACGTCCGACACAATGTGCGTGGACAGAATCACGATCCGCTCGCCCGACAGCTCCGCCAGCAGGTTCCGGAACCGCACTCGCTCCTCCGGATCCAGCCCCGCCGTCGGCTCATCCACAATCAGCAGTTCAGGGTCGTTCAGCAGCGCCTGCGCAATCCCCACCCGCTGCTTCATCCCGCCGGAAAATCCCCCCAGCGGACGCTTGCGCACATCCTGCAGATTCACCAGGTCCAGCAGCTGATCGATGCGACGCTGCGCCACCCTCGCATCCAGCCCCTTCACCGCCGCCAGATAGTCCAGGAACTCCTGCGCATTCAAATTGGGATACACCCCGAAATCCTGCGGCAGATACCCCAGCACGCGCCGCAGCGCATTCGGATCCCTGGCCAGATCGACGCCGTTCCACAGCACGCTTCCCTCGGTTGCACGCGTGATCGTCGCCAGAATGCTCATCAATGTTGTTTTGCCCGCGCCGTTCGGACCCAGCAGCCCCAGAATGCCCGGCCGCAGCTCCAGACTGAACTGCCGCAGCGCCCATACCCTGCCGCGATAACACTTCCCCACCTTCTCAATCGAGAGCTGCACGCCGGGCGTCCTCTTGCTTCACCTACGGAGAAACCTGCCCGCCGGTTCCCCTGGCTCTGAAGATCCGGATCGGCGACAGCGGCGCAGCCGGCCTCGACGCAGATCAGCTCGATCCGATCGGCGCACGATCAGGAAACCGTTGCTCCCTCTGCGCTCTTCGTGTTCTCGGCGGTGGATTCTTTCGCTGCTGAGCTCCATCGCGGCACGAACACGAGCGCCAGCACCCACACGCACAGCGCCACCGCGCACCACGCGAACCAGTCGCCCCACAGCAGGTACAGCGTCCCCTCATGGCCCGCAGGCACCTCGGCCAGCATCGTCACGAACGGCGCTGTTTCGCTGGCCCGCTCTGCCACCACCCGCCCGCGGTCGTCGCTCACCGTCAGGAATCCCTGCTTCGCGGCCCGCGCCACGCTGAAGCCATCCTCCACGCCGCGCATCACCGCGATGTGGCCGTGCCAGAATCCATCCACCCCAAAGTCGGCTCCCGGCACCAGCATCAGCCCCACGCCCGCCCGTCCATTGCGCCGCGCCGGATTCATGAAGTCCATGTCTTTGCAGATGGCCACACCCCACACCGTCTCCGGCCGATGCAACACCAGCAGTCCCTTCCCCGGCGTAAAGATGTCCTCGAAGGGCGGCAGCAGGTGCTCCTTGTCGTAGAGCCGCACCGGCAGATCCGGCGCGTACACACGGGCCTCGTCATACTGCAGGCGCCCGGCAATGCGGACCATCCCCGCCACCAGCGTTGCCTCCGAATCGTCCGCCACACTCTGCAGCACCGTGTCGGTCGCTCCGGTATTCGGATCCACCACGCGGCCCAGCGTCTCCGGCATCACCACCACCTGCGCGCCCTGGGCAATCAGCGTCCGCGCCTCGCCCGCGTAGTCGCGCAGCAGCCGTTCCGTATCCGCCCCGGGCTTCGGCGCCCACCGGTTGCCCGGCGCGTCGCTTGTCACCAGGCCCACGCGGGCCATCGGACCCGGCGGCCGCATCGCCAGCCGCACCGCTCCAAACACCAGAACCGCCACCACCAGGCCCACGGTCGCCCCCGCCACGCGCAATGCCCGCCGCGAATCCCCTCGCGCTGCCCACGCCACCGCCAGCCCTGCCGGGAACAGCAGCAGCACAAAGCTCATCCCCCACGGCCCCGTCAGCGACGCCAGCTGCAGAAACGGCAGAAAGTTCAGTTGCGAATACGCCAGGCTTCCCGCTGACCCGTGCGGCCACAGCAGATTCCGCACATACTCATACGTCACCCACACCGCCGGGAGCGCCACCACCGCACTCCCCACGGCCCCTCGGCGTACCAGCGCGCGGCACAGCAAAACGCCCACGGCAAACACCAGCGCCGCCAGTGCAAATAACGTGAACCATGCGACCAGCGGCGTTCCCAACACCCGAAAATACCCAACGAGGTTCCCGCACCCCACGAACCATCCCACCCACGCCACCACCGCCGCACTCCTGCCCGAGGTCTCTGCGCGCAGCGCATACAACAACACGGGCAGCGGCGCTACCCACATCAGCGGCCACAGTGGATGCAGCCCGTTCCCAAACCACACCAGCAGCGCCGTCGCCGCAAATGCCGCCAAACCCAGCCCCAGCCCCTTACGCTCGAATTCCATCGAAGTACCTCCGAAACGATCGATGACACAGGGCCTGAAACTCCCCCGCCTTCATCCCAATGCGCCCGCCCAGATACAGCATCACCATCCCCTGCAACAGCGCTCCCATCTCCAGCGTGATCTCCCACACGTCGCTGCGACGAAACACTCCGCTCTGCATGCCCTGTTCAATCAACTCGGCCGCCACATTCGCCGTCGGCGACGCTCCGGCGCGAAAATCCCCCGGATACTGCCGCGCCCCCAGCCGCAGAGACAAAAACATCAGCTCAAACAGTCGCGGCTTCTCGAGCGCGAAATCCAGATAGACATCCAGCACCGCGGTCAGCCGTTTCTCGACCTCGGCGCCTGGCACCGCCAGCAGCCGTTGCCGCACCTCTACGAATCCCGCATCCGCCATCGCGTTCAGCAGGCCCTCGCGATTGGGAAAGTGCCGGTACACCGCCATCGCCGTAATCCCTACCGCCCCGGCCACCCGCCGCATCGACACCGCCTCGGAGCCCTCCTGATCCAGCAGTTCACCGGCAGCTTGCAGAATTCGCTCCGCGGTCGTGAGCTCGACAGTCTGATTCACTTGCATGTATACACTGTATACTCATTTCGCCCCGACTTATCCACAGAACAGCCGCAATTTGTTGAACTGCTTGATTCCACGAGACAAAATCCACAGCAATCCCCCAAAAATCTCATTGACCTGCCCTTGCCTCGATGATTCGAATGGTGTAGGCGGTCCTGCGCCGGAAAAACCCTCGGAGATATGTCCTGACGCACCCACCTTCGCAGCTCCTCGTCCGCCGAACCCGTCCGGCGCAGGCGAGTCGCAGCACCCATAACGACGGACATCGCCGCACCGGCCAATCCGTTTTGCCCGCACCCACCCTCGCTCCCGTTGCGAAAGGCCGCTTTTAATGACTGTCGGGTTAGCCGTTCCTTTTGCAGGTGGCTCCATCCTCTGCGCCGACTCTCGTGTCGACGCCAGCGGACGCCCTGTCTCTGGAGACGACAGCCCTGCCCTGATGTCGGTCACCGCCGGCCGCCGCATGTTTGCCATCACCTTCGCCGCCCAGGATCCCCGCGCCGGCGCGATGCTGGCCTCTGAAATCGCCACCGTCGCCTGCGCCTCGCCCAACCGCGCCGACGTTGTCCCCGGCATTAAGCGCGTCATGGGCGACTGGTTCCGCTCTTACGGCGTCGCCCAGGTGCCCTCCATGCAGTTCCTCGTCGCCAGCAATTCCTCTGACGACACCGCCGGCCGCGTCCTGCTCTGCGAGCCACCCAGCACGGTCGTGGACACCTTCGGTCCCTGCGTCATCGGCTCCGCCTCCCGCTCCGTCAGCACCATGCTGCGCATGCTCACCCCGCATGCCGGGAGGCATGTCAGCCTGCGCTCCACCGTCCTGCGCATGACGTATCTCATGCATCTCGCCCGCCGCTCCGACGTCAAAACGGTCGGGGAAGAAACCGAGATGATCGTTCTCTCCAACCGCGGCTCCTTCTTCTACATCGATCGCGCCGAGATCCAGCAGGCCGAAGGCCTGGGCGAGAAAGTCGATGCCCTCCTCCTCGACATGGCCCGCCAGGTCCTCTCCGCCGAACCGGAAGAGAACCCCCAGACCATCGCCGAAGAATTCCTGCGCGGCTACTTCGAGGTCATGGAGCAGAACCCCCAGGTCTACTTCCCCTCCCTCAGTTATCTCGACAAGGTTTCCGCCGCCGGCCCCGTCCCCGTTCCACCCCCCGCCTATACCGGCACCCACGGCTGATTTCCGCCCGCAATCGGGCGCCTCCAACCCGCGCCCTGTGCTCTGCAAGCTGTACCCTGTCCGCTGTACCCTCCCCCCACAGGACGCCAACCCGATGAGCGACTTTCGCAGCGACCTCCGCTACGCCTTCCGCATGCTGCTTGGCAATCCGGCCTTCACCATCACCGCCATCGCCGCTCTGGCCCTCGGCATCGGAGCCAACACCGCTATCTTCACCGTGGTCGACAACGTCCTGCTCAAGCCCCTCACCTACCCGCAGCCGGACCGCATGGTCCAGTTCATGCTCACCTTCCCCGACGGGGATGGACCCGGCGCATCGCCCGTGAACTTCAACACCTGGCGTGCCCAGACTTCCATCTTCCAGGACGTCGCCGCCTATGACTTCGGCGGACCCGGCTTCAATCTCACCGGCGCTGTCCCGGAACAGGTCCACGGCATCCACGTCAGCGAAGCCTACTTCCGCCTCTTCGGCGCCCCTGTTCAGCTCGGCCGCACCTTTACCCCCCAGGAAGACTCCCCCAACGGCGGCCATGTCGTCGTCATCAGCTACGGCTTCTGGCAGCGCAAGTTCGGCGGCGCCCCGCACATCGTCGGCAGAAGCATCTCCCTCAGCAACGAGGCGTACACCATCATTGGTGTCCTCGGACAGTCGTTCGTTACCGATCCGGCCGCGGATATCTGGGTGCCTTTCCAGATCGATCCCAACAGCACCAACCTCGGCCACTATTTCCTCGTTGCCGGCCGTCTCAAGCCCGGCGTCACGCTCGCCCAGGCCAACGCTCAGCTCAAACTTGCCGCCAATGAATACCGCCGGCGGCACCCCGATGACATGGACCCGAAGGACGGCTTCGCCGTCCAGCCTCTGCGCGACTCCATCGTCGCCGGCGCCCGCAAGTCGCTCTTCATCCTCCTTGGCGCCGTCGGCTTCGTCCTTCTCATTGCCTGCGCCAACGTTGCCAACCTCCTGCTCGTCCGCGCCACTGGCCGTAAGCGGGAATTTGCCATCCGGGCCGCCATGGGCGCAGGCCGTATCCGCATCGTCCGTCAGCTTCTGACGGAAAGCATCATGCTCGGCGTCACCGGCGGCATTTTCGGCCTCATCCTCGGCTACGCCGGCGTCCGCGCTCTGCTGGCCGTCAGCCCGGCGGGCCTGCCCCGCGTTGGCGAACACGGCGCCTCCGTCGGCCTCGACTGGCGCGTTCTCCTCTTCACCCTCGGCATCGCTTTCCTCACCGGTATCCTCTTCGGACTCTTCCCCGCCATCGGAGCCTCACGCCCCGACCTCAACTCCACTCTCAAGGAAAGCTCCAACCGCTCCGGAACCGGCCTCCGCCACAACAAGGCCCGCTCCCTGCTCGTCATCAGCGAAGTCACCCTGGCTCTGGTCCTGCTCATCGGAGCCGCGCTGCTCATCCGCACCTTCGTCGCCATGCGCGCCGTCAATCCCGGTTTCGATTCCCACAACGTTCTGACCCTCGAGATGTCGCTCAACGGCGACCAGTTCAAAAAGACGGCCGGTGTCGCTCAGGTTTCCCACGACGGACGCGACCGCCTCAACGCCATCCCCGGCATCGAAGCCTCCGCCTTCACCTGTTGTCTTCCCCTCGAAGGCGGCTACGGCCTGCCCTTCAACATCCTTGGCCGCCCGCCCGAAGGCAAGTCTCCATGGAAGCGGCGGCGCTGGCTGGATGAGCGCCTCCCCAGGCTACTTTTCCGTCTTCCGCATTCCCATCCTCAGCGGACGTGACTTCACTCAGCAGGACACAGGCTCCGCGCCCCTCGTCGTCCTGATCAGCGAATCGATGGCAAAGAAATACTGGCCGAAAACCAGTCCCATCGACCAGCAACTCCTCATCGGCAAAGGCGTCGGCCCGCAGTTCACCGAAGGCCCTCGCCAGATCATCGGCGTTGTCGGTGATATCCGCGACGGCGGCCTCAACCGCGATCCCCGCCCCCTCATGATCGTCCCCATCGCGCAGGTCACCGACGGAATGACCGGCCTCAATTCCAACATCGGCCCCATGGTCTGGCTCGTGCGCACTCACGGCGACCCGCGTCAGTACATCTCTGCCGTCACTGACCAGCTCCGTCAGGCCAGCGGCGGCTTTCCCGTCGCCCGCGTCCGTCCCATGACGGAAGTCGTCTCCCAGTCGATGGCGCGTGAGGACTTCAACATGTTCCTCCTCATCATCTTCGGAGCTGCCGCCCTCGTCCTCGCCGCCATCGGTATCTATGGCCTCATGGCCTATTCCGTCCAGCAGCGCACCCAGGAGATGGGCATCCGCATGGCCCTCGGCGCCGACCGCGTCCGCATCCGCAACCTTGTCGTCTGGCACGGCATGCGCCTCGCCCTCATCGGCGTCGTCCTCGGCATCGGCGCCGCCTTCGGACTCACCCGCTTCATCGCCAGCTTTCTCTACGGCGTCAAAACCTGGGACCCGCTGGTATTTGTAACAACTCCGGTGATCTTATCCGTCGTTGCGCTGCTCGCCGTCTGGCTCCCCGCCACCCGCGCCTCCCGCCTCGATCCCCAGCAGGCCCTCCGCGTCGAATAACGTAGCAGACACTGACACGAAAGCCCTGAGACCCCCTCGCGGCTGTGCTCCGAGATCTGTGCTCTGTGCTCTGATCACTCGCTTCTAAGCGCCTCCACAGGATTCACGCCCGCCGCCCGCCGCGCCGGCAAATAGCTCGCTACCAGCGCTGACACGCCCAGCACCGCCGCCACCGCCGCCAGCGTCGGCACGTCCCAGGCCGCCACCCCGAACAGCAGGCTCTTCATCAGTACGGCCGCACCCACCGCACACCCCAGGCCTGCCAGGATCCCGATTCCCGACAGCCGTCCCGCTTCTTTCAGGATCAGCCGATGCACCGCGGCCCGCTCCGCCCCCAGCGCCATCCGGATCCCGATCTCCCGCGTCCTCTGGCTCACCGAATACGCCACCACCCCGTACAGCCCCACTACGCACAGCACCAGGGCCATCGCGGCAAAACCGCCCACCAGCCATGTCGAGAAGCGATGCAGCATCGCCGTCGGCGACGCGCTCGCCTGTTCCTCCATCGTCACCTCCCCATACACGCCCGGGTTGGGACTGATCTCCCGCATCGCCTTCATCATCTCCGGCAGCAAAGCCTCCGCATCGCCGCTCGTCCGCGCTGCCGCCGAGAAATTCGTCTCCGGCGAGTGGTAAATCGGCAGGTACTCCGCCGGCCACGGCGGATCGTCCAGCGCCCCTTCGCGGATGTCCGCAATCACTCCCACCACCTCCCGCATCGAGTCGGGCTTCAGGTCGGTGTTTCCGATCTGCTTTCCCAGCGCATCCTCTCCGGGAAAATACTTCTTCGCCAGCGACTCGTTGATAATCGTCACGTTCGGATGCTGCTCATTGTCCTCATCCGTGAACATCCGCCCTTCCAGCAGCTTCACCCGCAGCAGACTCAGATAGTCCGGGCTCACATCACGGCTCACCACCTCGTTGTGCTCGCCGTGAAACGGCTTCCCCGGAATGCGGATCCAGTCCGTGTCGCAATTGCACTGAATCGGCAGATCGCTCGTGATCGCCACGCCCGTCACGCCGGGCAGCGCGCCGACTCGCCGCTGGATCTCCCGATACAAATTCATCTGCTGCTCCGGCTTCGCATACCCTGGGCCCGTCGCCATCACATACGCCGTCGCCAGATGCGTCGCGTCGAACCCCAGATTCACGTGCAGCAGCCGATACAAACTCTTCCCCAGCAGCCCCGCGCCCGCCAGTAGCACCACCGCCACCGCCAGTTCCACCACTACCAGATTCGCGCCCAGCCGCCGCCACAAACGTCCCGCCGCGCCCCGCGCGCCTTCGCCCAGCCCTTCATGCAGATCCTTCAGTTGCATCCGCAGCGCTGGAATCGCCGCCAGCAGTCCCGCCGCCAGCAACGCTACGCCCCCCGCAAAAAGAAGAGTGTGCGCGTTCAGTCCCGCGACACTCAGGAACGGCATCCCCTCCGCCATCGCCTTCGGCACAATGTGCGTCAGCAGCGTCATCAACCCGCCCGCCACGAATAACCCGCCCGCACAACCCGCCACCGCCAGCAGCAGCCCTTCCGTCACAAACTGGCGCACCAGCCGCGCCCGCGTCGCCCCCAGCGCCCCTCGCACCGCAATCTCCCGCCGCCGCTTCTCCGCCCGCACCAGCAGCAGGCTCGCCACATTCACGCACGCAATCAGCAGCAGCAGCCCCGCCCCGGCCAGCAGCGTCAGCAATATCGGACGCACCTTCCCCACGATCAGCTCGGTCAACGGCTCAACGCTCGCGCCCTGCCCCTTGTTCGATCCCGGATACTCCGCCGCCAGCCGCGCCGACACATTCTTCAGATTCGCCAGAGCCGCCTGCTCCGTCACCCCCGGCTTGAGCCGCGCCACGCCATCCAGATTGTGGCAGCTCCGCCGCGTCTCGCATCCGTTGCGATCCAGCAGCGGTACCCAGAATTCCGCGTTCGCCCGTGGCGCAAACGAAAAACTCCGCGGCAGCACACCGACAATCGTGTACTCATCGCCGCTCAGGCTCACCTGCTGCCCAATCACGTCCCGCCGTCCGCCAAAGCGCGTCTGCCATGTCCCATACGGCAGCAGTACGATCTTCGCCTGCCCCGGCTGATCCTCTCCCGGACGAAAGTCCCGTCCCAGCATCGGCTGCACACCCAGGGTATGAAAAAATCCCGCACTCACCCGCGCCGCCGGCACCGGCTCCGCCACCGGACCCATCCGCAGCAGATATCCCGTCCCTCCGTACACGTCCAGCGATGCCAGCGTGTCGTTCATCCGCTTCCAGTCTTCGTAGTCATACCGTGACAAATTCGATCGCGGAAATACCGCCTCGCTCTCGTCCACCGCCACCAGCCGGTTGGGCTGCCCGTACGGCAGCGGCTGGATCAGCGCTGCGTCCACAAACCCGAAGATCGCCGTGCTCGCTCCCATCCCCAGCGCCAGCATCAGCACCGCCGTCACGGCAAATCCAGGATTGCGCCCCATCTGCCGCACCGCGAACCGCACATCCTGCGCCACCGTCTCCCACCGGAATCCCATCACCTCGGCACTCCTCTCGCGCAGCCGTGTCGCGTTTCCAAATTGCCGTAGTGCCGCATAGCGCGCTTCTTCGCGCGACATCCCCTGCGCTTCCAGTTCCCGCGCCGCCTCCTCGCAGTGAAACTGCATCTCTTCGTCCAGCTCTCCGCCGAACTGCTCCCGCCGCAGCAGTGCGCGCAGCTTCCGCCACCACCGGGCCGTCATGCCCGCGGCGCTCATCCGGCCTCCTCGGCATCGGCCAGCACCCGCCCAATCGCGGCCATCATCTGCTCGAATTTCGAAATCTCCAGCCCCAGCTGCTTCCGCCCCGCCGCTGTCAGCGTGTAATACCGCGCTCGCCGGTTCGTCTCGGTCATCTTCCACTCGGCCGTCACCCAGCCCTGCAGCAGCAGCCGCTGCAGCCCGGGATACAGCGAGCCTTCCTCCACCGTCAGCGCCTCGTCGCTCACGCGCTTAATCGACTGCGCGATCCCGTACCCGTGCAGCGGCGCCCGCTTCAGCGTCTGCAGAATCAAAAGGTCCAGCGTCCCCGGCAACAGGTCACTTTTGCTCACCATTGAGCTTAACCATAGATTGTCTATGGATAGAAAGTCAAGGGCTGGAAAGACAGGTTGCAGGTTGCAGGTGGCAGATGACAGGTGGCACGCATCACCTGCCCTGCGCCCCGTAGCTACCGGCCTCTGTACCCTACTGGCTACAGGCTACTGGCCACCGGCTCCCTGTAACCTGCAACCTGTCTACTCGCCTCTAAGCGCTTCCATCGGCTCCACTCCTGCCGCTCGGCGCGCCGGCAACGACGCCGCCAGCAGCGCTGCCAGACCCAGCACCACCACCGTTGTTCCCAGCACCAGCGGATTCACCGCCCCTACCCCGAACAACTCCGCCGCCATCAGATGTCCCGCTTCAATGGCACACGGAATCCCGATCGCCAGGCCCACGCCTACCTGCAGAAACGCCCCCCGCAGCACCATCCGCTGCACATCCATCCGGTTCGCGCCCAGCGCCATGCGGATCCCGATCTCGCTCGTCCGCTGCGCCACCGCGTAGGCCGTCACGCCGTACAGCCCAATGGCCGCCAGCGCCAGCGCCACGAGCCCGAACAGCGACGTCAGCTGCACAATCATCGCCTGCTGGCTGAACCCCATCTGCACCTGCTGGTCGAAGCTGTGATAGTGCACGATCATCAAATTGGGATTGATCTCCGTCAGCCGGTTCCGCACCTCAGCCTCCAGATCCGGCACCCGCCCGTGCGTCTCGATCTCCAGCGTGTTCATGTAATGCGTGTTCGTCAGGAACTGCGCTTCACCCGCGGCCAGCGGAGTCGTCGGCGCCGGCGCCACCCATTGCCCCGCCGGCAGAAACCACATCGGATGTCCTCCCAAATCATCCGAATCGTTCGGCGGCCAGTACTGCGCGTCCTCCACCACCCCCACAATTGTGTACGTCGCAGGGTGCGCCGCATCCCAGTCGCCAAAATGCATCCCGATCGGGTCTTGCCCGCGCAGGAACCGCTTCACGAACGCCTCGTCCACAACCGCCACCGGCTCGCTCGTCCGGTTATCGCTCTCCTGAAATCCGCGCCCCTCCACCACCTTCGTCCCAATCGTTGCAAAATAGCCCGGGGTCACCCGCACCCACGATGTCGCGTTCGCCGTCGAGCCCGGCGGCGGCGCCGGCTGCCC
The DNA here is from genome assembly GCA_036267395.1 of Acidobacteriaceae bacterium. Lineage (GTDB taxonomy): Bacteria > Acidobacteriota > Terriglobia > Terriglobales > Acidobacteriaceae > Palsa-343. The sequence continues at coordinate 118,183 of DATAWD010000022.1, read as the reverse complement.
GTCGAGCCAGACGCTCTCGCCGTAATTGTTCCCGTCCATCGGGCTCCACGTGGACAACGCTACCCGCTCCACCCCCGCAATCGCCGACAACGAGTCATTCACCTTCCGGTTGAAATCGTCCAGCTGCTCCGGCTGCATGCCCGTGTTGACCGTATTCAGCTGCACGATCATTCGGTTGGCCGGGTCAAACCCGAAATGCTGGTGCTCCAGCTTCCGCAGGCTCAGGATCAGCAGCCCCGCCGCGCACAGCAGCACCACCGACACCGCTGCCTGCGCCACCACCAGCGCCTTCTGCGCAAAGGTCTCATGCCGCCCCGTAGCGCGGTTCGCTCCCCGCAGCGCCTCAATGGGATCCGCCTGCGCCGCCCGCCACGCCGGCGCCACCCCAAACAGCAGCCCCGTCAACACCGACGCCGCAAACGCAAATCCCAGCACCGTCAGCGACGGGCTCGCGCTGATCGTGATCGGATTCTGCGCGAACGCCAGATGCAGGATCAGCTTGGCCCCGCCCCACGCCACCACAATCCCGGCCAGCCCGCCCAGAAGAGCCAGCACCAGACACTCCACCAGCGCCCGCCGCATCAGTTGCTGCCGCTGCGCGCCCAGCGCCGCCCGCACCGCCGTCTGCTGCCGCTGCGTTACGCTCCGCGTCAGCATCAGGTTCGCCAGATTCGCGCACGCGATCAGCAGCACGAAGCTCGATACCCACATCAGCAAATGCAGATCGCCCTCATATTGCTCCTGCATCCGCTGCACGCCCGCGCCTCCCGGCGACAGCCGCAGATACTGCCGCGGAATCAGCGGCACATCCACCGTCTGCAGCTTGGCCACCGGGCTCCGCAGATACGCCTGCAACTCCACCACCATCCGCGCCTGTACCGCCGGCACGCTGGCTCCCGGGCTCAACCGCCCCATCAGATTCAGCCACTGCTGCTCCCCGCGCTCGAGCAGATCCGCATCCCGCGGCCAGATCATCGGCGCCATGTGGATCGGCATCCAGAATGCCGGCGGCGTATCGCTCAGCCGCTCGCTGTAGAACCCCGGCGGCGCAATCCCCACCACCGTCACCGTCTGCCCATTGATCTGCCAGCTCGATCCCACCACGTTCGGCTCGCGCCCCATCTGCTCCCAGGCCTGGAAACTCATCACCGCCGCCGGTGCCGCGCCCGCCGTGTCGTCGCTCGGTTCCAGCAACCGCCCCGCGTAGGCCCGCAGCCCCAGCACGTCGAACGAATTCCCCGAAACCAACTCCCCGTAATACGGCTGCACGGGATCATGGCTCCCCGCCCGCCGCACCGCCATCTCCCGGTCCCCGCCCTCGAACGCCGCCAGGCTCTTCAGCCCCGGCGTGTGGTCGCGAAACTCCTCGTACTGCGGATACGAAAACAGCGACCAGTCGTACGGCTTGCCCGTCCACGTAGGCAGCCCGCCGTTAAAGCAGCACTGCTCGTTGTCCCCAATCCGCCACAGCCCCGCAGGATCCTGGACCGGCAGCGACTTCAGCAGCACCTGGTCCACCAGCGTAAAGATCGCCGTCGTCGCCCCAATCCCCAGCGCCAGCGTCAGCACCGCCGTCGTCGTAAATCCCGGCGACTTCCGCAGCTGCCGGAACGCTGTTTTCAGATCACCTATCACGACTCTCTCTCCTCGCCAACCATAAGATGTACGCGCGGATGGCGGCCGCGCCTTACCCGGCTGCCTCACTTGTTTCGTTGCACCTCGCTCGCCATCGCGCTGCTCTTTCCCACGCTGAAAAGAAAGGCCTCCGGCACTCCGCCGAAGGCTCTCCTCTGTCCGATGCCTCACCCGCCTGTCCGTTTCCGGACAACTGCGGCTCCTAACGTCTCCGCTATCCGCCCTTCCGCTAACCGAAGCGCGGCTGACCGCTTTCCCGCGATCCGCTCCCTCGCTGGGCTGCCCCCACCCCCTCAATTCATCCGCAACGCCACCAGCGGATTGACCCGCGAGGCCCGCCGCGCCGGCAGATAGGCCGCCACCGCCGCCACGCCCAGCAGCAGCGCCGCCATGCCCACATACGTCACCCAGTCCGTCGGCTCCGTTCCGTACAGCAGCGACGCGATGCCCTGCGTCGCCGCCAGCGAGGTGAGAATCCCCACCGCCAGCCCCGCGCTCACCAGCCGCAGCGTCCGCCCCAGCACCGTGCGCTGCACCCGTCCCCGGCTCGCGCCCAGCGCCATCCGGATCCCGATCTCCTGCGTCTGCCGGGTCACTGAATACGCAATCACCCCATAGATTCCCAGCGCGGCCAGCAGCAGCCCCAGCCCCGCAAAAATCCCCACCAGCAGCACGAAAAAACGCCGTGACGACATCGAGTGATCCACCACGCCCTGCAGCGGTCGCAGCTGCGTCGCCGGCTGCCCCGGATCGATGGCCCGCAGCGTCGCCATCGCGCTGCCCTCCAGAGTTCCCGCCGGCAGCCCACTCCGCACCACCAGCTCCGCCCCCTCCGGACCGAACTCCGACGTCGTCGCCGGCAAATACATCTGCCAGCCTCCGTTTCCCTCCACGCTCGTCTCGTGCACGTCCGCAATCACGCCAATCACGCGCACGTCTGTCCCGCCGGTTTGCGCTATCCGCCCGATCGGATCCTGCCCCGGCCATAGCGCGTGCGCCACCGTCTCGTTAATAATCACCGGCGCCGGCCTCGCCGTGTCATCCCAGCGAAAATCCCGCCCCTCTACCAGCCGCATCCCGATAGCCCCCAGATACCCCGGCGAAACAATGAACACGAAGGTGCCCTGCAATTCGCCCGGCTGATATGTCGCTCCCTTCGCTTCGATATCCCAGCTGCGATTCCGGCTCAGCGGCAGATTGTCCGTGATGCCTACCGTCTCCACTCCTGGAATCGCCTCCATCCGCCGCACAATCTCCTGCCACTGCGCCACGCGCACCGCCGTTTTCTGGCTGTCGTCAAAGTCCAGGCTGATGGTGTCTGCGTGCTCCGGCCGGAACCCCAGGTCCACGTCCAGCAGATGCAGAAAACTCCGCAACAGCAGACCCGCCCCCACCAGCAGCACGCACGCCAGCGCCACTTCGCCGATCACCAGCGCCGCGCGCACATTCTCATGCCGCCGCCCCCCGCTCGATCCCGGACCCGAATCCTTCAGCGCCTCCTGCAGATGCTCATTCGCCATCCGCAGCCCCGGCATCAGCCCAAACAAAAATGCCGCCGCCACCGCGATCAGCGCCGTCCATCCCACCGCCGTGCCGTCCACATGCAGCGAGCTCAGCAGCGGCAGCGCCAGCGATTCCTGATGCGCCAGCCACGCGATCGTCGCCATCGCCAGGCCCAGCCCCAGCGCGGCGCCTGCGCCCGACAGCACCAGGCTCTCGATCAGCAGCTGCCGCACGATCCGTCCCCGGCTCGCCCCCAGCGCCGACCGCATCGCGAACTCCTTGCTTCGCGCCGCCGCCCGCGCCAGCAGCAGGTTGGAGAGGTTCACGCACACAATCAGCAGAATCATCCCGACCGCGCACCACAGCACCACCAGAGACCGTCGCAGCTTCCCGCTTACGTAGTCCTTCATCCCCAGCAGGTGCGCCGTGTAATGCGCCTTCCACTCCGGATGTTTCAAATCCACATCCAGCTCCGGAAACAGACGGTTCGCTTCCTCCTGCGCCTGCCCCAGCGTCACTCCCGGCTTCAGCCGCCCCATCAGCGCCAGATCGTTCCCGTCGTCCTCGTAGTCCGACATCACGAACGGAACGAACATGTCCACCCGCGCCCCGGGCGAAAACACTGACCCGAAATCGAAGCTCTCCGGCAACACGCCGATCACCGTCACCGGCGTCCCGTTAAAGCTCACCGCCCGGCCCACGATCCCCCGATTCCCCCCGAACTGCCTCTTCCAGTACGCATAGCTCAGCACCGCCGTCGGCCGGCTCGCGTGCAGAGTCTCCTCCGGCAGAAACAGCCGCCCCATCTCCGGCTGCACGCCCAGGGTCTGGAAAAAGTTCCCCATCACCAGAATGGCGGTCGCCGGCACCGGCACCGCCCGCCCCGTCAACTTGAAATTATTCGGCCCCGTGAAGGCGAAGTACCCGGTCACCGACGCAAACGAGTGGTTCAGCTCCTGGAACTCCCGCGTCGCATCCGCGGAGTACGTTCGGCACGACTCCCCGCACGGCGGATTCACCGTCGTGATCCGCACCAGCCTCCCAGGATCAGGAAACGGCAGCGGCCGCAGCAGCAGCGTGTTCACCACGCTGAACACCGCTACATTCGCCCCAATGCCCAGCGCCAGAATCAGCACCGCCACCACGGTGAAGCCCGCGTCCCGCCGCAGCGTCCGCACCGTGTACCGCAAATCCTGCCCCACCACATCCACAAAGGGCAGCGCACGCGCGGCCCTCTGCTCCTCACGCGCCCTCTGCACGCCCCCAAACCGCACCAGCGCGCGCCGCCGAGCCTCTTCCGGCGTCATTCCGCTCCGCACGTTCTCCTCCACCGCCATTTCCAGATGCGAAGCCATCTCCGCATCCAGTTCCCGATCCAGCGCCTCTTTCCCGAAGAACGCCCGCACCCTCTGCCACGCCCGCCGCCCCCACCCATCCGCCATCGCGCCACCCTCCGCAGTCCGCCTTTGCCGCCTTTGCTTTTGCTGTCGCCCTTGCTGTTGTCTTTGCTATTGCGTGTTGCCTATTGCCTGCCCACGCTCCTGTGTGACGACCACAGAAGTATCCCACACCCTACCCTGTGGGATCCGCACAGGACCATACGCACGCAACCCTCCCCTGGTTCCCGACGACGATCAGCCGTCCCCTGTCCCTGCTCCCTGCTCCGAATACGCACTTTTCCATCGACCTGTGGAAATCTTGTCAAGCCCCTGGGCCCCATTACCGAAGTGCATCTCTTTCAATCCAAATCATTTATAGCCCTCCAGGTTTGGCACTAAACCCATCCAAACTTGGTATTCTAAAAATAGAGGGAAAAAACAAATAAAAGGCCCGCTCCGGGCCCCTTGCGAGATGCCGTCCAGCGGCCCTCCCAGGGACAACCGGGCGGGCCTTTTTACGTCTGCCCTCCGATCCCGCACGTGCAAAGGACAAGTCATGAACGCATTCCAGAAACTGGGTATCAAAATCGCCGACTTCGGCAAATGGTTCGCCGGCGCCGTCAAATCCGTCATCGGCCTCGCCATCGGCGTCGAGCGCATCCTCAAGTCGGAAAAACCCCTCGAGCAGCCCTTCATCGCCGGCCTCTCCACCGTGGTCGCCGACGTCGAAGCGCTCATCGCTGGCTCTGAAGGCGCCGTCTCCGCCGACGGTTTCAACTTTGCCGCCGACTCGAAGGTCTACACCGACTTCATCACCCTCATCGACGACTTCAAGAAGCTCGCTCCCGTCGTCGAACAGGCCATCTCCATCCTCGAAGCGAACTAAGGACCGTCACTCGTAGCGCTGTCATCCCGCGGGTCGACCCAGCGACCCGCAGGACCTCGGACCCAACTTCGAAAGGGCAACCTCCGCTTGCGGCGAGGCATCCTGGGGGCTATACCCTCTTGGGTGTGGCCTTTTCCTCCGTGCCGCGCGCCCGCCTCTTCCGTCCTTGACTGCAAGCGCGATACCATCACACCACCCGAATTTGGGAGGCCCCCTTTGGCAACAGGCTCCATCACCGCCGTCACGCCCGTCGATACCGGCATGCATTTGCGCGATCTTCTCCTCGATCCGCAATTCCCCGCCCGCAGCCACGCTCCCCACCGGGCCTCGCACTATGTCGAAGCGGTCAGCCGCCTCGCTCAGGTCTTCTCGTCGAACATCCCGATCGGCTCCTCAACGAGCTGGTCGAGCTCGCCGTCCGCTTCTGTGGCGCCGACAGCGCCGGCATCAGCCTCGAAGAAAAATCCGCCGACGGCGAACGGCGCTTCCGCTGGGTGGCCATCGCCGGCAGCTTTGCCCAATACCTCAACGCCACCACCCCCCGCTTCTTTAGCCCCTGCGGCACCTGCCTCGATACCGAGCGCGCCCAGATTTACCGTGTCACCCAGCCTTACTACGACTTCCTCGGCGTCACCGCCGACGAGATCACCGACGGTCTCCTCATCCCGTGGACCAGCGATGACCTGCGCGGCACCATCTGGGCCGTGGCCCACCACTCCCGCGAAGCCTTCGATATGGAGGATTACCGCCTCCTCGCCACTCTCGGCTCCTTTGCTGCCATGGCTCTCCGCCACCAGAAGCAGCAGCTTCTCCTCCGCGACAGCGAAATGCAGGCCGCCTGCGCCACCCGCGCCAACGAACTGGCTCACCTTATCAACAACCCCTTGCAGGGCCTGGTCAACACGCTCTTTCTGGCGCAACAGGGCGGCGCCGATACGCAGCAGCAGATCCGTCAGGCCCTCGACGAGCTTTCCATCCTCTCCGGCCTCGTCCAAACCCTGCTCGACGTCGGCCGCGCCTCCCATGCCGCCCTCCCCGCCGCCGCCCCCTCCTGAAGAAGGATCCGCGCTCAGCCCACAAACCAGGCCGAAACCCAAATCTCAAACTGGTTTTGTTTCAGGACGTGGGCTCGCTTCCTATCAGGGCACGGGTTCACTCGTGCCGTAACGCAACCTTGAAAAACAGGGCTTCAGCCCCTGCGCGCATTCGTCCACCGGCAAAGCGGCGCGCATAGCGCTCAGGCTATTCTGAAAAGCCTGGAATGGAGATGTGCAGCATGGCGAAGCTTGTTTACGGATTGAACCAGTCTCTCGATGGCTACATCGACCACCAGAAGCTGAGGCCTCCGGCGCCCGCGAGCTTCCGTTACTTCATCGAGCAGATGCGTGGTCTCACCGGACTCATCGACGGCCGCGGCATGTACGAGGTCATGCGCTATTGGGACGAAGACCTTCCTGACTGGGACGCGGACGATCGCGACTTCGCGGCGGCGTGGCGCAGCCAGCCGAAGTGGGTCGTATCGCGCTCGGCCCAGTCCTTTGGCCCCAACGCCACGCTTGTCGCAGACGACGTCGAGGCCGTGGTACGCGGGCTGAAAGCCGAGCTGGCTGGTGAGATGGATGTTGGCGGACCCGACCTGGCGCGAAGCCTGACCGAGGCCGGTCTGATCGACGAGTATCGAATCTACCTCCGTCCCGTCGTGCTGGGGAGTGGCAAGCCGTTCTTCGCGGGCCCTCCACCGCCGCTCCGCCTGGCGGCCAGCGATCGGATCGCTGAGGACTTCATTCGGTTGACGTACGTTCCTGCTTAATCCCGCGACTCGTCCAACGGACGGCGCCGCCGCGTCGGGGTCGGGTGCGGAAATCCAAACGGAGACACTCCCTGCATTTGAGGTCTTTGAGCCCCGGCGCGCAGCGATCCCGCGCCAGCGGTATGACGGAGAAAGCCCGGGCCTTCAGGCCCGGGAAGAGTGCCGCCAGGAAGAAAGGGGCTTTGAGCCCCGGAGGTTTTTCACCGTGCCAAGACGCCTTCAACCTTTCGCGCTCCTGGACGTACGAGGAGCCCCCTCGGAAGTAAATGAGCCATACACACTTAGCCCCGGGGGGCTCCTCTGGAGTTACGCAACTCGCAGAAAACGCAACACTTCCGCGAAGTTAATATAAAAAATGATTCTTCCCCGTAAGAAGGCCGTTAGATCCCCGCGTACCACGCGTAGCCGCCGGGAGGCGCCGGCGATCCCAGCCCGTTGTTGAAGTGCCGGATGTCTTCGATCGCCGTCACCCGCGCGACGTACTTGATACTCTTGTACCCCAGCTGCCGGGGCACCCGCATCCGCAGCGGACCGCCAAACCCCACCGGCAGATCGCCATCGTTCATCCCCCATGTCAGCAGCGTCTGGGGATGCCGCGCCTCGCTCATGTCCAGGCTGTCCCACTGGTCCGGATCGGGCGACAGATACACCATATATTTCGCCTGGGGCAGGACCCCAACCTCTCGCATCACTGCCGACAGCGGCGTCCCGATCCACTCCGCGATGTACGACCATCCTTCCTCGCACACCACCTCGGTGATCTGGCTCCGCGTCGCCAGAATCTTCAGATCCGCCACCGAGAAGGAGGTCGGCCGCGCCACCAGCCCGTCCACTGACAGCCGCCAGTTCCGGAAACCCTCCGCCTGCGCCTGCTTAAACCACGCTCCGTGCGGCGACACCTCATTGAGGAACGGCGTCTTCGAGATCATGCCCCGCGAAAACTCCCGCGCCAGCGCATGCCGGGCCAGCAGCCGCTGGGTCGCATAGTTCAGCGTCTCGCCCACCCCATACAGCGTCCCGCGGTCCGGAGGAATCAGCCCGTATCGCTCGGCGATCCGTCCGGCCGCCGCCAGTCCGGCCACGCCGGCCACCGAAACCGCGCCACCTGTAATCAGCTTCCGCCGCGAGATGGGACTCATGGCTGCTCCTCGTCGCTCGATTCCACTCCGCGTCCTGTGATCATCCCCCGCATCCGGTTCCGGAATCCCGACCGCGCCACCATCGTTACATGCACCACGACGAACAGCGTCAGAGCGATCGTGATGAAGAAGTGCAGTGTCCGCGCCGACTGCCGTCCGCCCAGCACATCCACAAACCACGGAAAGGCCGCATTGAACGTGGGCGACAGCGCCAGCCCCGTCCAGATCACCATCGGAAAGAGGACAAAGATCACGCCCAGGTACGCAACGCGCTGCGCCACGTTATAGGTCGCCGACCCGCTCTTCTCCCGTGGCGATCGCCACAGATCGCGCCAGAACGCTCGCGGGCTCCAGTCGCCCCGCTCCGGCAGCAGGTGCCGCCGGAAGTGCCCGGTCGCCAACCCCCACGCTCCATACACCAGCGCCGTAAACACCAGTAGCCAGGCCGCTTCAAAGTGCAGCGCCCGGCCCCAGCCATTCTCGTCCGGCAACACGGTCTTGTAGCCCGTCGGCACCGTGTCCCGCGACGACGGAATTGGGATTTTGAACAGCGGCTTCATCGTCACGTTGCCGGTTTCGCCCCAGTAAAACCGCGGGTGCGTCAGGATAATCTCCCCGCCGGTAAACAGCAGGAGGGAAAACGCGATGACCGTCAGCCAGTGTGTCACCCGCACCAGCAAGGCGTGGCGCGTCTTCCGAGCCTGAACGGGAGCGACTGTGGTGGACACGCGGGGAGCATAGCACAACGGAGCGAGGAAGGAGGAAGGAGCAGGGAGTTCGGGGCTGTTCCTTCTGGCTCCCAGCTCCTTCCTCCCAGCTACCGGCTATCGTTTGAGCGCCCGGTGCCCGATGTCCCGCCGAAACACCATGCCTTCAAAGGAGATTCGATCCATCGCCTCGTACGCCGAATCCAGCGCTTCACGGAGCGAGTCGCCCGTCGCCGTCACGCCCAGCACGCGACCGCCCGCCGTCCGATACTCCTGGCCGTCGAAGGTCGTCCCGGCATGGAAAACCTCTACGCCCGGCACCCGCGACGCCTCGGCGAGACCCGTGATCGCCTTACCCGTCGCATACTTCCCCGGGTATCCCTCCGACGCCGCGACCACGCACGCGGAGGCTCCCGGCTTCCAGCGAAACTCCGTCTCGCTCAGCCGGCCTTCCACGCACGCCTCCAGCGCCTCCACCAGGTCGCTTTCCATCCGGGGCAGGATCGCCTGCGTCTCCGGATCGCCGAAGCGCGCGTTGAACTCAAGAACCATCGGCCCCTTCGCCGTCATCATCAGCCCGCAGTACAGCACGCCCGCAAACGGAGTCTCCTCCGCGGCCATGCCATCGATCGCCTTCTGCGCAACGTGCTCGAGGATCCATGCCCGCATGGCCGGATCCAGCATCGCATCGGTCGAGTACACGCCCATGCCGCCCGTGTTCGGACCCGTGTCGCCCTCGCCCAGCCGCTTATGGTCCTGTGCCGGAACCAGCGGCACCGCGTGCTTCCCGTCGCTCAGCACCAGGAACGACAGCTCCTCGCCGGTGAGGAATTCCTCCACCAGCACGCTGGTCTCCACCGATCCCAGCAGCTCGCCGCTGAACAGTCCCCTGATCGCCCGTTCCGCCTCCTGCTTCGTCTCGCAGATCAGCACGCCCTTGCCCGCGGCCAGCCCATCCGCCTTGATCACCACCGGCAGGTGGAAGAGATCGATCGCCGCCAGCGCTTCCTCGCGCGACGTGCAGGCGGCGAAGTTGGCCGTGGGAATCGTGTGCCGCTGCATGAATCGCTTGGCATGGCCCTTGCTCGTCTCCAGCAGCGCCGCCTCGCGGGTGGGGCCAAAGACCCTCATTCCGCGCTCCAGCAGCGCATCCGCCAGGCCCAGCGAAAGCGGCACCTCCGGCCCCACAACGGTGAGGTCCGGCTGCTCCTCGCTCACTGCCCGCAGCAGGTCGCCCAGATCTTTCTGGCTCGCGGGCACGCAGCGCGCCACCTGGGCAATACCTCCGTTCCCCGGCGCGCACACCAGTTCGCTTACCCGAGGCGACTTCCGAATCGACGCGCACAGCGCGTGCTCGCGCCCGCCTCCCCCAATCACCAGCACCTTCATTGGCTTTATGGACTCTCCCGTTCCCGAGCCTAACCCAGCCCCGTCTCAGAACCAAATCACGGGGGACTGGGGACCCGGGACTGGCAACTGCATCACTTCACCGCCAGCCACGCCTGCCAGAACACCACCACCAGCATGAAGACCAGATACACGCGCAGCGTCCACAACAACGCCAGCTCGCCGCCCGTCAGCTGCCGCCGCGGAACCGGTATCTTCTTCGCCAGCGCCAGCTGGTCCGGCTCCAGCGTGGCCAGAATCCAGTCGGCCGCCGCTCCAGTCACGTGTTTTTCTTCTTCGCTCACAGAACCCTCATCGGCCGCCGAGCCACGCAAAAGCCTGCGGCGCCACAATGCTGAGCCCGTACAGCACGCCGGCCGCTGTCAACAGCAACACCACCAGCGCGGCCAACGCGTTCGCCCACCGCGGACTTGGCACTCCACCCATGATCTGCTTGTCGTTCACCAGCAGATACAGAAAGACCAGCGCCGGCGGCATGGCCAGCACCGCCACCACGTTCACCACCAGCACCACGAAAACCAGCGGCAATCCCGGGATCAGAACGATGCCCGCCGCTGCCGCCGCGCACAATCCCAGCACGGCGTAGAACGACTTGCCCTCCCGCACCGGCAGATTCAAACTGTGCGGCCGCCCCGCCACTTCGCCAAACGCGTATGCTGACGAGGTCGAGATCGTAATGGATGCGACGATGCCCGCCTCCACCATGCCCAGCGCGAACAGGCTCGCTCCAAAGCGCCCGATCACCGGCTCCAGCGCCTGGGCAAACTGCGCCGCCTGGAAGTTCTCCGCGCTGATGTGCCCGAACAACGGCGCCGTGGCCAGGATCACGCCCAGCGCGGCCGCTGCGGCCAACGCCGCGCCCAGCACAGTGTCAATGCGCCCAAAATGGATGTCCTTCGTCGTCATCCCCTTGTCCACCGTCGCGCTCTGCTGGAAGAAGAGCATCCACGGCGTCACCGTCGCGCCGATGTTCGACAGGATGATGAGCACGGTGCCCTTGTCGAGCGCGGGCACCGGCAGCCAGGTTGCGAACGCATGCCCCGTCGCCCCCCAGTGCGGATGGGTCATGAGCGCTACCGGGATAAAGATCAGGTTGAAGGCCGCCGCCGCCAGGGTCACGCGCTCCCACGTCCAGTAGCGATGGCTCAGCAACGCCGAGTACAACACGGCCAAAGACAGAAGGATGGCCGCCCAGGGCGGCACGCCGAAGTACCCGAGGCCGGCGCGCACCGCGATGAACTCCGTGATCAGCGTGAGGAAGTTGCCGATGCCGAGGTCGATCATGGAGAACCAGCCCCAGAAGGGCCCGAAGCGCTCGAAGATCAGCTCAGCATGGCCGCGATGCGTCGCCGCGCCTAGGCGCACGGTCATTTCCTGGACCACCAGCGCCATGGCGAAGGTGAGCACCACAAACGGAAGGAAGAAGCCGACCCCGTACTTCGCGCCCGTCGCCGCGTACGACAGCATGCTGGGGCCGTCGTTCTCGCCCAGCATGACCAGGATGCCCGGACCGATCAGCAGCCACAGCAGCCACAGGCGCGACCGCATGCCGGTGGCCAGCCGCGCGCTCTCCACGCGCGAGCGGTCGAAGGCGCGGTCGATGTCCTCGTGGGTGACGACCACTTCGTCTTCCACGCGCGCCAACACGTCCAGCTTGCGTCCGGATTGTGCCTCTGCACTCACCCCGCGGTTTCCGCCGTGTTTCCTGGGAGATGGTTCCGGCCCGAAGGTCCGTCCGCGACTGGGGAGGACGGAGGACCGTTCTGGCCGCGGTGTAGCCTTCTCATCCATAGAATGTAAACTATAGTTAACTCCTTTGCATTAAGAATAATTCACACACCTCGACAGGCGGCCGATGGAAACGGCACCCGGCCCGGCGCTTCCGATCCCTCGGCAGGCATGAGCGATCCACTGGCCCGACAGACGCCAATGGCTCTAAAATAGGAGGCGATGATCGTGGATCGAGGGATCTCCGACACTCCCCTTCTCCGGCGCTTCCGCCGTGGCCGTCCTGACCGCGGGCGACGCATCTTTTCCAGCTGACCGTTTCTCTCGCTCCGCATCAGCCCTGCGTGAGCCAAGCTCCTGCGCCCCTCATCACGAAAGGAAAAGGTCATGAACTCCTTTGGCAGCCAGTCCGAGCTGAAAGCCGGCGGCAAGACGTATCAGATCTTCCGCCTCAGCGCGCTCGAAGGCCAGCGCGGCACCCGCCTCGCCCGCCTTCCTTTCAGCCTCCGCATCCTGCTTGAAAACTTGCTTCGCTATGAGGACGGCAAGTCCGTCACCGCCGACGACATCGAATTCCTCGCGAAATGGGATCCGAAAGCCGAGCCCTCCCGCGAGATTTCCTGGATGCCCGCTCGCGTGCTCATGCAGGACTTCACCGGCGTGCCGGCGGTCGTCGATCTCGCCGCCATGCGCGACGCTATGAAGCAGCTCGGCGGCGATCCGCAGAAGATCAACCCGCTGCAACCGGCGGAGCTGGTCATCGACCACTCCGTGCAGGTGGATGAATACGGCACTGGCAACGCCTACTCGCTGAACGCGGCGCTCGAATTTCAGCGCAATCGCGAGCGCTACGCGTTCCTTAAGTGGGGACAGACGGCCTTCCGCAACTTCTCCGCGGTGCCGCCGGGCATGGGCATCTGCCACCAGGTGAACCTCGAGCATCTGGCGCGTGTTGTCTTCACGACCAGCGGCGCGAAACTGCAGGCGTACCCTGACACGCTGGTCGGCACCGACTCGCACACCACCATGATTAACGGCCTCGGCGTCCTCGGATGGGGCGTCGGCGGCATTGAGGCCGAGGCGGCGATGCTCGGCCAGCCGGTCTCCATGCTGGTTCCGCAGGTCGTCGGATTCAAGCTCACCGGCAAGCTGCGCGAGGGCGCGACCGCGACCGACCTCGTACTTACCGTCACGGAGATGCTGCGCAAACTCGGAGTCGTCGGTAAGTTCGTCGAGTTCTACGGCCCGGGTATTGCGGAGCTGCCACTTGCGGACCGCGCCACCATCGGCAACATGGCGCCCGAGTACGGCGCCACCTGCGGTCTCTTCCCCGTTGACGCGGAGACTCTGCGCTACCTGCGCCTCACTGGCCGCCCCGCTGAGCAGATCGCACTCGTCGAGGCGTATTTCAAAGAGCAGGGCCTGTTCCATACGGCTGAATCGTCTGAAGCCGAGTACTCGCAGACCCTCTCGCTCGACCTGGCCACCGTGGAGCCCAGCGTTGCCGGACCGAAGCGTCCGCAGGACCGCGTGCTGCTGCGCGAAGCCGGCGCCAGCTTCAAAAAGCAGCTTCCGTCGCTCCTCGGACCCAACGCCGATAAGGTGAATCGGCGTCAGGCGATCCGCTGGGAGGGCGAAGGCGGCCACATGTCCGCGAATGGCAACGTCGCCTCGACGCATGCCGCGCCTGAGCCGGGCGGCAACGGCCACATCGCTCACACCGTGAAGGAGCGCTTCGGCGTCGATGTCGAGCCCTACCTCGATCACGGTTCGATCGTCATCGCTGCCATCACCAGCTGCACCAACACGTCGAACCCGTCGGTAATGATCGCGGCGGGCCTGCTGGCGAAGAAAGCGGTCGAGAAGGGGCTGAGCGTGCCGCCGTGGGTCAAGACCTCGCTCGCTCCCGGCTCGCGCGTCGTGACGGATTACTACGACAAGTCCGGCCTGACGCCGTGGCTCGACAAGCTGCGCTTCAATACGGTCGGCTACGGCTGCACCACCTGCATCGGCAACTCCGGCCCGCTGCCCGAGGACATTGCGAAGGCCATTGAGCAGCACAGCCTGGTCGCCGTCTCGGTGCTGAGCGGCAATCGCAACTTCGAAGGCCGCATCAACTCCGATGTGCGGGCCAACTACCTCATGTCGCCGCCGCTGGTGGTTGCCTACGCCCTCGCCGGCCGCATCGATCACGACTTTGACAACGATCCCATCGGTAAGGACAAAGCCGGTCAGCCGGTCTTCCTGCGCGACCTGTGGCCGACCCAGCAGGAAGTCTCGCAGGTGATCGCCTCATCCCTCACTTCAGAGAGCTTCACGAAGGAGTACGCGACGGTTTCAAAGGGCGACGCCAACTGGCAAAAGCTCAGCTTCCCCACCGGCGACGTCTACCAGTGGGAGCCGGATTCCACTTACATCCGTAAGGCGCCGTATTTTGACGGCATGCCCGCGCAGCCCACGCCGGTCTCGGATATTCAGGGTGCGCGCGTCCTCGCGGTTCTGGGCGACAGCGTTACCACCGACCACATCTCGCCTGCAGGTTCGATCAAGGCCAACGGACCCGCGGGCAAGTACCTCACCGAGCATGGCGTCAAACCGGCAGACTTCAACTCTTACGGCTCGCGCCGCGGCAATCACGAAGTCATGGTCCGCGGGACGTTCGCCAACGTCCGCCTGCGCAACAAGCTCGCGCCCGGCACCGAAGGCGGCGTGACACGGCTGCTGCCCGAAGGCGAGGCGATGTCCATCTTTGACGCCTCGGTGAAGTATGCCGAGCGCGGCACACCACTCATCATTCTCGCCGGCAAGGAATACGGCTCCGGCTCCTCGCGCGACTGGGCTGCCAAAGGCCCCAAGCTGCTCGGTGTCCGCGCTGTCATCGCCGAGAGCTTCGAGCGCATCCACCGGTCCAATTTGGTGGGGATGGGCATCCTGCCGCTGCAATTCGAGGCAGGCCAGAACGTCGAAAACCTCTCCCTCACCGGCGAAGAGACCTACGACTTCCCCGGCCTGAAAGCGATGCTGGGCGCGAAGTTCGCGAACGGCAAAGCTCTGAAGGTCCGCGCTAAAGACGCGAAGGGCCAGACGAAGGAGTTCACCGCAAAGGTCCGTATCGACACGCCGCAGGAGATCCTCTACTTCCAGAACGGCGGCATCCTGCAGTACGTGCTGCGCCAATTGGCGGTTCAGAAGTAGTTGTCAGACCAAAGCAAAATGGCCACCCTCGGGTGGCCATTTCTTTTGACGCGAAGCGCGATCGCTTAAACGGCTAGTTTTCGCTGCTCGCTCATCCGCTTCGCTACAGCCGCCAATCCAAAAGCCGTCGCGGTGATGGCCGTGGTCGCCAGCAGATCGTTGCGGTAGAACATCAGCGCCGCTGCATAGCAGGCGGTCAGCCCCGCCGTGGTCAGCGGATACATCGTCCCGCTCGCCCACACCGCAAAGTTGCTCACCAGGAAGAACGACGTCGCCGACAGCACCGGCGCCGCGATCACCCGCGTCACCGTGATCTGCTTCCGCAGCAGCGCGCGCCCCAGCAGGATCACGCCCGCGTACCACGCCCACGTCACCAGATACGCGCCCGTGTGCCAGGCGTAGTGATAGACAAAGAGGGTCAGGTAAAAGTCCGTCGCCATCAGCGACAGGACCGGCAGGGCCATCTCTTTCAGCGGCCGCCGCGCTCCGAAGAACAGTAGTCCGGCTCCCACCGCTGTGAAATTCATCCCTGGAAAGGGCACCACCCGGCTCAGCACCGCCAGCACCATCAGCAGATAGGCAGCCATCATTTCCTCGTTTCTTCGGTTCAACTGCAGTTCTTCCCATTCTGCGGACCGTCCGGGCTCCGGGTCAAGGCGAACATTCCGTTTTATCAACGGAAGTCTTCATCTCACCAAATTTTCCCCGGCCACACGTCGCTTTTCTTCAGGGATTCTTTTGCTCACGCCCCTGCATGAACATCCCCTCGATCTCGTTGCCGGGCCCCACGTAGACCCAGCCACTCAGCGGTGGAACCCGCGGATTCCCCTGTTTCTCCGCACCCAGCGGCCAGTAGCCAAAGCGCAGGTCCTGGAATTCCACCGTATGCCATTTCGGCTCCGGCTCCACATTGACGCCCGGCACCTGCACGCTGCCCCGATCCGTCACCACCGGCCACTTTGACCAGTCCAGGTAGACCTTGCCCAGGTACGTCTGCTTTGCCGCGGCCACCTCCGGCGTCACCGGAGGCTTGTAGATCACATCGTCATACGTATCCGTCTCCACGCGATCGCCGATCGTGTGGACCTCCGCCGTCTGGTAATAGTCTTTCGTCTCCATCACTACGTGCCAGTCGAACGGGCTGATCATATGCGGCTCGGCGGCCACGCGGATCAGCGGCTCCCGCGTATAGTCTCCCGTCCGCACCAGCTCCAGCGCATGCAGATGCTCGGCGTTGCGCAGTCCCCACCACAGAACCATGAAGATGAGGCCGGCAACCGCCCAGCCGCGGCCGCGGAACGGCTTCTTCTTCGCGCCGATCTCGCGATCCGCGAGCCCCAGGATCCAGGGAATCACCAGCGCCAGCATCAGAGCCAGAAACCATACCGGATCGAAGATGAACTCAATGCTCCACGCGTACCAGTGGGGATTCCACGGCAGGAACGGGCGCACGCCATAGTTCACCGTGTAGTCCAGCAGGATGTGACTCAGCGCCGCGATCAGCGCGCACAGATACAGGAAGCCCCATCGCGGGGGAATGACCGGATCTTTCCTGCGAAAACGCCAAACCAGCCACACAAAGCCCACCGTAGCCAGCGCCACGACCGGCGATCCGATGAAGGCATGGGTCCAGCCGCGATGGTGCTGCAGCTGCTCCACCGGACCTTTGAACCCCCACAGCGTGTCCAGGTCCGGTGCTTCGGCCGCCAGGGTCATGGCCAGCGTTGCGTAGGCCGTTTTGCGATTGAAGCCGGAGCGACCAAGGCACGCGCCGGTCAAAAAGTGCGTTACAGGTTCCATGCCCTCTTTCAGAAACGATGCGCTCGGCCTCTCAGGGGGCCTCCGCCTTCTATTGCCTGTCCCTATTGCCTGCCTTTAAAGGCAAAGCGCCACGGCGAACCGCGGCGCTGCCCCTGGCTGCTGTCTGCCTAAACCAGCTTGGCGTCCAGCGTAATTTGCGTGTTTCCCTTGAACAGCCGCGAGATCGGGCAGCCGTTCTTCGCGTTATTGGCCGCGGTCTCGAAGCTGGAAGCGGTGGCGCCCGGCACCTTTGCCCGGGTCGTCAGATGGATCGCCGTAATCGTGAAGCCCTCGTCGGTCTTCTCGAACTTCACCTCGGCGGTTGTCTCCAGCGACTCCGGCGTCAGGTTTGCATTCCCCAGCTGCGCGCTCAGCGCCATGGTGAAGCACCCGGCATGCGCCGCCGCGATCAGCTCCTCAGGGTTGGTCCCGACACCATTTTCGAATCGTGTTCCAAACGAATACTGCGTTTCCTTCAAAACGCCGCTCTGGCTGGAAATCGTCCCTTTGCCGTCCTTCAGACCTCCGCGCCACACGGCGCTTGCCGTTCTCTGCATACTTCTCTCCTTGGTGGAATTGGCTGAGCCGTTCCTGAATCACGGGTTTGTTCCCGCAGGACCTGTTCCTCAATTGGATGCGGCGTGTGCTCTCCTGCCGTTCGGCACCGGACGAGCCGCCGACTTTGCCCGCGACCATCATATGCGATTCCGTTCCCTCCACGCCCTGGCCGCACCCGCGGGTAACATTTTGCTGCGCAGGGCCTCGGGTATGATGGGACCGTCATCGCTCATGAGTTCCTACTCCATCGGAATCGATCTCGGCGGCACCAACCTGCGCATTGCAGCTGTTACCCCTGAAGGGGAGCGGCTCGATACGATCAGCCTCACCACCCGTCTCACTGCCGGCCCCTACGCCGTTCTCGACGATATGGCTGCATCGATCCGGGCTCTGGTGGAAAAGCGCGGCGGTGTGGAACCCCTCGGCATTGGCGTCGGCAGCCCCGGTCCGCTGGAACTGCCGCTTGGCGTCCTGCACCATCCGCCCAACCTGCCCGGCTTCGACGGCCTCAATCTGCGCACGGAGCTGGAGCGCCGCGTTCATCTTCCCGTCCAGGTGAATTCCGACGCCAACCTCGCCGCCTATGGTGAATTTGCCCTCGGCGCCGGCAGGAGCTTCGCGGTGGACTCCCTCTGCATGCTCACCCTGGGCACCGGCGTCGGCTGCGGCATCATTCTTGACGGACGCATCTGGCAGGGCATGAAGGGTGCAGCCGGCGAATCCGGCCACGGCCCCATCATCCCCGATGGCCCGCCCTGCCCGTGCGGCGCTCGTGGCTGCCTGGAGCTCTATGCTTCAGCGACCGGTATCGTTCGTCGTGCCAGGGCGCTCGGCCTTCCGGATACGGGGGCCCCCCTCACCGCGTCCGCCGTCGCTCAGCTGGCGATCGCCGGCGATCCGCGCGCCCTGCAGATCTTCGATGAGGTCGGCTACGCGCTCGGCCTTTCCCTCGCCCACCTCGTCAACGCGCTCAACCTGCCGCTTTACGTTCTTGGGGGCGGCGCCGCAGCGGCCTTTCCCCTCTTCGCGCCGAAGATGTTTGCCACGGTGCGCGAAGGCAGCTATGTCTATCGGATGTCGATGCCGAACGATCCCAGCGTCTTCGAGAAAGGTAAGACCCATATCGCGCCCGCCCAGATCCAGGACGCCGGCATTGTCGGCGCGGCGCTGTTGCCGCTGATGTCCGGCGTCAAAACCCCGGCGTAGAACTGGCCTCACTCTGCCAGGAGAGCCCGCCCATGAGTCTGGCCCGGGCCCTGCTAAACGGCGCCGTGCAAAGGCCTTCCCGGCCGTTGCGTTCGACGCCCTTCCCACCCCTGTTTCGCTGTGCTATAAATTCTCCCCACTGAGGCGCATCTCGCGCAGAGGACGCCCGCATGAAACTCCGCTTGGCCGCAATCGCCACTTTCCCGCTGCTGCTTTCTTTCGGCTGTATTGCCTCCGCCCAGACCGTCGAACCGCCGCCCATCAAAATGGGGCTGTGGCAGTCGGAAGTCGTCACCACCATGGAAGGCGGTTCGAACTCGCCCATGGGCCAGGCGATGGCGGGGGGACACACCATCGTCACCCAGGGATGCCTGACGCCGGACACCTGGAAAAAAGACATTCAGGGCATGCAGCAGCACATGCGCAATACCGACTGCACCATGTCGAATTTCCAGCAGGACCCCCATCACATCGCCTTCGATGAGGCCTGTGCAACCGGTCAGGCCGGCTACTCTAATCACATCCACTTTGAAATGCTCATCGACGACCCGGAGAATGGCCACGGTCACGCTGATATGAAGATGACCGGCCCTGCTTTTCCCCAAGGGATGTCGATGCACATGGCCATGAAAACCAAATACCTCGCTGCCGACTGCGGCGACGTCAAGCCTGGCGAGGGCAAGGTAATTCACTAAGCTGTCTCGCACTGACTCATGACCCCGGCTCTCGAAACGCCGCGCCTCTCCTGCGTCCGCTCGCCCTCGACGACGCCGAAGCCATCCAGGGCCTGTTTCCGCAGTGGGAGATCGTCCGCTACCTGAACGCCGTCATCCCGTGGCCCTATCCCCCGGATCCTGTACATCCGCGACCGCGCTCTGCCCGCCGTGGAGCGCGGCGATGCGTGGCACTGGACGCTGCGCCCGAAGCAGAATCCCGCCGAGATCATCGGCGCCATCGGCCTCGTCCGCGGTGAGACCGACCCTCGCGGCTTCTGGATCGCCCCCGAATGGCAGGGCCTCGGCCTGATGACCGAAGCGGTATTCGCCGTCACCGATTACTGGTTTGATGTGCTGAGATTCCCGATCCTGCGCGCGCCCAAGGCCATCGAAAACATCGCCTCCCGCCGCCTGTCCGAGAGGACCGGTATGCGCCTCATCGGTACCGAAGAGAGAAACCTGGTCTCCGGCCGTAAGCTCAGCGAAGTCTGGGAAGTGACGGCAGACGAGTGGCGCGCCCTCAGGAAAAACGGGGTTTAGAGTTCAGGAGTCTGGCATTCGGGCTTCGGCGCAAACCGTAGACCGATTCCCGTCAACCCTGCCTCACTCCTGATCCCCCACCGCAAAGTATCCTTTGCGCGCCTGGACTTTCAGGTTGCCGTCCTGCTGGTCCTTGCAGAAGACGTCCACCTTGCGAAAGCTTCCGTCCATATCCCGGTTGGTCGGAACGTACTGGGCGACATACTGCGTGCGCAACTCCTGTTCGATCTGATCGAATGCGTCTTCCAGCTTTTTGCCGTTGTTGCCCACATTGATCACGCGTCCGCCGGTCGCCTCGGTCAACTGCCGCATCTGCATGTCCCCCGAATAACCCATGCCAAAACCGCCGTTGAAGTAGAAGCCTCGATCCGCAATCAGGATCACGTAAATAATAGCGTTGGCGTTCTCCGCCGCCGCGATCGCCGCCCTGGGCTTGGTTTCGCTCCCCTCATCCTCACCATCGGTCAGCAGGATCAGGGCTTTACGCCCGGTTTGGGCCCGCATCTTGTCATTGGAGACCTCGTAGACGGCGTCGTACAGGAGCGTTCCTTTTGGCGCGCCCTGCGTTGGTATGGGCCCCTGCCCGATCCCCGGCACTCCGGCCGATCCGCCTCCGGCGGCTGTGTTGATCTGCACCTTACTGATCGCCCGATCCAGGTCCCGCACGTTGTTCGTGAAGTCTTCCTCGAGGTTCACCCCTACGTCAAAGCTGACCAGGAACGCCTGGTCCTTAGGCCTCAGAATCCGCTTCAGAAACTCCGACGCCGACTGCTGCTCGAGGGGCAGAACGTACTGCTGGCTCCCGCTCGTATCGATCAGGATGCCCAGTGTGAGGGGCAGATTCGACTCCGCCACAAAGCTCTTCAGCACCTGTGGCTGCTTGTCCTCAAAGACGTTGCAGTCGTTTCTCGTCAGAAATGGGATCAGGGCGTTGTGCTTGTCCCGCACCGTGAAATATTCGCTGACCAGGTTCGACGTCACGTGCAGCGTCTCCCGGGGAGTGGTGTCCACCGGGGAATTGTCCGCCGGAACCGTGCTCACCGGCGGCGCATCGGGTGACGGAGCCGCCTGTCCCCACGTCAGAGGGACAGAGACTGCCAAGCAGACAAGCGGGAGACTCCAGACTCGCAGCCAGCGCACAACCATGTCTCCTTAGACGAAGCCTGATATCGGGGGTTAGACAGGCCTGGGGGCCTGAGCCTCTGGTACTCTTGAGCATACGCCGGATTTGTCCACCTTCCCGGCGCTGCATCTCAACTCGGTGGAGGCTACGCCGCGTGCTTCCGGAGACCTGTTTATGAAGCTACGCAGTGGCTGGAGTCGTGAACGGATGAGGGGTTTCAGTTCGATGCGGGCCGTTTGTGTTGCCGCACTGTCGTTGGTTCTTCCAGGCACATTGTGCTGTCATAGCGGACCCAGCGCGGCTCTGGCACAAGCACAGCAGCAGGTTCCCAACGCCCCCGCCCCCCAGGCTCAGCCTTCCTCCCTGCCCGACCTGAGAGACCAGGTAGCTCCCGGCAAAGGCACCGGCGCTCCTCTGGATCAGGATGCCGCCGGAGCGGCCGCTGCCGGCCAGCCCGCCCCCAAAACCAGCCAGGGCACCGTCCCGGCAACGCCTGCCGCCCAGCAAACACCGCCCCCGGGCTCCCAGGCGACGCCGCCGCAGATGGGTCCGGCGAGCAAGTCCCCCTATACCCTGCGCACCTACCTCACCGTGGTCGATGTCCCGGTGACCGTCCGCGATAAGCATGGCGCCCTGGTTTCCGGCCTTCCCTGGTGGCGTTTCCGCGTCTTTGAAGATGGCGTCCGGCAGAACAT
Source organism: Acidobacteriaceae bacterium (assembly GCA_036267395.1). Classification (GTDB taxonomy): domain Bacteria; phylum Acidobacteriota; class Terriglobia; order Terriglobales; family Acidobacteriaceae; genus Palsa-343. The sequence continues at coordinate 96,156 of DATAWD010000022.1, read as the reverse complement.
CGCCTTCTTCAGCACCGATGCCTACCCGCTTTCCATCGCCCTGGTGGTCGACGCCACTCTGCCCGCCGACATCATGCAGAAGGTCAACCAGAGCTTCTCGGTCATCTCCAACACGCTGACCCCTGCCGACACCGTCGCGGTCATCAGCTACGCAGGCACCTCGCCGCAGCTGGACACCAACTTTACCGCCGCCGGCGGACCCCGCCTGTCCGCCGCTCTCGAAATCGCGAAGAGGCCTGGCGAGCGGATGGGCGTGCCTCTCACCGGTGGCCCCTTTGGCAGTGGTCCTACGGTCAACGGACAGCTGGCTGATCCCACCCTCGCCATCCAACGCGGCAATTCCAGCGGCATTCTCTTCCCGGAGAAGGAATCGCATCCGCTGAACGACGCCATCCTGTACGCCGCCGAGCAGCTGGCCAGCCAGCCCCGCGGCCGCCGCCGCGTGATTTACGTCATCAGCGACGGCAAGAACTCCCGCAGCAAGGCCAGCTACAAGGAAGTCGTCCAGTACCTTCTGGCTCACAACATCTCCGTCTCTGGAACCGACGTGGGCGATGCCGCCATGTGGGGCTTCGGCTACCTCGACCGCACCAAGCTGCCCTTCTTCCAGCCGGAAGACGTGCTGCCCCGCTACGTGCTTGCGACCGGCGGCGACATTTACCACGAGATGTCGGAGAACGGCATCCAGACCGCCTTCTCCAGAATCTCCGATTCGGTCCGGACCGCCTACGATCTCCAGTATGTGAGCCACCAGCCCACCATCAGCGGCAAGTATCACGTCATCGATGTCCGCGTGGAGGGCCTCTCGGGTCTCACCGTCGACGCCAAGCAGGGTTACTACCCGTCGGCCACCGAGTATTAAGAAAGCCGCAGTGAGCGTCGCCGGTTTTTCCGCGGCTCCCTCACAACTCTTTTCATGCTGTTATCCTTTTCTGTACCACGCAGTTGTCAACGACCTGACCTAACCCGCGCCGCACACCCTGGCTGAGCGAGCCTCAGTCCAGCCAAAAACAGCGCATGTTCCTCTTCCGTTCCTGATTCGCAATCCTTCCCATGGCCGACGCTAAATTACAAATCATCCCCCTTGGTGGCCTCGGCGAGTTCGGTATGAACTGCCTCGCCCTTCGCTACCGCGACGACATCATCGTCATTGACGCCGGACTCATGTTCCCCGAGTCTGAGCTGCTCGGCGTGGACATCGTCGTTCCCGATATCACCTATCTCGTTGAAAACAAGCAGCACGTCCGTGGCATCATTCTCACGCATGGCCATGAGGACCACATCGGCGGCCTGCCCTGGATCCTCTCCGAGCTCAACGTGCCCGTCTACGGCACGGAGTTCACCCTGGCCTACGTGGACGGCAAGCTTGAAGAGCACGCCCTTCTCGACGACACCGAGCTGATCGAGATCACGCCCGGCGCCAAGTTCACCCTTGGCTCCTTCACGGTCGAACCGATCCGGGTCACGCACTCCCTGGTGGACTGCGTCGCCCTCGCCATCGAGACTCCGGTCGGCGTTATCGTCCATACCGGCGACTTCAAGATCGATCTCTCTCCGCCCGACGGCAAGGCCTTCGATCTCCATCGCTTTGCCGAATACGGCCGGCGCGGCGTCCTCGCTCTTCTGCAGGACTCCACCAACGTGGATCGCCACGGCTACACGCCCAGCGAGTGGGCCGTGAAACCGCGTCTGGACGAAATCTTCTCCCGCACGAAGAAGAAGCTCTTCTTCAGCTGCTTCTCCTCGTCGATCTACCGCATCCGCATCGCCTGCGAGCTGGCCCGTCACCACAACCGCAAGGTGGCCATCGTGGGCCGCTCCATGCTCGAATCCTCTGAGATTGCGCAGGACCTCGGCTACCTCGACCTGCCCCCGGGCCTGCTTATCCATCCCGGCCAGATCAACGACTACTCGCCCGATCAGATTATGGTGTTGATCAGCGGCACCCAGGGCGAGCCGATGAGCGCGCTCAGCCGCGCCGCTGTGGACAACCACAAGCACGCCAGAATCCAGGCCGGCGACACAGTCATCCTCAGCTCCCGCGTCATCCCTGGCAACGAGAAGTCCATCTTCCGCGTCATCGACCATCTCTGCCGGCGCGATGCCGACGTCATCTACGACGACGGCTCCCATGGCCTCATCCACGTGAGCGGCCACGCCAGCCAGGAAGAACAGCGGCTGATGATCAACCTGCTGCGCCCGAAGTTCTTCGTTCCCATCCATGGCGATTTCCGCCATCTGAAGAAGCACGCAGAAATCGCGCAGCGCCTTGGCGTCGTCGATCTCGCCCTCATCATCGAAAACGGGGAAGTCCTGGAGCTGGACCGCGACAACGCCCGCAAAGCCGGCAAAGTCACCGCCGGACGCGTCTGCATCGACTCCGGTTCCACCGCCGATGTGGTCGAAGACCTCGTCATCCGCGACCGCCGCCATCTCTCTGAAGACGGCATCGTGCTGCCCATCCTCACCATCAACAAGCTCAGCGGCAAAGTGGAGCGCCAGCCGGAGCTTGTGAGCCGCGGCTTTGTGGGCGCCGAGCCGGAGCTGATGGAAGGCGCGCGCCAGGTCATCACCCAGACCCTCGACACCTCCAGTGCCGAGGAAAAGGCTGACTATGGCGTCATCAAGGAAAAGATCCGCATCGATCTCAAACGGTATATCCAGAAGAACACCAGCCGCCGTCCGCTCATCATGCCGGTGATCCTGGAGATCTAGCGCGATCGCAGGAAAGAGCCGTACTCTGGCTCTTCCCTGCTCTCTATCCCCTATCCCCCGCAGTTCTCACGCCGCCGCCATCTCGCGGTTCGGCATCTTCATCCCCCACGCCAGTCCCGCCTGCCGTCGCGCCCACAGGAACCACAGCAAACACGCCGCGCCCGTCCACGCATACGCCGGCGAGCTGAATGGCATCGTCATCAGCAGCAACAGCAGGCCCATCCCGTTGAGCAATACCAACACCGGCACCATCCCCCGCGCCAGCCGCGCCGCGCACATGTCCAGAACCGCCGGCAGATACAGCAGCTGATCGAAGGGCCACGAGTACGGCGAGACTGCCAGCGAGATGGCCAGCAGCTGCGCTCCATCCCGCCGCCAGTTCCACTGGTTGCGCCGCCGCCAGTAGAACCGCGCTGTCAACAGAACCCCCAGCAACTCCGGCACGCCCTGTACCCACACCGGATGCCCCGGCATCAGAGCCCGCAGCGAGCAGGGAATATTCGGCAGATACTGCCCCTCGATATGTTCTGCGCGCATGGCCGCCAGATAATGCGTCGCCACATGCGGATCGAACAGCAGCGCGACGCCCATCGCCGCGCCCAACCCCGCCGCCAGCCCGGCAAGAACCCGAAACTGCTTCGTCCTCCAGCAATGCACCAGCAGCACCGGCCACAGCAGCAGGAACAGGTGCGGCTTCATGGCCGGCAGCACCAGCGCCATGCCGGCCCAAAACGGCCAGCGCTCCTGATAACGGAAGAAAAACGCAATCCCCAGCAACAGGAAGATCGAGGTCTGTCCCGCGTTGGCGCACCCCAGAATCGGCGCGAACAGATACACCACCAGCGGCGGCTTCTCCGCTCCGTTGCGCAGCAGCCGAATCGACAGCAGCGCCGCCCCAATCAGCGTCACCAGCCAAAGAAACCCCGCCACCGGCGCCGAAAAGAATCCCAGCGGCGCAATCAGAAACAGCGCCCACGGCGGATTCCGCATGATGAACGGCTCGCGATAGCCGCCTCCGGCCGCGTTCTCGATGTCCAGAATCGCCTGTGTCGCATAAGGATTCGCGTGCGCCCGCAGCAGCCGTGCCGAACTCCAGTAGCAGATGAAATCCCGATGCGCCGCGTTCCGCGACAACGCCGCGCCCAGCACCGCCAGGCATGCCCCCAGCAGCAGCACCGCTCCGGAAACCTGGAGCACTCGACCAACATTCATCCTGCGCAGCTTCGTTCGCATCGAACGGCTCCTGTGCGCTCAGTTTAGGAGCCGCTGCCGCTCGCCAACATCCCACAGCCGTGAAGCACCGCTGCCCTGCCGGAACCAATCCACGGTTACTGCGCGGTCCCTCGCCGCGTTACCGCTGATCTGTGCGCGCGCAAGCCATTTCTGCCGCCTCACGCGCATCTCACCCTTTGAGGTTCCCATGCGCAAAGCAGTTTTGACCCACGCCACCCCCGATCCTCGTCCGGCCCTCGACACCTGGCTCGATCTGGAGCGGATCGCCTCCGTCGAGCTGTCCTCCGAAGATCCGTCGTACCCCTTCGAGAATGTCCTCCGCGGCAACGACAAGGGCGGTTGGCGCGCCGCCTCACCCGGTCCCCAGGTCATCCGCCTCCGCTTCGACGAGCCCCGTGCTCTGCGCCGCATTCGCCTCGAGTTCTCCGAACGCGGGGAGCGCTCGCAGGAGTTTTGTCTCTCCGCCATCGACGCGGGGAATCAGCGGCGTCTCATCGCGCGCCAGCAGTGGAACTTCAGCCCCGGTGGCTCCACGCTCGAAGTCGAAGACTATGCCGTGAACCTGTCCGAGGTCGCCGCGCTTGAGCTTGAAATCGACCCCGGCCGCCACGACCGCCAGGCCGTTGCCACTCTGCAGTCCTTCGCCGTCGCCTAGCTCGGACGCTTCCCTTTTTTCCGCGCCGCTGCCCGCACCCAGTACTGGAATGGATCGGCATACAGCTCGCCTTCCAGATCCGCCACCTGCAACTGGATCCTCTCCTGCGCCGCCCGCACCGCGGCATTGTGCAGCACCGGTCCAATCTCTTCCACAAAAAAATCGAGGAGCAGCCCTGCGGCCAGCTCCCCGATTGGTTCCGGCATGTTCGCTTCAAAATACCGGCGCAGCGATGCAATGGCCTCCGTCCGCGCCTGCTTCTCCAGCTCGGGAGTGTTCATGCCTCAGAGCTTATCGCGCCGCCGTTATCTGCAGCCCGTTACCTGCTTTGCACCGCCAGGTACTCTGCCTGCGTCACGGTGTACGGCGAACCGGGAGCCGCGTGCGCACCGCTCGGCGTGACGGTGAAGACGAACAGCTTGCCCGCCTTCCCGCTGATCGCGTACAGATGCTCCGCTTTATCCCAGAAGCACTGGTCGATGGAATCGGAGATGAGCAGGCCGGTCAGGTGCGTCAACGGGCTGGCGCCGTTAACGTGGAAGATCTCCAGGCCGCCGCTTCCCGCCACCGCCAGCAGCTTGCCGCTCGGCGCCATCTCCAGATCCGTCACGCTGCCCACGTCAGCCTGCGGCATGTTGGCCACGGTGCTGGTGGTGGTCAGATTGCCGTTGCTCTGCGCCGTATACATTGCCAGGCGCAGGTAGCCCACTGAACTGAAATCCTGCTGCTTCACCGCCTGCATCGCGATCGCTACGTGGTTCGCTCCGTCCGCCGCTGCCTGCGACGGGCAGAAGAACTCGCCGTTGGGCGGAGGCGGCACCGGCGCGCTGATCGGGATTTCCGTCAGCAGGCCGTTGCTGGCCCGTTTGAACCCGAAGATGCCCCAATACATGTTCCCCAGGCACGAGGCCGAATACGCCCAGTCGTTGTTCCCCAGAAAGCTGGCCCGCTGATAGAGCCAGGAGTTCCCGCCGGATTCGCCCAGGTCCTCCAGCCCGCCCGTATCGCTCTCCGTTTTGAATGAGCGATAGGCGTTGTTCGCACAGCCGTCGCCGCGGTATTCCATGTTGTAGACGGTCGTCCCTGTGTTATCCAGGAACACCGATCCCGCGCTGGCGCAGTCGGTATCGTTATAGCGCGTGATATTGGTCGTCACCGCATAGCGCAGCCCGCCATTCGCCTCGATGCCATAGGAGTTGACGTCGGTTCCCGTCAGTGTCGATCCATACAGGAACCTGCCGTTGCCTGCCATGCTGGTTACATTTTCCTGGAAAGGGGATCCCGCGACCGCCGTCAGTTTCCCGTTGGCGCTCGCCGCCCAGGCATGCACCTCATTCCGGCCCGTGCTGCCTGCCGGTGTGGAAACATAAACGTACGCCACGGGCCCCGTGGACGCAGCCTGAGCCAGCGACACTGCCGAACACAGCGCCGCGCCCAGGCTGAGAGTGAACTTGAGCGTGCGTCCCATGACGAATCTCCTGTCCCGTCAAAGCCTCTTTGCTGAAATCCTGGTAGATGAGTGAACCTGGAAAGCGAACGATTGGCAGATGAAAACAAATACAGCCGTATAGACCTGCTTGCTGTCTGCTCTTTGGATGCGCCCAGCGCCTTCTCTCGTTTGTTGATTTTTTCGCCTGATCGCCGATCGCCGGATTTTTGGCCTGCCCCCCGTAAGCTGTCTTATCGGACCAACTTCCCGCCCCCGCTCCGCTTCCTACCCACTGTGAGGAGACAACCATGAACGCTTCCGACATGTTGGTGGAACGCCTGATCGCCTGGGGTGTGGACACGATCTTTGGCATTCCGGGTGATGGCATCAACGGCGTTTTCGAAGCTCTGCGCCAGAAGAAGGACCGCATCCGTTTCATCCACATGCGCCACGAAGAATCCGCCGCCTTCGCGGCCTGCGCTTACGCCAAATTCACCGGGCGTATCGGCGTCTGCATCGCCACCTCCGGCCCCGGCGGCATTCATCTCCTCAACGGTCTCTACGACGCCAAAATGGACCACCACCCCGTGCTCGCCATCACCGGCATGCAGCATTCTGACCTGATCGGCACATTCACGCAGCAGGATGTGGCCCTCGACAAGCTCTTCCAGGACGTCACCGTCTACAACGAGCGCGTGATGAGTGGCGCCCACATGGAAAGCGTCGCCGACCTGGCCATCCGCACTGCTATTGAGCAGCGCAGCGTCGCCCACATCACCATCCCCGTCGATATTCAGATCCAGGAAGTGAAGAAGGGGCGCTCCCCGCGCAATCCGCCGCACCACACCTCGGCCACGCCGGCATTTTCTGACCACCTGCCTTCTCAGGTTGATCTCGAATACGCCGCCGACATTCTCAACCGCGGCAAACGCATCGCCATCCTCGCCGGCCAGGGCGCTCTGGGCGCCACCGACGAGCTGGAACAGATGGCCGAACTTCTGGGAGCGCCTGTCATCAAAGCCCTCCTTGGCAAAGCGGCCGTCCCCGACGACAGTCCCTACACGACCGGCGGCATCGGCCTGCTCGGCACCGAGCCCTCTCAGAATGCGCTTGAAGATTGCGACACCCTCTTCATCGTGGGCTCCTCGTTCCCCTACGTGGAGTTCTATCCTGAACCCGGCTCCGTGAAATGCGTGCAAATCGATATCGATCCGCAACGCATCAGCCTGCGCTACCCCGCGGATGTCGGCCTGATTGGCAGTTCCCGCCCTTGTCTCCGCGCCCTTATGCCTCTGCTCAGGAAGCATGACAAAGGCTTCCTGAAGAAGGCGCAGAAGGCCAAGAAAGACTGGGAAGAGCTCATGGAGGAGCGCGGCACCAATCCCGAAACGCCCCTGAAACCTCAGGTCGTCGGCTGGGAGCTCGGCAAGCGCCTGCCTGCCAATGCCATCGTCACGTCAGACTCCGGCACCATCACCACCTGGTGGGCGCGCTATGTCCCCGCTCTCCGCGGGCAAATGCACAGCTGCTCCGGCAACCTTGCCACCATGGCCTGCGGCCTTCCCTACGCCATCGCCGCCGCGGTCGCTTACCCCGATCGTCCTGTCTGCTGCATCATCGGTGACGGCGGCTGCAGCATGCTCATGGGCGAGCTCATCACCATCGCGGCCTATAACCTCAACATCAAAATCGTCGTCATCAAAAACAACACCCTCGGCCAGATCAAGTGGGAGCAGATGGTCTTCCTCGGCAATCCCGAGTACGCCTGCGACCTCTACCCCGCCGACTTCGTCACCATCGCCCGCGGCTGCGGACTCAGCGGCATGCAGATCAAGGAGCCGAAAGACTGCCCGCAGCAGATCCAGACCGCTCTCGCCCACCAGGGTCCCATGCTCATCGAAGCGGTTGTCGATCAGTTCACGCCCCCCATGCCGGCAAAGATCAAAGTTGGGCAGGCTGCCAAACTGGCCGAAGCCCTGGTTCGCGGCGAGCCCAACCGCTCGAAGATCATCCTCACCACCGCCCACGAGCGGGTCCGCGAGCTGGTCTGATCACTTTAAGCGCGGCGATCCGATCTCTGCGTCGCCGCGCCCTTTCCCAGGTCCCGGAAACCGCGATGTATGGCGCCGCCGGCATCGCTCAGAACCCCGACCTCACCCAACTCCTCCTCGACCATGCCGCCGACCCCAACGACGAAGAGACTCCGTACCATGTCCCCGAAACTTACGACAACACTGTCCTGAAAATCATTCTTGATTCCGGCCATTTCAACCAGCGCTCGTTGGCCACCGTCCTCGCCCGTAAAGCCGACAGGCACCACGATGAGGGGCACCTCCTCGCCCTTCGGGCCGGCGCCAATCCTAACTACCTCACCGTCTGGCAATACACGCCCTTCCAGCACACCATCCGGCGCGACAACGGCCTCGTCATGATCCAGATGTTCCTCGAACATGGCGCTGATCCGTCCATTCGTAACAAGACCGGTCACCGGAACGCCTTCCAGATGGCTGCGTACCACGGACGCGGCGACATCCTCGCCGAGCTGGAACGCCGTGGCTTCTTTCCCGGCTATGACCAGCCGCTCGACGCCCTCGTCGCCTTCTCCGCCCGAGGCGATCGCACCAGCGTGGATACGCTCCTTCGCGACATCCCGCTTTTGCTCAATAATTTGTTACAAATCGGCGGCACCCTCCTCGCCCGTTTTGCCGGCGCCGGCAACCTCGAGGGCGTTCGCCTCCTCCTCGACCTCGGTGTCGCCGTGGATGTTCTCTGGCCCGATGGCGACCCCTATTGGGAGCTCACCCGCAACTCCACCGCCCTTCACGGAGCCGCCTGGCGCGCCCACCACAACGTTGTCCGCGAGCTGATTGCCCGCGGTGCCAACGTGAACGCCCTCGATGCCCGGAACCGCACCCCGCTCCAGCTCGCCGTTCGCGCTTGCATCGACTCGTACTGGAAATCCCGCCGCCAACCCGACTCTGTCGCGGCTCTCCTCGAGGCCGGCGCCACAACGCAGGGCATCAAGCTCCCCACCGGCTACGACGCCATCGATGCACTGCTTCTGCCACACAGAGAAACCGGCACGCGGGGATGATGCCTATCCTCGCTCCTGATAACGGCTTTCTTCGATCAGCGCCGGCCTCTGATCGAAGTCGCTGTACCGAATCCATCGCGGCCGCACAACAAAGTAGGTAATGCCGGGCCAGTTCTGTCGCGCTGGCCCATCCGGCCATGCGCGATGGTAGATCTCCCGACAGCCCCGCAGTTCCTCGCCCACCGGCTCAAAAGCGACGCCCTCATACTGCACAGTCTGCTCGCCCGCCCACCCCACCCACGAAAGAGCATGCAGGATGCGCGATCAGATTGCCGTATTTTCGCGAGGACTTCACCGTGTCGAAGATGATCTCCAGCGCGGGTGAAACCGCAATGCCCACGAGTGCTGAGTGCGGCTCCCCGTCCGCGGCAAGACTGGAAACAACGCCGTAGCGGCAGGAACTCATGAAACGATAGAGGGCCGATGGATCGATCGCCGGCCTCCTGGAGTCGCGATGACGAGGTAGTGGACAGCAAAGTACCACAATCGGCCCGTGGGAACTCCGCTAGAATCGGGAGTCGTGAGAGTCCCCATCTGTCTGACCGCCCTGCTCCCTCTCGCTTTCCCCCTCCTGGCCCAGCCCACGCACTCCCCCTACCCCACCCGCGATCCCCACACCCCCGGCTACGTCCGCGCCACCGAGCTCCCCGACGGCACCGTCCCGTTGCCGACGCAGGACGGCAACTTTATCCTGGGCCCCACCCACAATGCCGCTCCGGAAATGTCCGTCCACCCCGGCGTGCCGCAGGGCCGCGTCATAGAATTCACGCTCACCTCGGAGGGCGACCCGTACTACCCTGGCATCGCTCGCGATCCCGGCACTCCCAGCTCCGATGCGGGCACGCCCGACCCTCACGATCCTGCGAAGCTCGACGTCACGACCAGTCACGCGCATCCATGGACGCGCAGTGTCACCGTCTACATCCCGGCGCAATACAAGCCCGGCACCGCCGCCCCCTTCATCGTTGGCGCTGACGGACCTGACCACTCCCTTTTCACCGCCCTCGATAATCTCATCGCCGAGCACCGCGTTCCGGTCCAGATCGCCATCTCCATCCAGAACGGTGGAGGCGACGCGCAGGGCTCCGAGCGCGGACTCGAATACGACACCATGTCCGGAAAATATGCAGAGTGGGTCGAACACGTCGTTCTGCCTGAGGTCGAATCCCACTGCCACGTCCGGCTCACTCACGATCCCAACGGCCGCGCCGCCATGGGCGGAAGCTCCGGCGCCGCCGCGGCGTTCATCATGGCCTGGTACCACCCTGAGTGGTATCACCGCGTCCTCAGCTACTCAGGAACGTTCATCAACCAGCAGTGGCCGTGGAACCCGTCTACCCCGCAGGGCGCCTGGGCCTTCCACACCACCCTCATCCCCGGAACGCCCCGTAAGCCCATCCGCATCTGGATGGAGGTCGGCGACCGCGACCTCTACAATCCCAACACCATGCGCGACGGCATGCATGACTGGGTCCTCGCCAACGAACAGATGGCCAAAGTCCTCGCCGCAAAGCACTACCAATATCAATTTGTGTTTTCCGAGAATGCCGGCCACGTCGACCACGCCACCAAACTGCAAACCCTCCCCGAAGCCCTCGAATACGTCTGGCACGGTTACAAATCCCACTAATCCGCTCGGAAAAAAATCCTGCCCGGCCACCGCGATGCTCCGCGGCCGCCGGGCGGGTGATTTGCAGGGATCTTCCCTTGCGGTTTCTTGTACATCGACAGTCCCGCAGGCCCGTTGGCATTCGCCCCCGGCGAAATCGGCGTGCTCGATACCTGCGTCAGAGCGCCTGTCACCGCGCTGCTGGTATGGCTGGTCACGTAGAGGAATTTCCCCGACGGCCCGATCGCCAGCGAAGTGGGAATATCCGGCGGCGTCGTGGTCGTCATCGCGGAAAGCGCTCCGGTCGTGGGACTGATCGCATACTCCACGATCTCCCCCGTCGGCTGGCCCGATCCCGCTCCCCCGATCGCAAACAGAAGGTTCATCGCCTGGTCCACAATCACCGCACCCGACGTCGGCAGCCCGGTGTTGTACGGTGAACCCGACAGCAGCGTCAGCGTCCCGTCCGTCGCCGATTCGCTGTAGGCCGAGATATTCCCCTCCCCGTTCGTATTGAGAGGCGAGTTCATCGTATAAACGAACGCCTGGCTAGCCGGCGCACTCACTCTCAGCGTCGCCGATGCCGTGTCACTGCCCCCGCTCCCGTGCACGTCAGTGTGGACGTGTCCGTCGCTGCTGGACGGCGTTTCCGTAGCCTTACCGCTGCTCGCCTGCGTGCCGCTCCACGCTCCGCTGGCCGTGCACGAGGTCGCATTCGTCGACGACCACGTCAGCGTCGCGCTCCCTCCGACCCTGATGGTTGTCGGGGCAATCGATACAGTCACCGTCGGCGCCGCTGGCGCTCTGTGACCGCGGCCGAGGCGGCGAACCCGCTACTGAATGCTCTTTGGGAAGCGCGCGATTTCTTCGTCGACCAGGGTTTGTTCCTGGCATTCGAGCTCACGCGCCTCTTCTTCGGATATACCCAGCAGGTGCATCAGCTCGCGGTACGACGTTGCCTGCAGCGGCTTGCCTTCCCAGAGCAGCATGAGCCGCTTGCGGAGCTCTTCGCCGTCGCGGCTTTGCAGCGCCGCATGCACTCGACAACCCGGACAGGTTCCCGGTCCAGGGCACGCTCGCATCGACTTCGGACAGACGAAACGCTGGGGCGCCATCAATTCTCTCCCGTTCTGAGCGAGGCTACACCGAGCTTCTAACCGGGTAAAGATGACTTTGGATTCGGCCCAGGGGGTACCCCCCCCTGGGTTGCCGATATGCAATTCTCTGATTTTGCAGGAGATGGAAGGTAATACCTTTTGGGTATTACCTTCCCGGGGGCGGCCTGGCGGGCAAGAGAACCGGTGCAAGCCAGAGAATCAGCGATCGTCTCAAAGAGCGATGGACCTCCACCTGGGTGGATGGCAGCGAAGGAAAAGCCCTGTTCCGGAATCCGTTTCAGCGGATCGGGACAGGGCTTTCCTTCTTCTCAGTTTGGCGGGTGGTTGGGCAGAAGACAAGGAGAATCGCCCGCTTGCCCGGTACGAAGGTACTGCAGCAGGCCCGGTCCGGAATGCGGTTCGGGAATGCTTGCCTACTTCCGCCGCGCCGCCTTTTTCGCCGTCTTCGCGGGTCTGGCTGCCTTGCCCCCCTGAGCGCCCTTGTTTGAGACACGCGCGGCCTTCGCCGGTTTTTCTCCTTCGTGGCCAGAGGCACCGTCGGCCACGCGATCGCCCAAAACATGCAGCCGCAGGAAATTGGTCGACCCCGACCGGGTCTGGGTGCCGGCAACGATACCCATAATCTCACGCGGCCTCACGAAACCCAGTTGCTCCAGCGTGTTCTCGGCGTGTTCCACCATCTGCTCCGCCGTCTTCAGCTTGGGACACTTAATGGGATGAACACCCCACAGCAGGGCCATGCGGTGAATGACCGCATCAATGCTGGAGAGAGCATAAATGGGCGGCTTGGGCCGGTACTTGGAGAGCTGCCGCGCCGTCGCGCCCGACTCCGTAAACACGGCGATGGCGCTCACGTCCAGGTCTTCCGCGGCGTGCGCGGCCGACTCGCAAATGGTCTCGGCGATCGACAGCCGCACGCGATTGTGGTGCATCTCCGGCATCGCGCCTTCGCGAATGTTGGTCTCCGTCTCGCTGACGATCTTGGCCATCATTTTGACGGCTTCGACGGGATATTTCCCCGCCGCGGTCTCCGCCGACAACATGACCGCGTCAGTGCCGTCGTAGATTGCGTTGGCCACATCGCTGGCTTCGGCGCGCGTGGGCCGCGGATTCTCGATCATGGACTCCAGCATCTGGGTGGCGGTGATGACCGGTTTGCGATACTCCGCCGCCCGCCGGATCACATGCTTCTGGATGGCGGGTACTTTCTCCGGCGGCATTTCCACGCCGAGATCGCCGCGCGCCACCATCACGCCGTCGGCGTTCTCAAGGATCGCTTCCAGGTTCTCAATGGCCTGTGGCTTCTCCAGCTTGGCGATGATCCAGGTCTCCAGGCCGAGCGCCGCGACGCGGAATTTCACATGCCGGACATCTTCGGCGGTGCGCACGAAGGAGACGGCAATGGCATCGATTCCGTGTTTCATCCCGAACTCGAGATCTTCCTCGTCCTTTTCGGTCAGCGACGGCACGCGTACCGCAATCCCGGGCAGATTGATGCCCTTGTGCTCGCCGAGCATTCCGCCGTTGATCACATCGCAATTCACTTCTTCGCCTGGAATCTCAATGACCCGCAGCTCGATCAGGCCATCCGAGAGCAGAATGCGCGCGCCGGGCTCGAGATTTTCCGCCAGAGTGGGAAAGGTGGTGGCGATGACGCTCGAGGTTCCCAGAATGTCACGCGGGGTAATGGTCAGCCGCTGTCCGGCTTTCAGCTGTACCGGGATCCGGTTCTTGAGCCGACCGGTGCGAATCTTGGGTCCCTGCAGGTCGCCGAGGATGCAGATGCAGCGTCCTTCTTCCCGCTCGACCTTGCGGACCATCTCGATGAGCTTGAGCTTTTCCGGGTGGGTGCCGTGGGAAAAATTGAGGCGCGCCACATCCAGGCCAGCGCGGAGTAGTTCGCGAAAGACGGTTTCATTTGACGAAGCGGGACCGAGCGTGGCCACAATTTTGGCGCGCCGCGGATTTTCCGCCAGGAGGCCAGGCCCTGACAGCGAGAAATTCATCCATCCCCCAAAAAGTGTTGTAAGGATTCAAAGCGAAAGCGAAGAAGCCGGGACTCCGGGGCCCCAGCTGATTTTACAGTGCGGAGGGCCGGTCTTCATACCGCACGGGGTGGGAGCCGACCTTCGACCGGCTCCAACAGCGTGATTTCCTCCGGCGCGGCCATTTCCGGCTGCGAGCGGCCGAGGCGCGCCTGATCGAGCCGGGGGAAAACCTGGGCATTGATCTCCGCTCCCATCAGGATGCTCAACGAGACCATATACAGCCACACCAGGGTGGCGATTCCGGCTCCCAGCGAGCCATAGACCAGGGAGTAGTGGCCGAAGCGAAGGACGTACCAACCGTACACAACGGTGGAGATAAACCATGTCGCGGTAGCGATGGCCGCACCGGGGAGCGTTTCCCGCCACTGCTCGCGGGCGTGCCTCCAGCGTGCGCGGCCGGGGGGCAGTTTCTCTCTGGGCACACCGAAGTGGTAGACCACCATCAGCGAGAGCACGCTGGCCAGCACGGCGATGACCCAGCGCACCAGCCGCCATGCCACGATGACGTAAGTGTGCAGGTCGAGACCGGAATTCTCGATCATCCAGCGCTCGATGGCGTGACCGAAGGCGAGGAAGACGGTGGCGGCGGCCAGAGGGACCATGGTTCCGGGCACCAGGGCGAGGGCGACCAGGCGCTCACGCCAGAATCCCCACACCCCGCGCGGCAGGCGATAGGCGCGGCGGAAGCCTTCCATGAGGGAGAGCAGGACGCCCATGGCGGCAAAGATGCTGATGAACGCGGAGACCCAGACAATCCGCACGGAGCGCGCATGGTTGATGACGAAATACATCTGGACCAGCTGCATGGTGTCGGGCGGCAGAATCCGTTCAAAGCCAGTGCGCAGCAGTCCGCGGACATCGCTGCCGGCGGGCATCATGGCAAAGGTTGTGGTGACGACCAGAAGAGCGGGAAAGATACTCAGGATGGCGGAGTAGGCAGCCGCTTTGGCCATCGAGAAGACGCTGTGGCCAAAGGCCGCCCAGATCGCCTTGCGCAGATAGTGAAAGAGGCGCAGCATTCGTTCCACAGTGTATCCGCCACAGTTGACGCGGGCGAGGATGAAAAAGTCGCGGAAAAGATAGCCGGTTAGCTGTTCACCTTCCACTGTTGGAGAAGCCGCGTGACCGCGGCCGGATCGACGCGGCCCATGGACGAGAACTCGCCGTCGTTCTGGCTGTAGAGCACGTGGCCCTGCGCATCCAGGATGGCCAGGGCGGGAACGCCGTGGCGCAGGGTGACTCCGTATTGATTGGCCAGCGCAACATTGCGATCCAGATGGCCGACATCGAGATCCACAAGGATATAGTTCTGGTCGATGAGGGTGGAGTTGGGCGGCTGGTGAAAGTAATAGTCGAGGATCTGACAGTCGCCGCACCAGTTTCCGCCGAAGTCGAGGAGCACGCGCTTATGCTGTTGGGCGGCCTGAGCCAGGGCATCGCGTACCTGGGCCGCTGCGTCGGCACTTTCGTCGAAGATGGCATGGACCCTGAAGGGAGTCGCCGGCGTCGCGGGCACTTCCGAGGAGTTGCAGGCCACGGTTGTGAGTGTGGGAACGGCGAGAAGGGCCAGGGCGAGGATGCGGGTCGCGATTTTCTGGGTCGTGTTTTTCATGGAGTGCTCAGCGGGGATGTTCCTTTTCATTTTGCGATCTTTTGCGGTATTACGGAACGGCTTGCGAAAAAGGCGTCGCGGTTTGGGAAGAGGGTGCCTCAGGGGCTAAAGCCCGGATCGATTGGCAGCGCTTTTCGGCACGACCGAGGTCGTGCCCTGATACGAAGCGAGTTTTTCGGAGGTACGCTGCCCCACTCAAGCCAACAGCGGGCTTGCATGGGCCCCCCGGGCCTTTTTCGCGGGGTGTGGGGGCGTGGCCGGATACAAAATCTGCAGCCATCCGTTCGACGAACTTCCGGGGCACGGATCAGGTCAGTCGCGCGTGGGCCAGGTCTTCCAGCACGCGCAGCGGCGCAATTTCCGGCCGCACCATGGCCTGCATGGGAACCAGGAAGGTCTGTTCCAACGCGTACTGTCCGGACAGCACCGCGTGGGGAACGGTATCGGTGTAGACCATCCAGCTGGAGTTGGGCGGGAACTGGAACGGGTAGCGGGGACACTCGGCCTGCCAGCGCGCATTCTCCTTCAGAAAATTATGGAAGCGCATCATGAACTCGTCGTAGGGCGAGCGCTTGAGGGAAGGGATGGCGGCGCCCAGACCGAGGGTGCGGCCCGCCGACTTACCCAGCCGGGCCAGGGTGGAATCGCGCCGGGGAGCAATCTGGCCGGGGACGAACTGCCGAACCGTCTGCGCAAACGGGTCGCTAACGACCCAGTCGCGGGTGCGCCCCGGATGAATGTTATTGAAGAAGCGCAGAATGCGTGCGCCATGCGTGGGCCGTGTGGGAAATGCATCGGTATGCAGCAGATCGTTCCTGCGCCGGAGGGGCAGATCGCGACCCTGTTCCTCCTGCGGCCGGAAGCTGGTGTAGTCCAGCTGCCAGTGTTGCTGGTAGGGCGAAAGAAAGCCGCCGAGGAACTGCACGACGGACGCGGAATAGCGGCGCATGATCTGCTGCAGGCGCTCGACGGCGGCGGAGCTGGCGGTCTTCGTGTCGACGCCGCTGAGACGATCGACTTTTGGCTTATAGGCGATGTTCTTGTGCAGGGAGCTGTCGGTCTGCTGCTGTCCGAGCAGGAAGCTCGCGTCGTCCGGCGGCAGAGGGACGGGGGTTTGCGGGAAGTAGAGAATCTCTCCTGCTTCGAGGCGGGCACACCAGGCGCGGGCCTCTTCCGGCGACGGTTGAAGACGGTCAGCCGGAATGGGAACCACAGCCATCAGGCTGCCCCCGCGAGCCTGCGCCGGAACCAGACGGCGGTAAAGAAGACGAATCCGACCGCCATGACGACGACCCCGGTGGGGAAGGCGATGTAGCGATAGGAATCGGCGTAGTTGATCTGCTGGTGGGCCAGGGTGTTCCAGAAAAGGAGCCCCATGATGGCCAGGAAGCAGGTACCGAAGAAGGCGAAAAAACCGGCCGCGACCGAGAGCAGGACGCAGGAAAAGAGGCCGAAGTCGCCCAGCGGAATGCCCAGAAGCCGCGCGGGCTGCGGATTGGCCGTCATACCCAAACTCCTCGTCAGCTAGAATACAGACTTATGGCCGGAGCCGCCCAGATCCCCCTGTATGCCGCGACAAAAGTTGCCCAGGAAGCCGCGGTGCGTCAGGCGGATAACGGCATGTGCTATGCCGTGTTCGGCGAAGTGCATACCGCGCAGAACGATCTGGAGCGGATTGTGCAGGCGGTGCCGGCGGTGGTGGCGGGAGCGCTGCGGCAGCGGGCGTGGTATTTCGTTCCGCTGGCCATCGGCGAAAACGAGGACACAGTCGTCGCGCTGGACTACTCCGTGGATCTTGGCGATCGGGCCACCTGCCATCGGAACGTGCGGTTTGGCGGGTCGGAGTGCATCTTCATCTCAACGCGGCTGATGCAGGACCGGTTTGCGCTGGCCTTCGAATTCCTGATCAACGTGGGCCATCACTTCGTGGAGGTGGGGGTGCCGCAGAGCTTTGCCGATCTGGTGTGGTCGCAGGCGAAAGCGGACGTTCGCGGAGAGACCAGCCACGACGCCTGGGAAAGCCGGCGGCGGGCGCTGGACGGCAGCCGCGGGGGCTCGGTGGATGAGAAGGCGCGGAACAGCTTTCTGGAATCGGCGTTCGCCGACGCGCTGGCCGTCTACATGCTGTCGCTGACGATCGACTTCGATTACGCGGACCTGCGGGAGCGGGAGTATCCGCTGCTGGCGGCGCCGGCGCTGGCTGAACGGCTGCGTCATGTGGCCGAGCTTTTCCCGCCCAATTCGGGATACGAATTCGAGATCCGCTACCGGCGGCGTGGATAAAAGGCTGCGGCGGCACAGCCCATTTGTGCCAGGCTAAGGGCATGGCTTCCCGTTCGCGCAGGCCGACTCTTCTCGAGGAACCCGCTCTCTATGAGTATGCTGTGCGGCTGCTGGGGCAGCAGATGCGGACCGTCGCCGAGGTGAAGCGCCTGCTGCGGCGGCGGGTGGAGCCGGGCGAACCAGGGGAAGCGAAGATGAACGCGGTGGTGACCCGGCTGAAGGAACACCGCTTCCTGGATGACGCCGTATATGCCCAGGATTATGCCCGGCTGCGGCAGGAAAATGCGAGCCTGGGACGGCGGCGCGTCCAGCAGGACCTGATGCGCAAGGGCGTGCAGAGCGCCCTGATCGCTACAACGCTGGAGGCCTCGTATGGCAGCGTCGATGAGGAGGAACTGGCCCGGCGGCATCTGGAGAAGAAGCGCGTGCGGAGGCCGGAGACCGACAAAGAAGCGGCCCGGGTGATGCGGATGCTGGCGCGGGCGGGCTTTTCGATGAGCATCATCTATCGGATTCTGCGACGATGGGAGGTTCCGGAGGACGCGCTCGCGCCTCTGGAGTCCATGGAGAGCGAAGGCCCGGGCGAGCCGGAAGACTGAGGCCGGCTGCGCTGGGGCTCGGCTCCTCCTGCGCCGATCGCGTTGATCCGCGGGAACGAGGGCTCCGCTGAAATCCGTTAAGGAACGTTGCCACTGTGCCGATTTTTGCTCTTCTCAGCACGCTTGTTTGCCTCGCCGCGGCATTCACGTTTATCAGCCGGCGATTTCTGCGCCTGCCGGCGACGGTCGGGGTCATGCTGCTGTCGCTGGGAACGTCGGCGGTGGTGGTCGTGGTGGGGCATGCGGTTCCGGGTTTGCACAACCGAGCGGCGGCGCTGATCAATCACATTGATTTTTCGGCTGTGGTTCTCCATGGAATGCTGGCGTTTCTGCTTTTTGCCGGAGCGCTGAACCTGAACCTCTCCGACCTGGCAAAGCAGAAGGCGGCCGTGACGTCGCTGGCGGCCTTCGGCACATTGTTTTCCGCGGTACTGATCGCGTTGTCGACACGGGCCATCCTGAGCATGACCGGCATCGATGCGTCTTTTGTTGCCTGTCTTCTTTTCGGCGCGCTGATCTCGCCCACCGATCCGATTGCCGTGCTGGAAATGCTGCGGCGAGTGGGCGCTCCGGCCCAGCTGGAAGCGCAGCTGACGGGTGAATCGCTGTTCAACGACGGCGTGGGGGCGGTGCTCTTCCTGACGCTGCTGGAGTCGTTCAGTCAGGGAAAGGAGCCCTCGATCGGCTCGTTTACCTGGCACCTGATCGTCCAGTCCGGGGGCGGGATCGCTCTGGGGCTTGCGCTCGGCTACTTCGTCTACCGGCTGCTGCGTTCGCTCGACAGCTATCGCACGGAGGTGCTGCTGACCCTGGCGCTGGCCATGGGAGGGTATGCCCTGGCCGATGGTCTCCACCTCTCCGCACCTCTGGAAGCCGTGGCCTCGGGCCTGGTGGTGGGCGGACGCGCCCGGGCGCTGGCTATGTCCCCCGCGACCCGCGATCACGTGGACGACTTCTGGGATCTGGTGGACGCCATCATGAACGTCATCCTCTTCCTGCTGCTGGGCCTTGAACTGCTGGCCATGCCCTGGAAGGCCACTTATATCTATGCGGGACTGCTGGCCATCCCAGTCGTGCTGGGCGCACGCTGGCTGAGCGTGGTCACGTCGCTGGGGATGGTTCGCGCCTTCCACAAGCCCGCTCGCGGCGCCATCTCGGTGCTCACGTGGGGAGGGCTGCGCGGCGGGCTGGCGGTGGCTCTGGCGTTGGCCCTGTCGCCGGGAGCGCTGCACGACCAATTGCTGGCCATCACCTACGTAGTGGTTGTGTTTTCGGTGGTGGTGCAGGGATTGTCGATGAGCTCTCTGCTGCGCCGTCTGCGGCTCTCCTCATCGGCGGAGCTGGTCTCGCATTCCTGAACGAGTGTGCTATTCTTCAGCGTTCCTATGTCTGAGCGCACCACGCCCATTCGCGTTTTGGTGGCCAAACCCGGCCTTGACGGTCACGACCGGGGCGCCAAAGTGATCGCGCGCGCGCTGCGCGATGCCGGTATGGAGGTCATCTACACCGGCCTGCGCCAGACGCCGGAGATGATCGTGAACGCGGCTCTCCAGGAAGATGTGGACTGCGTGGGGCTGAGCATTCTGTCCGGCGCGCACAACGCCATCGTTCCGCGCATTACCGCGATGCTGAAGGAAAAGGGCGCCGGCGACATTCTGGTGGTGCTGGGCGGGACGATCCCCGAACAGGATCTTGTCTTCCTGCGGGAAAACGGCGTCTCTGCGGTCTTCGGGCCCGGCACTTCGCTGGATACGGTGGTGCGGTTCATCCGGGAAAACGTGAAGGCGAAGGGGATCTCGGTTTAGCGTTGATCTCCGAAATTCGCTGAGCAGGACAGGGAGCCGAGGCGCATGAAGAACAGCTCTCAGGGGCTGAAGCCCGATTCATTTGCGGGGCTCTACGGCACGACCAGGGTCGTGCTCTGATACGAAGCTGCTACCCCACTCAAGCCAACAACAGGTTTGAATGGGCCACCATCCCTCCGGGGCTGAATCCAGGATTGCATTTGCAGTGGGCTTCGGCACGACCAGGGTCGGGACCTGATACGAAGCTGCTGCCCCACTCAAGCCAACAACAGACTTGAATGGGCCACCATCCCGCGCCACCCGGCCAGGACCCATCATCCGGCGTTATTGGGCTTGCCGCCATCCGGCGGCCATCCGCTCTTTCAGGATGCAGTGATCCATCACCACCTTCACCCCGGCGGCTTCGGCCCAGGAGGCGGCTTCGTCGTGGACGACGCCTTCCTGCAGCCAGAGATAGGGAATCTTAAGGCGGATGACGTCCTTCACGATCTCCGGCACGTGTTCCGAGGCGCGAAAGACGTTGACGAGCTCGACGGCGCCGCCCGCAGCCTCGACGGCTTCGTCCAGATCGGGAAAGGCCTTCTCGCCCAACGCGCTTTCAATTTGAGGATTGACCGGGATAATCCGGTAGCCCTGGCTTTGCATGTAGCGGGAGACGCCGAGCGAGGCTCGGCCTTCACGGTTGGTCAGGCCGACAACGGCAATGGCGCGGGTGCGGTCGAGGATTTCGCGGATCGTGGCGGGTTCATTCATCGTTTGATTGGATGGTAGAACCGGAGGATCGTTTCACGAAGAAGATACCGTCTCGCCAGCCATGGTTTCGGTCCAGTGACCGCGCTCCCGTGAGAGCTTCTCCTGCATCTGCTCCTTCCACCAGGGCTCCAGACCGCGCATCTCCAGAATGCGCTGGGCGTACTCTCCGTCAAAGGCCAGGTACGCACAGCGGTTGATCGCGGCAATGGACGCGTCCTCATTGAGACGATCCTGCGGCTGCCAGCCATCGCCTTCCTGCAAGCTTCCCGGCTCGAGAACGCGGAGATAGAAGCCGGTCCGGTTCTCCTGGATGGTGAGCCTGATCCAATCACTCCGATCGACGCGCCGCGCCTGATTGGCACAGGGGATCCGGGGACCGCTGACCTGCATGAGCACCGTCCCCGCGCGGACGATGTCGCCTGCGAATACGTCCTCATCCCCGAGACCGTGCAGGGTAAGGTTCTCGCCCACCGAGCCGGGTGCGAGCTGCATCCCCAGCGTGCGGTTCCAAAACTCGTAATGCGCGCTCGGATGGACGCACACCGCCGCGCCCGGTCCTCCGTGATAGGGCTGGGTGACGCGATCGCCCGCCAGGCCTGCGAAACCCACACGGATCGGTCCCTTGACGCGATCCCGAAGGATCGACGAGGTCCACACACCGTGACGGTCGCTGATGAGCTTCGGGCTCCCCGCAAAGACGGCTTCGATGACGGCATCTGGCATGTTTTGTCTCTCCCGGTCCCGACAGCGGCGGCTCGTCCCTGGTGGATGGCGGATTGAGCGGGGAGGATGCGAAATTCTGCGGCTTTGGGGTTGCGGCAAGGAGGCAAGGCTGGCGAAACCGCCCCTCGACGGCTCAAGCCGGATCCATTCCGGGCCGGTTACGGCACGGCTGAGGCCGTGCCCCTTCAAAGCGAGGGCGTTTTCTTCAAGCTGTGAAGTTGTGTCCTGAGCCGAAGGTCCCGCTGCCCCTGTGAAGATTCTGCCGCTTTAGTAGTTCACGATCTTTGCGAAGGACTGGGCATCCAGGCTGGCGCCGCCTACCAGGCCGCCGTCGATTTGCGCTTCGCTCATCAGGGCCGCGGCATTCTCGGGTTTCACGCTGCCGCCATACAGGATGCGCATGGCCTCAGCAGCCTGAGTTCCCAGCATCTTCGCCACTTCGCCGCGAATGACTTTGTGAGCGTCGGAGGCGATCTGGGGGGTTGCGGTTTTGCCGGTTCCAATAGCCCAGACGGGCTCGTAGGCAATCACAATGGGGGCCGCATCCGCAGGCGGAATGCCGGCCAGAACGCCACGGGTCTGGCGCAGAAGGACTTCTTCGGTGTGCCCGCTCTCCCGCTCGGCGAGAACCTCGCCGACGCAGACGATGGGGATCAGGCCATGCAGCAGGGCGGTCTTCAGCTTTTTATTGATGATCTCGTCGGTCTCCCCGAAATACTGCCGCCGCTCGGAATGGCCCAGGATCACGTAGGTGGCGCCGATGGCCTTCAGCATCAGGGGGGACGTTTCTCCGGTGTAGGCGCCCTCGTCGGCAAAGTGCATGTTCTGCGCGCCCACGGCGACGCCGGAGCCGGTAGCGGCCGCAATCACCACCGACAGGGAGGTAAATGACGGACAAAGCACGATTTCATCGCGGGTATGGTTCGCGACCAGGGGCAGGAAATTCTTTGTGAATTCCTGGGCCTGGGCCGGCGTTTTATACATTTTCCAGTTGGCAGCCATCAGCGGTTTCCGCGGCATTTTCAGTAGTCCCTCAGGGTGATTGTAGAGGAGCGCCTGATGGTGCGAAGGTGATGCCCGATACAAGTTCAAGTACCCTCGTGTATCGTGAATCTGGTTTTGTTTGCCCACGGATGATGGCCAAGAACTCCAGACTGCCGAAGGCAGTCGCCCGAACCAGTACCGGCAGGGTACGCACCGGCAATGAAGACGCCTTCGGCTTTCTGCCCGACCACGGAGTGTACGTGGTTTGCGATGGGATGGGTGGGGCTGCGGGCGGCGAAATCGCCAGCCGGCTCGCCGTGGACACGGTCCTGCACCGCATCGCGGAGGGGAACGGCGCTGGCGGCAGCGCCCGAGACCGGATCCACGAGGCAATCGCAGAGGCAAACCGCACGGTCCTGGAGCGCGCCGATGAGGAGCCAGGCCTGTACGGCATGGGCACCACCCTGGTTGCGCTGATGGTCGGCCACCCTGAACCCGGCAAGGTCCTCATCGCTCATGCCGGGGACAGCCGCTGCTATCTTTTTCGTAACGGCAACCTGTCGCTTTGCACCCACGATCACTCGCTCGTCGATGAGCAGATGCGGCTGGGAACGATGACGCGCGAAGAGGCGGAACGCTCGCCCTTCCGCAGTGTGATTACCCGCGCCATCGGCACGCAGGAGACGGTCACCGAGGAAATCCTCGAGATGGACACCGAGCCTGGCGACCTCTTTCTGCTGTGCACCGACGGGCTCACCCGCGAGGTGCCGGAAGAGGAGATCGCGCGGGTGCTGGGCGCCAGGAAAGACCTGGAGCACGCCGTGGAACGCCTGGTGGAGGAAGCGAACGAGGCGGGCGGGCGCGATAACGTCACTTGTGTGCTGGTGCCTGTCCCCGGCGCGGAGTGAGCCCACCCCAACAAGGAGAAACGATGGCAGAAATCAGGAAGGTTGGCGTCGTCGGCGCCGGCACCATGGGAAACGGCATTGCGCATGTCATCGCCCGCAGCGGGTTTCCGGTGGTGCTCTGCGAGGTCGAACAGCGCTTTCTGGACCGTGGCCTCGAAGCGATCCGGAAGAACCTGGGCCGCGAAGCCGAGAAAGGCAAGATCTCGCAGAATGAAGCTCAGGCCGCGCTGCAGCGAATCGAGGGCACGCTGGACCGGTCTTCTCTCAGCTCCTGCGATTTTGTGATCGAAGCCGCAACCGAGCGCTTCGAAATCAAGCGCTCGCTCTTTGTGGAACTGGACGCGCTGCTTGCACCGGAGGCGATCCTGGCGTCGAACACCTCCTCTATTTCGATTACAAAGCTGGGGGCGCAGACGCTTCGTCCCGATCGCGTCATCGGGATGCACTTCTTCAATCCGGTGCCGGTGATGAAGCTGGTGGAGGTGATCCGGGGCCTGGCGACGTCTCAGGAGACCTACGCCGCGGTCGAGGATCTGGCCCGGAAGCTGGGCAAGACGCCGGTGGAGGTCAACGACGCACCGGGCTTCGTCTCCAACCGGGTGCTGATGCCTCTACTGAATGAGGCGATGTATACGGTGATGGAAGGGGTGGCCACGCCGGAAGCTGTCGATGAGGTTTTTAAGCTGGGCATGGCGCACCCCATGGGTCCGCTGACCCTGGCGGATTTCATCGGCCTCGACGTCTGCCTGGATATCATGCGCGTGTTGCACGACGGTTTGGGCGATCCGAAATACCGGCCATGCCCGCTGCTGATCCGCATGGTGGACGCGGGTTGGCTGGGCCGGAAAAGCGGGCGCGGCTTCTACACCTACGAGTAGCCCGCGGAGGTTCTCCTCGGCGGAAAGGGCGCTTCCTCCACATCGTTTCGGCGTATCCTCGCCAATATGGTGCGGATGACGGTGCTGGCCAGCGGTTCGAAAGGCAACAGCACCTTTGTCGCCACCTCCACCACGCGCATTCTGGTGGACGCCGGGCTCTCCTGCCGCGAGCTGATGAAGCGCATGCAGACCGCCGGCGAGGATCCCGCCACGCTGGACGCGATCCTTGTCACCCACGAGCATCAGGACCATGTGCAGGGGCTGGCCGTCACCGCGCGCCGGCTCGGCATTCCGGTGTACTGGACGGAACCCACGCATCGCGCGTGGGTTCGCTGGATGACCCCGCAGAAGCGCGTTACCTATGCCGAGTGGCTGGAGCGGCGCCGGGCCCAGGCAAACGCCGTCCCGGAACCCTGTCTGGAGGAGAAGGCGGCGGCAGAAGAAACGATCAGCGAGCCGGAGAAGGATCCCACGGCGCTCCCGGCTGTGCAGTATTTTCGGTCCGGCACGGGCTTCCGCATTGGCGATATCGCGGTGACGCCCTTCACCATCCCGCACGATGCTGTTGATCCCGTTGGCTTTGTCTTTGAGGCGGAAGGGGTTCGCATAGGATTGGCGACCGACCTGGGTTACCTGCCATCTAATGTGAATATGCAGTTGCGGGGATGTGATGTGCTGATGCTCGAATCCAATCACGATCTGGATATGCTGCGCGACGGTCCCTATCCGTGGGCAGTGAAACAGAGAGTGATGTCTCGGGTCGGCCACCTGTCCAACGATGCCGCGGCTGATTTTCTGGCCAGGGGCTACGATGGGCAGGCGACGTATGTCGTTCTGGCTCATCTATCCGAAAACAATAACCTCCCGGAACTGGCGCGCATCGCGGCGGAGCGGGCTTTGCGGGACCGCATGAGTCTGCTGGCCAATCACCTGGTCCTCGCGGAGCAGGATCGGCCAATGGAAGCTATTGTTCTGAAATGACTAGGGGTTATAATCATAGAGTGGCCCCTTGCATTGGATTCTCACCCAGCGGAATGGTTGGCGGATGCTGCCGGGGTGAGGGGAAGATGAGGACCTGAACGATGAGCACATGCACCGATTCGGTCGTCGGGGACATTCTTTCGAGTTGGCGCTACGACATCTCGGGCATCTCCCCCGAAATGCGCATTGACTACGAGGAGCATCTGTCCAGCTGTGCCTTCTGCCGCTCGCGGCAGCGACTGCACCGGGCTGTGGATGTAGCCCTGATCAGCCTCAGCACCCTCTGCATTATTGCGTTCCTGCTGGCGTTGGCGGTGATCCACCACGTGGAACCGCTGCGCACGGCCGCGGTAGTGAATCTGCACCTCGAGCATACGGCAGTGGTTCTCACCTTACAGGCGGCTGCGATCGTCGGCCTGCTGGCTTCGCTGGCTGCGTGGATCCTGGTGGCAATCGCCACTCCGGCGCCGGTTTACCTGACCGGTGTGGCCATGGAGCAGGCCCGGGTTCTCCAGGATCGTATTCCTGAGGAGCTGCGGAGCCGGCTGCGCGCCTGAACCCTGTCTCCGGCATCTTTCTCTGGCAATTTAGCTACCGCTGAAACGACTGTTGATTCAGTAGCTTCTACCCCTACGACTCCCGGCAACAACCCATGGTGAGATATGTCACATCGTATTGATGTGACCCTTTGGGACCATTTGCCTAGTCCAATTAGTGGACGGGAGAAGGAGGGGTGACCATGGCGACACCCATCGATGCGGTTCGATTTCATTCCACATTTGGAGAAGCTGATTATTGGCTTCGCGAAGAAGAGGCTTCCTCCTCGCACGATCACGAAGAGAATCTGGCTCCCGCCCGAGGCGCGGTTCTGGGCCTGGTCCTGGGCGGCCTTCTGTGGGTAGGTCTGATTGCCGGATTTCGGGCTGTCCTCGGCCTCTGATCGAGCGGTCGTGTTTCGTGCGCGGCTCCGGTGGGGGCCGTTGAGCCGATCTGTTCCGCCCTGTACAAACGGAGTAGGATGAGGGGCGTGAGCCCGAGCAGGACCGACCGTGCAGAAGGGCTTTCAGCCGGACGCATCCTCCGTCTGAGTTGATGAACCGTCGCAGCTGAGTCTGTCGTTTGTCTTTCGCGGAGCGTGGATCGTGGCGAAGCTGTTGCGAGTATGCATCGGGGCCGGACTGCTGTTGGGTGTCAGTTGCGCAGGGATGAGCGTCGCATGGGCCCAGGATCCTGCTCCTGCCAGTTCCCTTTCTCCCGGCATGCAGGAATTGCCCCCCAACCCTTCCGCGCCCCCCGGTATTCGAAGCAGATACGAATCTGACCCGCTGATGTTGCGTGCTCTTCGCGAGCAGGCGCGGCTGCGGGGCGAGGCCCGCCAAAAGCAAATGGTGGAGGCGACCCGGCAGCTGCTGCAGATCGCGCAGGATCTGCGGAGCGAGATGGCCAGCCACCCTGCCGCCGATCCCGCCACCAGTGAAAAGGACCGGCTGGAACGGATCGAGAAGCTGGCCCACCTCATCCAGGACCGGGAAAAGATGGAGGACGACGTTTCGTCCGATCTGGCCAAAGCGGGAATGTGGCCGTGATCCGCCGGACGGGGGTCTTAGCCGCCCTGGTGCTGTCGACGTGCGGGATGGCCGTCGCGCAGGCCGCTCCCTCTTCCCCGAAGCCTGCAGCCACTCCGGCGCAGCAGGCTACAGCCGCATCGTCCGCTTCCGCCGCACCGCCGTCTCTGCAGCAGCAGCGCCTCCTGGATGAAGCCGACCAGTTGCTGGACCTGGCCCGGAAGCTGCAGGCGGAGGTGGACAAGACGAATCAGTACACGCTGTCCATTAACACGCTGCGGCGCGCCGGCGACATTGAAAAGCTGGCGAAGAACCTGCAGAAGCAGATCGAGCGGGAAGATCGCTGACGGGCGCGGAGAGGCCAGCGTCGACTCCATGCCGGGGCTCCTGGCGCAGGCGTTGGGTGCGGCCCCGCAATCTGCTGATCGAGACTCCGGTACGCCTGCTTTTTATCTTGCCCCCCAAACGAATCGGGCGCGGTCCTGTCCATCAGCCCCATGGCCTGATGGAGGCGCGCCGCTGAAAGAACTCCAAAAGAAAAGGCGCAGTGGAGATCGCTCTCCACTGCGCCGATTTCTATTCAGTTGCGATCAGAAGAGGAATTTTCCTCCGAACTGCAGCGTACGGGGATCGTTGGCGCTGGTCACCTGGCCGAAGTTGCCGTCGGTAAATCCCGCGTCAATTCCGTTGAACTCCGTATGGTTGAAGGTGTTATACGACTCGACGCGGAGCTCGAACTTGGTGTTCTCGCTCGCATTCAGAGCAAACGACTTGAACAGGCTGAGGTTCCAGTTGATCAGTCCGGGCGCGACGATGGCGTCTTTGCCAGCCGTCCCGAAGCCGTTGTTCCCGCCGCCATTCCATGGTGCCGTCGGAGCCGCAAACGCCGAAGTGTTGAACCACTCCTGCCGCGTCTTCGGTCCCCTTGGGTTGCCGACCAGGTCCGGGCGATTGGTTGTGCCGCCGCCCAGGCCCAGCGTGTCCGTTCCATACGTTACGTTGTTCGGCAAGCCGGTTTCCGCCGAGGTTACGCCGGAGAAAACCCAGCCGCCCAACAGGCTGCGCTCTGCAAAGCTGCTGGCGTGGTTGAAGAACGGGAGGTCGTAAACGTAGTTGGCTTCGAAGTTATGACGACGGTCGTAAGTTCCCGACCCGCGGTCATACTTCAGGTTGAAAGGATCCGAGAGTGAGGCCAGATCGCCGCCCTCGATATCGATTTCATGGGCATAGGTATAGGCGAACTGCGTTGTCAGCCCATGTTTGTGCTCCATGCGCAGCGCGGCCTGGAGGCTGTTGTAGGTGGTGTTGGTGGCGTTGTCATCCTCGGTGATGCCCGCGAAGCCCGGGAACATGCGGTAGAGGTTGGCATTCGCACCCTGCGAGACTGCCTGGCGATCGGTGATATCGCCCAGCGGCAGCGTGTTAATCGCGCGCTCATCGTCCTGGTTCCAGCCGCCCGATCCAACATACTGGACCAGCGTCACGACTCCAGGCGCGAGTTCATGCTGCACGCCCAGGCTGTACTGCAACGTGCCCGGGTTCGGATAGTAATAGCCCAGCGATCCCATGCTGGCCGGAAACACCGGGGTGGTCGCTGCCTGATCGTTCAGCACGCTCACGTTGGGAGTGCTGAAGTACACCGAGCTCGCCGTAGGCTTGTAGGCATAGGGCGGGTTGGTGTCCGTTCCGTAGATATCGTTCCCCTGGATGCGCTCGTAGAAGAAGCCCGCGCCGCCCCTGAGTACCCACTTGCCGGTGCCGAAGGCGTCATAGGCGAACCCCACGCGAGGCTGCCAGGTGAAGTAGTCGTTCTTGACCAGCCCCTCCGGGAAGCCGTTCACACCCGGACGGCCAATGCCGTTCAGGTAGAACGGAGCCGGAGCGTTGGTCGGATTGCCCAGGCCCGGACTCGCTCCCGTGCAGCCCGACTGCGTGGACGACTGGCAGATCGCGCCGCTGGCGTCGAACGTCGCCGCGTCGCTCGCATTGTAGAGGGAAGGAACGAAGTTCGCCGTCCGGTTGAATTTCTCGTAGACGTGCGGCAGTCCGTCATAGCGTATCCCCAGGTTCAGGGTCAGCCGTGGCGTCACGTGCCAGTTGTCCATTCCGTACGCTGAATACGTGTTGTTGATCCAGTGGAACATTTCGATGGACTGCAGCTGGCTGAAGCTGTCTGACAGGCCCAGCAGGAAGTTGACATAGGAATCGCCGGAGAAGTCGGTGCCGAAGCTGTAATCGCCCTGGGTATCCGCCTGCTGCTGCTGATTCTTATCGGCTCTCATGTAGGAGAAGCCGAACTTCAGCGAGTGCCTGCCCCGCGTCCACGAGAAGTCGTCGCGTAGCTGGTAATCGAGGAAAGCGTTCTTCCACGGCCAGTAGTTGATTGTCCAGTTTGTGCCCACCGGCCCGCTCAGATCGACCGACGGCATGCGGCTCAACGCGTTGTTCGCCGCCGGGAAGTACCCGGCCTGCGACCATCCCGAAGGCTGCGCATAAATGCCCACCGGCGTGATGTTGATGCTGTTGCCGTTCACGTTGAGCGCTGTTTCGTTCAGCATGGTCGGCGAGATCGTCTGCGTCAGCTTGATCACCGATCCCCACGACGGATTGCCGAACACATCGCCGGTAGTGGGATAGCTGTCGTTGCTCCACATATCCGGGTAATAGGTCTGCGACATCTGATCGTGAATGAAATCGCCCATCAGATGCAGTTTGTTGGTGATGTCGTGATCGATGCGCACCACATCTTCCCGCACAAACGTCGGCTGCTTCGGCGAAGCCACATACTGCGGCGAGCCGCTGGCGGACGTCGAGTTCGCTGCCGGAATCGCTCCCGTATGCATGAACAGCACCGCATTGGGATCGATCATGTTGGCCGGAATCACGCCGCCGGGAAACGAATTTCCCGGAGTCAAACCATCGCTCGCTTCCAGAGCGGTTAACGTTGCATTGTTGGGCAGGTTGGGCACGCACGGCGCCGTCTGTCCCGCGTTGCAGATACCGCTGTTCGGCTTTTCCTTCCAGCCGCTCGGCACTGCATAGTTCAGCGCTGCGCCGGCCGTCGGAATGTCGTCGTTGGGAATGGTGTTGATCGCCGAAGGATTGGCTCCCGCAATATACCGGCGCCATTCCTCGCTGTAGAAGAAGAACGTCCGGCTCCTGCTCTTGGGATACAACCCGGGAATAAACAGCGGGCCGCCGATGTTGCCGCCAAAAATGTTCAGGCGCAACTCCGGAGTCGCCTGATTGTTCAGCTTGGAAAAATAGTTGGCTGCATCGAAGTCATCGTTGCGGTTGAATTCCCATGCTCCTCCGTGGAAATTCCGGCTGCCCGATTTGAGAGCCATGATGATGGTGCCGCCCGAGCCGATCCCATAATCCGGAGAGTAGTTACTCTCCAGTGACTGGAATTCGGCCAGATCGTCCGGCGACGGCATAATATCCGGTTTCCCGCCGCTGCCGCGGTCGTAGATTTCGCCGCCATCAACCAGCCACACGTTGTGATCGGGGCGCATGCCGTTAAAGCTGATCGTCGCCGTAGCTCCCTGTGCCGATATGCCGTTGAACGACGGGAGATTCCCTGAAGCGCCCGTCCCCAACGTGGCCAGCGACAGCATGCTGCGCCCGTTGGTGCCGATCTCGGTGAGCTGCTGCGCCGTAATCAGGTTGCTGACTTCGTTGGTTTCCGTTTGCAGATGCAGCGCATTCGCCTGCACCATGACGGTTGTCGAGCTCGCGCCGACTGCGAGTTTCACATCCTCGCGCACCGTCGCGGCCACGTTCATCACGATCCCGGTCTTCTCAGAAGCCTGGAAGCCCGATGCCGTCACTTTCAGGCTGTAGGTGCTGTTGTTCAGCCCGGGAAAATCGAAGAGCCCTGCGGCGTTCGTTGTGCTCGTCCGCACTTCGCCGGTGGCCACATTGGTGAGAACCACCTTTGCATTGGGAACCACTGCACCCGATGGATCCGTGACCGCACCCGACAGATCGGCGTTCTCCTGCGCCATGGCTGAAAGGGAAAAGATGAGAATCAGCCCGCATAACACCGGCAGCCAGCGCAGCAGTCCATGCCTGCGCAAAATGCCGGAGTTCTTCCTCAGCCACACATCGTGGCGCGGTTTTCCACATACCTGTGTCACAAATGCCTCCTTGAAGAAAAGTGCTCCGAATTTATTCGGAAGCACATCTTGATTCGCATCTCGAGTTGCTCCGGTATTCTGCCGCCTCCGACAAAATCCGGCTCTTTTTTTTCACTACCCGGGGGACTGGAGCGAGAGACTAACAAGCGTTTTCGTCAGTTGTCAAGCGATTTATTGAAGGAGTTACGCCCTGACGCGCACGTTCGATGGAAGTGCCGCTTCCTGATAGCGGACATAGAGGATATAGCAGCAAATTAGTCGTGATCTTCGCCTCTTGTTCGCGGATGGCAGGTGACTCCGGCCCGCAGAATCGACTCCGCAGCAACCTTGCGACCTGAGCAGGCAAAATCCTGACCGGGATTTCAGCGAGGGGAGGGATCCAGAGAGCCTCGAATGATCTCTCGCCGGTCCCGGACGAATTCGAGGAAGTTTTCGAGAGGTTTGCTGGCGCGTTCCTCAGACCAGGCCATCACCAGTTCGATGGTTCCCTCGGGATCGTTCACAGGACAGAAGGCCAGATCACTGACCCGGACGTGGCGCAGGCTGGAAGGGATCAGCGTGATTCCCTCCCCCGCTTCGACCAAAGCGAGAACGCTGGAAAAGACGTTGGAGGTCTGGACGATGCGAGGAGCGAATCCGGCGCGGCCACACATGGAGATGATGCGATCGAAGAGCACCGGCGAAATGTCGCGCTCGCAAAGGACGAAGGATTCGTTGGCCAGATCGCGGAGATCGAGCGAGGAACGGACCCGCGGATGCTCGCGCGGCAGGACGGCGAGGAAAGGGTCATTGTAGAGGATCTCGGATCGGAGCCGGCCAGCATAAGGGGGCTGCAGAGGCCGCGTGAAACCCACGTCGAGCGAGCCCTGCGTGAGGGCTTCGGATTGCTCATTGGGGAGCATCTCGCGGACCGAGAGGTGGACGCCGGGATGCAGCTGGCGGAATTCACGGATGACGCCGGGAAGAAAACTGCTGGCTCCCCAGACGAGGAACGCGATGCGCAGCGATCCGATGTCTCCACGGGCGGAGCGGCGCGCGCGGTCGACGGCGCGATCGGCGTCGGCGAGGATCCTGCGGGCGTCCTCGAGGAAGATCTCGCCGGTGGGGGTGAGGTTGAAGCGCTGGCGGGAGCGATTGATAAGGGTGACGCCCATCTCGCGTTCCAGATCGAAGATCTGATCGCTGATCGCGGATTGCGAGACGCGCAGAGCGGTTGCCGCGCGGTTGAAGCCTTTCCAGTCCGCGACGGCGCAGAAGTAGCGGAGATGGCGCAGTTCCATGAGCTATTTTATCGGTTTTACCGATTGGTCCGTTCGGAACAAACCATGAAACCTATGGCGCTGTTAAGAATCCAGTAAACACGCGCGAAATTTCAGTGCAGGACGAACTTTCGCGCCGCCCCATCCCCGTGCTGGAGATAACGAGATCATGTGGATTGTCAGGGTAGCGCTGAAGCGTCCCTACACCTTTATCGTTCTGGCTCTGCTGATTCTGATTCTGAGCCCGGTCGTGATCTCGCGCACCCCGACGGATATTTTCCCCAGCATCAATATTCCAGTGGTCGCGGTGGACTGGACCTATACGGGTCTGGATCCGGAGGAGATTGAAGGGCGGCTGACGGAGCCGTATGAAAAAGCACTGACGGCGCTGGTGGACAACATCGAGCACATCGAGTCCACCAATTACAACGGCCAGTCGGTGGTGAAGATCTTCCTGCAGCCGGGCGCGAGCCTGGATACGGCCAATGCGCAGGTGACGGCGGTCTCGCAGTACATGCTGCACCAGCTGCCGCCGGGGATCCTTCCGCCGGAAATCATCAACTTCAGCGCTTCGAGCGTACCGATTCTCCAGCTGAGCCTGTCGGGCAGAGGGCTCTCAGAGCAGCAGCTGCAGGATTATGCGCAGAACTACGTCCGTACCCAGCTGATCACGGTGCCGGGGGCGGTGGTGCCACTGCCTTACGGGGGAAAGATGCGGCAGGTGATGATCAACATGGATCAGAACCTGATGCAGGCGAAAGAGATTTCGCCCACCGACGTGCTGAATGCGGTGAACGCTCAGAACGTGGTGCTGCCATCCGGCACGGCCAAGATC
Organism: Acidobacteriaceae bacterium; assembly: GCA_036267395.1. Classification (GTDB taxonomy): domain Bacteria; phylum Acidobacteriota; class Terriglobia; order Terriglobales; family Acidobacteriaceae; genus Palsa-343. The sequence continues at coordinate 62,931 of DATAWD010000022.1, read as the reverse complement.
GGCAACAGCGAATACGACGTGCGGATGAACACGGCGCCGCGCACCATCGAAGCCCTGAACAATCTCCCGATCAAGCAGGTGGGCAGCACCACGATTTACATGCGCGACGTGGCGACGGTGAGCGACGGGTTCGGGGTGCAGACGAACATCGTTCGCCAGGACGGCCGGCGCGGCGTGCTGGTCACGATCATCAAATCGGGCACAGCATCGACGCTGAGCGTCGTAAAAGGGATTCGCGCCAGGCTGCCGCGCATTGCGAGCATTGTGCCGCCGAATCTGAAAATTGTTCCCCTGGCCGATCAATCGATCTTTGTGCGGGCGGCCGTGGACGGGGTGATCCGCGAGGCGGTGATCGCCGCAGCGCTGACCGGGCTGATGATCCTTCTGTTCCTGGGCAGCTGGCGGAGCACGCTGATCATCGCGGTTTCCATTCCGCTTTCCATCCTGACCTCGGTGATGGTGCTGAGCTTCCTCGGCCAGACCATCAACATCATGACGCTGGGTGGCCTGGCGCTGGCGGTGGGCATTCTGGTGGACGATGCGACGGTCACGATCGAGAACATCGAGCGATATCTCGAAGAGGGACTGCCGCTGGAGACGGCGATTCTGGAGGGTGCGGCGCAGATTGCGGTTCCGGCGCTGGTTTCGACGCTTTGCATCTGCATCGTTTTCCTGCCGATGTTTCTGCTGAGCGGTGTGGCGCGGTATCTGTTCGTCCCGCTGGCCGAGGCTGTGGTCTTCGCAATGGCGGCGTCGTACATCCTGTCGCGGACTCTGGTGCCGACCATGGCCATGTATCTGCTGCGGGAGAAGGATGCCACGCGCGTTGCGCGCAATCCGTTCGCCGTCTTTCAGCGCGGATTCGAACGCAGGTTCGAGTCGCTGCGCGGCCGCTACCAGCAGGTTCTGACGGGGCTCGTGCTCAGTCGGAAGGCATTTATTCCGCTGTTCCTGCTGGGATGCGTCGCGGTCTTTGCCCTGGCGCCGTGGCTGGGCCGCGATTTCTTTCCCAGCACCGACAGCGGCCAGTTCCTGCTCCACGTCAACGCTCCAACAGGAACGCGTATTGAAGACACCGCGCGGCTGTGCGATCAGGTCGAGGGTTCGATTCGCAAAGAGGTGCCGGCAGGGGAAGTGGACAACATCCTCGATAACATCGGACTGCCCTACAGCGGCATGAACACGATGCACCTGACGTCGGGGGTGATCGGCGCCAACGGAGCGGACGTGCTGGTTTCTCTGAAGGAGAACCATCACCCGACCGCAAACTATGTGCGCGATTTGCGGCGGAAGCTGCCGCGCGAGTTTCCGGGAGTGACGTTCTATTTTCTGCCCGCGGATATGGTGACGCAGATTCTGAACTTCGGGCTGCCCGCGCCCATCGATATTCAGGTGGAGGGCAACGACGCGGAGGCCAGCCATGCCATTGCGGATCGCATGCTGACGCAGCTGCGACAGGTTCCCGGGCTGGTGGATCTGCGCATCGAGCAGCCTTTCGATTATCCGACGCTGAACGTGGACGTGGATCGCACCAAGGCGGTGCAGGGTGGATACACCGAGCGCGCGGTGGCCAACAGCGTTCTGAATACGCTGAGCGGAAGCCTGCAGATCACGCCGATGTATTTCCTGAATTACAGGAACGGCGTGAATTACAACCTGGTAGCACAAACGCCGCAGTACCGGATGCAGTCGATTCAGGATCTGGAGAACATTCCGCTGACGGCGGCCGGCAATGCGCGGCCGGAAATTCTTGGGGATGTGGCTTCGATCCAACGCGGCCATGAGATGGCGGTGATTTCGGAATACAACATCCGCCGGGTGATCGACATTTATGGGGCGGTGCAGGATCGCGATCTGGGATCGGTCGCGCGCGATGTGGAGACCATCGTGGGCCACACGCGGAAGAACCTGCCGCGCGGGACTTTCATTACCATTCGCGGCCAGGTACAGACCATGCGGAACTCCTATACCGGGCTGCTGACGGGTCTGAGTTTCGCCATCGTGCTGGTGTACCTGCTGATCGTGGTGAATTTCCAATCGTGGCTCGATCCCTTCATCATCATCACGGCTCTTCCCGCAGCGCTGGCCGGCATCGTTCTGCTGCTGTTCTTCACCCATACCACGCTGAGCGTGCCGGCACTGATGGGAGCCATTATGTGTATGGGCGTGGGCACGGCCAACAGCATTCTGGTCGTCTCCTTCGCGCGCGAACGGCTGATGGTGCACGGCAGCGCGGTGCGGGCGGCGGTGGAGGCGGGCGCGACGCGTTTCCGTCCGGTCATGATGACGGCGCTGGCCATGATCATCGGCATGGTACCCATGGCGCTGGGAGTCGGCGAGGGCGGCGAGCAAAACGCTCCGCTGGGTCGCGCCGTGATCGGCGGCCTGCTTTGCGCCACGATGGCGACTCTGATTTTTGTACCGGCAGTTTTTGCTCTGCTGCACGGCGGCGGATCGGCGGCCGACGCCGAACTGGCCCTGGAAGGCAAAGGACATCCCACGCATGCCTAGCTCGACGGAGACCCCCATGACGACGGAACCCAAGCAGACACCGGCGATGCGCAACCGCTCCGGCAACGAAGCCGAGGAATCGGCGAGCGCGCCGACAACGCCGTCAAGCCGTCGGCGGCATGTGCTGATCGCGGTGATTGTGCTGGCGATTGCGGGCGCGGCGATCTACGCCGGCATCCGTTCGCGGGCGCAGGCCGAAGCGAGACTGGCGCAGGTGACGGAATTCTCCGCAATTCCGACCGTGAACGTGGTGCATCCGAAAGTCGGATCGGCCAGCGAGGAGATTGCGCTTCCCGGCAATACAGAGGCCTACATCGACACGCCGATCTACGCGCGAACCAGCGGCTATCTGCGTAAGTGGTATTTCGATATCGGAGCGCACGTAAAAAAGGGCCAGTTGCTGGCGACGATCGAGACCCCGGAACTGGATGAGCAGCTCCAGGAGGCTCAAGCCCAGCTCAAAAACGCAAGCGCCAATCTGCAGCTGGCGCAGATTACGGCCGCACGCTGGAAGCATCTGCTGGAAACCAACTCGGTTTCGCGCCAGGAGACGGACCAGGCCGTCAGCGATCTCGCGTCGAAGCAGGCGCTGGTGGCGTCGAATGAGGCAAACGTCCGCCGGCTGCAGCAACTGCAGGCCTACGAGAACATTTACGCACCGTTCGACGGCGTCATCACACAGCGCAACACCGATATCGGCGACTTGATCCAGGCTGGCGAAAACAGCCCGCCGCGAGAGCTGTTTCATCTGGCATCCGTGAGCACACTGCGCGTTTATGTGCCGGTCCCGGAGGTCTATACGGATGCGGTGAGAACGGGCGAGAAGGTGGCCATTACGCTGGACGAATATCCGGGGAGAACCTTTATGGGGACCTTGGTCCGCAACTCCGATGCGATCGATCCGGCCACCCGCACGCTGAATGTGGAAGTCGATGTTGCCAATCCCGATGGGCTGCTGCGTCCCGGGGCTTATACCTTCGTGCATCTGACGATGCCGCCGGTGAGCGGCGCTGTCACCATTCCGTCGAACGCGCTGCTGTTTCGGTCAGAGGGCCTGCGCGTGGGCCTGGCCCGCAATGGGCATGCGCAACTGGTGCCCATCACTATTGGGCACGATTACGGCAACAGCGTGGAAGTGGTGTCGGGTCTGAAGCCTGGGGACGAGGTCATTCTTGATCCCGCGGATTCGCTGGACGACGGACAGCCCGTACGGATTGCCGGGGAATCGCGGTGATGAAGACGGCGCTTCGCGCTTCGGCCGGCATCCTGCTGGCTCTGATCACGGGCTGTATGGTGGGACCGAAATACAAGGTGCCCTCGGCGGCGATGACGCCGGCATTCAAGGAAGCTCCGCAGGCGGACGCGACGCCGGTACGCGGCTGGAAACTCGCACAGCCGGGCGATGCGACTCCGCGCGGGCCCTGGTGGCAGCAATACGAAGATCCGCAGCTGAATGCGCTGGAGGGGCAGGTGGACTCGGCCAATCAGACGCTGCGGATTGCTGAGGCTGACTTCCGACAGGCGCGCGCCACGATCCAGTACAACCGCTCGTTCGAGGCACCTACGATCGGCGTGGGCGCGGGGATTGGTGCACTGCGCGACTCGGCCCACCAGCCCTATTTTCCGGCGAACGAGACGAATAGCGGCTCGGGCGAATTCACGCTGCCCCTGGAGGCCTCATGGGAACTGGATCTGTGGGGCCGCATCCGGCGTCGCGTCAACGCGGCGAAGGAAGAGGCGCAGGCAAGCGCGGGCGAGGTAGCGGCGGTGCGCCTGAGCCTGCATGCTGAGCTCGCCGTTGACTACTTCGAGCTGCGCAGCGCGGATGCGCAGAAAAGGCTGCTGGACGACACCGTGCAAGCCTACAGCCAGGCACTGCAGCTGACGCAGAACCGTTTCGAAGGCGGAGTTGCGCCGATGTCCGACGTGGCCCAGGCGAAGACGCAGCTGCGCGACGCGCAGGTGATGGATTCCGATGTCACCGCAGTGCGCCAGCAGTACGAGCATGCGATTGCGATTCTGACTGGAAAGGCGCCGGCGGCCTTCAGTCTCCCACCCGATCCGCTGAACGCGCATCCTCCGGTGTTGCCGGCGATTCCGCGCGTAGTGCCCTCCGATCTGCTGGAGCGCCGCCCGGATATCGCCGCAGCCGAACGGCGGGTGGCAGAGGCGAACGAGCAGATCGGCATCGCGGAAGCAGCGTGGTATCCGACGCTGGGGCTCTCAGCCAGTGCGGGCTTCGAAGGGACTTCTGCACTGAACTGGCTTAACTGGCCGAGCCGTTTCTGGGCGGTGGGACCGGTCTTTTCCGAAACGCTGTTCGATGCCGGGCGACGCCATGCGATCAAAGAGTCGGCGCTGGCCGGTTATGACGGTGCCGTCGCCAACTACCGGCAGACGACGCTGGGAGCTTTTCAGCAGGTGGAAGACAACCTGGTTGTGCTGCACGTGCTTTCGAACGAGTCAGAACAGCAGCATCAGGCAACCTCAGCAGCGGAGCAAACGCTGCAGCTCTTTATGAACCGCTATCAGGGAGGCGTGGATACATATCTGCAGGTGGTCACGGCGCAGACGACGGCACTGAATAACGAGCGTAACGATATCGACGTCCTGCGCCGGCAGCTGGAAGCGAGTGTGTTGCTGGTGCGGGCGCTGGGCGGGAACTGGAGCCGCGCGCAACTGCCTCCGGTATAGCTCGCTCCCTGCCAAACTATGCACACAAGTCCCTGCTTCTAACTCCGGGAGTGGCTGCTGATAGCTCTTTTACCGAATGCACTGATCAGGTAGAAAGATGCTCCGAAGGAAATAACATCCTTAAAGAGAAACAGCCCCACAAGGCTCATGTACTTCATCCCATGATAGGTAATAATCGCGCCCGGCGTCGTCACGAGCATGGTGCTGGTGATAAAGAACATAAGGGTTGTGATGAGGCCACCGACTATGCCGGCCTGTGCCTTGAAGTAGCCCACGATGAAAAGGCAGGCCGCCGTGAGCTCGGTGAGGCCGATGATATCGGAGCCAATATAAGGGCCGAACAACTTAAACTGCCAGCTGATCAATGGGCTGTGCGTGACCAGAGGGGTTATCCCTTCCGCGCCGATCGCCGTCATCTTGAAAAGCCCGGCCCGCATCAGCATCACAATCATGCCGATGCTGATCAGCACAAAGGGAACATTGTGGTCATCGACCCGGGCAGCGATCTCCGTCAGCATGCGGGTTCCTGCTGAGAGGCGATCTGAAGTTACCCCCTCATGCTGGTTTGCGTCCATTATTTGTCCTGACAATTCACTCATGATTGCTCCTCCTTCGTAGGTCGCGCCATACATACTGCACGCGGTTCTCCAAAGATCGGAGCCGCGATTTTTGCGGGGATTTTCGGCAGCAGTCACCCGAGCGTAACGCAGGACATGACACTGTCAATCGGCGGACACGCGTCAACGACTGGAGTTAGCTGACCCGTTGGTGAGCCCGACAGCCGCATCCCGACGCAGCGGACAGAGCGGTGATTGGTGTCACTGCAGCCAAAATGCTGACATCGCGGCAAACTGCCGACGTCGGCAGGCCGACGAGCGGATTCCCTGGCCTCGCCGATTGCCTGACCGCAATGGTGAAATTCGCCACGGCGGTGCTCTGTTGCTAGAGGGATTTTTGCGCTGCATCCAGGATTACGTCGACCACCACGTGCGGCGCTGAATACATCGGAGTGTGATCGACGGGCGCGCGATGAACGGTCGCGCGCATCCGATCGGCCATGAAGCGCTGAGTTTTTGGGTTGATCATGCGGTCTTCTTCCGCGAGCAGGAACCAGGAAGGCCGGGTTTTCCAGGCCGGGCTCGGAGCGGGCTGCTGAATGCATTGAACCCCGAGCGGCCGCTGCACCGCAGCTGCGATCCTCAACTGTTCGATGGAGGCGTTTTGCGCGAGCGCCCGGCGAAAGCCATCCGCGGGCATCCAGACGAAGCCATGCGAATCGGGAACCATCTTCGGGGCTTCCGGAGAAGATGGATTGAGGTAGAACACTTTGGCTACGGTTTCGCCCTCGTCAGGCGCGAGCGCAGTCACGTAGACGAGAGCCTTGACTCGTTCATCCTGTACTGCGCCGATGACCGCACCTGAGTAGGCGTGTCCGACGAGGACGACCGGTCCGCTGGTTCGATCGAGCGCCCATTGCAGAACGGTCGCGTCGTTCGTTAAGGAGGTCATGGGTATCGGTGCACAGATGACGTCGAGGCCTCGACGTTCCAGGGGCGCAATGACACTGCTCCAGCAGGAGCCGTCCGCCCAGGCACCATGCACCATCACAACCGATGAGTTTTCTGGAAGCTTTGTCATCCGCGAGTTGCGATCCCCAGAGGCGGGCGGTGCGATTCCCTTCTCCAGCCCGGCTCGGCCATACGCGACGGGCGCCAGAAGACTCGCAGATGCGGCACCCAGCCCACCAAGAAAACGACGACGATTCATACTCTTCTCCTTTTCGGCTGCAATCACATGTCGCTTGCTTCCGAATTCCGACATAACCTGAGGCTGCAATCCGGCAACCAGACCGGGATTCGCTGCAGACGATGGACAAATCTCCGCAGACCTTCAGGGCGACGGGCTATAACGGCGGGATCTTCCAGAGCGCAAGCGTCGTCACTCGACAACGGGCCGTCACTGACGCGCGATCGACACAGCAGGAGAGAAGTGCCAATCGGTGTCGGGAAGTTGGCGCGGTGTTCAGGAACTGACACGGCATCCGCCGATCTACCGCGCTCCCGGTCCTGCGGCTCCTTATCTCTGAGCACGGACGTGGTTCTGCTCCCGGTGGCGGTTTGGCCGCGTTCTTGCACGTGTCTTTGCGTGAAACCAGGAACTAATGTCAGCGGTGCGAGGTCGGCTACGGGCCTTGCCCGGACCGCTCGTTCCTCAGGCAAAGCATCCACCATCCAATGACTCCAAAGAGGCCCAGCCAACGATTGCCGCCTGGGATTGAGCCATTTATTTCGGCTACTCTGGGAAGTCGGTGGTATCCGGCATTGTCCCCTGAGTCAGCCCATCCGCCACCCCATCGCCGCCAGGGCAAGAACAGTTCAGCGGCGAGGGAGCGATGAGAAATCGACACCGATTGTGAACTCCACGATTCCAGTCTGGCGAACGGTTCGGATCGCGTTGATCCTCGCAGCGGTTTGCCCTGCGCCTTTTGCTCTGGAATCCAGCCCGAAGCTGACAGGGTTCACCCATGTCGCCTGGGGCCCCGACGCCGGGGCTCCCTCCCAGATCCTCGCCATCACGCAAACGACCGATGGTGATTTATGGATCGGGTCGGGACAGGGCCTCTTTCGATTTGATGGGCTCACGTTTGAGCAATACAAGAAACAGTCTGAGCCGCATCTGCCCACGGATTCGGTTGTCTCTCTTTTGGCTGTTCCCAACGACGGTCTGTGGATCGGGTTCAGGTCCGGTTCGATCAGTTTTCTGCGGAACGGACATGCGGTGAACTATGGGAACCGCGACGGCCTTCCGAACAGTCCTATATGCCGCCTGGTGCAGGACCCGGAGGGGCACCCTCTGAGCGGGCTCGGCGGTCGGTCTGATGAGGCTGGAAAACCATCGGTGGCTGGCCGTAGGGAGTCAATGGGGTTTCCCGGGAACAACCGTGGATGCCCTGTATGAAGAAGCTCGGCATCTCGCGGCAGACTTCCGGCAGGACCTTCACAAATATCTTCGCCACTTCAACCGGACCCAGCCGATGGCTGTCCTCCGAGCGGAGCAGGGATCTGGGCGCTGCCTGAGTTCCGGCTCGGCTAGGTCCAGCGGTTGTGCGTGCGCACGGCCAGCTCCGAGGCAACCAGCGCCGTGTCAGATCCCTTTGATTTCGCCGCCGTCCATCCGGACGGACGCCCCGGTGAGCCAATGAGCTTCTTTTGAAACCAGATACGCCATCAGGCTCGCAATCTCCTCCGGCTCACCGTAGCGCGCGATGCCGGCCTCCGCAGGAAACTGCTTTGTTGCGTCTTCCACGCTCATGCCGTGCTGCGGCGCCCAGTGTTCCATAAACGAGCGGCGACGCCCGGTCATTACCGCGCCGGGCACGACGCTGTTCACCTGAACACCGTCTTTGATTCCCTGCTCGGCAAATGCTTTGGCCAGCGCAATGATCGCGGCATTGATGGCAGCCACCGCAGCGAAGCCCGGCTTGGGGTCCAGAGCAGCGCTCCCCGAGATGAGCACGACGGAGCCCTGGGTCGCCTTCAGGGCATCCCAGGCGTGCATGGTCAGGCGGCGCGCACCATGCAGCTTGAGCGCGAGGCCGTCTTCCCACTGTGCATCGGTCATCTCAAACAGATCGATTTGCGGTACGGCGCCGGCAATATTGAGCAGCGCGTCGATTCTTCCGAGACGATCGAGAGTCTTGCCGACAAGAACGGCGGCCGACTGAGGCTCGCGCAGGTCGAGCGCACAAATCAGGGGCTCGGCGCCAGCCGCCTTTACGCCGGCGGCGGTTGTCTCCAGCTCATCTTCATTTCTGGCCGCAAGGACCACCGCGGAGAAGTCGCGCGCCAGCCGCAGAGCCGTCGCACGGCCGATTCCCTGGCTTGCGCCCGTCACCACCGCAACGGAATTGCTTTTCATACCATCCTCATGGAGGGGCTTTGCAGTTTGACACTTCGGATCAGCCGTTGGGCCGCGCATGCGTTGCGTCGACGGCCTTCTCGATCCAATCGACCACCCAATGCGATGCATCGTGCATGGGCGTGTGATCCACCTTGTGGGAACGCACAGGGGCCCCCATCCGCTCCGCCATAAAACGCTGCGTCTCCGGGGGAATCATGCGATCCTCCTCCACGACCAGGTACCACGAGGGCGTCGTCTTCCACGCCGGCGCGGGGACTTTTTCCTGAATACACCGCAGTGCAATCGGTCGCTGGATCGCGATCATGATGGCGAGTTGATCGGCCGATGCCCTGTGCGCAACGGCGCGGCCGAAGCCCTCTTCCGGCATCCAGATGTATCCATCCGCGTCCGGCTCCAGGTGCGGAGCTTCAGGATGGGGCGCCGCGCGATAGAACACGTCGGCGACGGTCTCACCTTCATCGGGCGCCAGCGCGGCCACATAGACCAGCGACTTCACGCGATCGTGGTGGACCGCGCCGATCACCGCCCCGCCATAGGCATGCGCTACCAGAGTGACGGGCCCCGTGGTCCTCGCAATGACGCGCCGAACCGCGGCAGCGTCATCGGTCAGCGACGTGAGGGGAAGGGGTGCGGAGATTACAGCAAGCCCGTGGCGGCGCAAGGGCAGAATGACATGACTCCATGTCGATCCGTCGGCCCACGCGCCGTGCACGAGGATCACCGCTCCCGGATGAGGCACGGGAATCATCGAGCCGCTGCTTCCTCGCGCCGGCCGGCGACGCCGTTCGCCTCGAGAAAGTCACTCATCGCGGTGGCGATCTCCACAACGTGCGTCTCAATGGCGAAGTGCCCCGTGTCCAGGAAGCGAACCTGCGCGCTGGGTATGTCTCTGCGAAATGCCTCAGCTCCGGGAGGCAGGAAGAATGGATCGTTCTTACCCCAGATCGCAAGCAAAGGCGGCCGTTTCTCCCGGAAGTACTTCTGGAAAGTGGGATAGAGCTTCACGTTGGATGCGTAGTCCAGAAACAAGTCGAGCTGAATATCCTTGTTGCCCGGACGCTCCAGCAGGGCGTTATCCAGCGTGTAAGATTCGGGCGCGACGGAGTCTGGATTCGCTACGCCGTGTGTGTACTGCCACCGAGTCCCATCGAGATTCAGGATGGCCTGCCGGATCGTCTCCCGGTTCTGCGCGGTGGGCTGCGCCCAGTATTGCCGGATCGGTCCCCACGCGTCGCCGAGCCCCTCTTCATAAGCGTTGCCATTCTGCGAAATGATGGCTGTCACGCGTTCAGGATGGCGCATGGCCAGACGAAATCCCGTCGGCGCTCCGTAGTCAAACACGTAAATGGCATACCGCCTGAGGCCCAGCGCTTCGGTGAAAGCCTCAATCGTGCCGGCCAAAGCGTCAAAGGAGTAGGTATATTTCCGTCCCTCCGGAACCTGCGTGAACCCAAATCCGGGCAGGTCCGGGGCGATCACGCGATAGCGATCGGCGAGTCGTGGAATGAGCTCGCGAAACATGAATGAAGATGAGGGAAAGCCGTGCAGAAGGAGCACCACGGGAGCATCCTTGTCCCCTGCCGACCGATAGAACATCTGCACACCATCGGCTTCCACATGCTGGATAAAAGTCAGAGGTACCGCGCTCTCCACCTCTGCCGTGCCTGCTGCTGATCCTGACGAGATCCGACTCATAGCAATTTCCTCCTCATACTGGTTATCGGGCTGTGCTTCGGCGAATGCTACCCCCGAATTGATGACTTCACGCCATGCGGGCCACGAACGCTGCTGAACTGCCTGCAACCGCATTACCAAACGAACCGGTCTGACCTCCTGCGCGGCTAACTTCTTCGCGCACTACACCGCCGATGCGCCAGCGCGGATGTATCAGTCCTTTGACTGTCGGATGCCTGACGGCAGTTGAACACTGACGATATTTGGTCATGACACCGGTCCCGCGGCAGCGCGGGCTCATCCGCGTGTCGTACCAAAGAGCGAGTCGAGGGAATAGATATTTCTGCTTCTGAAGGCGAGAAGCCCGGCGTAGACAGCAGCGTAGATGAGTTGGAGGCCCGCACTGGTCCAGTCCTGGCGAAGGGTCGAACCGAAGGTCAGAACGATGATCAGAAGCGAGCCCGCGATCAGCACCAGACGCGTCTTCACGCCAACCAGGAGCGCCAGACCCAGAGCCGCCTCCAGCCATGGAAGCGTCCATCCGAATGCGAAAACCGACCAGCCCGGCAGGGGAGTCTTTTGAAACAGCAGAAGCAGAGAATATGCAAACGATGCGTGTCCGGCAAGAACCCTACTGATCCCGTGAACAAGGATATTCATGCCCATCGTGATGCGAAGCAGCAGATAGGCGAGCGCGCCGTCCCGTTGTGATTCCGATAGAGGACTCTGCATCAGCGTGCGTCTCGCTGATATCTGCCACGGTTCTGTTTTGTGTTGAGGGTCCGCTGCGAAATGTGCGGACTCGATAACGCAATCGATTCTGCGGGCATCGGGCGTCTCCTTCCAGAGAGAAATCCATTGAGCGAGAGCGGGCCCGGGCCAGGGAGCAGAAGCGCTACCAGGCATGCAAGGTACAGCAGATCGCATTCGTATCCCGGCGGTCCGAATTTTGCGCCGGCCGGCGTAATCGCCTCAAGCTTGATAGAGCTGAACCCGTAGCGCCAATGGACGCTGAGCATCGCTACGATGAGCACTGCCGCCATCGGAACACTGGCCAAAGGGATAAAGGCGCCAAGCAGGACGAAGAAACCGCCCAGTAATTCAGTCACGATCGTCAACCACGCCATCCAGTGCGGGGCGGGTACACCCAAAGCGTGGAGGATGGAGGCGAATGCCACAGGCCCTTTGAGAAGCTTCGCGTAACCGTGCTCCATGAAGCCAATCCCCACGATCATGCGCAGCGGAAGAGGAGCGTAGGCGGACAATTGGACCCGATCGAAGATCACGACTGATTCACCCTCAAAAAACGCGGCCCGCGCGCCGTGTTGGTTCGATGCGCGCTGCCCCCTAACTGGATTCAGACTGAGTGCGGTTCCTTCTCATCGCCAGAGAGCGATCAACTGCCGCGCTACTCCGGGGAGATCGGGCGCGATCGCCTGAGGTTGAGGTAATCGATCCAGGGGCAAAGCCGCATTTCCTGTCCTCGTAACAAGGCCCGCAGCGAAGCCGACACTTTGCGCGCCGAGCGTGTCCCAGGTATGCGCGGCGACCAGGCACATCGCCGATGTCTCGACTCCCACGAGTTCCGCGACCCGATGGTAGACTTCCGGCGCGGGCTTGAATCGGCGAACGCTGTCGACGCTGAATTGCCGCTCGATAAAGGGCGCGAGACCGGCACGTTCCAGCGCGCTCCCCTCCTTATCCGGAGGCGAATTGGTCAGCGTCATCAGCCGGAATCCTGCCTCCCTCAGCAGCCGCAGCCCTTCCGGCACATCCTCGTGCGCCGGCATGGACAGCATCCTGACCTGCAAGTCCTCGACATCCGCCTGCTGGATCGGCACCCGGTAGACGCTGCCCAGCATCTTCAGGACACCCTGTCCGAGAGTGAAAAATGTCTCGTAGTACCCGGCCAACGTGATCGCATTCGAATAAAGCACCAGCTGATTGAACCACTCGCGAAGGACTCTGCCGTCGCCAAAGAGCCTCTCGAAGAAAGGCGTTAGGGATTCGATATCGATCAGCGTCTCGTTGACGTCGAACACGATGATGGAAGGAGTCGTCATTCCCTTCAGCCTCTGTCAAATAGCTATGCGGATTCCGGTGAACTGCCAGCGCGTCGCAGGCGGAAAGAAGTTCCGATAGGTAGCGCGCACGTGGTCTGCGGGCGTGACGCAGGATCCGCCCCGCAGGATCATCTGACTCGACATGAACTTTCCGTTGTATTCGCCCAGCACTCCAGGCAGGGACTTATACCCGGGATAGCCGGTGTAAGGGCTGGAGGTCCATTCCCAGCAGTCACCAAACGGCTGACAGATATTCTCTCTGCCGGCAGCTTCAGGATGCAGCGTCTCCTTATCCAGCAGATTCCCGGTCCGCGGCTCCCGGCTGGCCACAAATTCCCATTCGGCCTCGGTCGGAAGTCGGCAGCCGCGCCAGCGAGCGAAGGCATCCGCTTCGAAAAAGCTGACGTGACACACAGGAGTATCGAGCAGAGTCGACAAACCCAGCCACCCTCGCAGGGTATAGACGCGCCAGCCTGTCTCGTCGCCAGGATCACGGTCCCAGTACAAGGGAGCCTCCCAACCTGCCTGGTTCAGCATCTCCCAGCCCTCGGACAACCACAGTTCAGGGCGCATATACACATCGTCTGAAATAAATTCCAGATACTCGCGGGACGTGACTTTGCGATTCGCAATCTGGAAAGGCCGCAGGATTACCGGATGGCGCGGAGTCTCGTTGTCAAAGCAGAAATCCAAAAGATCATCCGCGTTCGCTTCATGGCCGATTTCGATCTGTCCACCCTCGAAAGACTGCCATTGGAGCCGTACGCCTCCCCAGCCATGGTTGGCGATCAAACCTTCCTCATAAGCCGGACACAGGGGGTTGGAGAAGAACGCGTGCTTGATATCGGTCAGCGCCAGTTCCTGGTGCTGTTGCTCGTGGTTCAGGCCCAGTAGGATCCGCCGCCATGGCTCGGCATCAATCGAATGGGACAGCAGCCTTTCGATCCCGTGGTCGACGTGGCGGCGAAAAGCCAGAACATCGTCGAGCGAAGGACGAGACAAGCAGGAGCGCAGCTTCTTCTCCGGGATCGCCTGCCCCAGGGAAATGTAATAACTGTTAAATAATCGGTGGAATTCCTCGCGGAACGGTTTGTAGTCCGCCAGAAAGGGCAACAGCACAAACGTCTCGAAGAACCATGTAGTGTGCGCCTGATGCCACTTCACGGGGCTGGCTTCCGGGCACGACTGGATCATCTGATCCTCAGCAGACAATCGAGCCGTAACCGAACGGGTCACGGCCCGCACAGCCTCATATTTCGAATGGAGAATGGACATGGGGTCTCTTCATCCCTCGAGATTGAACGACCCTGACTGGTAATCCCTGACGCAATGGATCGTACCCGGGGGCGGTCGGTCCGCCCTCCGGGCCTGAGGCCAGGGATCACCGATCAGAGAGCGGCAATCCCGTTGAAGCCAGCTGATTTTGGCAGGCCGTCAATTTCATCGACGCTGGTCAACGCGCCGTCGCTCTGGATCGCAAAGACGCTGATCGTGCCTGAGCCCGAGTTCAGAGTGAACACATACTTACTGTCACCGCTGACCGCGATGTCCAGGTTTGCGCTTCCCTGGGGATTCGTCGCCACTACAGTCCCGTCGATGGCGGTTAATGCGCCGCTCTGCCCAATCGCAAACCCTGAGATCGTCGAGGACGCGGCGTTGGAGACGTAGACCCATTTGCCGTTGGGCGCGATCGCATTCCAGCAGTTCGCGTTGCCGAGCGTCGGAACACTCTGGCTCACCGCAGAGAGAGTCCCATCCGCCAACACCGAGTAGGATGAGATCGCAGATTCATCCACTCCGCCCGCCGGCCCTGTTTCCGAGACAATCAGTTTTCCATCCGGAGCAAAGGCAGCATCGAAAACCCCGGGCGCGGTGCTCGTGTTCACGACGATGGGTGCGAGCGACCCATCCGGGTGGATGCCAAACGTATCGATATGGTTCGGTATCCGCTCCGTGACGGCGAGAACTGTTCCGTTGGGGCTGATGGAGAGCGAGGAGCCGCCCGAATTGGAAGCAGTGAGATAGGTTGTGGAGTTATCGATCTGCTGCAGGCGACCATCGGAACCCAGACGGAACCCGACGATGCTGCCGCTGCCGGCGGAGTTCAGCACATAGACGAGATTGCCGTATTGCGCAATGGCCAGGGGCTCGCTTCCCCCGGATGGCACCTGGTCGGCCAGAAACAAGGACGGGCCCTGGACCCTGAACACCGATACGGTGCCGCTCCCTGCATTGGCGGCAAACAGAAGCCGGTGGTCCGTGCTGAGCGTGAGAGAGCCCTGCGACTGCAGAGGATCGGTCGTGCCCCCGCTCCCGCGACCGCCGGTGGCATAGCGGCGGACTTCGAAGAACCGGCCGCCGGGCACCTGGCTGTAGGCGATCACTTCATTGCGGTTCGCTGCATTGGTCATGGCGAACACGGTTTCGCTCGACGGCTGCGCCTGGATATTCAGGCATGCGCTAACAGCGGTAATCAACGTGACAACCGCGCGACGAAAGTTTCTGGTCATGGATTACCTCTTGACGTGCAACATGAACTGCACGACTCTGGAAGCAATCAATGAGCCATAATGAGGCAAGCCACGACTTGCTAAGTAAGTAGCAATCGGCTCTTATGTGTTGCCATTATCCAGCCCTGTGAAATACCCGCCATCGGTGACGAACCTGTGACGGCTGTTTGTCACTGACGAATTCCTGTCTCCGGCCTGGGCCGCGGCCACGCGTGCAGGCTCCGGATTCAGAATGACTCCGCATGATGTTCGACGCGGCTCCCTTCCCGGGACGAGACGGATCGGGAGATCCCCAGCTTACGCATTTTATAAAGCAGCGTCGTGCGCTTCATTCCCAGGCGCTCGGCTGCGCCATTTCGCCCGCCAACAATCCAGCGGCTCGCTTCCAGTACGCGAACGATGTGATCCCGCTGAACCTCTTCAAGACCCGTCATGGGCAGGCTCGATTCTTTTGCAAACGACTCGAGTTCCGCAGTCGGCGCCCGCAGGACCGTATGAGGGGAAAGGATCGCCGCGCGCTCGATGAAGTTCTGCAATTCACGAACGTTTCCCGGCCAGCGGTACCGCACCAGCGCGTCCATGGTTTCCGGGGGAATCGTGGTGATGCCTTTGTTCATGCGCCGAGAATAGAGCTCTGTGAAATGCCACACCAGCTTTGGAATGTCCTCCGTGCGCTGCCGCAAAGCCGGAACCGTGATGGGAAAAACCTTCAGACGATAGTAGAGATCTTCGCGGAATGTCATCTGCCGGACCATGGCTGTCAGGTCGCGGTGGGTGGCTGCGACGAGGCGGACGTCAACCTTATGGGTACGATTGCTGCCCAGCCTTTCGAACTCCTTCTCCTGCAACACACGCAGCAGCTTGGCCTGAAGTTCCAGCGGAATATCGCCGACTTCGTCCAGGAAGAGTGTTCCCTTGTTCGCGAGCTCAAAGCGCCCCGTCTTTTGCGCAATCGCTCCCGTGAAAGCTCCCTTCTCGTGGCCGAACAGCTCACTCTCCAGCAGTCCCAGGGGAATCGCCGCGCAATTCAATTTGATGAACGCCCGCTCCCGACGCCCGCTTAAGTCGTGAATGGCGCGCGCAATCAGTTCCTTACCTGTCCCGGTTTCGCCCTGGATCAGCACACTTGAATCGGTGGGCGCCACCACCGACACGAGGTGCAACGCGGTCCTCAGTGCCGGACTCTCGCCAACGATGGTTCCAAAGTCCGCGCGGACTTCTTCCTCCAGATAAATTCTCTGCCTTCTCTCGCTGACCGTATCTTTAATCGCCCTTTCGAAATCCAGAGCATTCTCAACCGCGATGGCCACCTCTCGCGCAATCTGATCGAGAAAGGCAAATTCCTCATCAGAAAATGCTCTCTCCGAGCGGCTGAACGCTCCCAGCACGCCCACCACCCCCCGTCGCCCGATCAGAGGCAGTTCGCATCCCGACTTCAGTCCCTCGGCCGTCACTTTCTGGAAGAAGCGTCGCCCCTCTTCGCTGCCGAAGGTTTCAGGATCCTCGGTGTGATCCTCCAGTCGGTGGATGTGCTGGTTTTCTCCAGTCAGGAACGCTTTGCCGCAGGTCGATCCACTGAGCGGCACTATGGTTCCGTCGACAATGACGTTGCGGCTCTCCGGGTTGTACAGGATCGTGACACGCAGATGCTTGCCATCAGCCTCGGGAAGCACCAGGGCGCAAAAGTCGCACCGTGTAACTCTGAGCAGGTCGGTCGAAAGCGTTTCCAGCAGGTGATGAAGACTCAGCTTCGAAGTGATGCTGTTTGTGATTTCCAGCAGCAGGCGCAGCCGATCGCGTTCCACTCGCAGCTTCTCCTGGTTGAGGCTGCGCTCAATGGCGATTGCGGCCATGTGGCTGGCATTCTCAATCAACTCACGGTCGCTGGCATCGGGGCTGCGCGGCTCACGGTAATGGATGGCGAACGTCCCAAGAGCTTTGCCCTCGCTGGTAAACAGCGGCCGCGACCACACTGCGCGAATGCCATACGGCTGCAGTTGGTCACGATAATGGTCCCAGATGGGATCGCTCAGAATGTCGGTGACGTAGACCGGCTGCCTGCGATAAATGGCTGCGCCGCAGGATCCGCCTTGCGGCCCGATCAGCATTCGTCCTACCTTTGCGCTGAATTCGGGAAGGCTGGGCGCCACGGCGCAATAGAGGCTCTTTCCGTCGTCGTCGGGCAGCCACATGGTGCACAACGTCCCGTGGCCATGCGCTTCCACCAGTCGCGCGATCGCCGTCAGTACGTCAGACAAAGGGGATCCTCCAAGAATCAACTGGAGGATGTTGAGGACCGAATCAATTTCCATTTCTGCGGGCTCCCGGGCCGGTCGGCTTAAAGGGATGGAGTCATGACCGGTGGATCTTCGTACCGCGACCGAGACGTGGCGCCAACTTCCGGCCGCTGACCCGCCTTCCCTCTTGATGCGGCAAGACACACTTTTGTTTCATTTGAGGTCGCTCTGTCTGGTGAATAACCCGGACTTTCCGGCTTTTCAATTCACCCGGTCAGTTTTTACGGGGCCTTGCCCATTGCCTGTCGACGGTTGCCCACCCATCAACCGGTCGAAGGAATACTAAAAGGAAACAAAAGGAACCCGCCTCGAAGGCTCTGCGCCTCCGGGTGCGCACACGGCCAGCGGTTCCGTCCACCCTCCCGATGAATACAGGGAGCCCAGCACCGCAACGCTCCAAGGTTACACCAGAAGCAACATACGAACATTGGCGACACACCGCCGCAAACGGGAATTGCCATCCGATGCGGCCGGAAACATTCGCCGGCCCAGCGACTTCCGTAAAGTTGTGAATTTTTGGGTCGGCCGGAAAATTCCACGGAAATCGGACTCCGCCACCGCGATCCCTCCCCTGCAGTCCTACAGTTTCGAGTTCTGCTGCGAGGCGCTCGGTGCCCTCGGTGACTGTCAGTCCAGCGACAAGCCGTCAAACCTCGGACAGTTTCTCTGCAAATCTCTGCCCCTGGCTGGCACAAACTCCGCTCAGATCACTCGATTGGCCTTCGATTGCGTTTGGTTACAGGAGTGCTCATGACCCGGTTAAAGCGTGCAATTCGGAAATGAGAGTCTCCGGTAGCCGGTAGCTGCGATCTTCCAGGAAGGACCTGCCTCTTCGGGAACCAGGAGAGTCGCTCGCTGCACGTATCCCCGGATTGCACTTCATCCGCTATCAAGGAGTTCTTTATGGGAACCATGGCTGCAGAAATCGCCGAAGCTCAGGACACGGGCACGATCTCACCTGCCGACGCACTCGACGAAATGACAACCCTGATTTCTGAGCGTCTTCCGTATTTTCACGGAATCGCGCTGCGGCGGGTCAAGAACGTAGCCGACGCCGAGGATGCCGTCCAGAACGCGTTCCTCTCCGCCTGGAAACACCTGGACAAGTTTCAGGGGCGTGCCCGGATGTCCACCTGGCTGACCGCCATCGTGATCAACTCAGCGCGGATGGTCATGCGGAAACGCTCGCGCGCATCGTATCTTCCCCTCGAGGGTCAGGACCAGGAGGATGAGAATCTCCAGCTCCTTGACATGCTGGCCGACGCGGGCCCTGACCCCGAGACCCAGGTTCGCCGCCGCGAATTCGAGCACAGACTGCGGCGTCTTTCCGTTCACCTCTCTCCTAACCTGCGGGAGGTGATCCGACTGCGCGGGATCGAAGGTCTCAGTGTTCGCGAAACGGCAGATGCCCTCGGCCTGACCGAGAGCGCCGTGAAAACGCGTGACGCGCGCGCGCGACAGGAGCTGCGCAGACTGGATCAGATCAACCCGGCCGCAATCGTCGCTCCCGGCCGATCCCGCCGTCCGCGGCGCCGTCGCCGCAGGCTACCCGCTGAATGAAACGCGCCGCACTCGACAGGCTATGGATTGATTTTTGCAGACCGACAGTGGTTTCACCGGAGCCGGCGATCGAGGAGCCGATGGATGGGATCTGTGCCATGACTGGAACCCCGCTCCGCTTCGCTCCTCGTTCCGCCTCCGTTGCTCATTTGGCTGGTTTGCCGCCGGGCAATTCGACGTGCCCCCCGAATTGAAACCGCATCGCAGAAAGCAGCCTGTCCTGATAGTCGGCGTCGCCGCGGGAACTGAAGCGCTGATACAGCGCCGTGGACAGCACGGGCACCGGCACCCCCTCATCAATAGCCGCTTTGATCGTCCAGCGGCCCTCGCCTGAATCGGAAACGCGGCCGGCAAAATTCGACAGCGCCGTATCTTCGACAAGTGCAGCAGAGGTCAGATCCAACAGCCAGGATGCGATCACGCTGCCTCGCCTCCACACCTCGGCGATGTCGCGCAGATTCAGTTCATACTGGTAATGTTGCGGATCCCGCAGAGGCGTAGTTTCTGCATTCACGGCGGATTCCCGCTTACCTACGTTCGCATCGCGCAGAACCCCAAGCCCTTCGGCATAGGCGGCCATCAGCCCGTATTCAATTCCGTTGTGCACCATCTTGACGAAATGGCCCGCGCCATTCGACCCGCAGTGCAGGTAGCCCATTTCGGCCGTTCCGCCGATTTTCTCGCGGCCCGGCGTTCGGCTGATCGTACCGGTGCCGGGTGCCAGTTGCCGAAAGATCGCATCCAGATGCTGCACTACGTCAGGCTCGCCGCCGATCATCATGCAGTAACCCCGCTCCAGTCCCCACACTCCTCCGCTGGTGCCTACATCGACATAGTGAATACTCTTCGAGGCAAGCTCCTGTGCGCGGCGAATGTCATCCACGTAATACGAGTTCCCCCCGTCGATCAGCGTGTCGCCGGCCTCCAGATGCGGGGTGAGTTCCCTGATGGTCTGGTCCACAACGGCCGCCGGAACCATCAGCCAGATGGCGCGCGGAGCTTTGAGCTTGCTCACCAGATCGCCGAAACTCGTTGCGCCCACGGCTTTTTCGCGAACCAGATCTTCCACCGCTTTCGCCGATACGTCGAACACAACACATTCATGGCCGCCCTTCATCACCCGGCGAACCATGTTGGCGCCCATTCGTCCCAGTCCGATCATTCCCAGTTGCATAAGCAGAATCCTTTCAGGATAGTTGGGTTCGTCCTGCGATCAATCGTCTCAGGCGGCACGCATGTGCACTTCAAATGTATCGACATATTCACCATACTTCTGCGCGATTGCCTCCACCGCCTCCTCCCGTGTGATGCGGTCGGCTCGCCACTGCACCAAAGAATCCCAGAATGACGTCCGCCCGACCGCGAAACCAATAAACCCGGGCACGCCGCGCGCCGCCGCAAGCCATTCGCGGACTTTTTTATCGTCTTCGCCGCGGCCCAGCACAATGCAACTCACCTTGTCCCGTCTATCGCGGCGCGCTGTTGTCACGATTCGTTCACAATCAGCCCGGCGCTCCATTCCTTCCACTTTCCATATGTCCGGCTCCACGCCTGCATCCTGCAACTGCCGAATCGTCGTCGCCATCAGGCCGGGGCGAAGCTCCTGATCATACGCCTTCTTCTCCCCGTGGAGCCTTTCCAGCTGCGCGGGTTCTGGCGGAACCAGCAACTCGATCATGAACCGGCTGCTGCTTTGGCTGTGCAGGTACTTCGACAGGCGGCTCAACCGCGCTGCCTGCCGCTCGTTCAGGGACGAATCACCCTCCGGGTTGTAGCGCACCAGGACCTTGCAGAAGGTCGGCCGGAACGCTTCGATGTGTTCGGCAAACTTGTCGCCATACTCGAAATCGAATTCCGCCTGCCCGCTTTTCTCCGCGGGACACGCCGTGGTGTACCTGCGCTCTCGGGCGTCGCGCAGGATATCGGCACCGAATTGTTCGTCCACCAGAATCGCCGCCTTCTCTTCATCCACTGTGCCGGATGCGATCGCAATTTTGAAAGCGTCGTAAATCAGCTGCTTGCTCCCCGCAATTTGCTGTGTTTGCGCCGCGGTGAGCGCACCGTTCCAGCCGAACAGCTTTGTCTGGAACGAGTGCCGATGGTCGAAGGGCATAATATAGATAGGCTTGTCGTACCCAGGTGTCTTCACAGATATTCCTCCTTGTTGATGCAGCAGGATCGGAGGCGTCGTGAAATCATCGCTGATTCATCTTCAAACAACGCTTTCAACGCCTGTATTGCGCCTCGCACTCTTGATTTCACGGTTCCCAGGGGGCTCCCTGTCCGCGCCGCTATCTCCGTCTGGGTCATCCCCTCAAAGTAGGCCAGCTCCAGCGCCTCCCGCTGTTTCATGGGTAAAGTCGCCATCGCCGTCCGCAGTCTCCGGCTTAGCTGCATCCGCATCACTTCATCCTCCACGGCCTGCGGAGAAGCCATCGCGTCGAAGGGAATTACTTCCGGCTCTTCCAGAACTTCTCGACGTCTCCTGGCCCGGAGGCGGGACAACGCCCGATTGCGCCCGATCGTCGCCAACCATGCCGCCAGCGTCCCGCGGTTGGCGTCGAATCGCCCGGCTCCGCGCCACAGCTGCAGAAACAGGTCCTGCAGCACTTCCTCAGCCGCGCCGGTATCATTCAGAATGCGTAGCAGCATGGGATACAGCATGCCGGAGTAGCGGTCGTAGAGGGCCGCGAGGGCTGCTTCGTCTCCCGTCATAACATGCTCAACCAACGTTGAATCCTGGTCCGTCATCTTTGCCCTGGGAAGAAATTCGCGGCATCGGTGGGTCGTGCAGTGTCCCGCCCGGGTGAAAACCGTTGCTTTTGACGCTGCACGCCACCCGGGCATCCATATCGAAGATGAAGCCGACCGCGCGCGGCCCGTCGGCCCAAACGGCTGTCTTCCCCTCAGGTGCATCGAAGTGCTTCTCCCGGCTCCGCCAGGCTGAACCATGCCGCTGCTCCAGTTCGCATGCACGTGGTGGACCAGCACCGGAGCGCATCCCGCCCGGCGCGAGCATCCTGCGAACGTGTGTAGGATCAACGCCTCAGAAACGCTCAGCTGCCGCGAGTGTCGATGTTATGTCGCGGGGCTGTCCATGTGTTCGGATGTTGACACTGGTTCAACGCCATAGCGCCGGTCACGGCATCAAACGGTTGCTATCTGCTGGAGAATTGGCGGTGCCGCGCGAAGATTTCTATCATTCTTCGATTTTGGCCCCAGCCATGCTTGTCGGTTGGCACGAGGCTCCATCGCATGAGGCAGCGGTGTGGGAAGCAGGCTGGCTGCCTGGACCCTGGCAGCGCGGGGCTGGCGTGTTGCTGTCAGCGAGCGCAGATCCATCGGCGGGTCCTCCCCAACGCGGCATGGGGCAATCGATGGCTGCCCCGTCAAAACACGAAGGATCGGTTGTGAATATGGAAGAGAAAAACGAGTCTGACCGCGTGGCATCCTGTCACGAACCGTCCTCTCCGGTGAACGGGCCCTGCATCGAATACCTTCAGCTGGAGATCCAACGCCTGCTGATGAAGAATGAAACCCTTAGGTTCGAGCTCCTCAGCGTTCGCCGGAAAGTCGAACGCATCGAACGAACTGTCTTCGGCGCGGGCTCCCATAACCTTCAGAAACAGCTCCCCCCGCATTTGCCGGGCGGCCTGCGCGATTTATGCTGTTGTGAATCCCGCGGCGAGAATCGGTCCGCTCCGCAACCGGCCTCAGATAACGTTATCCGCTTTCGGAAAAAGTAGCCGCGCGCACCGAAACACGGATCAGATCGAAAGATTGAGTTGAGAAAAGGGGAAATGATGGAAACCGTACACTCTGACGCCCTGGTCTTCTTCGGCGCCACCGGCGATCTCGCCTACAAGAAGATATTCCCTGCCCTGCAGGCCATGGTGAAGCGCGGCCACCTCAACGTGCCCGTGGTGGGCGTGGCCAAATCAGGCTGGACCCTCGACAATCTGCGGGCGCGCGCCCGCGACAGCGTCGAGCAGCATGGCGGCGTCGACGCAGCGGCCTTCGATAAGCTGATGAGCCTTCTCCACTACGTCGACGGCGACTATAAAGACGCAGCCACGTTTAACCAGATCCGCCAGCAACTCGGCTCCGCGCAGCGGCCCGCCCACTACCTCGCCATCCCCCCGGTGCTCTTTGAGACCGTCGTAGAGCAGCTGGCCAAAGCTGGCTGCGCCGTCGGTCCCGGGTGCGCCGCTGGCGCCCGCGTCATCGTGGAGAAACCTTTCGGGCATGACCTCGCCTCGGCGCAGGAGCTCAACCGCATCCTGCACAGCGTCTTTGCTGAATCTGCGATCTTTCGCATCGACCACTATCTTGGCAAGCAGCCGGTCAATAATATGGTCGTCTTCCGTTTCGCCAACGCCTTCATGGAGCCCTTCTGGAACCGCCATTACATTCAGAGCGTCCAGATCACCATGGCGGAAGACTTCGGGGTCGAAGGGCGCGGCGGATTCTACGACCAAACCGGCGCGATTCGCGACGTCGTCCAGAACCATCTGTTCCAGATTATGTCGAACCTCGCCATGGAACCTCCGGTCCGCTCCGACAGCGAATCGATTCGCGACGAGAAGGCCAAAGTCCTCAAGGCCATTGCCCCCATCGATACAAAGAATCTCGTGCGCGGGCAGTTCCAGGGGTATCGCCAGGAAAAAGGCGTTGCCCCGGACTCCACGGTGGAAACCTTCGCTGCCCTCTGCCTTGAAATCAACTCCTGGCGCTGGCAGGGGGTTCCCTTCTGCATCCGTGCGGGCAAATACCTCCCCGTCACCTGCACCGAGGTCATCGCAACTTTCTGCCAGCCCCCCGGCGTCTTCGAAGGAGACGCGCCGAAGCCCAACTATCTTCGCTTCCGCATCAGCCCCGAAATGACCATTGCCATGGGAGCGACCATCATGGGGTCCAGGGAGGTCATGCACGGCGAAGCCGTGGAAATGGTAGCCAGCCATCGCTCCAGCCCCGAAGAGATGGAGGCCTACGAACGCGTGCTGGGCGACGCCATGGCCGGCGACTCCAGCCACTTTGCTCGCGAGGATTATGTCGAAGAGGCGTGGCGCATCGTGGATCCCATGCTCAGGAATCCCCCTCCCGTGCAGGAATATGAACGAAACACGTGGGGACCTCGCACGGGTGATTCCGTCACGCCTCCAGGCGGGTGGCAGAATCCGATTATGACCCAACCGGGCGTCTCCCGCACCGCACCGCAGGCGGCCTGATTCAGTGAGATGAGCTGCCCATGAGCCCGTCAACCCTGGCATGCCCGCCGCCACTGCCGCTGCAAGCGCGGAAAGATACCGATGGACTGGCCGGCCAAAGTTCCCCCCTCGGAGCCACCGTGGCTCCGGGGGGTGTGAACTTCAGCGTCTTTTCTCGCCATGCCTCTCGCGTCGAACTCCTCCTCTTCGACGCTGCGGACGAGGCAGCCCCTTCGCGAGTCCTCGAACTCGACCCCGCAACCAACCGCACGCTCGACTACTGGCATGTCTTCGTGCCGGGAATCGCTTCAGGTCAGGTCTACGGATTTCGAGTGCAGGGCCCCTTTGATCCGTCCAGCAGCATGCGCTTCGATCCGGAGAAGCTTCTGCTGGATCCCTGCGGACGCTCCATCGCCGTCCCGGCAAATTACAGCCGTACTCTCGCTTCCGTTCCCGGAGACAACGCGGCGACCGCGATGAAGAGCGTCGTGCTCGACCCGCACGCTTATAACTGGGAAGGTGACGCCCCCCTGCACCATCCCGCCGCGCGCTCCATCATCTATGAAATGCACGTGCGCGGCTTTACGCAACACCCTGGTTCCGGCGTGTCCGACTGCAAACGGGGAACCTACGCCGGCGTCATCGAAAAAATCCCCTACCTGATCGACTTGGGAATTACGGCCGTCGAACTGCTGCCCGTCTTTCAGTTCGATCCGCAAAGCGCTCCGGATCGTCTGACGAACTACTGGGGCTACCAACCCATTTCCTTCTTTGCACCGCATTGCGGTTACAGCTCTCGTCGCGATCCCTGCGGGCCGGCCGACGAGTTTCGCGATATGGTTAAGGCTCTGCACCGCGCCGGCATCGAGGTCATCCTCGACGTGGTTTTCAATCACACCGCTGAGGGCGACCACACCGGCCCGACTCTCAGCTTCCGCGGCTTCGAAAATGGCGTTTACTACACGCTGCAGAACGACCCGTCGCGGTATGAAAACTACAGCGGCACAGGCAATACTCTCAACGCCAACCACCCCATCGTTCGTCGCATGATCGTCGACAGTCTCCACTATTGGGTTGAGGAGATGCATGTGGACGGATTCCGCTTCGACCTGGCCTCCATCCTCAGTCGAGATGAATCCGGAAATCTGATGTCCAGTCCTCCCGTGCTCTGGGATATTGATTCCGATCCGGTGCTCGCCGGCACCAAACTCATCGCCGAGGCCTGGGACGCCGCCGGCCTCTACCAGGTCGGCAGCTTTCCCGGCCACAGCTGGCGCGAATGGAACGGCCGCTTTCGTGACGACCTTCGCAGCTTCTTCCGTGGTGACCAGGATACGGTCGGCCGTCTTGCGGATCGGCTTATCGGCAGCCCCCGCATCTACGCCCACAAAGCGCGCGAAGCCGAGCAGAGCGTCAACTTCGTCACCTGCCACGACGGCTTCACCCTCAACGACCTCGTCTCCTACAGTGAAAAACACAACCAGGCTAATGGTGAAAACGGGCGGGACGGCAGCGATGACAACCGCAGCTTCAACTGGGGCGTGGAAGGACCCTCGGATGACCCCGCCATTGAATCGCTCCGCGCCCGTCAGGTCAAAAATTTTCTCGCTGTCACGATGCTGTCTCTGGGCCTTCCCATGCTGCTCATGGGAGACGAGATGCGCCGTTCGCAGCGCGGCAACAACAACGCCTGGTGTCATGACAGCGACGTGAGCTGGCTCGACTGGAACCTCCTCGCCAAACATCGCGGCCTGCATCGATTCGTAAAATTGCTCAATCGCCACCGCCTGCTGCGGACCGACGGCGCGGCCGATTCTCGTCTCAGTCTCAACGAGCTCCTGCAGCGCGGCACCCTTACCTGGCATGGTGTCCGCCTGGCGGAGCCCGACTGGGGCCCGGACTCGCACTCCCTCGCACTCTGCATCGCTTGCCCGAGTGACCGCCTGGCCTTCCACCTGATGCTGAATGCGTACTCGGAACCGCTCGCTTTCGAACTTCCGCTCCTCTCTGAAGGAGAACAGAAGTGGCGCCGTTGGATCGATACGGGTCTCGACTCTCCGAACGATATCGTCGACTGGCCAGAGGCTGACGAGATGCAGAGCCTCTCCTACCCAACCCTTCCACGGTCCGTAGTGGTTCTGTTCAGAACTTCAGCCTGATCCGGGCGCCGCGGCGCACGCGACCGAAGGACGGAGGAATCCGCGCGACGTTGAGGTTGTGAATTTCCTCGTGGTTGGCGCTGGCCTGAGACGGCTTGCCCCTGCTTCTCTGGGGTTGGGAACCTCGTTACCGATTTTCCCGTTCAAATCCGCGACGTTCCTCTCTGTCGCGAATCACATATACCGATACCCCATCGGGGCATTTCCTCGGGAAGGCTCCGTCCTGGACCGGGCCTCCGCGCTCACCCCACCCAGGCGGATTGCTCTTCGCCTACATCGTTGGCTTTCATTTTGAAAGGAGATTTCTATGTCCAACAACACCGACGCGCATGCACGCCGAAAAGCTCCGCTGACGGCCCCCTCCGACCTCAGTCCGGAGTCCGTGAAGGAAATCACCGGCGCGCTCAATGCTCTTCTCGCCGATGTCTTCGCGCTCTACCTGAAGACGAAGAATTTCCACTGGCACATGAGCGGCCCCCATTTTCGCGACTATCATCTGCTCCTTGACGACCACGGCGACCAGATCTTCGCCATGACCGACGACATCGCCGAACGCGTGCGCAAGGTCGGTGGCACGACGATCCACTCCATCGGCCAGATTGCCCGCCTGCAGCGGATTCCCGACAATGACGCCGACTTCGTCACTCCGGCGGACATGCTCAGTGAACTCCACGAAGACGAGAAGGCTCTGGTCCTCAGCATGCGCGCGGTACACGCCCTCTGCGACGACGCCGGCGACGTCGCCACCGCCAGCCTTCTCGAAAACTGGATCGATCAGGCGCAGCGCCGCAGCTGGTTCCTCTTCGAAACCACCCGCAGTTCGCTCGGGTAGAGCAGCCGCGATGCCGGGTCCCCGTCACGATCGGTCGATCACCGGCTCATCACCCGGCCGTCCGGAGGGGGCCACGCATGGGATACAAACGGTAACCTCAGCCCAATTTCCATACCCGCACTACAACCAGGTCTGCCTGCCGCTCGCCCATGCCGACGAAAATGGATCGCTTCAGCCAATCGCATTGGCCGGTTGCCGGGTAGAACCGGGGCGTGGTTCGGAAGTAGTATTCCTCGGGCGCAACGGACTTGCCGTCTGCCCTGCGCGTCAGAACCTCGGGTGATCCATGGCGGACCCCCTGATTGCGCACTTCAATGCGATGACCATCCTCGGTCTCAATCACGTAATGCGCATCCAGGAAGGCCAGCCCGTCGGCTTCGACGAACTGCCAGTCTGCACCGCCCGGAAGAACACGGCCGGAAATGTGTGGGCCATGGAAGACACCACCGGTGATCGGGACGGTACGCCGAACACCGCCCGCCGACGGGCCCAATTCGAGTGTGGGACCGATATTGACGCGCAGTTCGAACGCGAATTCGAGTTGAGGAGGCCGGAGCGCATCGTGAGAGATCATCTCTTATCCCCACACTTCGCGGGCGGTTTCCGCAACCAGGCTGAGTTTCGCCCACTGGTCGGATTCGGTCAGATGGTTCCCTTCCATCGTCGAGGCGAAGCCGCATTGGGGACTCAGCGCCAGTTGTTCCAGAGGAAGCGCTTTTGACGCCTGGTCGATACGGCGCAGAAGATCCTCCTTTTGTTCCAGCGCCGGCCGTTTGCTGCTGACAAGCCCCAGCACCACCGTCCTGCCTTCAGGCACATACCGCAGCGGCTCAAAACTACCCGAACGCTCATCGTCGTATTCCAGCAGAAAGCGGTCGACATTCAGCTCGTGAAAGAAGCGCTCCGCGATCGCATCGTAGCCTCCTGCGGCATACCAGTGGCTGCGGTTGTTCCCTCGGCAAAGATGGATGGCCACGGTGACGCCGGGCTGGCGCGCAGCGGCGAAGCAGGTGTTGTCGGCCTGCAACGACGCGCTCAGCATCGCTTCAGGATCGACGCGCAATTCCGTCTCCATCCACCGGCACCATTTTGGATCGAGATAGTAACTATAGCGCGGTGCGTCGATCTGCAAATAAGAGATACCGGAGCTGACCAGGCTGCGAATCTCTTCCACCATGACGGACGTGATTTCCTCCAGCAGGACGAAGGGGTCGCGGTAGACCTGGTCAGTGACCCCGTACCGGAAAGAAATGGCCGGGAACTGCGTCGCACTGGGCAATGTGATCTTAATGGGCCCGGGCGCATGCGCGCGCAGAAAAGGCAGCTCGTGACCGGTGAGCGGCTTGCGGCGGCGCAGGCGCGAGGTAACGATTCCGCTGATGCTGCTGACCGCCGTTGAGGACGGGGTATGCGGATCGCCGCCCTTTTCCTTGTCTTCGTCCCATTGCCGAGGTACGGCATCGCCGAAATCGAAGCCCTCCACAGCATCGGTAAAGTCGCTCATGAAACTACTACGTCGGAATTCCCCGTCGGTGAATACGTTGAAGCCCAGATCCTTCTGCTTCTCCAGAATGCGGTTGATGTGTTGATCTTCGAGGGCATGCAGCTGCTCAGCGGGGATCGCGCGGCTGCGGGCGTCAAGCAGGTCAGCGGGACGGAGAAAGCTGCCGACATGATCGGCGCGATAATTCGAGGACATACAGTAACTCCTTAGGACGGAATTTCAAGAGGCAGACCCGCGTAATTCTCAGCCAGAGAGGTCGCAGCGGCGCGAGAGCTGGTCAGGTACTCCAGCTCCGCGTAACGACGGCGGTGCTCAAAAGGTGATTCCGTTGCGCAAGGGTGCAGCAGCAGCGTCATCCAGCAGGAGAAGCGCTGGGCCTGCCAGACCCGGCGCAAACAGATCTCCGAGTACCGATCGAGCAGACGCATGGAATTTTCGCGGAAGAACGTGTTCAGACAGGCGGCCAGCACCGCAACGTCGGCGATGGCGAGGTTCATCCCCTTGGCTCCAGTCGGCGGGACGATGTGCGCGGCGTCACCGGCCAGGAACAGGCGCCCATGCTGCATCGGCTCTACGACAAAGCTGCGCATCGCTGCCACGCTCTTCTGGAGAATGGGGCCCTGGGCCGGCTGCCACCCTTCGGCGTTTCCAAAACGCAGGAGCAGCTCAGACCAGATGCGATCGTCAGACCAGGCGGTGAGGTCTTCATCGGGTTTGCACTGCAGATAAAGCCGCGTGACCTGGGGCGAGCGCATGCTGAAGAGAGCGAATCCCTGCTGATGACTCATATAGACCAACTCATCGGAGCTCGGTGCCGCCTGCGCCAGTACCCCAAGCCATGCAAACGGGAAGTGGCGCTCGAAGGTTTGCAATACGGCTTCCGGTATGGATGAGCGGCAGACGCCATGGAAGCCATCGCAGCCCGCGATGAAGTTGGCCTGCAGCGCGAACGATTCCCCGCCATGGTCAAAACAGACAGTGGGATGTGGACCGTTGCAGTCGCGCAGGCTGACGTTCGCGCAATCGAAGATTACTTCGCCGCCATCGGCAACACGCGCGGCGATCATATCTTTGACGACTTCGTGCTGGCCGTAGACCGTAATCGCTCGGTCCTGGGTCAGATCAGAAAGAGGAATAGGGTGCAGGCGATGGCCGAACCCGATCCGAATGCCGCGATGGACCATCCCCTCCCGATCCAGCCGCGCTGCGAGTCCGGTTCTGCGCAGCAGATCCACGGTCCCCTGTTCCAGCACTCCGGCACGGATGCGCGTCTCGCAGTGTTCGCGGGAACGGCATTCCACGACCGCCGAGTGGATGCCGTACTGATGCAGCAGATGCGAAAGCATCAGACCGGCCGGTCCGGCCCCGACAATCGCAACCTGAGTTTCCATCAGCGTCATGCATCACTCCGCAGGCTCGTTCTCGATCTGTTGCGCAAGGTGGAATGCGGCATTGGCCGCGGGCAAGCCGCAATAGACGGCGCAGTGCAGAAGAACCTCTTTGATTTCCCCGGGAGGGACGCCGTTTCGCGCGGCCGCTCGCAAATGCATACGCAGCTCGTCGGGCCGATTCAGCGCCACCAGCAACGCGATGGTCAGCAGGCTGCGCGTCTCTCGCGGAAGGCCGGGACGCGACCAGATCTCTCCCCACGCATAGCGAGTGATCAGGTCCTGAAATTCGGCATTGAACTCGCCGGTGGAGGCCTGAGCTCGATCCACGTGGCGATCGCCAAGAACCTCGCGGCGAACCGTCATGCCCGCCGCGTGCCGGTCTTTTTCATCCATAGGGGTGCTCCTCGCGCAGAAACGATTGGACGGCGCTGCTGAACTCGTCCGGCAGTTCTGCCGCGGACAGATGAGCCGCCGGCAGTTCCAGACAGCTCGCGTCAGGAATGCCCTGTTGCAGTGCGGCGGCATCGGCAGGCGTGGTTACAGCGTCTCCACTGCCGGCAACCACCAGCACGGGCGATACAATCCCGGACAATTGCTGCGACAGATCCGCATCACGCAAAGCCGCGCAACTCGCCGTGTATCCCTCCAGCGAGCAGGTCGAGAGCATTTGGGTGAATCGGCCCACCTCTTCAGCGTGCGCCTCGCGGAAGGCCTGCGTGAACCACACCTCACCGGCTCCGGCAGCAAGTTGGGTCATCCCCACAGCATGAACCTGCGCGATGCGTGCATTCCACCCATTGCTCGTGCCAATGCAGGCTGCGGTGTTGGCCAGAATGAGCCTGCCCGTCCTCCCGGGATCACGAATGGCGCAACCCATCGCAATCATGCCGCCCAGAGAGATTCCCGCAAGGTGGACACGAGAGAGCCTCAGCGCGTCGAGAAGCGCGAACAGGTCGTCGCAGTAATCGGCGAGGCGGTAAGGGCCCGGAGGAACCTGGCTCCCTCCATGCCCACGCAGGTCAACTCGCAGGATGCGGTAGTCGGTGGTAAGAGTCTCCGCAACGCGATCCCACATCGACAGATTCGTCCCCAGC
This sequence comes from Acidobacteriaceae bacterium, assembly GCA_036267395.1. Taxonomy (GTDB): domain Bacteria; phylum Acidobacteriota; class Terriglobia; order Terriglobales; family Acidobacteriaceae; genus Palsa-343. The sequence goes on along the minus strand of DATAWD010000022.1, from coordinate 31,514 downwards.
GAATGGAGGAGGACAAGCACCGGCCGATCCGCCGCGCCCTCAAAGCGAAAGTGAAGACCCACGGGACCCCGATCAGCGGTCGGCATCTGTGTCTCCCGTGACGCGCGAGATCCATTCGCGCGTTCTGCCCAGATAGGTGCGCGGATCGAAGAGCCGGTCCAACTCCGCCTCAGCGAGACAGGCACGCACCTCGGGAGTCTCAGCCAGAATCTCGCTGAGGTGACGATGTTCCTTCTCGGGCCGCGCCACCGCCTCTTCCAGAAGTGCGTGCGCCCGCTCGCGCCCCATGCGCGCACTGAGTGCGACGCTGATCGCTTCGGTCATCACCAGTCCCCCCGTGGCCTCCAGGTTCGCGATCATACGATCGGGACGCACGTCGAGACCCGCGACAATTTCGATACTGCGCGTGAGCGCGACAGCCGCCAGTCGAAAGAGCTGCGGAACGGTTTCCCACTCGGCATGCCAGCCCCCCAGCCCCCGCTCGTGCTCCTGCACCATGGCCGCGAGCAGCGTCGCTGCCAGCCCCGGCGTGCGCATCGCTGCAGCCAGGATGATGGCCGAAGCCACGGGATTCCGCTTGTGCGGCATCGTTGAGGAGCCGCCGCGTCCCTCGCCGCCGGGCTCCAGAACTTCGCCCACCTCGGTTTGCATCAGCAGAGAAATATCCCGCGCCAGCTTGCCCAGCGTGCCGGTGAGCAGCGCCAGACAGGTGGCGAGCTCAACCAGATTGTCGCGATGGGTGTGCCAGGGAAGGCGCGGTTCTCGAAGATCGAGCCTGCGGGCCACCTCCGCCGAGACGGCTGCTCCCTTGTCGCCGAGAGCGGCCAGGGTTCCAACCGCGCCGCCAAACTGCAGGACCAGCGCACGGCCGGCCGCAGCCTCGATCCGCTCGCGATGCCGCCGCAGCGCCTCCACAAATCCAGCCAGCTTCAGTCCCAGGGTCAGCGGCGGGGCGTCCTGCAGCAGCGTGCGGCCGGCCAGGAGCGTCTCCGCGTGCACACGCACCTGGTCCAGTAGCCCGTCCTCCAGGCGGTTGAGATCGCGCCCCACAGCCGTCAGCGCATCCTTCATCTGCAGGACCAGCGCCGTATCCAGCAGATCCTGACTGGTGGCGCCCAGATGGATGGCGGCCGCAGCTCCGGGATCCCGCGCTCGCACAGCGCCGGTCAGCTGGCGCACAAACGGAATCGCCAGGTTGCCGGACTGCTGCGCCTCCTCCTGCAGCCGACGGACCTCGATGAAACCCGCGTCGAGCAATCCTTCCAGCACGCGTGTCGATGCCGCCGCCGCGAGTCCATTCGCTTCCAGCGCGGCGTTCAGCCCCCACTCGAAGCGCGTCATGGATTGAAGCTGACGCGCAAACGAAAAGATTCCGTCCATCTCCTCGGTGGAGAAGAGTGACGGCAGTGGCTCACCGCCGTTCAAACCTGCATGCTCCTTACCAGGCAAAGAACACCGTCTCTTCTTCGCCCTGCAGGCGGATATCCCACTCAAGCGAAGATGGATTCGCAGGATCCTGCTTCGGAATGAGTGTTGCCCGGCGCCGGGCCGGAATGGATTGCAGCACCGGATCCTCCTCATTCGCCCTGTCGCCGGGAAAATACATCCGCGTAATCAGGTGACGCAACAACCCACGCGCAAAAACCAGGACGACCACGTGAGGAGCCTGCTTGCCGCCATCTCCCATCTCCACTCGCCCCGGCTTTTGCAATCCCAGGCAGAAGCGACCCTCGGCGTCCGTCGCGATCCGGGCAAACCCTCGCGGAAGACACTGCGGTACCGATGCCCCCTCCCCAGTTTGGTCGGAATAGTGTCCGTCGCCATCTGCGTACCACAACTCCAGCAAAGCGTCGGGGACCGGCTGCTTCTCCCCGTCCAGAACACGGCCCCGAACGATGATCGCACCTGCAACCGTCGCAGGGTCCGGCTGAGCGCACAGGTATTCGAGGCCAATGCTGAAGAATGGCCCGACCGTCTGCGATCCGGCGCACGTCTCTCTCATCGCGATCCCTCTTCGAAAGGCGTCTCATCGCGGCCGCGCAAAACAATGTCCCAGCAATAGGCGAGAGCGAATTCCGGCTCGGTGCGCTCGATATCAAAACGCGAAATCAGGCGCTTCCGCGCACGCTCGTCCGGAATGCTGTTCAGAATGGGATCGATCGCCTGCAGCGGATCGCCCGGAAAGTACATCTGCGTGACCAGGCGCGACAGAATTCCACTACCGAACAGCGAGAAATGAATGTGTGCCGGCCGCCAGGCATTGGGGTGGTTCCGCCAGGGATACGCGCCAGGTTTAATGCTGCGGAAACAATAATGCCCATCGTCGTCGGTCAGCACGCGGCCCGCGCCGGTGAAGTTCGGGTCCAGAGGGGCATGATGCTGGTCCACGCGGTGCCGATACCGACCGGCCGCATTCGCCTGCCACACCTCGACCAGCGCGCCGCGAACGGGCCTGCCATCTTCATCGAGCACGCGGCCATCCACAAGGATGCGCTCACCAATGGGCTCCCTGGCATGCTGGGCCGTAAGGTCGCTATCCGACGGCCGCACGATTCTGTGACCGAAGACGGGGCCGGTTCGCTCTGAAGCTGTATGCAGCAGCGGGATCAGCGGCTGCCGCGGTGAACGCGCGACCGACGAAGCGTACGGAGGATGATGGAATTCGGGCTGCGTTCCCGCCTCCGGCGTGGCAACATAGATCTTTCCCGCCATGATCCTGCTCCTATACCCGTTCCACGGCCACGGCAATTCCCTGCCCAGCGCCGATGCACATTGTGGCCAGCGCACGGCATCCGCCAAATTTCTCCAGCTCGCTCACGGCCGTCATCACCAGCCTCGCACCGCTCATTCCCAGAGGGTGCCCCAGCGCAATGGCGCCGCCCATAGTGTTCACGTTCTCGGCGTCGTCGGAAAGTCCCAGCTGGCGAAGACAGGCCAGTGCCTGGCTGGCGAAGGCTTCATTCATCTCAATCCAGTCGAATTCGCCGATGCGAAGGTTCAGCCGCCTCAGCAGCCTGGTTGTTGCGGGCACCGGCCCCATTCCCATAATGCGCGGCGCAACGCCCGCGGTGGCAAACCCCAGAATGCGTGCTCGTAAGCGCAACTTGTGGCGTTTGGCCCCTTCTTCAGAGGCAAGAATCATCGCCGCCGCCCCATCATTAATTCCTGAGGCGTTTCCAGCCGTCACCGTTCCACCCTCATGCAGCGGCTTCAACCGGGCGAGCCGCTCGAGAGAACTATCGGGCCGCGGATGCTCATCTTCGCCGATCATCTCCTTCGCACCGCCGCGCTCGACACACACGGCAACGATCTGATCCGCGAAAAAATCTGCACTGTGTGCCCTGGCCGTGCGCTGCTGGCTGCGCAACGCAAAAGCATCCTGTGCCTCGCGTTCAATGCAGAACTCGCGCGCGACCTGATCGCCGGTTTCCGACATGCTGTCGGCGCCGTACTGCGCTTTCAGAATGGGATTGACAAAGCGCCAGCCCAGCGTGGTGTCATACATGTGAGGATGGCGCGCGAAAGCCGTCGTTGGCTTGGCCATCACAAACGGCGCCCGCGACATCGACTCCACCCCTCCCGCAACGGCGAATTCCGCTTCACCGGCAGCGATGAGCCGCGCCGCGCTGCCGACCGCTTCCATCCCCGATCCGCATAGTCGATTCACGGTCCCGCCTGGAATCGACTCCGGCAGCCCGGCCAGCAACAGAGCCATACGGGCCACGTTGCGATTGTCTTCTCCCGCCTGATTCGCGCACCCCAGGGTCACCTCGTCCAGCAATTCCCAATCCGCCTCGGGATTCCGCTCGATCAGGGCACGAATAGGAAGCGCAGCGAGGTCGTCGGCTCGCACGCCGGACAACGCGCCGCCATAACGCCCAATCGGCGTTCGCACCGCATCGCAAATGAAGACGGGGTTCACGCGCCGTCTCCTGCGGCATAGGCTGCCGCGCTCTCGCAATGCAGCCGTCGCAAAACCTCGAGTTCGTGTTCCGTGGGAGGGGTGGTTTCACCGCAGTCTTCAGCAAAATGAAGATCCCAGGAAGTGCTGCGGGCGATGCGCTCCCTCGAAATACCAGGATGCATCGTCGTCACCACCAGTTCGCGATCGGGCAGCCGCGGTTGCAGAATACATAAGTCGGTAATCACCGCTGTCGGCCCGTCTCCCCGGATTCCCGCGGCCCTGCGTGAGTCTCCTCCGCTGAGAAAACCAACCGAGGTGACGAAGTCCAGCTTCTCGACAAAGGTTTGCAGCGTTTGCCGCACAATGAGCAGGACTTCCTTTGCATTGGAACTGATCTCCGGCGCCCCTCCGGCACCAGGCAGGCGAACCGTCGGTGATCCGTAATCGCCGATCACGGTCGTATTAATGTTGGCGTAGCGATCGATCTGCGCCGCCCCTAGAAATCCGACATCCACGCGCCCACCCTGTAACCAATAACGGAAAACCTCTGGCGTGGACACCACGGTATCCGCGGTCTCCGCCAGTTCGCTGTCCCCGATCGAAAGCGGCAGGTGCGACGGTTTCGCTCCGATAGGGCCAGACTCGTAGATAAGAACCACATCGGGCGCATGGGTCAGCCGCGCGAGGTTCGCGGCCGTCGATGGCAGACCGATGCCGACGAAACAAACCGCTCCGTTGCGCAGCATCCGCGCTGCGGAGACGGTCATCATCTCGTCGCTGGTGTACTCCGGTAAACTCATCGGCTCGCCACTTGGCGCTTCGATTCCGCAGCCACACGCAGGTAGTCGCCGAAGTCCGCCGTGTTCAGAATGTGCTCCTGCACCCACGCGCGGAACGTTGCACGATCCCGCGAGATGTCGTCCCATCGCCGGTAAAAAGCGTTGTCTCGCGTGTAATAGCCATGCGCGTACGACGGAGTTGCACCGCGGGGCACAAGGCAGACTGCGTCGATGACCCAGTGCGGAAGCACGCACGCATTGGGAGGCGCATCCAGCCTGTCGACCTGCTCCTCGACGGTGACGATCGCATGCTTCGCCGCCAGCACCGCTTCTTTCTGCACGCCGATGATGCCCCAGAGAAGAACGTTGCCCTTGCGGTCGGCCTTCTGAGCGTGAATGATTGTGACATCCGGTCGCACCGCCGGAGTCGCCGTCAGCTCTTCGCCCGTGAACGGGCAAGCGATGGTACGGATCTGCGGATTGACGCGCGGCAGATCGGAACCGGTATATCCGCGCAGCACAGCAAAAGGGAGATGAGCCGCGCCCGCTACCCAGGCGTTGGAGAGGTCACTATGGCTCCGCTCGTTAATTACCAGCGGCGTGGGCCATCCATGCTCCACGGCATCGCGAAACCGGTGCAGCGACCCCACCCCCGGATTCCCGCCCCACGAAAACATCAGCGACGACGCGCATCCGGCGCCGATCATCTGGTCGTAGATCAGATCCGGCGTCATGCGCACCAACGACAAATCGCGCTTGCCCTGCCGGATCAGCTCATGTCCCGCCGCAAACGGGATCAGATGCGTGAAACCTTCCAGCGCAATAGAGATGCCGTCCTGCACGAAGGCAGTAATCGCATCCGAAAGAGTCATCCATTGCGCCATACACCTCGGTCAGCGGCCGCATGCCGCGGCGTTCGATCATTGTAGCGGTCGTCGTATCTTATCGGCTTCCGAGCGCGATGGCAGCGCTCAGCGGCAGGTCTCTGGAAGATCCACCGACCCATATGCTGTACGAACCCGGAACCAGTTGCCACCCGTTTCGGTCAACGTTGTAGATGGAAAGAAACAACGGTTCCACGCGGACACTCACCGTCTTCGACTCGCCCGGGCCCAGAGCGATTTTCTGCCAGCCCACCAGTCGGCGGGGTGGCTCCTCGGCGCTCGCCGGCAGACCCGCATAGATCTGCGCAATGTCCTGGCCCGCGCGCTGGCCCGTGTTCGTCACCGTAAAGCTGACTTCGATGGCATCGCCCTCAGTGACCTTCAGATCCGAATAGGCGAACGTGGTATAGGAAAGGCCGAATCCGAACGGAAACAGGGGCGTCTTGTGCTCGGCGTCGTACCACTTGTACCCCACCTTCAGACCTTCTGTATAAGGCACGTTGAAGATGCGGGTGTTGACCTTGTACCCCGGAATCCCCGGCATTGGTGTCAGAGGTCCCGGCGGCTGTTGGATCAACTGCGGGCGCGGCAGATCGGCCTCGCTTGCCGGGAAAGTGATGGGCAGCTTACCGGACGGGTTCACGTCGCCGAACAAAATCGCGGCCATGGCCTGGCCTCCACGAATGCCCGGATACCAGGATTCGAGCACGGCGCTGACCTGGGCCAGCCAGGGCATCGTCACCGCCCCGCCCGTCTCCAGCACCACGATCGTATGCGGATTGGCGGCAGCAACGGCCTCGATCAAACGATCCTGGTTGTTGGGTAACGATAGGTTCGGCAGATCCGAGCCCTCCGACTCATGCTGCACCGCGAAAACAATCGCTACATCGGAAGATTTCGCCAGAGCAGCGGCGACCGCCGGGTCCGTCCCCGGATCGTATTCCACCTTTGCCTCCGGCGCGCGCTTCTGGATTGCCTCCAGAGGGACGGACCGGTGCCAGACCCATTCCGACAGCAGCGCCATTACACCGGTGGGACTGCCCGGGGGCGGCGGAACCGCATTGCCGCCAGCCGGATCCACCTGGGCCGAGCCGCCTCCGGAAAGAACGCCCGCGTCAGCATGGCCGCCAATGACAGCAATGGACTTCAAATCAGCGGAATCCAGCGGCAACTGATGGTCCGCGTTTTTCAATAGAACCGCGCCCTGCTCTTCCACGTCCTGCGCAACTTTGAAGCCATGCATCACATCGACAACCTTCGGCCGCAGCGGATTGTCAATGACCCCGGTGGCGAACTCAGTGCGCAAAACACGATGCACCATTTCATCCAGCTGGGCTTGTGAAATCTCGCCGCTTTCAACCGCCTTCTTGAGTGGCGCGCCGAAAAAATCGTTGCCCGGCATTTCGATATCGAGCCCGGCCTTCGCCGCCGGGACCGTGCTGTGCGTGCCGCCCCAGTCAGACACGACAAACCCTTTGAAGTCCCAGTCGTGATCGAGCACATCGCGCAGGGTGTAGTCGTTCTGGCAGGCATAGGTTCCATTGATCTGGTTGTAGGAACACATCACCGCGCCCACGCCGGAATCGCGGATGCCAATCTTAAATGCCAGCAGATCGCTCTCGCGCAGCGCCCGCTTGCCGATGATGGAATTTGCGAAGTTGCGGCCGTCCTCCTGATCGTTCACCGCATAGTGCTTGATGTCGCCGATGATGTGCTGGTCCTGTTCGCCCTTCATCTCCTGGCCAACAAGCGTCCCGGCCAGGATCGGATCCTCACCCTTATATTCGAAGGTTCGCCCGTCGCGCGGTTCCCGCGTCAGGTTCACACCCCCGCCCAGCGACATATTGAAGCCCTGGTCACGCAGCTCCGTTCCGATAAGTGCTCCATATTGATAGGCAACCTTCGGATCCCAACTCGCGGCTTCCGCGATCGCGGAAGGCAGCGCTGTCGAGTACCGGCTGCGCTGGGCGCCGCGTGCGACGCCGACGGCCGCGTCTGATATCTGCAGGTCCGGAATACCCAGACGAGGTATTCCGGGAATGAATCCCGCGCCCCCCAGCGAGCGCACACCGGGACCGCTTTCTTCCGGCGCAAACAGGGCACGCCAGCCCATGCCGTGCAACAGCTGGATCTTCTCATCCAGCGTCATCTGGCCGATCACCAGGTCAGCGCGCTGGTCGGGTGAAAGGCTGCGGTTCTCCCATGGCCCTTTGGGCGCGGCCGGCTGAGGCGGACCGAACTGCGCTGACGCAGAAGCCGCCGCGAGCACCAGGCCCACACAGACGGCGGCGCGGAAACTTCTCCGCAAAAGAGAGAAAAGATTCATCACGGTTCCGTTCTGTGGGCTCGGCATGGCGCCCTACTTGCCTCCGGGGCTTGTCTTACCGGAGTGGTTCGAGGTCTGGGTGTCCAGAGTCTCGACGAGGTCGAGCTGCTTCTTCCATGGATCGGGCTCAGCCACTGGCCCATCGGTCGTGAAGTTGATCAGCTCGTCTTTCGACTCCGAGTAGGCAGGCCAATGCGGCAGCCCATCTCCGTTGGGGTTCCCGTGCTTCGCAAAGTTGATCCAGTATTCGTTCATCTTCTTTGCGATCGCCGCATCGGCAGGAGTGAGCGCCGCGCCGTATTTGTCGCTGACCGTGTCGAAGACAAACGGAATTTCTGTGGCGTGGAAGGCCCCCGGCGCTTTGGCCCGGATGGACTCGGCGACGTAAGAGAACCGGTATTCATACGACGGCACTCCGTCGGAGGCCAGGGTGCTCGCGACAAAGCGCGCCGGCTCGGTCATCATCATCTCCGCCGCGACCTTCCAGCCCACCATCATGGGATTGCCGGTGTTCGTCGGATCGAAAGCTGCCTGCGCCTTCTGGGCGTTCGGCCCAAACGCGGCCCACAGTTCCGGCAGCGTGTGCCAGCGCGGGAAGCCAATGTCCGCATTATTCGAGCCGATCATAAAGGGGACTTTCCAGTAGCGCCCGCTCAGCAGAGCCTGCTCAGGAGTCATCGTGACAATGGTGCCGTCCTCGATCGGTCCTCCATACGTATCTGCCTGTTTGCCCATGCTGGCCATGTTCAGGCCGTTCACTACCTTTTCTGCGGGCAGAGCGCGCAACGCGGCCAGAGCCGCCTCGCCCGTCCCGTCGATCCCATTCGCCTTCGCGAAGCTAATGCCCAGCTGCTCTTCCGATACCAGACCCGCGGGCGAAGTCTTATTGAGATAGCGGACGCCCAGCAAAGCGTCGCGCCCCCCACCCGACTCCACGATGGCCTTCTCGAACAGGCCGCCGGTGATCGGCGACGTCAGCAGCATCATCACCGAGCCGCCCCCCGCCGATTCGCCGAATACCGTTACGTCGCGAGGATTGCCGCCGAACGCCGCGATGTTGCGCTGAACCCATTGCAGCGCGGCGATCTGGTCCATATACGCGTAGTTGCCCAGCGGCTTACCAGCCTCTTCCTGGGTGAGCGCCGGAAATCCGAAGAACCCGAACCGCCCCACGCGATAGTTGAAGCTGACAAAGACCACGCCGCCCTGCGCGAAGCGGGTCCCCGCGTAAACCGCGGGCGAGCTGCCTCCATTCACGAAGCCGCCGCCATAGATCCACACCATCACGGGCAGCTTCTCGTCGGCGCTGTGCGCCGGCGTCCACACATTCATATAAAGACAATCCTCGCTGGGCGGCGTTCCCAGCGGGGCCGCGTCGGAGGGAAACGGCAACTGCATGCAATCGGATCCGTACTGCGTCGCCTCGCGCACGCCCGTCCAGTGGGCGGCCGGTTGCGGAGCGCGCCAGCGCAGGTCTCCGACCGGCGGAGCGGCAAAGGGTATCCCCTTGAAGACGGCGATTCCCTGCTCACTGGATCCTTGAACAGCTCCCGTGTCGATCTTCACCTGGTCCATCGAGCCCTGTGCCTGAGCAGTCAGGAAAGGAACCAGCAAAAATAGAGCCTGCGATGTTATTTTCAATATCTTCATAAAATGTTCCCCTGCTTCTCTCGATGCCCTGTCCGTCAACTCTCCGCAACCGCCATGGCTCCGTTGAACGAAGCATGTTAGTCGCGACTCACAAGGTCCTGTAGCTTCTGGTCGAAGTTATTGCGAACCTCGCATTGGTTGTCGAAGACCATAGTGGCGTTCGTGGCCGCGGTCAGCGCCGGCCAGTGTGGCAGGCCCGAATGATTGGGATCGCCGGTGCGCGCAAAGTGGATCCACGCTTCACTGACCCTGGCCGCCAGATCGCGCGCCGCCTGTCCCCCGCCCGTCATGTTTTCGCAGCGGTTGGTGTTATCGAAGACAAAGGCGATCTCTGAACAATGGAAAGCCATCGGTGTCCCGCTGAGCACAGGCGTTTGCCAGGCGAACTGATAACAGTACGCCGGCGCGGCGTCTTGCGCAGCCTTCCGCTGCGCCTGGGTGAGCGCCGTTCCGCGTACCGAGCTCACCGCGATCACCGACCACAGTTCGAAGGGCTTTGCGTTCGGATAGATCTCCCGGGCCGCCGCGATGACGCCGTCGGCCTTATCGGCGAAAACATCGTGCACGCGGCTCTTCAGCAGATCGTCGTTCATCTCCATGAACTCCGGATGCCCCATGGCGCTCACGAATTCATTCAGCGTGGTGCCGACCAGCAGAGGAACGTTGGCGGATTGAGCCGGAGCATCCGGATCAAAGGGCTGGCGCGGCAGAACCTGCCCGTCCACCACCGGTCCCCAGCCAAGCATTTTGCCGATATGGCGAAAGTCGATGATCCCGTTGCGCGGCATCGGATGCGTGGTCACCGCGACGGCAGCCGCTTCAATTTCGCTGAAGGGAAGGTCGTGCAGCTTCTCCACCGACGAAGCATCGAGGTTAAGTTTAGCCAGCAACTCTCCGGCCAGTTGAGACGAGTCTTCCTCGCTTCCGGCGCGCATCAGCGAGCCGCTTTCCACGATGGCTCGATGAAACAGCCCGTTGGCAGACGGCATGGCCATCAGCGCCGTTACCTTGCCGCCTCCGCCGGACTGCCCAAAGATGGTCACCAAATTTGGATCGCCGCCGAACTCCGCAATGTTGTCGCGCACCCACTCCAGCGCCGCCACTATGTCGAGCATGCCCACATTCGCCGACGACGCATACTGGCTGCCGTAGTGCGAGAGGTTCAGGAAACCGAAGACGTTCAGCCGATGATTGAGCGTCACCACCACCACATCGCCGCGGCGCGCCAGGTTTTCTCCATCGTAGGAGAGCAACTCCTGCCCTGATCCCGCCGTGTATCCGCCCCCGTGCAGCCACACCATCACCGGCCGCTTCCTGCCATCGTGAATGGCCGGCGTCCACAGATTCACGCGCAGACAGTCTTCCCCGGGCACGCCATCGTCCCAGGAGAACATCCAGGCGACTGCGTCATCGGCCCAGCCGGCACGCGGCGGCTGCGGACATACGTTGCCGAACTGCATCGAGCTGCGCACGTCCGTCCATGGTTTTGCCTTTTGCGGGGGCATAAAACGGTTCGCTCCCGCCGTCGCATCCGCATACGGAATTCCCTTGAAAGTAACAACCCCATTCCGCACGTACCCACGCACTCGGCCGCTGGCAGTCGTCGCCACCGGCGCCGTGTCAGATGCCTCGATGGTGTCCGCCGTGGTCGGGGCGACTGCTGGGTATCCCACCGGGCCGGTCTCCGCTGCCTGCATCACGGCGGGCAGACCCGCAACCACCGCTCCTCCGCCAAGCGCCAGAGCCAGCCCCTTCAATACGTCGCGACGGGCCATGCGGCCTGTTTCGGCTTCTCGCTCCGGACGGTCCGTTGCTTCGGTCGATCTCGATTTGCCCATCATGGCCTCCCGACTGATGTTTTCCCCGTCAAGCCTTTTTCAGAAGCGGAAGGTGAGCCGAACCGCAGCTCACCCCCGGTTGTGCCCCAACTTCCGCTGGCGCCGAGTGAGCACTAAAAAGTAGCCTTCAGCGCAAACTGGAAAGTGCGCGGCTGATAACCAGGATTGAGCCCGGTGATCTGCCCGTAAGTCGGGCTTCCAAGCGTTGCGTTGGGCCCGGCAAAGTTTGCGGTATTGGAAATGTTGAAAGCCTCGGCCCGAAACTGCAGTTGCCAGGGCTCCGTGATTATGAATGTCTTGTCCAGCGACATATCCGCGTGGCGGAAATGCGGCCCATGCAGCGGGTTGATCGTCTCATTGCCAAAGGTCGCCGGCGTCTGAGCGACGAAGGCAGATGTGTTGAAATACTTCTGAAGGGTAGGATGCGAGATAGCAGGATCGCCGACCTGATCCGGCCGGTCTCCCGTTCCAGGTATGGCGTTGCTCACGCTGTTGGTATTCACCACGGTGAACGGAAGTCCCGTTTCCCACGCGACGATCAGGTTATACTCCCACCCTCCGAAGGCCGCGCCCCTGAGCCCTCTGGCATTCCTGGCGAAGGGTAGCTGATAAATGCTCGTCACCGCGATACGGTTGCGGATGTCGAGAGCATTATTGCCATAATCCACCTCGCGGATCCGGGTCGGCTGCTGGCCCCACCCTCCGCCTCCGGTTGACGTCAATCCCCCGATGTCTCCCAGATTGTGAGCCCAGGTATAGTTCGCATTGACCGCAAGGCCATGGATGAGCCTCCGTTCATACGAGGCTTCCAGTGCATTGTAGGAATCCACCCCGTGAGCCTGAAAGAAGGACACTGTGGATAGGTCGGGGTACTTTGAATAATACGGTCGCAGAGCGTTGTAACAGGTGGTGGTGCTTCCGCAGGCGTTGGCACCGGGCTCATTCAGGTCCGGCAGGTCTTCCGGGCCGTCTCTTCCCAGAATTCCAACATAAGTCACCGTAGCTACGTTGTCTCTGATCTCTTTCTGCACCGTCAGGTTATATTGCTCGAAGTAACTGGTTTTGAAGTGCGGATCTGTAGCATCAATGGTGACACCGGGCGTGCTCAGCGACCCGGGGGTGAGGGGCGGCAACCCCACGGCAAAAGGACCGCATGTAAAGAAGGAGCAGTTGACCGAGCTGACAAAGGGGATGTTCTTCATGTTGGCAGACGAAGTGTTGTTTCCGGGAACAAAACTGATCCCGAACCCGCCACGCACGACCAGACCCTTGCTGGCCAGCACATCGAAGCCGACTCTCGGCTCCAGCCCCTGGAAGTCGGTCTGGACTCCCGCGGTATTGGAGACACCATTCTGGCCCGCCACAAGCAACGATTCGGTTGCGGGATCCCAGGTAGAGATGCGGTTCTCGATCTCGGTGAATGGGGTGTACACGTCGTAGCGCAAGCCCAGGTTCAGGGTGAGATGGCTGTTCACGTGCCAGTCATCCTCGCCGTAGGCGCCCGCTTCCCAAACGCGTAGATGAGGATCATCCAGCTCCTGCGCGCGCGGAATACCCATGGTGAGGTACTCGCCCTGCAACAGATCGGGATAGCTGAGGAAGAGCGGCCACCCTCCGGCGATCGCACTTTGCACCGAGGTCAACTGGCGGCGAATCAGGCTGGCGCCGAATTTCAGGGTATGAGCTCCTCGCGTATAAGTGACGGAGCCGAGATACTGGAAAGTGTTGTCATGATCGACGAGCGGCTCGAAGAACATATCGCCCAGGAAATTCCCCGTATCCAGAACGTCAATCGACTGCAGGGCCGTGCCGTTGTCGATGGGTGTATTAACGTTGGCCTGGCCCAGGGCGGCGTTGGGATTCAGCCCCGTATTCTGGCCGAAAGCGTCGTTGTGATTGAAGGAGTATCCCGCCTTGAGTTCGAGCACCAGCCGCGGAGAGAAGATGTGGATGTAATTCAGCAACCCGTTGTAGTCCAGATCGAGGGAGTTGTAGGAGTCGACGTTGGGGTTCACCGTCACGCTGGTGCCGACCAGTTTGGCGTCCGGCAGAGGCCCGCCGGGATTAACGCTGTAGACGTGGTTATAAATAAACCGGCCGTACATTGAGTCGCTCGGGCCGAAGTGGTGATCGACGCGAGCATCGAAGTTGTTGCTGTTCTGTGTGCTGTTGGCGATCCCCGTAAAGCTGGGTGCGCCATTCGCGAGAGTGCCGTTCGGTTTGGGCAGCAGTTCGAAATAGGCAAGTCCGGCCTTGTCCAGCGGCGCGGGTCCGAACGTGGCGCAGTTCTGGGCGGCCGTCGCCGCGTTGCAGGGCATATCGCTGAAATTACCCGGATTGGCCAGTTCAAAAGCGCTGGGAACTTCGATGATCGACGGAGCGCCTGCCGCCACCTCGCGATAGCCTTCGTAATCCCCATAGAAGAAGGTCTTGTCCCTGATGATCGGACCGGAGATACTTCCGCCAAACTGATTCCAGCGATATTCGTTCTTGGGCAACGTCGCACCGAAGTCATAGGTGTAGGCGTCAAAGATGTCGTTGCGGAAGTATTCGAAGAGCGAACCATGAAACTTGTCGGTTCCCGACCTGGTGATGATATTGATCACGCCGCCCCCGGTGCGGCTCACATCAGCTGAATAGTCGCTGGTCTGCACCTCCATCTCCGCAATGGATTCCACCGAGGGGCGCACGCCGACCGAGCCGATCAAGCGCTCATTATTATCGGCGCCGTCGATCATCTGATCGTTGAGAACGTCCGACTGCCCGTTCACCGACATCTCCGCGCTTTGGCGGTGATCGTCGAGCTCCGCCCCGCTCACCAGGCCGCCCTGATTGCCCTCGTTAACGCCAGGAGCGAGCTGGACCAGTTGAACGAAATTGCGCCCGTTCAGGGGTAGTTCCTGCGTCTGCTTTTCGCTGATCGTGTCTGCGACTACGGAGCTATCCGTCTGCAGGGCAGAAGGTGTGGCCGCGACCGTGATCGTCTCCGACACCTGACCAATGGACAATGTGGCATTGATACGAACTCGATTGCCTGCCGACAGCAAAATGGACGTCACCGTGTAAGTCTTGAAACCCGGATTCGAAACCTTCACCGAATAGGTGCCGGGATCCAGGAGCGTAACAACGTAGTCGCCGGTGCCCGTAGTCTGGGTTTTTCTCTGCACATGCGTGCCAAGGTTTTCCACGACCACGTTGGCATGAATTACCGCCGCACCGTTGGCATCGGTAACCGTGCCCAGGATATCCCCCGTGGTGATCTGGGCTCCTGCACTGAGAAACCCCGCCATGCCCAGCGCCATCAGCAGCATCGCGGCCAGAAGCACGCGCAGGGACCTCATCTTTTGCCACGCCATTCTCATCTCCGCCTCCAAAGTTCGCTAATCGCCCGATTGTTCTGCTCGCAGAGCCGCCTCTGAAATCGGGCGGGCTGCCCTGATCGGTGCCGCTTCGATTGATGCCTCATGGGTTCTGTGTGCGTTTATCGCCCATGTGTGCTGTAATTGCCCATATCGAAACGGTGAGCAGCTTAACACTCTGGACGTGGAAATTGTCAAATCAGCTCCTGAAGCGAGACTGGGCGCGCCCTGCGGAATCCTTCGCCTGGCTCTCTTCGGCGTCTCCCAACCTTACCCGGCTGCCCAATATAGGAGACGTCGGTGCGATTTGTACAATAGAAAGATCAACACACCATGATTGGATTTTCGCAATGAAGAGAATCCGAGGGCGATCCTCATGACCGCGCAAGCGCCGCAATCACGGAAGCTTAGTTGGCGGCCGGTAGCAGAGTCTGAGCGGCCTCGTGAAGCATGGCCAGAAATCGTTCCGCCTCGCTCCGCCTGACCCGCAGCGCCGGAGCGCCAATGTTGATAGCGGCTACCGTCCGGCCCTGGCGATTGAGAATCGGGACGGCCATCGACTTCAGCCCAGGCTCCAGTTCCTCGTCAACAACGGCGTAACCCTGCCGGCGCACTCGCAGAATAATCTCCCTCAGCTTCGGCTTGCTCGTCACTGTCCTGGGGGTATAAGCCTTCGGCCGAATGCGATCGAGAAAGACCGCGATTTCCGGATCTGCCAATCCCGCGAGCAGGACGCGCCCCATGGACGTGCAGTAGGCGGGCAGGCGGCTGCCCACCGAAAGGTCGACCGACATGACGCGATGCACGCTCGACCGGGCGACATAGACGATGTCGTTCCCATCCAGAACGCTCATCGAGCTGGATTCATGAATCGTCTCCGTGATGTGATCCAGAATCGGCTGTGCTGCCGCTACCAGCGAGGTGGATGAGATGAACGAGAACCCCAGACTCAGCACCCGGCTCCGCAGTCGGTACAGGCGCCCCCGGCATTCCGCATAGCCCAGGATCTCCAGCGTGATCAGCAGCCGCCGCACCGCCGCGCGCGACAAGCCTGTGTGCCGGGCGGCGTCGGCTACCGTAACGCCTTCCTTCCTGCCGTCAAAGCTCTCAATCACCTTCAGCCCGCGGGCCAGGGAGAGGACAAAATTCGGATCGCCTTCAAAGGCAGACAGGTTCGCGGCAGTTCCGCCGGCGGCTGCGCTGTCGGCGGCACTGCCGCCGCGCGGCAGTTCGCCGTGGAGGCTTCTCCTGGCTCGGGTCGCGGTCATTGCTTCCGATAATCGCATAACTAGATCGATTTAGCCGAGGAATCCGCGGTCAATCCACGCGCAGTGACTCGCATCAACAAAGCAACTTGTCCGTTGCCGCTATCGCCGGAACGGGAGGATCACGGCTCGCTTGCAGGGCCCGCGATCACGATCAGCCCATCCAGCGCCAGGCATCCCTGTCCCTCGGGATAGACCACCAGCGGATTGATTTCGATTTCGCGAACCGCCGGCATCGATCGCATGATCTCTCCCAAACGCGCCAAAACCGCGGCTGCGCTGCGCACGTCTGCCGCACCCGACCCACGAAAGCCCCGCAACAGTCTTCCACTCTTCATTCTTCGTAATTCGTGCTCGATTGCCTCGATGGGCAGGTCTCCCGGCATCAGTGCCGCCTCATCTCCCAGCACTTCCGCTAACACACCGCCGGCGCCGGCCAGCAGCACAGGCCCCCAACCCGGTTCGCGCCGCACGCCGACAATCAATTCCACTCCCCGCGCAGCCATACACTCCACCAGGACGCCCTCCAGATGAATCGGCGGGTGCGCCCGCGCGATATGGCTCTGCAGCCGTCTCCAGCCCTCTACCAGATCCTCGTCGCTTCTGATATGGAGGATCACGCCGTCGGAGTCGCTCTTGTGCGACAGCGCCGACGCCTGCGCCTTCAGCGCCACCGGATAACCGAGATCTTTCGCAATCGAACAGGCTTCATCGCAATCACGCGCCAGCGAGCCCGCCGGAACCGGAATGCCAAGCTCTGCAAAAACTCGCTTGCTGCGGTATTCAGGGATCGTGCCCGGCGCAAGATCCGGAATATGGATTGCTCCCGCATCGGCTGGCGCCGGTCGCGCCTTTCTCCGCGTCAGATCCGTCACGGCCGCCAATGCGCGGAACGCCCGCTCCGGAGAGGGAAAAAACGGTATGCCCAGGCTGCGAACCTCCTCGACCCAGTGCGCGGGACACCGCGCTCCTTCATCCAGAGCGGCGAATAGAACAGGCTTCTCTGTGTGGATCGTCCGAATCGCCTCGAGAATCGGCGGGAATTTCAGATCGCTCGTCGCCTCATCGGTCAGGATGATGCTCAGCACCAGGCTTCCGTAGCCTGGGTCTTCGAGGATCGGCCCCAGGGTGCGCCGATATAGATCCGGATCGACCAGAGCGTGCGCTGTGATGTCGAGGGGATTCGCCGGCGCAATAAACTTCGGCAGAACTGCGCTGAGCCTGGCTGCCGTATTCGCCTCCGGAACCGGAAGGGGCAGGTGGACCTCCTCGCACAAATCGAGCGCCAGAGCTTTGAACGCGCCGGATTCCGTCAGCACGGCGGCGCCCCCACCCGGCAGCGACGAGCAGCGCAGCACGATCTGGGTCACGTCCGCGAGTAACTCCAGCGAATCAACCAGCGCCACACCCGCATCCGCCACCAAAGTACGCATTACCGCGTAACTGGTGATCATCGCCCCCGTATGGGTGGCGGCCGACGCTCGCGCAGCCTCGCTTCGTCCCGGATGCAGCAACACGACAAACTTGCCGGCTGCCCGCGCGCGCCGAGCCAGCGCCAGGAAGCGCGGCGGCTCCCGGAACTGCTCGACGATCATGGTAATCACCCGCGTGCCCTCGTCGTCGAGCAGATATTCAACGAAATCCTCGACCCCCGTAGCCGCCTCGTTGCCCGTGGAGATCGAATAAGTGATCGGCATTCCGTGATGCTGCAGGTTGACAGCCAGTACGGCAGCCAGCGCGCCACTCTGCGAGATGACACCAACACCAGGCGCTTCACCGTTCGCGCTGCCGGTAGCCGTCATCACAAATGTCAGCGGAATCCCGGCCGCGTAATTCACCATCCCCAGACAATTGGGGCCCTCGATCACCATGCCGCTGTCCACCGCGATCCTTCGCAGCTTCTCCTGATCGTCCCGTCCTTCGATCCCGCTCTCCGCGAATCCTGCGGAGTACACGATCACCGCTCCAACCCTTTTGCGCGCGCAGGCCCCTGCGCCTTCCAGCACTCCTGCGCGCGGAATGGCCAGAACCGCACAATCCACACCCTCCGGCAACTCGTCGATCGAAGCCAGACACGCGCGTCCGCGAATCTCGCTGCGCTTCGGATTGATGAGATGGATGGCGCCCCCATACTGCGCCCGCTCCAGATTGGTCAGCAGGCTCTCGCCCAGCGCGCCCGGAGTTGCGGAGGCTCCCACGATCGCCACCGACCGCGGAGACAGCAGACGATCGATCGAAGTGCGCGACCAGCGTGACATGGACGACGAAGCTCTCCTTCGCTCAATGGACTTCAGAAACAGCTCGCCCTTCAGAAGGGGTAATGGCGCGCTCCGGTCTGCAGTGTGATCCAGCGCAGATCCGTGAATTCCGCGATGGCCGCGCGTCCTCCGAAGCGGCCATACCCGCTGTCCTTCACTCCGCCAAACGGCATGTTGGCCTCGTCGTGAACCGTGGGCCCGTTGATGTGGCAAATTCCGGACTCGATCCGTTCGGCGACCGCCAACGCCCGGGCCATGTCGCGGCTGAAGACGGCCGCCGCCAGCCCATAGGGCACCTCGTTGGCAATGCGGATTGCCTCTTCCTCACCGCTCGTTCGCACCAGAACCACCACAGGGCCGAAGGACTCTTCTCGATAGAGCTTCATCTCCGGCGTCACTCCATCCAGCACCGTGGGCTGCATCAATACGCCATCCACTGCGCCGCCGGCAATCTGCCGCGCACCTTTCGCGATTGCATCCCCGATCAATTCCTCTATACGATGCGCCGACGCGCGACTCACCAGAGCTCCCAGCACCGCGTCCTCCCGGCGCGGATCGGTCGCTCGCAGCCCCTTTGCCTTCGCAGCCAGCCTCTGCGCGAACGCATCAGCCACGCGCTCATCCACCAGAATGCGCTCTGTGGACATGCAAATCTGCCCCTGGTTGGCGAAGGCTCCAAACGAAGCCGCTGCAGCGGCTGCATCCAGATCCGCATCCTCCAGCACCAGCAGTGGCGCCTTGCCCCCTAATTCCAGCAGCACCGGCTTGAGATATCTTGCCGCAACCCCGGCCACGATGCGCCCGACTGCCGTTGACCCGGTAAAGTTCACGCGCCGCACCGCTGGGTGGGCGATGAGCCGCTCCACAATGGGAGCCGCGTCCTGGGGAGCGTTGGTGATGACATTCACCACGCCTTCACCAAGTCCGGCCATTTCGAAAGCCGTACCGATCAGCCGATGGACGCCCGGACAAATTTCCGAGGCTTTCAGCACCACAGTATTGCCGCAGGCCAATGCCATGGCCACCGCTCGCACGCCCAGAATCACCGGCGCGTTCCATGGTGCAATGCCCAGCACGACACCGCAGGGTCGCCGCAGCGCCAAAGCCACGCTGCCCGGCACCTCCGAGGGCAACACGTCACCGTTGATCTGCGTCGTCATGCTGGCGGCCTCACGCAGCATCGATGCAGCCAGCATCACGTTAAAGCGATACCAGCCCACCGTACCGCCCGTCTCTGCCACTCCCACGGCTACAAATTCGTCGGCCAGCGACACCAGCGCATCCGCCGCTGCATTCAGCCGCTCCCGGTGCGCCACGGCCGTCAGCCCGCTCCACGGTGCAAAGGCTTTCCCAGCGGCATCGGCGGCGGCGGCGGCATCTTCGATCGAAGCGGCTGCGGCTCGCGTTGCCACCTCACCCGTATATGAATCGACGCGGTCAAATGTGGCTCCATCGTGGGCCGCCACGCCCCGTCCGCCGATCAGCAGATCTGTCGTTCGCATGCTTCCTCTTCCTGCCTCAGCGCCGGTAGCTTTCCAGTCCCGGTTTAATGCTCTTTTCATCAAGAAACTGCCGCAGACCCTTGTCCCGCCCATGTTCCGGGTCACGCAGCTGCGACTGATCGAACTTCGCGTAGAGATAGTCCTCGTTCTGCTCCCATGTCAGCTCGCGGCACCGCTTAAAGCCCTGCTTCGCAGCCCGCAGTGCAACCGGATTCTTTTCCAGCAGCTTCTTTGCCAGCAGCCGGGTCTCCTCGCGCAGCTTCTCCGCGGGCAAAGCTCGATTCACCAGCCCCATCTCGGCCGCCTGTTTGCCGGTGAAGGTCTCGCCCGTCATGATGTACTCGAGCGCTTTGCGCTGGCCCATCGTATCCGCCAGCGCTTTGCTCACCAGGTTCCCCGGTGGAATCCCCCAGTTGATCTCGGAGAGCCCGAACACCGCTGCCTCCGCGGCCAGCGCCAGATCGCAGGCCACCAGGGGCGAAAAGGCTCCCCCAAAACACCATCCATTCACCATTGCAATCGTCGGCTTCGCATACATGCGCAGCAATTTCCATTGCCAGATCGAAGCCTCGCGCCGCACTCGCTCCTGCACAATCTCCGGCTGCGCGTCGGTCTCCCGGAAATACTCCTTCAGATCCATGCCCGCCGACCACGCCTCCCCCGCTCCGGTCAGCACCAGCACCTTTGCCGCATCATCCAGTTCCAGTTCCTGCAGCACTTCAATCATTTCCCGATTCAGTGTGGGGCTCATCGCATTGCGTTTTTCCGGGCGATTGAGCGTCACCCACGCAATGCCCTCCTCCACATCCACCCGCACCGTCTTCCAGCGATCCTGATAATTTCCCATGGCTCCATTCCCGTAGTCGTGCGGCACGGCGGCTCATAATCCCACGCAGCCGTCAGCGAAAGCGCCGCGCTTGCCAGCGACAAACACTATCCCCGGGTTTCCGCCGCGCTGTCAAACGAGCGGTTCTGTTAAAGCACAGGCGTGCGATGTTCGCACGCCTCATATTCAGTGACGATGGCATGCCGGACTCGGCGCGAACCGCATCGCGATGCCTTACCTTCGTACCGTCCGCCCCGCAGTTCCCCCTTGCCTTAAGAAATCCGCTTTGTCTTCCTGAAGACAGTCAGAAATCTACCCGGAAAAAGCCTCGCTTCCACGCGAGGCTTTTTCCATGTTGGGAGCTTTCCGTGAATGTCCGCAACTCCAAGCTCGACAATGGCCACCACCGCAATCATGGAGGCGCCCCCTCGCAAGTAATAGAGCAGCACACACTTATGCTGAGGGGGGGCCTCCAGAGATTGACAACTGGCTGAACATAAAAGACTTACCAGAAGCTAATCATTAAAAATAAAATTTCTGCTCTCAAAGTCCCGCCCCCTGCTCCGGCTTGATCCGGTAAAAGCGAGCGGCATTGTTATATAGGATGTCGCGCTTTTGCTGCGGGCTGAGATAGTCGGCGTTTTGAATGACGGAGATGGAGTAGGCCTCGAGGCCCGGCCACTCCATCTGGTCGGTCCCGAACATAACCCGGTCCTCGAATCCACCCTCGACCAGCCGCTCGATATAGCGGTTGACTTCCTTCAGGGGATAGCTCCAGATGAGGCCCGCAATGTCGACGTACACGTGGGAGTTTTCCTGCAGGAGCGTGAGCATGTTATCGATCATCGGGTAGCCGGCGTGCATCACCTGGACCCGCAGTTTGGGGTGCCGCGCCAGCAGCTCCTCGAGCAGCAATGGATTGCCCATGGATCCGCGGTACTTCGACATAGCGATGTTGGCGCGTCCCGACCCGCCGGTGCCCATGTGGATGGCGATGGGGATGTCGAGTTGCTCGGCGAGCGCGAAGTACTTGTCCACCGAAGGATCGGAGGGCGACATGCCTTCGTACTGAAGTCCGATTTCACCCATGGCTTTAAAGCCGCCGGTAGTGAAGTCCTGACGGAGCTGGTCGAGCGGGACGCGCCCGCCCTGCATGCCCTCCTCAAAGCCCGTGCCCGGGATGACGTGGCCCGGGTAGGCTTCCATCCACTGGTGCACGCTGGCCGGATCGCCGAAGACGACGGCTGTAACGTTGAGCCGCTTCATGGCGGCAACCATGTCCTTCATGTACTCGCCTTTGGCCGCGGGGTAAAGTTTGGGCGTGCACTGCTCCGGCGCCCAGCCGAAGGGCGCTTCCTTCGTATCGGGGTCGGAGGCGAGGAAGTCGGAGGTGTTGGGACACATCGGTCCGCCGCCCGGGAACGACTCGGTCATGGAGTGGACGTGGACGTCGATGACGGGAGGGAGGGTGTTGTCGGTGTTCTGGGCGGATGCGCCCAGAGCGGTGAGAGCGAACAGCAGCACCGGGTAAGCAGCAGGAAAGCGGACGAGCATAGGATCTCCTTCAGGGGAAGGGGCAGTATAGATCGTGATGGGTAGACAGCAGCGCCCACAAGAGCACGCAGGAACGGACGAACCGCTACCGACTATAGGTGTGCCACATGCGCTCTATCCAATAGAAAAATCCGAACGCATAGATCGCGACAGCCGATTATGACGCTCGCAGGCCCCGAACGGCCGGTTATTTCCTGCGACTCGGGCTGGCGCAGGCGAAGCTCGCCGCATGGCTCTGATTGCCACTGATCAGAAATCGCAATGGAAGATCCGCTGCTTTCTGAATTCTGATTCCTGGCGTTACCTCGACGCGCGATACGCGGTAGCCGTCGTCTGTCACCAGCAATGTCGAGCCCCGCCGGGTCAGGTCCATTCCGTTGTAGAGTTCACGCGCGATGCCCAACGCCTGGCAAAGCTTCCCTGGACCGCCGCTGATTCGAGATCCGGCCGACCCCTCAATCAGCCGGTTACAGGCATGATGATCAACGCCAGCACCTGTTTGCGCATGCTGGCCAATGATCCTCCCGACATTGACGGTGCTCGCGAAACTGCGCGGCGCATATTCGCGACAGCCACCGGGCGTCCGAGGTGATCACGCGACTGCGTAAACTCTTCAGCAGGAAGGAGACAACTATCGAACCCTTAGATCTGAATGAGGTAACACTGGAGGTAATTGCGCTCTCGCTCAGTGACCTTCAGAGAAATCGGGTTATCCTCCGGCAGGAACTTGCGGACGACCTCCCGCGGGTCGCGGGCGATCGCGTCCAGCTCCAACAAGTCATCCTTAATTTGCTCCGGAACGCTTCAGACGCAATGAGCGGTGTCGATGATCGTCCGAGGGAGTTGGTGATCAGAACCGAAAGAGACGACTGCGATTGCGTACGCCTGACCGTAAAGGACACGGGCGTGGGCATCTCAGAGCAAGACGCGGAGAGACTCTTTGAACCCTTCTACACGACCAGGAGTGACGGGATGGGGAGGGGCTTGTCCGTCAGTCGCTCCATGATCGAGTGTCACAGCGGCCGCTTGCGAGCTGCACCCAACGATGGCCCCGGAGCGACATTTTCATTCTCTATACCCTATAACTTCGAGAATTTTGCGGAGATCCAGGCCGCAGGCTGAATCGTGTCGATGAAGCGCGAGTCGGTTAAGCCCACGCGGTTCTGGATTTCGGTCGAGTCACCGCCCCCGTGCTTTTTCTGTCTGGAAGAAGGCTGACGTAGCGTCGGACTCCTGATTGCGAGATCTCTCAGCAGCATTTGGGGCAACTTTTGCCAGTCGGCGAGTCGCTCCGGGCGTCCCCCACTTTGACGGCCTGTCAATTCATGAAACGGAATCGAGGGAGTCCAGGGCAACCCGAAAAATCAGTGATTTACGGGAGCCCCGAGCGCCCTTGCATGGACTCGTATCTGAGGATGGTGGCCAGGGACGGGATCGAACCGCCGACGCCGGCCTTTTCAGGGCCGCCTACCGATAATGCCAAGTGGTTCGGAAACAAGGTCAAGCGTTTGAAATAGAGAGAGTTCCGGTGAATCGCATTTGGGATTAGTTGGGATGGTTTGGGCTATATTCGGATCCTCGATGTTCCCATATTGTTCCCATGCTCTTCGTCGTTGCGTTTAGGAAGTCGATCAACTCAGAAGTTCGGAGGATCGCCAAGTTCACCCCAAAATCCTATCTCACCTCAATTCCGTCATGCCGGTCTTTACACCTGTGCAACCTTCCGAGGCAGCCGCGCGCGGAGGTTCGGCACAGGACAATATGACCGTTTGGCGCGAAGCCGGGGTCGATGCCGCAGGAACGTCGATCGCCTGGACCGGCAGGTGGAGCACGCTCCATTTCCTAAGGATGGCGAGGATCTGCAGGACGGCATTGCCGAGGGGAGTGGACACTGTGTACTCGACGTGTTTTATCTTCCCGGTCAGATCAGCCCGGGTAATGATCCCTTGTTTCTCCATCTCGTGCAGGCGCTGGACAAGCATCTTCTTGGTGGCCTGAGGAATGCGCCTGCGAACCTGGCCAAGTCGAACAGGGCCATTCATCAGCAACTGCAAGATTTCAATTTTCCATTTTCCACGGAGCAGATCCAGCGTCAATTGGGCATCCGATTTTCGCGCGGCTGGTTGCCGGCTTGAATCAGGGCTTGGGGTCTGCGAGATAAGGCTGGGAGTGGACCGCCTCGGGGAACCCTTTGCAAACAGTCCGGTGGCGCTCTGGCGATCATCCGTGATCACCGCGACCTTGGTCCGTCTTGATTGCGGTGACTGCGGCAATCTCCACCCCGTCTGCAGGAGGGATCATCCGCAGTCACCTCGCTGCCGCAGTCCTCCTACACTCACTAAAGGCACTCGACACGTCCGTTTGGGGCATGGAGCGGGGATTTCTCTTCGCGAGAATTTGCAGGTGTGTTGCCTATAATGTCAACACTGGTGGTTAAATCCCCCTCCGGGCAGTAGCTCGCGAATGCAGCCAAGCGAACCGCACTGGGAAGAGCTGACATGGAGTTGGGCCTGGTCGACGGGGCGCCGCGCTTCTGATCAGAGACTGGAGCCGGCCGCGAAAGCGGCGTGGCCGTACGCTCTCCTGTGCGCCTGGACCTACCTGAACGACCGCGATGCCGCACACGATCTTATGGATCATGCTGTCCGCAAGGCGGATGAATACCTGGGCCGCCATCCGAACCTGCCCGACGAGAAGCTCGTTGGGCATTTCAAGGGCTTTATTCGGCGCCGGGCGAAGCAAATCGCTCGGAAGCGCAGCCGGGAAATTGCCCTTGGTCTGCTGCCAGACCTTGAGCACCTGCTCGTCGGTTTCTCAGATCTCGAGCAGCGGGTGATCGCAAGGGAAATGCTCGCTCGGCTTTCGCCCTTCACACAAACTGTCATCGATCGGCGCGACCTCGGCTACACTTGGCGGCAGATCGCCGCCGAGCTGGAGCTCGATCACACCGTCGTCCGCCGTGCTTACATTCGGGAGCTAAAATCTTTGCTGCAGAGTCTCCCCCCGTCCGGAGAATCTCCTCGATGAATCCATTTGGGCGTAAATCCTCGCGCGCCGAGGACCGGTTTGAGGCGTGGATCACAGAGAAGCATCGGGAAGGAGTGCTCTCCGGCGAAACGGTGCCGACCGGGCAATGTCCGGACGAGGCGTTTTTACGCGGTGTGGCTCGGCGGTCGAAAAAGATCCTACTGAGCGATCCGCGCATCGATCACGCCGCGAACTGCGGCAATTGCATGAACCACATTTTGGCCATCCGTCAAAACATCCGGTCAGAGAGGAAGAAGCTCGCGCTTGGCTTAGCAGCTGCTTGCCTCGTTGTCGTCGTCGGACTGGTCGCATGGTTCCGGTATGAGAACCATCATCGGCAGATGGTGGCTATCAACGCGCCAGTCTCGAAAATCGTGGATTTGTGGAACACAGGCACCTATCGCGGCGAGCAGCCGGGACAGCTGCAATCGGTTATTCTACCGGCGGCGCCCGTTCGCCTGACGATCGTTCTTCCTCGATTTAGTTCACACGGTGAGTACTTGGTGGCGGTCACTCGCGATCAGAGCGGAAACGGTGTCGTTGTGGAGGGATTTGCATCTGCGAGTGCCAGCAATGGACAGGAGAAGGTCTCGGTGGTCCTTGACCTGCGCAGTGCCAAAGCGGGTGCCTACTTCCTCTCCACCACGCATGAGCAGGACCAAGCGGCCTACTACTACCCACTCCAGATAAAGGACCGCGCCAGCAAGTAGCGGAAGCGGTGGCGTCTGTCGATGAGCGCATTGCCCTGAAGGCAACAGTTAAGTTTCGCGTCGCGCATTCGCTGGATACTGGCCGACTCAGTAGTAGTACTCCGGTTGATCGACAAGGCGCCGGGCTCGGCCCTATTTCGGCGTTGGTGACTGATCGGCGGGAGGCGTCACACGAATCTCGAGGGCTTCCTCTAAATCGAGGTCGTCATCGATTTCTACCTCTGCCTGCTTCTCATCCGCAAGGGCGTACTTGGCTTCACGAAGAGTGTTCGAATAATAATCTTCCGCTGCCTTCCAGTTGCGAAACACTCGACACCGGATTTTTGAAACAAAAACCTGCGGCTCCAACGCCAAAAAGAGGCCCGAGGTTGATGCCATATTCTCAAATATTTCATGGCGCAGCGGATGGTCTTGGGGAAGTAAACCCGGATTGAAATTTTGGTATACGAAGTTCCTCAATGCATCCTTAACGTTTGCCCAATCACGAAGCTCCACAGTCGGTGGCGCCTTGGGCTTGGTATTGAGTGCCAACCGAGTTGCATAGGTCGATGGTCCGAGTCGGTTGAGGGTTTCGAATAGCTGTCTCGACCCCTTATAGAAAAGTGGCTCTGAGATGATTACGACGTCCACGTCAGAGGTTTCTGCGAACGGCCTTCCGAACTTCTTAGAATGGGGGCTGGGACTGTAGCCGAGCTTTGCACTGCCGACAATGCAGACATCCTGCGAGCCGATATCGAAGCGATCAGCAACCTGTTCGCGGAAAATAACGTACTTCATTGGCTTGTTCTCGAACACGAACGGCGTGCCTTCGAGCAGAAACACCTTGGCCAAGACGCGGTGGTTGTCTAACGCCACAATGAGTTGCTTGAATTCATCGGCGGTCGGGGTCTTTTGGCCGGCTAGAAGCGCCAACAGTTTTTCTTGACCCTGCTGCACGGAAGTCCTTGCAGTTCTCTCCTGCATGCATCGAATGCTACTACCAAACCGGCCCACACGGCACGGAGCGACGATGCGGCCGCTACCACGTCTCAAAGGCAAGACCTGCGCACCCTCATCATTTGCGAGATGGTCGCCGAGATCGATCTCTGTCACCCGTCATCCATCAGGCTCATCGAGCTTTATACTCTGTTAGACCAAATTGCTGGACGTTAGGATATAGCTCTTGGGACAAATATGCATTTCCAATGCAGAAGCTGAGGAGTTGCGCTCGGAGATGTCTCGCATTCGAGTTCGAATCGAAGAAGTCGGATGCGAGATCAAAAAAGCGAATCATAAAATTGCTCAGGTGCGGGACGACATTGGGGAAGAGAAGGATATTCGTTCTTCAAAGGGCGAAAATCAAGCGTTTTATGCCGCAGTTTCTCGCAACATAGCAAAGCTGGAATGGGAACTTGACAAGCACTATGTAGCGAGGACCGACCTGATTGACAAGTTGAAGGCATTACGCGGGCGCAGAGACAAACTTTGTGGGAAATTGGAAGACGGCTGAAAGCGTGCCGGGTTCGTTGCCGAAAGAGACGCTACCTCGGAGCATGCGCGGAAAAATACTCGAGCCAATACGGCCCATCCGACCGGGCGTGATGCGCCCTCCTATGTTGGACGAATTGGTCCGGACAGACGGGCTTCGCGTCCTAGATCCCCGTCGGGAACTGTGAGTGCAAATCGCCAACGCACTCACCGACAGCCTAATGATGGTCCCGGGCTCGATTCCCTGAGAATGTCAGCTTGCGCGCGCCGCCGCCCTGCTCTGGAAATAATCGATTGTGTAATCGAGTTGCCGGTCGCTGCTATGCGAACGGCGCTCTCGCCAATCGAAATCAACCACGTGATCAGGTTCAATGGGTGTTCCTTCGAGAACTGTTCCCTTCCACGTGTAATATGCGCCCGTGGGCAACGCCAGCCGAAATCCCTTGCCGACTTTGATGGATGTGGAGGAGAGAAGCCGACCAGCGGTCTTCTCTCCGATGATCGTCGACAAGTTGTTTTCCCGTGCGAAAGCAACGATCATCTCGGCCGCGCTTGCAGTGTGGCGATTTACGAGAAGAACTGTCCGTCGGTGGAAGGACATCGGCCCCAGTCCCTCGGTTTCGAGGACGATCGGCTTCTTCGACAGCATTGCGGGAGCGTACTTCAGCCCGAGCAGCCAGAGATTCTGGGGACTGGGCGGAATTCGCGAAAAGCGAGTGAAACTCAACTTTTTAGTTTCCAGATTGTCCGAGGAACACCGGCGGTCGAGGCCAAAGCCGACCGGGACTCTCCCTGGAGTGAGGAAACTCATCACTCGCAATGCGGCGATTCCTCCCCCGGTATTTCCTCGGAGATCGATTATCAGGCGCTCGACATTCCCCAGCTTCCTAACCGCTGCGGAAATCTGATTCGCGACTACTACGCCGACCATCCCCGGAAACATTGCAATTCTCAGATAGCCGAGACCTTCGCCCAGCCTATTTGCCTCGACCAAAGTTGGCTCGACGAACTGTAGCTTCTTGCCTTTGGGGCGCGCCACATCCACCGAAACCGCTCTTTTCTGATCGTCGTTAGCGAGAAACTCCAACGTGGTCTGCTTCCCCATCGGGAAAACTGGATGCTCCGGCGGCACGATCTCGCGGTCGTCAACACGCAGAAGAATGTTCCCCGGTTCGATTCCGGCGATTGCAGCGGCGCCGCCGGCGTGAACATCCTGGAAGATCCAGCGCTTTCCATAGGGGGTCTCGTCAGTCAAATAGCTGGCGCTGAGCGCGGCTCGGCTGGAGGCTCGGCGGGCAGTCCTGTGAAAGAAGCCCAGATGCGATGTATGCAGCTCGGCCAGCAGGTCGCTCACCGCCTGTTCAAATGCATCCGGGGTGACTGCCCCTTCAATCATCGGCCGGTGCCGTTCCAAGGCGGCCTGCCAGTGTGCATTCAGCTTTTCAGGCGCATAAAACCGCTTTCGCAGCGCAGCCAGCACATTCTCGAGGATCGTGTGGCGATCCTTCATTGTGAGCTGAATCGAAATTCCGGTCACTGCCATGGCCGTTGTCGTCATCGGGTGCTGCTCCTGAGAGAGTAGTCTGTCAAAGTCCGTTGGATGAGGCTGCCGTCGGGTTCGCCATCCAGTTCGAACCCCGCCCAGGAGGAGGGTGGCTGCCCGGATTTGATCATGTCGAGTTGAGCCTGCCTGAGGGCCTCGGCTTTCCTTTCGCCGCGTCCGAGTTGCCGGTAGAAGTCGATCATCAGATTTGCCGTTGACTGGTCATTGACTTCCCAGAGTGCAGAAACGACGCTCTGTGCTCCCGCTTCAATAAAGGCATTTTCGATATCGGCGACTCCCTCTTCGCCGACCGGTCCAACGCCCGTATCGCATGCGGAGAGAGTTACGAGATCGGCGTTGAGGTGGAGCTGCCTGATCTCGCGTACCTGAAGCAGTCCGTCGTCGATGGGCGGTGTTTCGTGCGCAAACACCAGGGCGGAGCGATCCGGGAATTCAGGATCGGCATATCCATGAAGCGCCAGATGTATGACTCCGTATTGTCCGAGCGGGAGGCGTTTGAAATCCGTCTCGGTTGCCTGGGCGCCCAGCAGAATAGTTCTCGGCGGCGGAAAGTCCGTCGCGATGCTCTCCACCTCGTTGCGGCTCTCCGGCAGAGCGACGAGTTGGCGGCGATCTGGACCGGAGATTGCGCGGCGGATGCTGGCAATCAGTGTGATCGGCGGCGGTTTGGAAATCCAAGCCGCAACCCCAACATAGGGCAGGGTGGAATGTGCGGAGCGGTTATTACGGTGTCTCAGCAGATCGAGCACGGTTCCCGACGGTGTCACGCTCACGGTGTGGGATGCTGCAAGGTACTGGCCCGAATCCGCCAAAGCGGCGAACGGTAGGAGATGTAGCTTCCCATCGGGCACCAGGATGAGATCAGAGTTTGTTCTGTATTCCGGGATTCCGCCCAGCAATCCGTCAAACAGCCGCTGCGCCAGTGGAAGGTCTGTATTTCCTTTGGTCAGTTCAGAACGGTACCGCGTGGCCTCTTCCTCCAGTTGAGATTTCGGCGACAACAAGTAGGAATGGACACTGTTTCGAGTCACCGCCAGCGCATAGGACTTCGGCTCGGCCAGAACATATTCGATGAAGAGCTCGGATGGCCGAAGGTCCTGTTGCAGTTTGTTCAATAAAACAGGGTCGGGAGGTGTATCGACGTCATTCTCGTCCGTGCCAATCTGCTGTTCTGTCGTGTAGATGGTGTCGAGAATCTGGTTCCTCGCAGCAGGACCGTCTGTATCGAGCAATTGCACGTTGAGGCTGGTCAGGTGCAGTTCGGCTAGGCTGGGCGCGTGCGGAACAATGACGTCATGGTGCGAGAGTGCCTGTGCCTCGATGCGTCCTCGGGCCCGCTCGATTACGCGGAACGCATCCGCGAGCCGGCCCTGTTCGCGCAGCGTAGCGAAGTAACCGGCATACACAACACCAAGATCGCTGAGCAGTTGCCGTTCGACCATTGGCGTCGGAACCCGGCTGAGGAGCGCATCCAGCAAGTCGGCGCTCTTTTCGTAATAATCGTTCGAGTCCCGCAATTCACCCATCCGTGCGAGGATCTCGGCCTTAATGGCTAGATTTCTCGGGACAAAGTACAGCTCATCCGGAATCTTCCGGTTCGCGTCAATGGCTTCGTTGATCGCGGCGAGCGCCGGTTGCAACTCTCCCTGATGGAGGTATGCCTTTGCAAGCGCTCCATCCACCTGTGTCAGTCCGCGCCAATAGGAAAGTTGCTTGGCGTATCGGATTGACTCCAGGTAGCCTGAAATGGCCTGGTTCCATTGGCCCATCCGCTCGTAGACCCCAGCTCTCATCTGGTAAATGTCAGCGAGATGAGCTGAAAGGTGATACTCGGATACTCTGCGCGTCTCTTCCGCCGCGAGCGCAAGGGCCTCCTGGTTTTCTCCGAGTCCACTCAGAGCATCGATCTTCGAGGTGATTGCAATCGTCGGATAAGCGACCTCAGGTGTTTTCTGTGCGACCCGGATCGCTTCGTTCAGCGGTCCCAGCGCCTCCTTGTATTTATGAATTTCGACCAGCCCGGCGCCGTACATGCTCGCGTAGCGGATGTGTGCCGCTGGATCGGCGACCTTTGCTACCAGCCAAGCCCGGAGGACATCCTTTTTCGCGGTGGCCATGTCGCCAAGCAGAAAAGCGGCGATGCCCTGTTCGCCGCTGGCTCGCGAGGCGAGCAGGTAATGGTGCCGGTCGAGAGCGAGCTTCTCGACTTCGCCCCAGGTTTCCCGCGCCATACCGGCGTCGTAGTTCGTTTCCAGCATCCCGAGAATGGTCAGAATGCGCAGTCGGGTTTCTGGGTCTCGCGCCTCCGGCAGCTCCAGATCGTGTCGCACGCCGGCGATTTGGTTGGGAATCGTCGTGGAAGATTCGCTCTCAGCCGGTACCTGGCTCACGCGAGCGTAAAGCGCTCTGGGGAGATTGCCTTCTGCGCGAAATTTGAGTTCGGCCTGGCGGTAGAGCGGCTCGGCCTGAACCCAGGCATTGAGCCACGAGAGATCGTCGGCTCGCTTCAGCAGCGCCTCTGGAGCTTGAGAACTGCGACGCCGGAAAACTTGATACCCGACAATGCTCAGCAGGGCAGCGAAGAGCAAACCGATAGCGATG